>CAVXWS010000032.1:0-43966 GCA_963765415.1 uncultured Gammaproteobacteria bacterium
CGAGCAGCTGGAGGAGGCCCGCAAGGAGGGCCGTTTCGAAACGCTCGACGCCTCCAGGCCTGGCGGCACGGGGCCGGGGCCGCAGCGGCCCGACGTCGAGCAGCTCCTGCGCGAGCGCTTCGAAGAGGACGACTCGGCGGCGAACGGAAGCAGTATCGCCTTCCTCCTGGAGTACGAAACCCTTCGCATCCTGCTGGCGGGCGACGCCCACCCGAGCACGCTGGTGGAGGCAATTGGGCGCATCGGCGATGGCAAGCTCGCGCTGGATGCGTGCAAGCTGCCCCACCACGGCAGCCGCGGCAGCGTAAGCGCCGACCTGATCAAGCGGCTCGATTGCAATGCTTACATCTTTTCGTCCAACGGCGATCAGTTCTCTCATCCCCACCCGGAGGCCGTGGCGCGCGTAATCGAACACGGCGGCGAAAGTCCGGAGCTGTTCTTCAATTACCGCACCGATCAGACCGGGATCTGGGACGACAACACGCTGCGTGAAGCGTATGGATACAGGACGTCTTATCCCGCTGATGACAAGGACGGGATTGTTCTCGAATGGAGTCTGGAACTATGAAATCCACTCTGGTCGAGTTTGCCCGCTTCAAGAACCTGGGGATTGGAGTCTTGCGTAAAGGGGACGAATACCTGCGGACAGTGGCGGATCTTCCGGTTCAACCCTGTGAGATGCCTATCGATCAGCGGCCCTTCAACAGACTTGTGCGCAAGCTCCGGTACGTCACTGCGTCGGAACAGGAGCGGCAAGAAGCATTGCAGGAGGTGTCCGAGCTGAGCGCGCGATTCCTGGGTCTGCGGCCGGTCGCGGGAGACGATGCTCGAAACTTGCTGTCGATTCTGGAGGAAGGTGCCGGCAGCCTGCAACAGATCGACCTGGTGGCGAACGCGGCGGAGCTGGCCGCGCTTCCTTTCGAAGCGGCCTTTGGAAAAGACGGCAACCCCCTGTTCCTCAGTGGCGGCGGCGTGGTGCTGACCCGCCGGGTCCGGGGACGCTTCACGGAAAAAAGCGCGCGCCGGCCGACAAGCCCGCGCGTTTTGTTTGTATGGTCGGCGGCGGGGGGAGTGGTCCCGCAGGACGCGCACCGCGAGGCACTGCTTTCGGCGCTCGATCCATGGTTGCCGCCGTCCGACCAGGAATCGGTATTCGTCGAGGTCGTAAATGCGCGGCTGCGAGACCTCAAAGACGCGGTAGATAAAGCTCGCGAGGCAAGTAAGGGGTTCACGCACGTCCACCTGCTTGCCCACGGCCATCTCCTCCAAGACGAGGACGATGATCGGTTTGGTATTGCATTCAATCATCCGGTCGAGGGGATGGACGTGGTGACGCCGGAGCAGCTCACGGAGGCGTTCGAGGGGGTGCGATCAAGCGCGCTCGTCGTGACTCTGGCGGCCTGCGATGCGGGCAACCAGATGGACACCATCACACCGGAGAAGAGTATAGCCCACGAGCTCCATGTTTCCGGTCTGCCGGTAGTGGTGGCATCGCAGCTTCCGCTGACGGTGCCCGGCGCGAACATCCTCGTCCGCCGCTTCTACCATGAGCTGTTGGAAGGGCTCGATGTGCGCACTGCGCTGCATGACGCCCGGGTGGAACTCTATGAGAAACGCAAAGAGGCCGGACACGATTGGATGAGCCTGGTCGGTTACGTCGAACTCCGCGAGGGATACGCGGACTTTCTGGAGGAAATCCGGCTGAAGTCTCAGCTCGTTGCGCTCAAGAATCTGCGGGACCGGGCAGAGGTAGCTGCCGGGGAAGGCGCCACTGCCGCCGAACTGATGAATATTCGTGCCGCGCTCAAGCAGCGAATCGACCATCTCCAGATCTTGCTCTCGGAAACCGGGGGCTTGACCGCGCTGGATGAGACCCGCGGTCTCCTCGGCAGCGCTGAGAAGCGCTTGGCAGAGCTTTGCTTCCGCCACTTCAAGGATGAACAGAGCCAGCTCGAGTCGCGAGGGGCCCTGGAGCGTGCGCGCGACTGGTACCGCTCGGCTTTCGAGGCGAACCCGTCGCATCACTGGAGCGGGGTCCAATACCTGGCGCTCGACGCCGCATTGACAGGCACGGTGAATACAGAGGACTGGAAGACGGCGTATCGGGCGGCAGAGGTCGATCGCCGGCGGCCGAACGAGTTCTGGGCCCAGGGCTCCCTGGCGGAACTCGCGTTGCTGGATCGGATTCTCCACGAGGGGACAGACCTGTCTGCAGCGGAGTATCTGGCCGAGATGAAGGACCGGATCGCAGCCCTGAAAGAGGCCCCCTCGCACAATCCCCTCAGTTCGACGAGACTGCAGCTGCGGCGCTACGTGGATTGGTGGCGTCAGCATTCGGGCTATTTCCTCGGGGCGCCCGATCTGGCAAGCGAAGCTCAGCGTCTCGCAGGGCTCCTGGACTGACGAGCATCTTTCCGGCCGCGGGCCATCCTCAGTGTCCGGCCAGCGGTCGCTTTCCGAACCTGGACCTGCCCTTTGCGATGACGATCATTCCTCGCCCCGGCAGCGCCGGGTACAGATGTCGAACTGAGCTTCGCAGCGCTCCTCGGCGATCTGTGGTGCTGCAGCACAGTCCTTGGCCGCGGACTTGCTACAAATGATGTGCACCCCGGTGCACTCCGATTCGAGCGACACCCTACCCAGGAAAATTTTGCTTGGGTCCGACATGCAAGATCTGGTAGCGCTGCTCGCAGGTCTCCGCACGACTGCGCAGGCAGTCGGCCTCGGTCTGGCGGTCGATCTCCGCGCGACAGGCCCGATGACGGCGCTCGCAGGCAGACAGACATGCCTCTCGGTCCGCTTCGTCGGGACGCAGAGCGCGCTCGGGTTGGTGCTCGGGCCGCGCCGCGACATGCCGCCGCTGCTCGATCTCACGCTGCAACGGGGTCAGCCAGTCGGCGCCTGGATCGACCGCTCTCGCCGAGTCGAGATGCCGTTGCGCGCTGTCCAGGGCGCCGCGGACGAGCGCGTCCTCGACCAGGCCGTGATAGCGCTCGGTGATCGCGATCAGGCCCTCGCGGGCAGTCGGGTTGTGCGGCTCTAGTTCGAGCACACGTTGAAAACGCTCGAAGGCGTTGTTGCCCGCCGGACGGGTCAGCCGCAGTTCCGCCAGATCGATCTCTGCGGCATGGATCAACTCGGCAATCTCACGTTGCCGGAGGTCGTCCGGTGAGGGTCCACGGGGCGCCGGAACGGCAACCGGCGGCCTCCGCGACCGGTCGAGGGTCGGGTGATGCTTCGGGGAGCGATTCACCCGGGGTCGGCGGTTCGAGACGCGTCGACTCGGTCGCCAGCGCCGGGTCCGCGTGCGGTTCGGGCGGCGGACCCGTCGTGACAACGGTTTCGCTCCGGGTGGCGGCATGGGATGGTGGCGGCACCGGTTCGTCAACCGGAGGCGGCGCCTGCTCGGTAGAGGTCGACTGGCTGAGCCACCAGCCGCCTCCACCAGCGACCAGGACCACTGCAGCGACCGCTACCAGCCATCCGGTCGGTCGGCCGCCGGACTTTCGCCACTGGCGTTGTGGTTGTGCGCGTTACTCCGGCTGGGGCCGCCGCGGCCACGCGTGCCGCCGTCGGACTTTCCTCGGGTTCGACGATCAGTGGCTCAAGGACGTCGGCCAGGCGGCGCACGTCAAACTCCCAGCGATTGTCGCTGATCTCGCAGGCCTGCAAGCGGCGCAGCGGGCGCAACGGTTCGGGCAGTTCTCGCTCCGGCGGCATGCTGGCGTTGTGCACCAGTACCGGGATGACCCGGACACCGCGGGTCAGTGCCGTGGTGATTTCCAGGCGTATGAAGTCGTGCGGATCGTCCAGGCGTCGGCGCCCCTCGCCGTCCTGGGCCTTGATCCAGTTAGGGCCGATCATGGCGATCACCGCGCCGCAGGACTCGACCGCGCGGTCGATGCCGGCGACGAAATCCAAGCCCGGCTCCAGCGTTTCGATGTCCATGAACACCCGCTCGCGCCCGAAGCGTTCGGAAAGGTTGTCGAACAGTCGACCGGCATAGCCCGAGCTGTCGTCGCGTCGGTAGCTGAGAAAGATCGCGGACATGTGTAGGTCCCGAAAAAGCAAGTATCTTGATTCTATTGCATATTCGCAGGTGATAGTCGATCCGGCGATCCATGAACCAGCTGATCCAATTGATTCTGATTTCGGTGACGATATCCGCCCGATCGCGGTAGTCGTTGCAGGTGGAGAACGCGGCGCTGCGGCGCCCGTTGTCCGTGTACCGGAAATCGGTGCAACGGCCAACTATCCGCCCGGCAGATTGTCTGCGCTGGTCCGTCGTGTCGAGGCTTTGGTCGGGCTGGCGCGCGGCGCTGTACTTTGTCCAGCCTCGAGCGGTCGCTGTCTGGCAAAAGAGGCCTTGCAGCCCGGTGCCCAAACCGCGGGTCAACCTGGCGCGTTTCCACGCAGCGTTCGCACCCTGCCGCGCGCGGGTGACCCCGGCGAAGCGGGGTAGGGGCGGTCAGCATGGCGCCCGGAAGGATCAGGAGGCCCCGACCTCAGCTGAAGGTCGCGCCGCGATGACCGGTTTTTGCTCCTGCAAAACCGGCATACATGCCATCCATGGCAATAACCTGGGCGCAACGTCTGAAGCGCGTGTTCAACATTGACATCGAGACCTGCCCGGCCGGCGGCGGAACAGTGCGAATCAGTGCATCGAGGATGCCAAGGTGATTGAGAAGATCCTCACCCACCTCGATGGAAAAAGCGCTGCGGTCGATGCATCCCGGTTACCGCCGTGTCGGGCGCCACCACAGACACGATTGCTTTGATCTACCAAGTACCACCGATCTCGCACAAACAATGCCGCCCCAAGTGGGGTAGGCAGGGAAGTGCTTGGCTTGAGCGCCAGAAACCGTCCCAAACCTTCATGTCTTTCGACTATTTCCGGCCTCGTGAGGCTGCGGTTCAGTATGACAACCCCTCGAAAGGCGGATTGAGGATCGACTGACGTCTGATGAATACCTGAGAGAATCGGGAAAAAGGGCGTTTATCTCTCCTATACTCGCGCGGAACAAGCGGCCGCCATTCAACAAGACGTCCGTAAGCATGAGCGCGCGAGAAACCGCCGGGACCGGGATAGGAAAAACGGCGAAAACAGCATGTCGATCTCGGGGTCCGCGCAAACTCATTCATTTGTGGAGAACGTTCGGTCTGTTGAGCCATCGTCGCTTTCCGGCCGATGACGGATGCGGGCTGGTGGGCTGCTTGGTAAGTTCGGTAACACTCAGCCGATCCACAAGCGTCATCGGCAAGGCTCGCGAGCGCCGGACTAGCCGTTGCGTGTCAAGCGAGCGAAACACCGGCGATGGCGCTTGTGGACCGGCCCGAAGGGAGCCCCGCTACCTGGCCAATACCGCGTTGCACTTCTTGAAAAGGGCCTGCCATTCCCTGCGAAGTGCGCCTTGTCTTGGCCAGGTAGCGGGGCTCTGAGAGTAACCGAACTTACCAAGCAGCCCACTAGTGGGCCATGCGGGAGATTCAGGAATGCGCCTACCGCGTTCGGTCCTTTATTGTTTTTGTGTCCGCGCTCGTCGCCTCGTCAACGAAGAGCGGACAAGCCCTGTCCTCATAAGTAGCGCAAATAACCGGTCAAGCCAATAGTTCACGTCGCAAACCAGCAATATTCCCCGCGCATTGGATTGCTGTTTCAGTTGCTTGTTCTATAGTCCAGGTCATCGCCTTACGGAACATAGGAACTGGCGGCCCGACGGAAAGAACACGGTTTTTCGTACGCAGATGGATTCTTGGCCAAGCCCGGATGTGGGGGATGCCTGGCAAGAAACCCATCTGATGTCTTCGAATGACGTGTCAGATTCGGAATTAGTGATTCTTTCCGGCGTCCGGCATCAGCAGATTGCCACAGTCGTTAACTTGTCTGAGCGGATGGCGGCAACGGCCGCAGGGAAGCAAACCCAGTTGTCGACAACGTTTCGACAGCCATGGCGCTCCGTGCGAAAACGGGAGAGGGGAAAATGGCACAGTACCTGAGACAGGACCTGAGAAAGCCAAGCCGGCACCTCGTGGCAACGCTGACCCTGTTGCTGCTAGCACTCACGACGATCGCACAGGCAGAAAGCGAGCTTCAATCCTGTATCGAGACCGCCAAACGCGGTTTGCTCGACGTGCCGGATGATCGGTCGAAACGGTTTCTCGGCAAGGTACAGGAGGATACCGCACGTTGTCGTGGCGGCGAGAAAGCCGTTCAGTACCGTGATCGCCCGTGGGTCGACTGGCAGAATTATTACGCAACCGGCGATGCCAGCAAAGAAGGAAGGGCGCGAGGCAGTGACCACGCTCGGCGAACACCTGTACCCGAACGGCCGCGGTATTGATGGCGCGCTGCTGGACCTCGAGTATCAGCGAATCGAGCTGATCAAGTTCAACCTGTTCGACCCCAAGACCTACGACGAATATATCTGAAAGGAAGCGAAGGCCGGTCCGGCCCGACCCTGAAACAATGGGATGAAATGCGTCTGCCGCCGGACCATGCGCACTTTACCGGACGTGGGCGGTGCCGGCGAACAGTTGTGCCGGGGTGAACTGATCACCCATCGCACCCTGACCGGGATCTGCAATGATCTGTTGAACCCGTTGATGGGCTCCTCCGGTATGCCGTTTGGCCGCAACATGCAGTTTGAGGCAACCTTTCCCCGGCTGGGACTGAATGAGCTGACCCGAAACCGTCACGGCGATCGGATCGGTCTGCTCAAGCCCGATCCGCAGTTGATCAGCAGCAAACTGTTCACCCGGGAACAGCCCGACAATGGCTGCAACCAGGGCATGGGAGAACCGGATTATTCCCCGGATGCCAACTGTGATTATCTGAAAGCACCGTTTTTCAATGTGCTGGCGGCTTTCTGGATCCAGTTCATGACCCACGACTGGTTTTCACACACCTATCGAAGGTCGCAACGCGCCGGAGCTGGAAACAGTCGGTTGCACGTCGGAAGAGGCGCGAGCCCTGGGATGTCGCGAGGGTGATCGCCGCGAACCATCGCTTATACCAGGCATCAAGCGAGCCGGATACCTTCGATCATCGACGGCGAACCCATCAGAAACGTGCACCCAAAACCACCAGCAATCTGGTAACCGCCTGGTGGGATGCCTCGCAGATCTACGGCCATGACGAGCGTTCACAGAAACGAGTGCAGCGTGATCCGGACGATCCGGCCAAGTTGCTGTGTATCGACGACTATCTGCCGTTGCTGCCCGCCTGCGAGAGATACTCCGAAGATTGTCCGGTGCAACCCCAGTGGCTGGGACAGGAGGCAGCCGGTTTTCCGGACAACTGGAACATCGGCATGAGCTTCTATCACAACCTGTTCACCCGCGAGCACAACTACTTCGTCGACAGGTTTCGCGAACAGCAGCGACAGACACCGGACGCCGATTCCGGACTCCGCGATCCGGACGATCCGGAACAGGTCATTGCCTATAAGGATGTCGATGACGAACGTCTCTATCAGGTCGCCCGTCTGGTCGTCGCCGCGGAGATCGCAAAGATACATACCATCGAGTGGACCACCCAGCTGCTGTATGACGAACCGCTTGTTTCGTCGGCATGAACTCCAACTGGTTCGGACTGTTCAACCAGGAGGAAGATCGTGTCTCACAGATCCTGCGACGTATTCTGAAGAAGGATGAAAGTTTCCTCAGCCGGACATCTGGACAAGCTGGCCGGCTGGTTTTCCGATTCTCGAGGATGCCAAAAAGGCCAATTCCCTCTACTCGATTCTGGCCTCGGGCGCCGGCATCTTCGGTCTCGGCAATAAGAAGGCCGAAGGGATGCTCTGGTGGAAACAGGATGGCTGGGATCTCGAACAACCTCGAAGAAGATGTCAACGGCGGCATCAATCACTTCGGCTCACCGTTCAATTTCCCCGAGGAGTTCACCTCCGTCTATCGTCTTCATGCCCTGGTACCGGACCTGATCGAATTTCGGGACAAAGCCGACCCGAACGCTATCCAGATGAAGATTCCGGTGGTCAAGACCGTCAGGGCCGAGGCCACTCAGCAAATGCAAGGACGTGGTATCGACAACTGGGCATTGAGCATGGGCCGTCAGCGTCTGGGCTTGCTTCATCTGCGCAACCTGCCTGTGTTTCTGCAAAACCTGCCGATGCCACATCTGGATTCTCCGAGCAAGAAGCTGGATATCGTCGCCCTGGATATCATTCGCGACCGTGAACGCGGCGTACCCCGCTTCAACGAATTTCGTCGCCAGATCGGCCTGAAGACGCTGACCAGTTTCGATGACTTCGTCGATGTCCGCCGGGACGAGAGCGATTCCTGGCGCCAACATCAGGAAGAGACGATACGCCTGATGCGCGAGGTCTACGGCACGCACATCTGCGACGAGAACAAGATCATCTCTGACGTACAACGCAACGAAGACGGCAGTTTCATCAACGATTGCCTGGGTCATCCCGACGGCACCGTGGTCGACAATATCGAGGATGTGGACAACGTCGTCGGCTGGCTGGCCGAATATACCCGGCCGCACGGCTTTGCGATCTCCGAGACGCAGTTTCATATCTTCATCCTAAATGCCTCCCGTCGCCTGTTTAGCGACCGTTTCTTCACCTCCAGCTACCGTCCGGAGTTCTACTCCGACCGTGGGCTACGACTGGCTGCAGCACAATGGCCCGCTGTCCGAATGCCCCTATGCGCTTACCCGGCGCAGCGACGGCACCAAGGCCTGCCTGGAGCCGGAGAAGGTCAATGGTCATCTAGTGGAGGTATCGCCACTGAAACGCGTTCTGCTGCGCACCATCCCTGAACTCAAACAGGAGCTGTTGCACGTCAAGAATGCGTTCGACCCCTGGGCAAGGGACCGCGGCGAATACTACAGTCTCGACTGGAAGCCGCGCCGCGACGCTGCAGCCGATCCGGCTTTCGCCAACTGATTCATCACGAGGCATGGCGATGAACAGCGCAAAGACAGCCGGGCAGCCCGCCGTAGCCGCGTTGCTTGCGATGCTGCTGACGCTGAGCGGACACAGCGCCCGCGGTGACGACCGCACGTCCATCGATCAACTGGTCTCGGAAATGAACCAACGCATCGCGGCGATCACCGTTCGCGAACAGCAGGGCGGTGTTGTGCCCCGCTTCAATCAGCCGAAGACCGTCGCCTGTGTAGAGGGCCAATTCAGGGTTCATGACGACATCCCGGAGGTGCTGCGGCGCGGCGTCTTTGCAAAGCCTGCGACATACCCGGCGTTCCTGCGCTTTGCCAATGCGACCGAGGCAGACGATTCCGAAAAGGATATTCGTGGGTTGTCGATGCGCCTTTCCGATGTCGATGGCCCGGTCCTTTGGGGCCAGCCAGGTTTTCAAGATTTTCTCCTGAACAGCTATCCCGCCCTGTTCGTGGCCACGCCGGAAGACTTCCTGGCCTTCATTCGCGCCCGCCAGGAAGACAGCAAGCTGGGATTCTTTCTCAACCCGTTCGACTCGCACCTGAAATCCCTGTGGATCGTGTTCCAGGCACGCGAAAAGCACCTGAGCCCGCTCGACATCCGGTACTGGAGCACCGTTCCTTCCCGCCTCGGTGCGCCGGACGGACCGGCAGTCAAGTACTCGGTCATGCCCTGCTCTGACTATGAGACCACCAAAGCTGTCAATCCCGGCAGAGACCAGTTGCGGTCGGCCATCAGCGTCCACCTGCAGCAGGCGCCGGCCTGTTTTCGTTTCGGCATGCAGAAACAGGCCAACCCCGAATCGATGCCGATTGAAGACGCCTCGGTGATTTGGGACGAGGATGAGTCGCCGTTTGTTTCCGTCGCGACCATCACGATACCCAAGCAGCCGGTCGAGACCCCGGACAAGCTGGCGCATTGCGAACACGCCACATTCAACCCCTGGCAGAGCCTCACCGCGCATGAGCCGTTGGGCAGAATGAATGCGGTCCGTCGCGCTGTGTACGAGTCGGCAGCCCGGGTGAGAAACGGTCCGAACTAACGCGGCCTGGCTGCGATTCGGTCAAGACAAGCAGACAGGGGGGAGCAGGTCATGCACAGCACGGTCGAAGCTTGGCTCGAAATGACCCGAGCGCAACTCGATGACATCTATCGCAATGCCGAGCCTGGACAGCTTCCCGTCGGCGATACACGCGGCACAGCGATTCTGGCCGGCTCCCTCTTCTCCAGAGTGGTGGCTGCCTTTGCGCGCCTGTTTGCCTGGCAGGGCAAAGTCTTTGACCTTTTCTGCCCGAATGCCGAGGCGGGCGTTCTGGTCAACAAGATCCTGCCACTCGGTCTTACCTTTATCGTCGCCAAGGTATATCGCGGAGAAAGCTGGCTGGACGGCAAGCAGACGATCATTATCGACTACTCCAAGACGTCATTCTTTGCCAAGGTGATTCGCGACGAGATCCGCGAGGTAGAGCCCGGCGTGTACCTCGGCAAAGTCTGGTGGGGAAAATTCCGTATTCTCGATTTTGCCCTGACCCGGCACACGGCGCAGTGAAACGAGGCTCGAGGCAACGCCGATGACGCCTCAGTCAGCGTTCATGATCGTTGCGCCGATTGATGAAGACGCGCTGGAAAAGCTGCGCGGAGTGCTGGCCGGCATGAACCAGGAGTCCGCGTTGGCCGACCCAGCCAACCCGCTGATACCGTTTGGCGACTTCGACCGCCTGCACACCGCACGCCTGGTCGTTATCGAATCACATACCCTGGAAGAGATCCGCGAGTTCGGTGTATCACCGAGACCCTGGCGACCGTCACTAGCGCTTATCGGCGATATCGATGGCGACATCGAATCCTTCCTTGACGAGTTGGTTGACCGCGCCCATTCCGGGCTTTCGCAGATCTTCTCGTATTGCAAAGGCTTCCCGAGCGGCGGCGACATCAAGTCCTGGATGAAAGCACACAATGTCTCGCCGGCCGTAAACTACATCAATTATGTCGGGCGGACAGTCAGACAAATCCGCGAAGAGGCGGCCTTGCATGAGAGCCTGTCGGCCTTCCTTCACAACAACATCGAGAGTCTGGACCTCGACGATACGTATGCTTTACGCCAGCGCCTGCTGACCCATGTCGAATGGGAGTTGCATCGCGGCAAGCTGCAGCTGACCCCGTCCGAACCGACGCCCTTTGTCTGGTGGATCCGCAACCTCGCTCACAAGATCGGCGTGCCTTTGCTGCTGACGCTGTTGGCACCCGCGCTTCTCCTCATCGCGCCGTTTTTTTTGATTCGTCTGCGTCAGCTGGAGACGTCCGACCCCGAGCTATTCATCCGCCCCGGACGTGAGTACGTGACGGCGCTCGCTGCTCAAGAAGACTGGGATGTCACCAACCAATACAACGTATTCGGCGACATCAAGCCCGGGCTGTTCAGGTTGTCGATCTTCAAGTTCACCCTCGTGCTGATCGAGTACTTTGCCCGGCATATCTACAACCGCGGCTTCCTCAGCCGGATCCGGACTATCCATTTCGCCCGCTGGGTCTTTCTGGACGGCGACCACCGGGTGTTTTTCGCCAGCACCTATGACGGCAGCCATGAGAGTTACATGGACGACTTCATCAACAAAGTCGGCTGGGGTCTGAATCTGAGCTTCAGCCACGGTGTTGGCTATCCCACCACCAGCTGGCTGATAAAACAGGGGGCAAATCGGGAAATGCAATTCAAATACACGCAACGGCGTCACCAGCTGGGTTCCGAGGTCTGGTACAAGGCCTATCCCGGTCTGACCACCGTTGACCTGCATCGCAACAGCCATATCCGCGAGGGCATCGAGTTCCGCCCTGAATCGCCAGAAGCGATGCGCGAGTGGCTAAGCCTGATCTGACCTGATGCAGCAGGGCAGTCACATTGCCTTCGACGATATGCAGGTCCTGCTGCGTTTCGGTAACGGATCGCTGACCGAGACCGCATTCCTGCTGCTCGAGATCAAGAATGCCGAGGCTGCAAGGCAATGGCTTGAAACTGCCCCGGTGAGCAACGCCGTCACCCGTGAGCCATCGCCGGAGACATCGCTGCAAATTGCGTTCTCTGCCGCTGGTCTGGCTGCGATCGGCCTCGATCGCGCAGTGATCGGGGATTTCTCCGACGAGTTCATCGTTGGCATGTCCGGCGATGCCAGCCGGTCGCGCCGACTCGGTGATGTCGGCAGCAATGCACCGAACAATTGGAACTGGGGCGGCAAGCCGAAGCAGTTGCCGCACATTCTGCTGATGCTGTACACCATACGGGACCGGTTAAGTGCCTGGCGGGCAGAGATAGTCGACGCGACCTTTGCTCAGGCATTCGAGCTGGTTGCCGAACTGCCGACCGACACACTGCAACCCACCGAGCCTTTCGGCTTTGTCGACGGCATCAGTCAACCGAGGATCGACTGGGAGCAGCGACAAAGCACGGACCCGCACGACCGTGGCCGGTATTTCAACTGGCTCGCGCCTGGCGACGTGGTACTCGGTTACCCGAACGAGTATGGACTGTATACCCCAAGACCGCTGATCGCCCCGGATACCGACAGCCGCGCGACCGCGCTGCCGGACGCCGAAGATACGCCCGGCATGAAAGACTTCGGACGCAACGGCTGCTACCTGGTGATCCGGCAACTGCAGCAGGACGTTCCGGGTTTTTGGCAGTACATCGACCGGGCCGCCAAATCGGACGCGGCAGAACCTGAGCAGCTGGCGGCCAGCATGGTAGGTCGGCAGCGCGACGGCAGGCCGCTGATCGCTGTCCGGGAAACCGTACCCGGTGTACCCGGCACCGCCACCAACAACCAGTTCACCTTTGTCCAGGACCCGGCGGGCCGCCAATGCCCGGTCGGTGCACATATCCGCAGAACCAATCCGCGCACCGGTGACTATCCGCCTGGTGCTACCGGGCTGTTGAGCCGACTGGTACGTGCACTGGGCTTTGGGCTATCGGGTCCGGATGCCGACCTGATCGCTTCGGCACGTTTTCACCGCCTTTTAAGACGCGGGCGCAACTATGGCCCATCACTAGCGCCTGAGGAGGCCATGAAAACGAATGCCCCAGTCGCCGAACGCGGACTGCAGTTCGTCTGCTTGGTGGGCAACATCACACGGCAGTTCGAATTTGTGCAGAACGCCTGGATCGACAGCAGCAAGTTCGGTGGTGTGCAGAACGAACGCGACCCCGTGCTCGGCACCCGCGTTCCCCTGCTCAATCAGACACCGACGGATTGCTTCCGACGACCGGACGCGCATGGACCTGCACGCATCAGCTGTGCCATGCCACAGTTCATCGCCGTGAAGGGCGGCGGTTATTTCTTTATGCCGGGCCTGCGAGCACTGAAATACCTTGCCAGACTCGCGCCCAGCAAGGACGCCCCGCCATCATGAACCCGCGTTCACGCCAAGGCAGGATCCTCAAGTTCATCCACGACATCCTGGTCGAACTGCTACACATCGAGCGTCGGCTGGAACCCTTTTTCCGGCGCCCAACGAATAAGTTGTTGCGCGAACCCACCGCCGAGGCTATCCAGTTCTTCATCAACCTGCAGCGCGAAAACGAAGGTCTGGCGTTGGCCGAGGAAAGGATAGCCGACGACGAACAGCGGAGCCTGGATGAGATCATCGACCTGATGGCCGATCAAATGCGGGGGCATTTCAAACCGGGCGGTTACGAACGCGGCGGCAACACCAAGACTCATGGAATCGTCAGGGCAACCGTCACCATCCGTGACGATCTGCCCGCACACTGTCGCAAGGGCATCTTCGCCGAGCCGCGCAGCTTTCAGGCATACGTGCGTTTTTCCGGCCCCGGACCGGACGTACCCTCGGACATCCGCGATGTCGGGTTCACCAGCATGGCCGTCAAGCTGATGGGCGTGCCCGGCGAAAAGTTGATGGACGAGGAACAATCGACCCAGGACCTGATCACCATATGCACGCCGACGTTTGTCACACCCAACTCACGTGAAAACGCCAAGCTCCAGTACTGGAGCCTAGTGGATATGCCGATTTACTACTTCATCAACCCCAAAGACACCCACCTTCTGGATTTCTTCATGCAAAGCCTGTGGAACCAGACCCAGTACAATCCGCTGGGCCAACGTCATTGGAGTTGCGTCCCTTACCTGCTGGGTGAGGGCCAGGCCATGATGTATTCCTTCGCACCGAAAACCGAGGTCTATAGCAAGATCGAAGGCGCACCGTTCGGCAGAATTCCATTCAACTACCTGCGCGAAAACATGGTCCGCACACTCCAAGAAAAAGACGTGGAATTTGATCTGATGATCCAGCTGCAAACCGATCCGCACAGAATGCCAATCGAAAATGCCGCCGTGCGCTGGCCGGAAAAACTCTCCCCCTTCTTTCCTGCCGCCACGGTACATATCGCCAAACAGACTTTCGATTCCGCGGCGCAATTTGAGTTTGCCAAGCGCCTGAAATTCAATCCCTGGCATTGCCTGCCGGAACATCGCCCGCTGGGCAATCAAAGCCGGGCACGTCTCCGCATGTATTACGAACTATCCAAGTTCCGCCAACAGATGAACCAGACGACACATTTTGAACCCACCGGCGACGAGGTGTTTTGAAACGCCCGGACACATGAAACCAGAACCCGCCGATCCGACAACCGCGAATCGTCTAACCATTGACTCGGTCCCTCGCTGGTCGATGAAGTCCGAACAGCTCCGATTGAGGTAAAACTGATCAACTGGCCCGAATAACTCACCGGCCGGCAAACAGCGGCCCTGATGCGCATCGATCCGACGAGAAAAGCTGACAAGAAAACTCGTCTCTGAGCGACGCTTCGGCATCCGAACCCACCCCGTGACGCGTTGACAGGCGCGATCTACCCGCTGCTTAAGACCCTCGCGGCCAGCCGGCGCCGTGGCCACAGCCAGTCGCCGCTAAATGGCTTCATAGGTTTCCAAAAACTCGGTTTTTGCTATCCGGTAAATCTCGATACTGTCGGACAAAGGCAGTGTTGTCACCAGCATGTCGCCTTCATCGACCTTTTGGGCTTCGCCCCATGGAGCCTTGACGTAAAATGAGTCTTCCTGCTGGAATATGTTCAGGATGCTGCGGTCAACTTCGACACCTTTAACTCGGCCCAAAGGCGCGTAGATACTCCATTCGGCAGCGAGTTTTTGGTCCTCGGAATAGCGTTGTCGGAACTTCGCACCAGGCACAATGTACTGCTCCCTGGCGCCAGTCTGGTTTTCAACCACGTAATCACCGGCTTCGGCGGTATTGACTGTCTCTCGGCCTGATTCCACCACAGACACGACTGTTTCCCCTGGCTTGGCCGGGCGTGCTTTCACCGTCTTGAATTTCTTGTAATCCCGACCTGTTTCCAACATCAGAGGGGATAAACGTTCCACCAAGATGTTTTGGGCAATGCTGATGTCAATTTTGAAGTCGTCAATGAGTCTATGAAAATCATCTTGATCTTCGCGCGGGATCTGTTCGACGAGTAGTTCTAGAAACTCGATACACAGTGCAAGCTCCCAGTTCGCCAGTCCTCCCAGTGCGACACTGTCGGCCAGGCTACTCGCCTGTTTGATGTTCCTGGTGTGAAATGCCACCAGTAAGCGCGTGGCGGATACCCATTTGTCGCTAGTGCTGAGGAGTTCTTTATGGTCGCAGACATTCAAGATGTGGGCAGCCATTCTTGAAGCTGCGTCGGCGTCGACGTTGCGGTCTCTCAACGGGTATAACACGAGCAAGTTTCGTGCGCACCCATAGTCATTGAGGTCAAGCTTGAAGCCTTTTTCGTAGTGCTTGATCGCTGCTTTCAGGGCCAGCTGTTTCTTGCGCCGATCGTCGAGCTCGAAATACCGATGTTTGTAAAACCAGCCCAGTAGGCGCAAACGTTCGCCCGTCTGGCCCTGTTGTTCAATAAGTGTCTCTATCTCGGAAATCGCCCGGGCCGTATCGCCAGTTTTACACTTGGCGAGGGCTATCTGTTCTTTGAAAAATGGAGGTTCTTTCGATTTGTCTTGCAGATTTGCGTGGAAATCGATCAAGGCCTGCCAACCCAATACGTCCCTTACCAGCTCAAAAAGCTCGCGCCGAGAATAGGAGGGCAAGAAGTCAGCGTTGTAGTCGTCCATCGTCTTCAGTGCGGCCTGTTTGCGTTTTTGCGCATCGGTTTCGAGCTTGCAGGCTCTGACGTCCGTTTGAAACTTGATGGCCGCGTCCCGTGCTTCCTTCAATTGAGAACTTTCACCCCGTGTCAGAGCGTCGCTGTCGATCAATTCACGCACTGGATTGTTGGATGCGTCCAATTTGCAGATGGCTTCGAAAATTTCTTTTTGAATCCGTTCGTAGTCAATGTCTGTCGGTGGTGCGGCGCCCCAGGAATAAGTACTCCGCCGAATCTGGGCCAAGTCAAATACAGGGCTTGCCCAGTCGGCACTGAAGAGCATGCAGCCTTTTGCGCTACCTCCGTGTCGGAGTCCCGTTTCGTAGTAGACATTCGCGTTTGGAATCGATACGTCAGCCACCACCAGGTCTGCGAGCATCAATTGGGCAACCATATCCCGAATTATCAGGGAGCCCTCTTGGGCGTCCGCCCGAACGGGCAAGTAACCGGCCTCTGTGAGGGCTGGGTAATAGGCCAGATTCCACAATTCATCGAAATCCACCTCGCTTGGCGCCTCTGTGCTGGCCTGGATGCCAGTTTCTTTCGTACCAAAGGGCATAGCGACAAAGGCTATTCTTTTAGGGGCCATGCTTACGTTTCCATGTGGTTTCTGGCTAAAAGATCCCGCTAGCGTATCCGGGTTTTTTCTCTACAGTTTCCATGCTTGGTTGGCGGATTATTGATTGTATTCATGCACCGCCGGGGCTTCCAGGTTCCGGGTGGCCCGACTGCTGCGCGCTGGGGATTCAGGCTCGCGCATTCGAAGACCGACAACCTTTGAGAAAAACCCGATTGCTACCGGTTTTCAGTGACGGGGCGTAAGCTTTTCACAAACTACCCAGGTCGCAGGGCTTCTGTCGGGCCTCAACGATTTGGCAGCGACCCCGGCGGGTGTGAACGTAGCTGGCTGCGTGCAAAATCGTCAGCATCGTGTGCCACGGCCAGGGGGATAAGCCGGCCGCCTGAAAGGAAGAAGGGTTGGGGTGCCAAGTTCCAACGATTGTCTATACTGGAGAGGCATCGTTCAACGACGCTTGTGTCTCGGTACGGGGTGGGGGTTGATCACCGGAAGGCAAATAACAACAAGGAGGGATCGGCTGTCACACCTGCTCATTTACGACTCTGCGATACTGCTTTTCATGCTGCCGCGGCAACGTCCGTCCAGTGACGATGCGCCGCAGGTAATTGAGGCTGCCTATCCGACCGGGAAACCGATGCTGATCTCTTTTCATGGTAGAGCAAAGGGTCTGGGTGAATGGCGCAGGAGCGTCAATGAAAAGATCTTCGACAACTTGTCCGGGTATGGTGTCCGCCCCATTTGGTTTACCTTGGATGCGGACGACGGTGGGTACGACAAGACCCGTCCGGTTGCCTCAGCAGACGATATCCACTTTTTTCTAGGCGTGCCAATGGACTATCTGCAGTCGCACGCTGGCGCTGCGAAGCCCTTGAGATAACTATTCTCGCAATCGATGCAATATCTTTCGATAATGAATTTTCGCTGCGTAGGGTCGAATATAGTAGGTTCCATACGTCAGAGACGGCAATTATCTTGTCTTTAAGGTTCTGTCATTCTGGTACTGCCTATCGTCTTCGATTCTTATCATTCAGGGGAGCTGGATATGCCACACGTCACGTTTATACACGGCATCGCAAATAAACCACCCAAGAAAAGATTGCTTGAAAACTGGCGAGCAGAGCTGGCACAGGGTGGGCTTGATCTTGCCGCTAATGGTGTTACCTCTTCGATGGTCTACTGGGCCGATGTCATGTACCCGGAGCCGGAAGCAGACAGCGTAAGTTTTGAGAGCATTGCTGATGGTCTGGGCACGACGGAAACAGACGAGGACCTCGCATGGATCGAGGACCTCCCTGCCGAGGAAAAAGCCTTCGTAGAATCCTTTCGCAAGCGACTCGGTTTCGATACGAAATCTCCGCAGAATGATAACTATTCACCGCCAGATCCGGATGGGGATGAGAACAAATTAGAGCAGCTTCAGTTCGAGGCCATACCACTGCCTTGGTTCATCAAGCGACGTGTAATGAAAGCACTGCTGAAGGATGTGCATCACTATCTATTCAACGCCAGATTCTCCCCGCGACCTAACGAGGAGTATCAGGTCCAGGATCATATCCGCAAGCTTTTCATTGACCAGCTGAAGGCAGACAGCGCGAACCCGGACGGGGCGCACGTGGTGGTCAGCCACAGCATGGGCACGGTGATCTCATACGATTGTCTGAAAAATGTCGCCGACTGCCCCGCAATCAGCGCCTATATGACCGTCGGCTGCCCGCTCGGTCTCAGCGAAGTGCACGACAATTTCAAACCGGATTACGACAAGCACGATGCTTTTCCGTCAGACAAGGTTGGTGGGACCTGGGTCAACGTCTACGATCGGCTTGACCCGGTGGCGTTCGATGCCCGCATCGCCAATGACTACCAGAAGGGCGGCAATAAAGTGATTACTGACCAGAAAGTGAAGAATTCTGGGAAATGGCGCCACAGTAGCTACAAGTACTATGGGCAAGAGGCATTGTGCAATCATCTGAAGAGGCTGCTTGGGCTGTGAATCGGGAACGACTGTGAACACAAAGATGGATAGGCTTCTCGATGAGATCGTCGCTGCAGCTAAGGCTTATGACGGCTCTGAAGTCGAGACCGCATCCGGCAAATTGGTGGAACATATTCGGGAGAATATTGCTACGAACCCCAAGAGCTTTGTAAAGGAACTGGATGTTGCCGTCGGTGCGTTTAACCGGCAACGGGCGGAAGAGCTGTGCGAACAGCTGCTTGTGCACCTGCGGTCACGCGCGAAGCCCTATCCCTTTGACCAGTCAAAATCGATTCTCGGTATCCTTCGCCGCAAGCGATATTTTGACCTCATCCTCAAAGTCGCCGATGTTCTGATTCAGACCGGACAGAATCAAGCGAACATTCGCCGCCAGTACGCGCAGGCACTTCTCGATCTGGGTGATATCAGCGCCGGACTCGACGTGCTCAAGGTTCTAGAGCTTGACTGTGAGAAAGAAAAGAATGATGACGAACTTTCCGAAGCCCGCGGCTTGATGGGCCGCGCTCGCAAGCAGATGTACATCGACGCCGCTTCTGGTAAACGTCCGGGCAGCGCACTTCGTAAACGTCTGCAAGAGGCGGTTTTTGACTATGCCGGGGAGTATGCGAAGAAGCCTGAGAACATCTGGCACGGGATCAATACCGCAGCCCTGCTTGAGCGTGCGAGTCGCGACAAGATATCTTTGCCGAAGACCGTGCCCGATGCCGTGGCAACCGCAAAGGCGGTTTTGAAACAAATCAAATCAAAAAAAGAAACAGATCTATGGGACTACGCAACAGCAGGGGAAGCAAGTCTGGCGTTGAAGGACTACTCGCAAGCTCTGGAGTGGATTATCAAGTATACCCGGGACAATAAATCCGCCGACGCCTTTGAATACGCCAGCACCTTGCGTCAGTTTGAGGAGGTCTGGGAGTTGGAGGATAGCAAAAAGGAACACGCGCAGCTCCTTCACCTGTTGCGTGCGGCGCTGTTGCAGCAGGAAGGCGGTCGGATCGAGATTCAAAGCCCTGCACAGAATTTGGCTGCCGCTGAAAAACTGGCAGCGGACAAACAGTTCGAGCAAATACTCGGCAAGGACCGCTATAAGACATTCCAGTGGTACCGGACAGGGCTGGACCGTGCTGCTGGCGTCGCGCAGATCTTCGATCGTTCGGGAAATGGTTTAGGTACCGGTTTTCTTGTGCGTGGTATCGATGTGCACTCCAGTATCGCCGACAAATGGGTCGTGGTGACGAACGCACATGTCATCAGTGACGATCCCGCCGAGCAAAACGCTGCAAAACCCGCACTGCCGGGTGACGAGGTTCGCATCCGTTTCGAAGCAAAGGATCCCAATGAAGAGTATGCAGTCGATAGGATTCTGTTTAGTTCGCCACGTACCCAGCTGGACTGCACGATTGTCAGCCTGAATTCTCCGGTCGAGCATCCAAAGCCCTTTCCTATCGCAAAACGGCTACCCTTGGTTGACCAGAATCAGCGGGTTTACGTCATTGGCCATCCCCGCGGCGGCGGCCTGTCCTATTCCATCGATGACAATCTGCTTCTTGACCACGAGAAACCTCGGGTGCATTACCGCGCGCCCACCGAGGGTGGCAGCTCGGGCAGTCCGGTATTTAACCAGCAATGGGATCTGCTTGCGCTGCATCACGCCGGTGGCATGAAAATGAAGATGTTGAATGGTAAGGGCGGAAGCTATCCGGCCAACGAAGGCGTTTATTTTCAGAGTATCTTGGACGCGGTCGCAGTCAAGTTTCGGGCATCTCGAATCATCGGAGAATTCGGGCAGAATGGCAGCGATCGAGCAGACAGAGGGTAGATCGGATGCAACCAGGCTTTTTCGGCCAGGAAGACCGACTGGCAAGATCGGAGAAACTGGACGATCCCCTGCCTCGGCGTGACAGTATTGTTGACTGGCAGGCATTCCGGCCGCCGTTGCAGGTCATCCAGCAGAAGCATCGCAAGAGCAACGCCGGGCGCAAGCCGCACGACGTGACCTTGATGTTCAAGATGTTAGTGCTGCAGGCCCTGTGCAACCTGTCCGACGACCAAGCCGATTTCCAGGTCCGCGACCCCGGCGCTGGCGGCGTCAGATCGAATCGATAGAGGTGCCCTGAAGGTATTAGACGGTTGACTGCCATAGCCCGCCGGGCAATTTTACCCAGCTCCGCAAACTGCTGTCCTATCGCAAGGATCTGGGTTCAACTTCGGCACGAAGACGTGACTTTTTGGGGCTGGTAACACGGCGAGCCGATAACCGACTCGCCGCAAACGCGTGAGGACCATGGCCGATATCTTCATCAGCTACGCGCGCGAGGATCGCGGGGTAGCACAGCAACTCGCCCGCATGTTCGAGCGGCATGGCCTATCGGTATGGTGGGATCGGGAGGTCTTGCCGGGTGACACTTTTACCGAGGTAATCACCACCGAGCTTAATGCGGCGCGGTGTGTCATGGTTATTTGGTCTACTGCCTCGCTTGCCTCGCGCTGGGTGCGCGATGAGGCACAAGAGGGATTGGAGCGTCAGATCCTGGTGCCGGTGCTGATCGATGCGGTGATTCCGCCAATGGGCTTCCGCTCCGTGCACGCGGCCGACCTTACCGACTGGGATGGCGAGGATGAGCATCAACAGTGGTTGCGAATTACGAAGGCGGTCTCGACGCTCCTCGCCGAAGCCGGCCCCAGTCGTACCGAACCTGCTACGGCAGGCAGTCCGTTCAAGGTCTCCAAACACATATTCGGCAAAGCCTCGCGGTGGCCACGCAGGAGAGTTTTAACCTGGGTGGCGTCGCTCGGGATCAGCGCAATCACAGCAGCCGTACTCGTGAACATTTTTATCGGTGGGAAAAACGAAGATGCGCGTCCGCCCCATGGTGGTGAATCAGTGCCAGTCACAGATGCGGCCAAGACATTTCGCGATTGTGAGCGTTGCCCGGAAATGGTGGAACTGGCGCCGGGGGCATTTCGCATCGGAGCGTCGTGGTTCGATCGCGAATCACAGTCTGACGAGAGGCCCGCGGTGGCGGTTGAGATCAGCGAGGCCTACGCCATTGGCCGCCACGAGATCACTTTCGATGACTGGCAAGCCTGCGTCGACGATGGCGGCTGTCTAGGCTATGCACCCGACGATAATCGATGGGGCCGCGGCGTTCGGCCGGTCATCTACGTTTCCTGGGACGACATTCAGTCATACATCGTATGGCTACGCGGGAAGACAGGTAAGGACTATCGACTGCCCACCGAGGCCGAATGGGAATACGCCTGCCGGGCCGGTACTGCGACAAAGTACCCGTTCGGCGATGGCATCAGCCCTGCTTTTGCCAACTACGGTCGCAACATATTGCGTACGCAGGACGTGGGCAAATACAGGCCCAATCCTTGGGGCCTATACGACATGAACGGCAACGTTTGGGAGTGGGTCGAGGACGTATACAACGACGGCCACGGCGGTAGGCCGGAGGATGGCCGCGCTTGGCTCGAGGGCCCGGAGGAGCAGGAACGCGTCATCCGCGGCGGCTCGTGGGACGACCGTGCGCGTCGGGTGCGCTGCATCAGCCGCAACGGTAAGGATCGTGACCAAAGGGAGAACGAAATCGGCTTTCGCGTAGCGCTGTCCTGTGAGTTGGCGACAAAGACATGTCCTTAGGTTTGATCAGGTGACCTCATCAACGTTTGTACTTCAGCGCAAAGGCGATTTCGAGTTGTGGTGTGTACTGGACCACCAGCACAGTATCGTGCGGTAGTCAGCCCGATACCCGAGTTGGTGAATTATCTCAATTGTTTGTCGCGTTAAAGGAGCTAAACAGGTCAAGTACCGACGGACGCTCCGTAGTACCATTTCGTGTGGAAAGTGCCGCCATATCGAGCGAATCGTATTTTCGCCAATGTCGCTTGAACAGTAGCGTAGATAGAATCACATAAGGTAAAAAAGACCGCCATGCCACAGAGTGGATTTACTAACATTCCGCCAAGCACAGACTTCGAATTCCTCGGATTAGAAGGTGACTTTATCATTTGGGTTGATGCGGCAACGGATCTACCTCTGGCTGTCGCCGGTAAACTCCCCGGTGTCGGTAAGGTACGCTTGGAGCTAACCGCCGCCAGCCGCCCTCTGCGCTGACACCCGCGCTTGAACCTGGAATCCTCAGTTGGACACCGCGAAGGGTGTGCTTTTGGGGGGTGCAGGACAAGGCACAACGATGCGGAATAGTTGCGCTATTGCAAGGGTGAGATTAACTAATCTCACGGCGATACAAGGACGTATTCCCTCACGGAGGCACGGGAGGCCATCCAACACCAGGTCGTGACTGATTTGATCGTCACTGACCGGGGACGCAAGTATTCCTCAGACAAATCGCAGACCGCGGGTGAAACGCTGATCGAGCAGCTGAGCGGAATCGGTCCGCCGATCATCGTTTACACGTCGCCGCAGGGTGCTGACCGGCATCGCGAGTCACTGATCGAAAAAGGCGCCTATGCCGTTACCGCGGACCCGCGGAAACTGTTCGTGCTGGTTTTACGCGCGTTGGGACAGGCGTCGGCGGATGAGTCAGAGATCGGACAGCGGATCTGGCGGTGTTACCTCGAGGGGTAGTTATGGATCGCGCCCAAGCACCGGCGCCATTCGAGCAATGACGATACCGGCAAAGCGCACAGGACCACTACTTCGGCCTGAACCCGGACAGGGTCATGCACGCAAACATCAGCAGGGCCGTTACGGTACTGCCAAACCACATCGAAATGGGCTCGTAGGGTCCGCAAATCGGTTTCAAGAGAACGAAGGAAGTGAGCGCGCCAATCGCACCGATCCATGCGGCCGCCAGAAAATAGGGCCGCCGCTTTTCATCGACGTGACGGGCGAAGACGAACAACAGAGCGCTGCTCGGTACGATCGCCAGAAAAGGAATGCCGGATAGTGCCAGGCTAAGGGGCCTATCATTGGTGCACGAACCGGGCGTCATGGCATTGGTCTCGGGGCAGACCCAGGAAAGAAAATCAGGCGGAAAGGTATATTCGGCGATGTCGAAGACCAGATTCCGGAACAGGATTGCAGTGGTTATCAGCGCGGTCAGCACGAGCGCGGCCGAGATCAACAGATTCAGGCCGTCGAGCTGCCGTTCTGTCGCGGAAGGGATATCCAGGCTGACGATTTTGGCCAACCGCGCTACGTCGCTGTCCCAGCGTTGTTCACTGACGGTGACGGCATTGAGGCGCGTCAGTCGGCGCAGGCCCTCCGGCAGATCGTCAGCCGCAGGCATCACAGCATCGTCGACGAGGACCGGATAGATTGGAATGCCAGCATCCAGCGCGGCCGTGACCTCCTGTGCAACCCAGTCATCGGGGTTATCCAGACGGCGCTGTCCGGCCCCGTCGTTGGTGTCGAGCCAGTCTTCACCGATCAAGACGATAACGGCGTCGGCCGTGCCCAACGTGCTGTGGATGACCTCGGCGAAATCGGCGCCTCCACGTATCCCTTCGATGTCCCGGAAGACGCGATCATCACCGAAATAGTGACCGAGTGCATCGGACAGACGCCCAGCGACCCATTGCGTGTCGGCCCGGCGATAATTGATGAAGACGCGCCCCAGCTCGGCCTTCTGCAGGAGCGAAAATATTTTCGTAAACATCGTTCTCGCTTCCGCCTCTGGGATTGCACAATAACTGGATCGACCGACCGATGGCTTCCGCAAGCCGCCCACCGGGGATGCACACAAGCGATGGCTCGGTGAGAGCATCCATTGAACACGAGCCGTAGAGCTCGAGCAACAGGGCGCAGCTATAACGGTTCGAGAGATCGGAACCGATGCCGTCTGCGCGCGCACCCGATCCGATCGGGACCCTTCATGCCTGATCGAGACGCTGTATGGGGGATGCCTGCGGACAGTTTCGTCGGCGCTCGCCAGGCCCTACACGGGTATCCCACGCGGAGCGTGCCCGGAGACACGTGCATGGCATTGAAGGTCAAGTCGCGCAGCTTCAGCCTGCCGTTCGGTATCGGCGAGGTCAGCATCGAGGCCGACGCGACCCGGCAGAAGGCGGCCTGGGCGCTGCACGTGGAACTGGCGACGCGCATCGCCGCTGTCCCGCTTGCGCCCGGTACCGGCACGGCACGCGAGGCGCTGAATGAGATAACCACCAGTGGTGGTACCCCTCAGGGCAGGAGGGGGCGTCTGTATCTTCGATATGCACACCCGCAAAGACCACCACCATGTCGTCAACCGATCCTCCTGTGTGAGCCGTCCCTTGGGTGTGTCATTGCCAGGCGCAACCGGCCCGCTCGGCGGTGACGTCGCCGCGCTGCCGCGTCGCCGTGCGTCACAGCCGCAAGAGGTAGCCTTGCAGGCGCCCCCAGCCGAGCGCGAGGCGGGCTTCGAAGGCGTCTAGCATGGCCAGGATCTCGGCGTCGCCGAACAGCTTCAGGCCGGCGTAGACCAGCAGGATCAAAAACGCCGACCCGAAGAAGCGCTTGAGTCCGCGGCCGAAGGCGGCGAGCACCATGCTGCCCAAGCTGGGGCCGATGTAGGTGGGACGCGAACGCTGCCGATCGCGCGAAGCGACCTCATCGAGCAGGCGCTTGCCCAGGTCTTCGAGCGCTTCGGCCGGCGAAGTCTCGGCGCGGTGGTCACCTGCATCCGCGCGAGTCAGGCCCGGGCACAAGGCGTGAATCCGCTCGACCAGCGCCTCGATGTCGCTCGACCAGTGGCGGTCGGTCAGGGTCGCCGCCTGCAGGCGGCTCAACTGGGCAAGGCTCGGTGGCAGGCGCGACGCAGGCGGCATCATCGTCCCGCCGACCAACACCGGCACCACGTGCTTGCCCTGGGCGAACGCGGCCTCGATCTCGGTTCTCACCCAGTCGGTGGGCTCAAACAGACGCACCCCCTGTCCCCCCGGGCCCTCGGCGGCCCAGTGCCGACCGATGACAACCACCAGCAGGTCACTGGCGGCTATCGCCCGACGCAGCGTATCGGTGAAGTCGCTGCCGATCGGGATCTCGATGTCGCGGAACACCAGTTCCTCACCCAGAATATCGGTCAGATCGGCGGCCAGGCGGCCGGCAAAACCCTGGCTGTCGTCGCGACGATAACTGATGAAGATACCCGGCATGAGCGAACCCGAATCTAGACAACGTACAGCCAATATAGACCGTCTCGTCTTTCGACCGAACCGCTCGCGCGCATTCGCCAGGATCCAGCGGTCGGCCGTCGCCCTGACCCGCTGACTGCCTCAAGCCTTCTGTTCGGTGGCCCAAAGCGTCAGCTGGCCGAACGACGGGCCTGGTCTTTCTCGACGGCGCCGGTCTTCAGGTCCGCCAACTCTCCGGGCCGCGCAGCGGGGTGGCCAACACTGCTTCGTTCGCCCAATCGAAGGATCGGTTCAGTGCCTTCTGGTGGGCCTCCGAAGGCCTAGGTAAAACGATCGCGATCAATCCCAATAACCGCGATCGGGATCGTGTGCGACAGGTAGCATGTAGCTGGTGTTCGCGTGATCGTCCGGTGCGATCAGCTGTCTTGGTTCCGAACTGCATCGCGCCTTTGGGCTTATCGTTGGTGAGGTCCGGCGAGTATCGACCGCGACGATGTGCGGCGACTAATCCCGTGCATCGATGTTGCCCAAACCGGCCAGGATCAACTCCACCATGCGCGTCACATCCCGAGTATGGAACAGCTCTCGGTTCTCGTCCGGACTCAGCAGCGGGTTGATACCCGACACCCCGGTACCGCCCAGCAGATTCACAATGTCCGGGTAATTCCACCAGGCCTGCCCGCATTGGTCATACAGGGCGCGCATCGGCTCGGCGTTGGGCGCGCGCCGCTGGTAATCCCAGGTCGCCTCGGGTCGGTCCTTACCCTCCAGCAGGTCAATGGCCAGTGCAGCCGCGCCGCCGAAGGCGCCGATCAGGAAGACCGGCTGGCCGGCCTGCGCGGCAAGGGCGACCTCCTCCAGTACGCCGGGGATCCGGCCCGCATACCACTTCTCGTCGGATCCAAGGCCTTTCTCCGGCGGGCCGAACTTGCCGCCGAGAATGATCCGGGCGGCGATGTCGCTGTCCTTGGCCACCTGTGCCTCGCGCATGTGCGTCATGCCGCGCGCCCAGCAATAGCGAACCTCCGGCGACCGGTCCGCCGGGAAGGGGGTTGCCTCGACCGCATCGCCGATCGCCTGGCCCGGGCAGGCGTTCAGATCGGCTGGGCGATCGATGCGTTTCAGACGCGCGACCTGGCTGTACTCGGCCACCAGGTCCTGGTTGTAGGGCAAAGGCCAGCCCACCGTGTTGACGATGCGCTCGACCCGCTCGATGCCCTCCAGGCAGTGATGCGCACGAACCAGCTCGAACAGTACGCGCGTGTATCCCTCGTCCCCCAGGTGTCCTCCGTAGACCAGCGTCGCGCCCTTGAGCAACAGGTAGCGGGAGAGCTCGATCATTGCGTCCCTGAAATGAAGTTCATCGAAGCCGAGGCGCTGAATATCGGTGCTCTCGGACATCGACAAGGCGATCTGCGTGCCCTTCAGCGGCCGGTCGGCAGCCAGTCTCGAGAGCGGTGTCGTCGTTGGAACGTCGACCTCGCTGAGCAGTTCCAGCTCCTCCCTGCCAAGTGGCGGGTCTGGATAGAGCACCGCGCGGGCGCCCCTGACCCGCAGCAGTGAGAGCAGCTCTGGCGGGCGCGCAAAGATCTCGTCGCCCTCCTGCCGGGTCTGCTCGAGCAGGGCGGTCGCATGCAGATGTCGCAGCGTCTCTTTCAGCATCAGGTCCACCGTGGCGGCGGCCGCCGCCCGATTGATCGCCGCCAGTTCCGCCTTGTCCCCTCCGGTCGGCGTGCACGGCCAGCGAAACACCGGCACGTTGCCGAGATAGGGAAAACTGCGCACCTCTTGACTGCGGAAGGCAGCCACGACGACGACCGGACGGCGATGCTGCTTGGCCAGGATGATCTCCTTTCGGCACCACTCCCTTGTGGAGTAGTGGTCTGTCAGCACGCAGAGCAAGGAACTGTCCTTGACGCCGTCCTCGATTTCTTCGGCAAAGGCGGATCCTGCTGCGATGTCGCCGGAGTCCTCCCAGGCCCGTACGGGTTGACTGTGCTTGAGATAGCTGTCGAGCGCCTCCATGACCCTGGGATCTGAGTCGACGTCGACCTTGGTATGACTCAGGAACAGCTTAACCGGGGCTTTGCTCCGCTCGCTCGTCCCTTGCGGCTCGTTCGCCAGGTGCCGGCTTAATTCGATGACCAGGCGCCGTACCACCAGGGCGCCACGTAAGTCCTTGTCCGGCTCGGAGAAGGCACGGAGGAAGCTGGTGCCGCTCAGGCGATCATCGAAGTCCCAGGCGGCCGAATGCAGCTGAACCGGAAAGAACCGGTGCGGCGATCCCTGGCAGCGTTGCCACAGATCGCCGATGAAGCTTGACCACTTGCGCTCCTGATCGCTGTCCCTGTCCACCACGTGGGCATCGGCCAGCACCACCACGAAGCTGCGTTCCGCCTCGTCGAGATGGTCGTACTGTGCAGGAGGCGAGACCCCATCGGACGGGCAGAACACCGTCGGCACTCGTAGACCGGGAACCGCGGCATCGTCATTAAGGGCCTGGTGTATCGTCCTGGCGAGCTCGCGCGCATCGTCGGAGGCCGGATGGAAAATGACGTGGACGAGAAGCGGTGGTTTCGACATCTTGGACCTGGCAGTCAGTGGGTCTCGGAGCGGCCGATGCGGCATCCGCGGCCGTGCTGCTGGTCCAAGTCTAGCCCATCCGGGCACCCGTGAATCCGCGGTTCTCCGCCGATCGCCTCGACGCTCACCGGGCCGAGACAGTCCGCCAACCGTGTCCACGACACGCCTTATGATTGTCCGAGTCGCCAGGCCGGCCGATACAATTTGTGCGATGAAATCAAACGGCGATTGCTTCGGGCACTCGCCGTCCGAAATGAAAATCACCTGATCGTATCTTGGCCCCCACATCGTGTGGGAGCGCCGCCTCGCCGCGAAGGTGCCTCTAACCAGGTCGCTTCGGCGCGGGGGCGCACCTCCCACACCACCGGCGACTCGCCGCGACTTGCCCGGCCGGAGGCCGTAATCGGCCCGAGGGCTGGCCTCCCACAACTGGAATGAAGCTCGTGCCCGCGGAAACGCCATGCCAGCCAACGCCTCGGTATAGAGTTCGATGGGATAGGCGGTAACATGCGTGTTGATCGACATAAAGGAGTAGGAGCACAGGTCGTGGCATTCGAGATCAAGTCCCTCAGTCTCAATTTTCGGGCGCTGGAAGGGAATCGCAGGGAAATGCAGATCTATATCGCTGCCCTGGCGGAGATCGCGGGCATCCACCGGCCCGGTTAGGTCGAATGGCACTTCCTTAAGCATAAACGGGGTGGGTTAGCGGTTTTTTGCGTAACCCACCAAGCGTTGCGCAGCAGCTCAACGCCGGTTGAATGTGTGCCTGTCGGCACAGCCGGTGGGTTACGGCACCCACAGCGTGCCTAACCTACCCTGCATCGATAGAGGAATCGCTTAAGCAAGTGCCATTCCGGTCAGGTCGCTTCGACGTGTGGTTCTGAGTATCCTTTGGCGTCAGTCCACAAGGACGCCCCGTCGCTCAACAGATGGCGGATTCCGCCGCCGTTTTCATCAGCTATGCCCGCGAGGATCGCGAACGGATCGCAATCCTGGCCCGTTGTCTCGAGGAGGAGGGTTGGGACGTATGGTGGGATCGCGACGATATCCGGGCGGGGCAGCGTTTCAGCTCGGTGATTGACGAGGCGCTCGACGCCGCCGCCTGTGTCATCGTCGCCTGGAGCCGTCATTCCGAGTCGTCGCGTTGGGTTCTGGCCGAGGCCCATGCGGCGGACGAAGACAACAAGCTGGTGCCGATTTTTCTGGAAAAGGTACGCCCCGGTGTACTTCCGCGGTGTGCATGCCGAGGACCTGTCGCATTGGCAGGGTGATCGGAAGGATTCGTCGTTCGGTCGGCTCGCCGAGGCTATCAAGCCGTTCGTGCCCCCCTCGGGCAACACCGAGTCTGCCTCGACAGTAGCGGTCCAGGTCGAAGAACCGAGAGATCAAGACGAAACGACGGCGGGCTTCTCGGCTGAGATACGGCAACTGATCACCGGACCGCTGGCCACTGAATACCGACCCGCCGCCCACTGTACGCCGCCGCGCGAGGGGCGGCGTCGCGCCGGCTCAACCGGGTTGCGCGACGACTCGGTTTCGATAAGACTCGTCGGCAAGACGGCCGGCACGGGCTACCGGAGCTCCGTCGCCGAATCGGACACCATCTCGAAATCGACCGTCAATCGGCGAGTGCCGTCGCAGATGTCTCACACCAAGGAGCAGGCACTATGGCTATCAACTTCGACAAGGTCCCCGCGTATATCCGCCGCGAGATAGATCCGCCGAAAAAGACCGTAAAGCGCGGTGCGAGAAACCAGACCGTGCAGCGCGTCCAGGAATGGCTGAACTTTCATGACTGCCGTACGGGTATCGACGGTGATTTCGGCCCGGCGACGCAGGCCTGCGTGAAGGACTATCAGCGCCTGAAACGCCGGTCGCCGACCGGAGAGGTGGACGCGGCGACCTGGAACTCGTTGGTTAAACCGATGACGACGGCCCTCAAGGCGCCCGCCAAGGTGATCAACATGACGCCGCAGCAGGCCGTGCTGGCGGTGGCGAATCAGCATGTCGAAGAACATCCGATCGAGATCGGTGGCGCCAACCGCGGCCCCTGGGTGCGACTCTATTGCGAGGGCAACGACGGATCGCACTGGGCCTGGTGCGCCGGTTTCGTCACCCTGGTCATGCAACAGGCCTATTTCTACCGTAACGACAAGCCGCCGATTAAAGGGTCTGTCTCCTGCGATACCCTGGCCTCGCAGGCGAAGGCAGCCGGACTGTTCGTGCACGAACGCGAGGTGTCGTCGGGGCGCCGGCCTTGGGGAGACTTCGGGGCCGCCTGCGTCTTTCTGCGTCGCCGCACCGCCACCGACTGGACGCATACGGGGTTCGCGACGGCCGGCGCCGGGAATCCGGCCGAGCTCGTGTTCTCCACGATCGAAGGCAACACCAACGACGAGGGCGTTCGGGAAGGCTTCGAGGCCTGCCGGCGCAAGCGCGGGGTCGCCAGCTCCAATTACGACTTCATCGCGTTTACCTGATTGGCCGCGGAAGGGGGCGGAGAGGCCTTGAACATCGTCGTCTCGGCACGGGCGTTTACCGTGGCGCTGCTCCTGGCCTGGGCACTGGTCGCCGGATGTTCCTCGGTCTCGGTCGATGAACCGGTGTTCGACACCCCACAGGCGGCGATAGAAGATGCGATCGCCGGGGAGCTCGGCATGCCGGTCTCGCTCGAGGTCGAGACGTTCAGGCAGGACGGCGATTGGGCGTTCGTCGCCGGCCGGCCGCTGAGCGCGGATCGGACGCCCATCGACTATTCCGCCACGCCGTATGCGCAGGACCTGGCCGAAGGCTACTTCGACGACAATTTCGTCGCCCTGGTGCGGCGCGCGGCCAACGCAGACGCCGGGTGGAGCCTGATCGAACTGTCGGTCGGGGCCACGGATGCGCCCTTCGTCGACTGGCCGGAACGCCATGGGCTGCCGCGGGCCTTGGTCATGCCGGGATCAGGCGGAGATTGAACCGATCTGGAGGCCGGCCGCAGGATCCTGCGGCGTACTCCCGATTCTCCGGCCGGCCGGTGAGATCGGCTGGCCGGCGCCGAATCAATCGAGCCGCATCAGGGCCTGTTGCTCCTCGACGATCTTCCGGTCCAATCGGTTGCCGGTAAACAGTTCTTCCTTCGAGGTAACCGCAGGAAGCGCTCAATATCCCCTGGGTCCTTACTCCCGGCGGCGGCCGTCGCCAGGTCTATCAGCCTGGCGTCGAGTACGTAGGAGCGACCGTCGTCGTACCAGAGCAGGAGGCGCCCTTTGCCGGGCAGTTGGGTAAAACCGGTCAGCCCGACCTGGGACCGAAAGATCCGGCGGGGGCTATTGCCCATGTTCCAAAGCTCCAGGCGATCACCCTCGGTGCCCATGAGGAGGTCGTCGGTCGATCCCGAGGAAAAGAACCGAATCACATCGGCCGGCGCTTCCGAACTGCCGATACGGCGAACACCCCGTACAGCCGGGTCCTCCGCATCGGGCGCGATCGCATAGAGCCGGGCGATACGGGTCTCCGGATCGCGACCGATGAACGTCAGGTTGCGCGGGTCAGGGTGGAGCAGGATCCGCCCGTACGCCTCGACAACGCCGTTCTTCAGCCGCCGATAGCCGTCTCCGGTCCTCAGGAACACGGTCCGGTCACTCTCATCGCGATCCCGGTCATCGATAAACGCATCGTCGGTCTCCAGGATGAGCAGCTCACCGCTTGCATTCGCCGCATAGCCCACGATCTCGTCACGGTCCGTTATGAGCAGCGCCGCGTCCTCGTTGCGCCGAAGCTCGGAGCGGGACAATCGGTCCCGATCGCCGGGCTGCAGGTAGTTGATGATGAAAAACTCACCGTCGCGGGCAACGGGGACGGTGCTGTCGCCTCAACGCCGAGTGCGCGCCGCAGGGTTTCGCCGGACCGAGCGCCAGGCAGCGGATCTCTGGTCATTCATTACGGTAAAGATAGATCACCATCTCGCCATTCTCGACAGCACGGCAGGTGGGTGAACTCAGCGCGTTGCGAGCCCGGGGCTTATCCGGGTGACACTGGCTGAGGACATCAGCCATCCGGATCGAAGATCACCCGATCGTCTCCTGGCCGGATCATCGAGAAGGAGCGGCGCCTCGCCGCGAAGAGGCCTCGAACAAGGCCTCGACGCGGGGGCGCGTCTCCGACAAGTCACGCCGGCCTGCTTGATCTTGTACTGAAGCCCGCACAAGTACCAAGCAGCCCCACTAGAAGTGGACGCCGATGGCCTCGAGGAACATCGCCATCTCCGCGCCCGAGGTCGTTTCCGGATCGAAGTCGACGTCCCAGAGGGCCCGAATGTGTTCACGCGTCAGCCGATCGGACAGCGGGAGATCGGAGGCCTGACAGAAGGCGGCATAGGCGCCCGCCGTGCGCGGGCCCCAGCGGCCGTCGACCGGGCCGGGGTCGTAGTCCATCTCGTGGAGCCTGCGTTGCAGGGCCTCGATCATCGGGGGAGGCAGGGTACGAAGCTCGCCTTGCACCTGAAAGCCGGCACGGACCTTGCCGCTTGCCAGCAGCCAGATGCCGAGCGGCAAGGCGAACAGGACAGTGCGTCGGGAAACGCCGGCGTTTCGATCAGCGCCGGAAGGAGGCAAGGACAGCGTCGACATTTTGTAACCACTCCTCATTGGGATCGAACAGGGTGCGGCAACGCGCGAGGCTATGCTCGAGCGCCTCCGCCGGGTGTGCGTTCGAGGGCTCGCGCCCCAGCGCCGTGATCTCGGCCTGCAGCAGATAGCGACAGGTCTCGACACGGTAGGGATTGAGTTGCAAGGCTTTACGGATCCAGTCCAGACCCGAACGCCCTTGTTTCTCCTGGGCTAGCCCCTGCAGCAACAAGGCGTCGATGCGGACGCTGCGCGGCAGCCGCGGTATCTGCAGGACCCGTTCGAGCAGTGTGCTTGCGCCGGCCCAGTCGGCCCGCAGCAGCCTGAACACCGCGCTGGTGAAAATGCTCACCTCGCTTTCGCCTTTGCTGAGGTCCGGCAGCGGCACCCAGCCCTCGGTGTCGCCGGAGCGCAGAAAGACGGCGCCGGGTTCGTAGCGCAGCGCTCTGAACGCCGGGCCGATCTGTCCCACGGGGCGGGTGAAGGTGCGGTCCGCATAGAGGGTCAGGGCGGGAATACTGCGGTAGCGCCGGACGGCTTCGCGGGACAGCAACACCGGGGCAAAAGCAAAATGATTGCTCGGTAGATCCGCGGTCAAACGGATCGCTTGATCCGCACCGTCCGCCCGGTATTCCACGGTCCAGAGTTCGTGTCGGGGCCTGGTGAGGCGAAACAGCACGGGTGTGGCGGTGAGATAGGCCTGGACGACGACGTCATCGCCCAGCGTGTAGGCCCGTCCCCAGAGCACCAGATGGGCCAGCGAGCTCAAGTCGAGGGCGTCCCCGATGCCCATTGCCCGACGTATCGCTTCAGCGTAGCTCATCTCGCCCAACGGCTCCGGGTCCCACAGCAGGGTGCCGCGGCCGAAAGGCTCCCCGGGCTGCTTCCCGTCATTGGCGCGGAAGGTGCGGTGAATCTGCAGCGCAAGCACGTTGGCGACACGGGTACCGAGTTCGTCCGCGCCCTGGAAGGCCGGCACCAGGAGCCGGCGCTCCGGCAGCGGCTGCGCGTCTGCCCGGGCGCCCGCGGCGAGGAGACAGCCGATCAGGCCAAGGAGTGCAGCGATGCGTCGCAGGCCCCGCACGGCCTAACAACCCTCATCCATGACCGGGATGCCGGTCGCCTCGGCGATCAGCGACAGCAGGCCGCACCTCAGGCGCTTCAGGTCGGGGGCGGGCGAGGGTCCGGCGTTCAGGGTGTCCACGATCTCCAGCGCCCGTGCGGCGACCTTCACGTAGAAGTCTTTCGCCAGACCGTTTTCCTTGGCATCGAGCGCGAGACTGTACAGGGCCGCGACCGAGTGGCTGTCGGCGATCGAGCCGTACTCCTCGCCGCGCAGCGGCAGGTCGACATGGATCAACTCGGTCGGCTTCCCCGGCGCGTTGCGCCCGAGGTCGCCCAGGTAGATGCTGCTCTTCGCGACACTCGCGCCGTCGGCGGGAACGATGACGCCGTCCATCAGCAGCAGCGCGTCGAGTCGGCGCCACTCGGCGCTGAATTCCGCGGCGCTGGCCGGTTTGGCGGCGAGCCTCTCGATACGCAGGCCGGCCAGGTAGGAGGCGACCGGATGGGTCGCGAAGTTGCCGTAGAGATTGCGCAGTTTGTCGGTCAGGTAGACCTCGAGATCAGCGCCCAGTGCGCCGGCGTCGACGCCGGCGATGCCGTGATAGGGGTAGAGGACGAGTTTGGTGCGCGGCTGCGGCTCCGCGGTCGCCGCCGGCGGCAGTGCAACTGCCATCCACGTCAGGATCACGAGCAGTGCGAGAGACGGACCCTGGAACACCAGGCGCCCCGCCTGCGGCGACCTTTCCCTGTCCGGTCTCATCCGACCCTCGCGATAGCCTCGTTCAACAAGAGAGTATCAGGCGACATGGGCGCGTCCAAGCTCCGGGCGGCTCGCCGGCAAAGCCGCCGCTCAGTCTTTCGGGAGCTGGCTGCGCAGGAAGGTGAAGGCGTCATGCGCGTCGCCGAAAGGGGCGACCAGGGACTCGGGCACGACGAGAACACCGTCGTTGTCGCCGGCCAGAGGGTCACCCTGGCGGGCGGTGATCTCCGCGCCGTCGTGCAAACGAAAGATCCGCAGCCTGGCTGCCGCGGCGGTTCGCGCCTCGAGCAGGCGGATAAAGGCACCGGGCGCCCGATGCGTTTCGACCTCGGCCCTGCGCAGGTCGCGGCGCTCGGGCGTCAGCTTGTCGTCCGCTTCGGTGATCGTCCAGATTGCGAACACAGCCTCGTTCGACGCCGTGGTTGCCGTCCGATCCCCGGCTTGCCCGAGAAAGTAGACGGCCAGTGCCGCGAGCACCAAGGCGACGACACCGATCATGGCGAGGCGGCCGCGGGGGCCCGTGATCCGTCCCGGCGCCCGGTGAGGGGCAGCTGCGCCCTCTGCGTCCCCGGGTCGGGCCTTGTCGCGTTCGCCGGTGATGCCCCACACCAGGGCCGCAATGCCCCGATCGGTAAAACCGTCGCGCAAATCCACCCACTTGCGGTTGGCGAGGAACAAGGGAAGTCCGGGCTCGGCGGGCGCCCCGGGCAGCAGGACGGGAATGACCGGCTTACCCTTGGCCGCCGCATGGCGCAACAGGGCCTGCATCTCTTCGTCTTCCCAGGGCCCGAGGCCGTCTCTGCCGACCAGCACCGCACCGGTGGCGGATTGCTCGATGCCCGCCTCCAACAGCTTCTGCCAGGGTCGGCCGGGAATCAGCTGGTCCTCGTCTAGCCAGACCCGGATGCCGTTTCGGTCGAGCGCCTGCGCGAGCTCACGCACGGCCGGCTTGTCCTTGCTGTTATGGGAGAGAAAGACATCGAACGCCATGTCCTGAGTACCGGTTTGCTGGCCTGATCTGAGCCAATGCTACATCTTCCCCGATCGGTTCGCGTGTCGTCCGTTGCCTTCTGCCGACATTGGCGGTTGACCCGCATTCTCATGCCTGAGCGACTCCGGCCGGGAGGGGCGGATCTTTACCCGGGGCCGGCCGCGTGAACCTCGGTAGGCCACTGTCCGAGACAGGTATCGGCGAGCGGCGGGGTGCCGTTGCAAGGCCATGGCACCGGACTAGACTTGGAGCCGTAACGGATGGATGTTCGGCTCTTGTGTCTAGTGATGCGTCGAGCGATAAACAAAAGGAGCTGCAGGCAGTGAACGGTTTTTTGCCCCTGGTCGAGGCCTTTCTGGCCTTTGCGCTCACCATGCTGGCGCTCGCAACCGCGGTGTCGGCAATCGTGGGTGTCTGGATGCGGGCCTTCCGCTGGCGGGCATTGGGACTGCGGCAAAGCCTCGAGCTTATCTACGATAGAGAGATTCGGCCGCGTTTGAGCACCGCGGCGGGGCGCACGGCGGACTCCTCGGACCGCCTGGGTTTCATTGCGGACCTGACCTTCGGTTTGACGATCGAGCCCGGCCCGCAGGACTTGGCAGAACCCGGCGCAGAGCAAGTGGCCGCGACGGACCGCCGGACCGCGGAGCTCGCCGCCTACCGCCGGCGGCCCGAGCCCGAGGACACGCCGAAACGCCTGCTTTCACTTCTGATCCGGCGGTTCCGCCGCTGGCGCTCGCTCCGGTTCGGTGTCGATTACCTGACCGAATCCCAGTTTCAGGTGCGTCTGGATGCGTCCGAGGCCGGCGGGGTGCTTGCCCGCCATTACGGCGAGGACGAATGGAGCAGGCTCAGGCCCTATCTGACACAGGTCTTTACGGAGGTCGGAGAGACGGCGACCGAGTCCTTCGCACGCCGGTCCCGGGTGCGCACGGTGATCGCGGGCCTGGTCCTTGCCCTGGGTGTGAACATCGACTCCTTCAACCTGCTCAATACCTACATGACGGGTCCCGAGATTCGCCGGGGCGTAATTGCCCAGCAGGAGAGAATCCCCCGGCAGGGCCCTCCGGATCAGGCCGATGGTCAAGCGCTCGAGGGCGGGCTGACCGGCTTCACCGGAAGGGTCGATGCGACCATGGGGCAGATCGAGCAGCGCCTGTCCGACCTGGCCGCGGCCGGGCCTCGCGACGCTCAGGCGCAACAGACCCTGAAGCGGCTGGAGGGCCTGCTCGGAGAGGTGCGTTCCGACCTCATCGCGGTGGCGCAGACCAAGGGTGAGGTGACGGCGGCGGTATCGGCGCCCCGCGATATTGCCACGCAGCTGACCAAGAGCTTCCCGATCGGTTGGGATGGCTATCCCAACTGTTACGCAGCGGCACTCGACGGTCGTTGCGCCCGGGTGGAGGCGAGGGCGCCAGGCGTCACGAAACAGGCGACCGATTTTTACGACCGGCTCGCGAGCGTGGCTCGAGCCGACACCGCGGGCTTTCTGAAGTGGTTTATCGGGGTGTTGCTCACCGGTTTCATGGTGGGTCTGGGTGCGCCGTTCTGGGTGCAGACGGTCAACCGCATGTTGAAGCTCAAGGATCGTCTGACCGACACCCCGGCAGGCGCGCCGGAGCCGGACACGGCGCCGGTAAGCGCACCGGAACAAGCGAACGGGCGAACGGGGCGCGGCGGTCGGGTCGCCAGGGCATCGGCCGATCACGCGCCAACCGGGCGGGCGGCAGCGCCTCAGGGTTCGCGGCCGGCCGCTTCGAGCTTGGGTCGGCGGGCACGCAAGACGGCAGACGAACGGCTGGCGAACCGCGAGCCGTCTTTGGCGCCCCCGACAGGAGATCCGTAGGTCTGTTGTCCTTGGGTGACCGATGGAGGCCACCGCCGGAACAGGACCTTCTTCCCGTGGGAGAAGCTTAGGATGAGGGGATACAAGGAAAACGGATTGATTCTGATCCCCTCGCCCCGGCCCTCCGGCTTTTGGCCGTAACCCGAGGCCACCGGCTCCAGCCGGTGGCGTATTCACATCATTTGAACAGCGACAAGGAGTCAAGCACCGATGCCGATTCCAACCAGCACCGCGAACGCGGCGGTGTCGATCGTCAGCGGTCTCGTCCGCCTGGCCGGACGTATCGACAACATCATGGCCGAGCAGTCCGCGTTGCGCGAGGACCTGGCACTGCCGGGGAAGGTGGAGCTATCGCCGCCCTTGGCGAGCGTCATGAACCGGGACCTGCAGACCTTCCTGGAGGAGACCGCCAACCAGGACCCCGATCCCCTGGGTGGAAGACGGACCGAACTTGCCGCGCTCGTCGGACAGCGGAATCCGGCCGAGAGTGCCCTGCTGGCATGGACGGAGGAGCTGCTGCCGGAAAGGATCGAGTATCGAATCGACGATCCAACCGGAGATTTCGCCGCCCAGCTCACCAAGCGGCGCAGCGCCTGGAGCCTGGAAGACGAAGAGATACGGCGCCTGGCCTACTATCTCGGCCCCGGCGAGGACCTGCGCGAGGCCAGGCTGCCCTGGCAATTGGCGACGACGGTCATCGGCGTGCTGTCGGAGGTCGCGGTCCAGAATCAGGCCCTGATCTTTCGCGATGACCGCGCCAGGCCCATTCTCGTCTCCGTCCTGGCGCGTTTCTCCGAACCCGATCTTGCGACGGTCGGCGCTCACCGTACCCTGCTGCGCTTCGTCCTGAAGGCAACCGTGAACGGAGCGCTCGACGCCGCCGATGTCCTCGGTGGCGACAAGGCCTGGGTAGAGGGTGTCCTGTCGGGCCTGGCGAAGGCGCGGGAGGCATCCCCGCAGGGGGACGATTTCATCATCGGTCTCGTTCAGGGCGACGGCTATCCGCTGCTGATCGGGAGCCTGCTGGAGGAAGGCGCGGGCCTGCTGTCATCGTCCGATGCCGGCCCGTTCGAGGCGGTGGCCACCGACGTCTTGACCCGTGCCGGTGAGCTGGTTCTAGAGCGGCCCGACTTCGAAGGGTTCTTCCGGGAGCACTGGGGCGATCTGTTGCGTGCCGGTCTGAACTCCGTGCACAGCAACGGCAATGTCATTCTCGCCGACGAGCAGCCGCTGTTGCGCCAGACCTTGCTGACCTCGATCGAGGTCCTGGCCACGGCCGGCGAACGGGATTTCCTCAGCCGCGAGATTCTGACAGGGGCGATCGAGGCCGCGGTCGGGGCGATCGCGGTGCAGCCCGAACTGCTGGACGATGCGGTGGGCGAGGCATGGCTGCGTGAGGTCCTGGGTTCGACCGCGGGCGTTATCGCCGACGAGGGGATTCGGCGGGCATTCAGCACGGCCGGGCTGCGGACGCTGATGCAGACGCTGCTCGCCGAGTTTGCGCGGCAGCCGGAACTGCTGGTCGCCAGGCCGGGTCTGGCCCGTGAGGTGGCGGGATCGATGCTCGCGGCACTGGCCGGCGCCGGCAAGCCGAGGCTCGAGGCCGTGGCCTCGGCCGGCGTGCAGGCCGTGCTCGGTGCGCTCGCGGCGGATCCGGGCCTGGTCGACACCGAGTATCCCGCCCTGGTCGCCGGGGTGGCGGGCCAGCTCGCGGTCAAACTCGAGGACCTTCGGCTGACGCGCGGCGAGGCGGGAGAGATCCTGCGGAGCATCGCAGGCGCCATTGCCGCCGACCCGGCGCTGATCGAAATGGATCCGACCGACCTGCCCGCGACGGTCGTCGCGGAACTGCTCGGCAAGCTCGCCGAACAAAGAACCAGGCTGGTCTCGAGCACGACGCTCAAGGAAACGCTTGCCGCGGCGCTCGGGGTCCTGGCGGCCGATCCGCGATTGCTCGCCGGCCGGCCGGACCTGATCCGCGAGGCGGTCGCGCCCATGCTCGCCGAGCTCGGCAGGTTCCTCGGCGAGTCGCCGGGCAGCTCGGATCAGCGCCTCGCCCGGCTGGCGAGGGCGGGCCTGCAAGGGGTGCTGGAGGCGCTTACAAGAGATCCGGCTCTGCTCGACTCCCGCTATCCCGCGGCGGTCGGCAAGGTCGCCCAGGCGCTGGCCGAGCGACTTCTCGACGGCAAGCTGAGCGCCGCGGAGGCCGAGCAGATCCTGCGGCTGGCCGCGGAGATCATCGCCAGCAATCCCAAGCTGCTGGTCAAGGAGGAGGATCAGCTCGCCGCCCTGGTTCTGGGCGCGGTGCTCGACAAACTGCTGGCCGAGGAGACCCTTCGCCTGCGCGGTCCCGACCTGGTCGACCTGCTCGCCGAGACTCTGGCCGTGCTCGCCGCCCATGGGAAGGCCCTGCTCGGTGATGACTCGGTCGACCAATTGCTGATCCGGGTGCTGGTGGTGATCGAAACGGGTCTCGACCAGGCGAACCGGGAACTCGGGCGGCTGTTGGACCGCGGCACGGTGCCCTTGGTCCTGGCGGCTCTGTTGCGGCGCTGGGCTCTGGATCGGGTGGAGACCCTGGATGTCACCGATCCCCGCTTCGCACGCCTGTTCGAGGAGATCGTCAGCGACGTCCTCGCGCGAACCCTCTGATCGCTACCCATCACCGAGAAGTCCCAGCAAAGGAGAAAGCAGATGCTGAAGAAGTGGTCCGGACAACTCGTCGGCTTGATGCTCGCCGCCTCGCTGGTCGGTGGTTGTGTCACCGCCAGCGAGGTAAAGAGCATCGTTCAGGACGCCAACCGTGAAAGCATGGTCGCAGGGCTGGCCGGCGGCGGTTCAGGTCTGGAACCCGAAAACGGTCCGGCGCAACCTTCGTCCTGGAAAGACCAGGTGGCCCGGATCGAGGACTTTATCCTCACCCATCCGGAGCAGGTGCGAACCAATAATGCGCTGCGACTCAGAGAGGCGGTACTCCTGCTCAACGCGGGACAGCCGAATCTGGCTCGGGCCGTCTTCTCCGAGATCGATCGCGAGCATCTCGCGGGCGCGCGCGACCGTGCGATCTACGACGCTCGCGAGGACTTGATCTGGTGGTATGGGCTGGGCCGATCCCTGTCGCCCGAGGATCGCAGCAGTGCGCGAGCGGCACTTACCGGACTCGCCGCGGTGGCGGACGGTCCCGACCCGATCCCCTCCTACACCCGGCACTTCCTGGAGCAGACGCGGGTTCGGATCGCGAATCGGCTGGCGGCAAGCCTGAGCGCCGAGGAAGACATCCGGTCGATCCTGGACGAGGCGACCGCGCGCTATGCGGAACAGTTCGATGCAAGCGACCGCAAGGCGATTCAGGCCTGGCATACGGACGGCGACCTCGCCGTCAAGGCAGGGCTCAAGAGTCTCCGCTGGTACGACTACGTGCCGACGGCCTTCGCTCGAGCCGATGAGATCATTCGGGGCGCATGCCGTGATGCCTGCACGACCTATACGCCGGATTGGGTGTCCTGCATAAAGGATCGCAGTTGCCGGTAGCTTCGCTCGAGGTTAGCGGTACTTTCCGTGACGCGGTCCAAAATGGACCAGCCGGACTGTTTCGCGGCCAGAGGGCAGGCGCGAGGTCGAGCAGCAATCCGCACAGCCCCGGCCAGGGGACCGACTTTGGTGTACTGCTTCGCTCGCTGAAAGGGCCGAAATGAGCGAAGCAGCCCACTAGGAGCGGCGCCTCGCCGCGAAGCTGCCTCCAACAAGGCCGCATCGGCGCGAAGGCGCGCCTCCCACAGCGATGCCAGTCTGGCCGATCGCGCAATCTAAGACAGAGCGTCATTCTGTCTGGAATTGATTCCGACTTGCCTGGATGGGCAGGCGCTCATGCAACTGGCGTAGGGTGCGCCAGGCGCCAAGCCGTAATGCACCCTGCCCTCATTGTCCGGACATCGACGACAAGGCGTCGTTGAATGCGGCGCAGTGAATTTAACGGTGCAGACGTTTAGAAAGTGCCATTCCGGTATAGTCTGGTTCTCTGTATCGATCCGTCAGCGAACCCGCAGGGTCGGCCCTGCGTCATTGCCAGGATGTCCACCGCCAAGCACGTCTTCATCAGCTACCGCCGCGACGGCGCCACCAATCAGGCCTGGGCCGAGCGTGTCGAGCAGCGTCTGTACGCCGCGGGGTTTACCGTCTGGCGCGACGTCACGGGTATCGAGCCGGGTCAGCGTTGGGCGCAGGTCATCCCCCCGGCGCTCGACCGGGCGGCCCTGGTGCTGTGCGTGGTCAGCGAGTCGCTTCTGGAAAGCGAGTGGGTCGATGACGAGCTGAACTATGCCCGGCAGCGGCAGCTGCTGGTGGTGCCTGTACAGGTGGAGGCCAAGTATCGGCCACCGTTTCATCTCACCGGGGTCCAACAGCTGGACCTGCACAAGGACGACCAGGTGACCTGGGATCAGCTGGTTCGACTGGTTGCCCGGCACGCGTCCGGCGGCCCGCACCCGAATCGAGCGGGCGATCGCTCACCACCGCCCGAGCTGCAGCGCCAGCACGAACTCGAATACCTCGACCGACTGCTCTATACGCAAAAGGCCGTCGCCCAACTCTCTCCCATCTACACCGAGCTGGCCGGCGTGGAGCACCGCGCCAGGTCGCTGGCCAAGGCCCTGCCGGCGGATCTCATGCCGGTGTCGTTCCTGCACCAGCGTGCCGGTACCGCGAATCCGGACGATGCGAAGGACGGCGAGCGCTTCAGCGATATTCTGAGCGTCTTTTCGGATTACGAGTCGCACGCCGACAAACCACGCCTGGCGGTACTGGGCGAGCCGGGGGCGGGCAAGAGCTTCGCCCTGCGCCGCCTCACCGGCCGCTACGCGATGCAGGCCCTCGATGACTCCGATGCGCCCATCCCCCTGCTGGTAGAGCTGGGAAAATGGACCGACGAGGTGCAGTCGTTCGATGCCTTTCTGCGCGCCGAGATCGGCTCGCTGGCATCGGACCTGCAGGCCTTGATCGGCTCGGGCCGCGCCTGGCTGTTGCTGGACGCCCTGAACGAGATCCCCACGGCCCAGCAGTCCTACAAGATCAACCAGATCGAGCCCTGGCTGAAGGACCGGCGGCTCGCCGGGCTGGTCGTCAGTTGCCGCGAGCGCGACTTCGTCGGCGACCTGCGGCTCGACATGGATACCCTGACCATCGAACCGCTCGACCCGCCGCGCATCCATGTCTTCATCCGCCGCTATCTGGAGGTCATCGATCCGGCCGACGCGGAAGCGCGCACCGAGGACTTTTTCTGGCGCCTGGCGACCGGTGACGATCCCCGCAATGCCGAGGCTGTGAGAGCGCAATGGCAGCACGCCCAAACAGCCGGCGCCGAGGACTTTGGCCAGTTCTGGTACCTGAACCTGTCGGTACAGTTTGTCCTGCCGCACTTCCTCGAATCGGGCATTGCCGCGCTCGAGACCGACTCGCGAGCGCTACTCAAGCTCGCACGCAATCCCTATCTGTTGAACATCCTGCTGGGCCTGCAGCTCCAGGGTCGCCTGCCGCCGCACGGCGAACAACGGGCGGCGGTCTTCGCGGCCTTCGTCGACGATCTGCTGCTGCGCGAGCGCAGACGTTATAGAAAGGCAACCGGCAGCGATGACCCGCCGGGCGAAAAGGGCCTGCTCGATGCCCTGGGCAGACTGGCCTGGAGCCTGCAGCATGCCGGGTACGACACCGAGCAGCAGAGCGTGCAGACCACCTTGTTGTTGCCGAAGGCCAAACAAGCCCTCAGTCCGCACCAACTCGATCATGCCGCGGCGGCCAACCTGATCGAGGTCAGGGGGCAGCAGGTGAGTTTCAGCCACCAGTTGCTGCAGGAGTACTTCGCCGCCCTGGGCCTGAAGGCCGAGATCGATTCGGGGCGATTGTCTGCGCAGGATCTGTGGCCTGCTGGACGCTGGTGGCAGCGCATGGGCTGGGAGGAGGTGGTCAACACCCTGGCTGGGCTCTATGTCGACGACCCGGATCCCTTGGTCGAGTGGCTCGGTGACGTGAATCCGGAGGTGCTGGCGGACAGCCTCGTTGCGAATGGGATCCCTACATCCCGCAGTCCGTCGCTCACAGCGAAGAGCCGCGACTGGATCGAGCGGATGACCGACCCGGATCGCGAGCCCGATCCCGCGGCGCGGGCGGCCTTAGGTCGTGCGGCGGGAACACTCGATCTCGATGATCGCCCCGGGGTCAATCTGGACGCACGTGGCCTGCCGGACATCGATTGGGTGGAGATCCCTCGGCGAACGTCTGTCGAAGAGATGGCCGGACAGCACGAGACGCCGCGTACCTTATTGATCGCTCGCTACCCGATCACGAACAGTCAATACGAGGCCTTCGTCGTCGACCGTGGTT
>CAVXWS010000033.1:0-5830 GCA_963765415.1 uncultured Gammaproteobacteria bacterium
TACAAGTCGCACTTTCCAACAAGCAGCGCCTCCGCTACCCGCATTCGCAAACGAGGGCTGGCTTTTCCTTGTTGTAATCCATCCTCGCTTCCAGCAAGTACCGGTCGGACGCTCGAAACCGATCCGTACTTCAAGGCCCCGGTCCCGCGGTTTTTTTGTTCGATTACCGAGGGGAACATCGGTGTTTCGTTTCGTAACAAACAGGCGCGAATCTGTTACTTGAGGTCCCAAACCCGCGTCTCCCGTAGTCAGGAGCAGCCTTCTAAGCCTCTGTTCTTCTTTGACTATTCCACAGGCCCTGAGCCACACTCAGGCTGCTGAATCCGCGATTGTGCGGGAATAAAACAAGGCGCCTGCCGAACTGAGGTCAAACGGTCGGGCGCCGAAAACAAGACGGTCAGCAATGAGCCGGATCTCAATGGAAGAGCCCTAACGAGCCAGGACGCCGACGGCCGAGGCATGCGGTCCCGTCACCTAACCCACTTCTTAAATTTTTCGGAGTGATCGTGAAATGAATAGTGCTGCAGAGTACTGGAAGGCAAACCTTCGCCTGATGACCATCCTGCTGGTCATCTGGTTCGTGGTCTCCTACCTGTTCGGCATCATCCTGGTCGAACCGCTGAACGCCATCAAGATCGGCGGCTACAAACTGGGCTTCTGGTTCGCCCAGCAGGGTTCCATCTACGTCTTCGTGGTGCTGATCTTCTTCTACGCCGTGCCGCATGAACGCGCTGGACCGTCAAGTTCGACGTCCACGAAGACTAAGGGGAGACCGGACTACATGGATCTGCAAACCCTGACCTACATCGTCGTCGGCGCGACCTTCGCGCTCTACATCGGCATCGCCATCTGGGCCCGCGCGGCCACCACCGGCGAGTTCTACGTCGCCGGCCGCGGCGTCCACCCCGTCGTCAACGGCATGGCCACCGCCGCCGACTGGATGTCGCGCCGCGTCCTTCATCTCGATGGCCGGCCTGATCGCCTTCATGGGCTACGGCGGCTCGGTCTACCTGATGGGCTGGACCGGCGGCTACGTGCTGCTGGCCATGCTGCTGGCGCCCGTACCTGCGCAAGTTCGGCAAGTTCACCGTGCCCGAGTTCATCGGCGACCGCTACTACTCCCAGACGCGCGCGCGATCGTGGCCGTCATCTGCCTGATCGTCGCCTCGTTCACCTACGTCATCGGCCAGATGAAGGGCGTCGGCGTGGCCTTCTCGCGCTTCCTCGAGGTCGACTACGACGCTCGGCCTGTTCATCGGCATGGGCATCGTGTTCATCTACGCCGTGCTCGGCGGCATGAAGGGCATCACCTACACCCAGATCGCCCAGTACTGCGTGCTGATCTTCGCCTACACCGTGCCGGCCATCTTCATCTCGCTGCAACCTGACCGGCAACCCGATCCCGCAGCTCGGCCTGGGCAGCACCATGGCCGACGGCTCGGGCATCTACCTGCTGGACAAGCTGGACCAGGTGGTCACCGACCTCGGCTTCAGCGAGTACACGACCGACGTCATGGGCAGCAACGCTCAACATGTTCGTCTACACCCTGTCGCTGATGATCGGCACCGCCGGTCTGCCGCACGTCATCATCCGCTTCTTCACCGTGCCCAGGGTCAAGGACGCCCGCTCCTCCGCCGGCTGGGCGCTGGTCTTCATCGCCATCCTCTACACCACGGCCCCGGCGGTGGGCGCCATGGCCCGCCTGAACCTGATGAACACCATCCAGACCGGCGAGGTCGGCTCGCCCACGGGCAACCTGGAGATACGCCAAGGTGCCGCACTGGTTCAAGCAACTGGGAGAAGACCGGCCTGCTGCAGTTCGAGGACAAGAACGGCGACGGCCGCATCCAGTACTACAACGACAAGAACGCCGAGTTCGCCGCCAAGGCCGAGGCCTGGGGCTGGAAGGGCAACGAGATGACCAAGGTCGACCGGGACATCATGGTGCTGGCCAACCCCGAGATCGCCAGCTCTGCCCAACTGGGTCATCGCCCTGGTGGCCGCCGGCGGTCTGGCCGCGGCGCTGTCGACCGCGGCCGGCCTGCTGCTGGCCATCTCCTCGGCGATCTCCCACGACCTGCTGAAGGGCGTCTTCACGCCGAACATCTCCGAGAAGACCGAGCTGATGGCCGGCCGTATCGCCATGGCGGGCGCCATCGTCGTGGCCGGCTACCTCGGCCTGAATCCACCGGGCTTCGCCGCCAGGTACGGTGGCCCTCGCCTTCGGTCTGGCCGCCTCGTCCATCTTCCCGGCGCTGATGATGGGCATCTTCAACAAGCGGATGAACAACGAGGGCGCCATCTGCCGGCATGCTCGCCGGTATCGGCGTCACCATGCTGTACGTGTTCCAGCACAAGGGCATCTTCTTCATCCCGGGCACGGCGTTCCTGGGCGACATGGGTCCGGACTGGTTCCTCGGCATCTCGCCGAACGCCTTCGGCGCCGTCGGTGCGCTGGTCAACTTCGTCGTGGCCATCGTCGGTCTCGAAGGTGACCGCGCCGCCGCCGGAGCACATCCAGCACCTGGTCGAAGACATCCGCGTGCCGAAAGGTGCAACAGCCGCTGTAGACCATTAAGCCAAATCCTCTGGCTAATGCTTGCCCCGCCGAGAGGCGGGGCATTTTTTATCTCCGCCAATAGGCGCTGCGCCGCCGGCAGTTCCGGATACTGCAACGCCTATCGGCGGAGGTAAACGCTACTCTTACCGACGACCCTGCTCAACGGAGCTCTTGGATGGAAATCGAACTGGTTGAGATCCGCGATTTTCTCGCCCGGCGCGCGCCGTTCGACGCACTGCCCGAAGAAGTCCTCAATCAACTCCCCGAGTCGCTGTCGATCCGCTACCTGCGCCGCGGTACGGTCTTTCCGCCGGAAGACGCCGACGACGATTACGTCTACATCGTCCGCAGCGGTGCGATCAAACTCTGCGACAAGCACGACGACATCTGCGAGAAGCTCGGCGAAGGCGACATGTTCACCACCGCCTGCCAGCTGGTGGACTTCAGCGCACAGCGCACCGGCGACACGCTCGAGGACACGCTGCTCTACCTCCTGCCGTGCGGCACCATTCGCGAGCTGAGCAAGCAGTCCGAACCCTTCCGCAAGCACTTCACCCAGACGCTCAGCCAGCGGCTGAAACAGGCCATCAGCAATGTCCAGGAGACGGTCGCACCCGACGTCTCGGCCATGACGGTCGAGGTCAGCTCGCTGCTGAAGAGAACACCGATTACCATCGACGCCGGCTGCAGCATACGCCAGGCCGCGCACCTGATGAGCGAACAGAACGTCTCATCGGTGATGTTGACCGAAAACGGCAAGCTGGCCGGCCTGATCACCGACCGGGATTTGCGCCGGCGCTGCATCGCCGCCGACGTATCGGTCGACTATCCCGCGCGCGACATCATGACCCAGGGCGTCGAGACCATCGGGCCCGATGCCCTGATGATCCATGCCCTGATGACCATGACCCGACTGCATGTACACCACCTGCCGGTGGTCAAGAATGACCAACTGGTCGGCATGCTGACCGCGACCGATCTGGCCCGGCATCAAAGCACCAACTCGGCGTTTATCGCCACCGATATCCGCAAGGCGAAGGGTATCGAGGATCTGGCCCGTGCCTCGCATCGCCTGCCCGACCTGCAGATACAGCTTGCCACGGCCGGCGCCTCGGCCTTGCACATCGGCGAGGCCGTCTCCTGCATCACCGACTCGATCACCAATCGACTGCTCGAGATGGCCGAGGCCAAACTCGGCGCCCCGCCCGTTCCCTACGTGTGGATGGCCGCGGGATCACAGGCGCGCCGCGAACAGACCTCGCACTCCGATCAGGACAATGCGCTGATCATCAGCGACGCCATGCACCCCGGGGACGACGAGTACTTTGCCGCCTTGGCTCAATACGTCAGCGATGGCTTGAACAGCTGTGGCTTCATCTATTGTCCGGGCGACGCCATGGCGACCAACCCGCAATGGCGCCAGCCGCTGGGGAACTGGCGGCGAAACTTCGCTACGTGGATCGAAAAACCGCAGCCCATGGCCTTGATGCTGTCGAGCATCTTCTTCGACATGCGTGCGGTCGGTGGCGACCTCAGCCTGTTCGGACAACTGCAGGAGGAGATCCTGAAGAAGACCCGCAACAACCGGATCTTCATCGCCTTCCTGGCCTCGAATGCCCTGCAGCACAAACCGCCGCTCGGATTCTTTCGTCAGTTCGTGCTGATCCACGGCGGTGACCACGCCGACACGCTGGACCTCAAGCATCGGGGCATCGTCCCGATCACCGATCTCGCCCGCACCCACGCCCTGTCCGAAGGGCTCGCGCCGGTCAACACCACCGAGCGTCTGCGCGCTGTCGGCGAGACCACCGCGATGAGCGCGGAAATGGCCGAGAACCTGAAAGACGCGCTCGAGTTCATCGCCTCGCTGCGCATTCGACATCAGGCCGATCAACTCCGGATCGGCAAGAAGGCCGACAACTTTCTTCCGCCGAACAACCTCTCCGAGCTGGAGCGTGATCACCTGAAGGATGCCTTCAAGGTGATTCAAACCATGCAGGAGGCCCTGGGCAATCGCTATCAGGCAGGCCGGTTCGCTTAGGGCATGTTTGAGAGAATCCTCGGTAAGGACTATGCCCGCCGCAAGGCGCTGGACAAGGTCAACGGCGGGCCGCTGCACGACTTCCTGGCGACCCCGTTTCCCGACAAGCGACAGAGCTGCGACGACACCGAGATCGTCTCGCTGGACCTCGAGACCACGGGGCTGGATCCCAAGAAAGACGCGATCCTCAGTATCGGCCTGGTCCACATGCAGCACATGCGCATCCGCCTCGACACCTCTTGGCACGAGATTATTCGGATCGACCGGGAAATCCCCGAGGAATCCGCGGTCATTCATCACATCACCGACGACCGTACCGCCGAAGGTCGGCCGCTGGCCGAGGTGCTGCCCTTGCTGCTGCGCCGGCTCGCGGGCAAGGTCATGCTGGTGCACTACGCCAACATCGAACAGAACTTCCTCGACGCGGCCTGCCGCGAGATGTACGGTGCGCCGTTCGTGGTGCCGACCATCGATACACTGATGCTGGCGCAGCGGTTGTACGAACGGCGCAACCATACCGTTGAGGCCGGTGATTTGCGCCTTTTCAATCTGCGGCCCCGGTATAATCTACCGCGCTACAAGGCCCACAACGCACTCAGTGACGCCCTCGCCACCGCCGAGTTGTTTCTGGCGATGTCGGCCGAGATGGCGCCGCGCAAGTGTGCGATCGGTCAGTTTCTTACCTAGGGACGTCGACGCATGAAGATGAATCCGCTGTACAAACGCCTGATGGCACTGCTGGTGGTCCTGGGGCCTGCCTACTGGCTGATCATGACCGAGGACGGGCAGCGTCGCTCGGATGCGGTCCTGCTGCAGCTGTTCGGGCGCGAGGTGATCGACTTCAACCTCGCCGAACTGGACCACAGCGTGACCCGTACCGACCTGACCCAGAAGGTATTCGCCGATATTCCATGGCAGTGCCAGAGCCAAGCGACTCCGCTTGGCAATCAGGTGTGCAGCAGCAAGCTCGGTGTTTTCAACGGCATCCCGGCGCATTACATCACCCTGTACTTTGTCGACGAACAGATCAACGCCCTGAAAGTGGTCTATCGTGAGCGCAATCATCCACAAATGCTGTCGCAGCTTCGGCAACTGCTGGGCGCGCCGATCGTGGCGCTTCCGTCGGAGACGCCGACCCCGGCGGCGCAACGGATCATCGAGTGGCGCACCGATCACGGCATGGTGGTCCTGCCGCAGACCCTGACCGAGGGTGAAGTAATAGGCATCC
>CAVXWS010000034.1:0-58914 GCA_963765415.1 uncultured Gammaproteobacteria bacterium
TCGGGAAGCCGCATCATAATTTTTGATGCGATTTATGAACAGTTCCGCGATATGCTCATCGAAGCTACCGGTAAACTTAAAGTCGGCCCCGGGGATGATGATGATTTCGGACCGGTTATCAATGAAAAGCAGCTGAATAACATGCTGGCAGCAATCCAAGCGGCCCAACAAAGAGGGGCCGTCGTTCTGACCGGCGGCAGCCGGCTGACCGATGACGCTCACGCCGGGGGGTTCTACCTGGCGCCGACTATTATTGAAAATGCGGCACCCGATGATGAATTCTCCACTTCTGAACTATTCGGACCGATCACCAGCCTGTATCGTGTCAGGGACTTTGCCGAGGCATTGAAATTATCCAATGACTCACCCTACGGTCTGACTGCCTGTATTCACACGCGCAGCATTCATCGTGCCACTGAATATACCCGGAAAGTACAAGCCGGAGTGGCGGTGGTCAACGCCGGTACCTTCGGAAGTGAGCCGCACATGCCCTTTGGCGGGTTAAAGCAATCAGGCAATGGCACCCGGGAACCGGGCACTGAAGCGCTGGACGTCTACTCCGATCTGAAAAATATCCTGTTCAATATTGATCCGGAAAAACTATAGGAATGAATAATGACAAATGACCGTTGTAAATGACTAATTGACTAATGACTAATGAAGGAATTCTGTCTTTTTTAATATGGGAATTATATATTATTGAAACGTTGGAGCGAAGCGACATCCATCATTAGTCATTAGACATTAGTCATTTGTCATTCTAGTCATTAGTCATTCCAATGGGGGGATTTATGGCGCATAAAGATCACAGCATTGTGGCACTCATTCCGGCCCGGCGCCCGCGCCCGCGGGCGGCTGCGCGAGCTCGAGGCCAATGCCCGGCGGCACGCCGATCTCGAGGCGGCGCAGATGCCGTTGTTCGGGGAGGAGGAAGAGGCGCCGGCGGCGGCTGTCGAACCATCGACCCATTGCGACGGACGGATCGCCGACATTGGATCCGAACGAACTCAGCCCGCGTCAGGCGCTCGAACTGATGTTCGAGCTGCGGGAGCTGGCGAAGGGCGACGGCTAGTCTCAATGCGGGAGCCGCGCCCCGCCGCGACGGGTTTTCGATCGAAGGCACTTCGGCGCGAGGGCGCGCCTCCCACACAAAGAGAAACCCACTTCTGAAAGATAACCCCGCCCTGTGGGAGCGGCGCCCCGCCGCGAAGGTGCCTCCATCAAAGCCCCTCGCCGCGGGGGCGCGCCTCCCACAGGAGCACCTCCCACAAGAGTGCCTCTCACAGGGGTGCCTCTCACAAGGGTGCCTCCCACAGGGGCGCCCCCTCGACAAAGCCCCGACCTTTGTGGGAGCACCGCCCTTGGGGAAGCGCTGCCCTGTGGAAGCACTGCCCTGTGGGAGCGGCGCCCCGCCGCGAAAGGGTTTCGATCGAAGGCACTTCGGCGCGAGGGCGCGCCTCCCACAGGAGCACCTCCCACAGGAGTGCCTCTCACAGGGGTGCCTCTCACAGGGGTGCCTGCCTCCCACAAGGGTGCCTCCCACAGGGGCGCCCCCTCGACAAAGCCCCGACCTTTGTGGGAGCACCGCCCTTGGGGAAGCGCTGCCCTGTGGAAGCACTGCACGCCCTGTGGGAGCGGCGCCCCGCCGCGAAAGGGTTTCGATCGAAGGCACTTCGGCGCGAGGGCGCGCCTCCCACACAAAGAGAAGCCCACTTCTGAAAGATAACCCCCGCCCTGTGGGAGCGGCGCCCCGCCGCGAAAGGGTTTCGATCGAAGGCTCTTCGGCGCGAGGCGCGCCTCCCACACAAAGAGAAGCCCACTTCTGAAAGATAACCCCCGCCCTGTGGGAGCGGCGCCCCGCCGCGAAGGAGCTCTGATCGAAGGCACTTCGGCGCGAGCGCGCGCCTCCCACACAAAGAGAAGCCCACTTCTGAAAGATAACCCCCGCCCTGTGGGAGCGGCGCCCCGCCGCGAAGGAGCTCTGATCGAAGGCACTTCGGCGCGAGGCGCGCCTCCCACAAAGCGCGCCCCGCAGGGGGATCAACTCGGCCGGGCGAGGATCAGGGTGATGTTGTCGCGGCCGCCGGCGCGCAGCGCGGCGCTTTGCAGGCGCTCGGCTGCGGTCTCCAGATCATTCTCGTTGGCCCGCAGGATATCGCGCATGAGCTTGTCGCTGATCTGACCGTTCAGCCCGTCGCTGCAGAGCAGGAACAGATCGCCGGCGCGCAGCGGCGTGTCGCCGACATCGGCCTCGACCTCAGGGTGGACCCCCAGGCTGCGGGTCAGAACGCTGTCGCGGATTCCCGCCTGGCGGGCCTCGGCGTAGTTGGCGAATTCGCCCTGATCGACCACGTGTTGAATCAGCGTGTGATCGCGGGTCAGGCGCTCGAGACCGCCATCGCGCAGCCGGTAGAGGCGCGAGTCACCCACGTGAGCATAGAAGACCCGACCCTGTCGGAAGATCGCAACGATCAAAGTCGTGCCCATGCCGTGCGTATTCGGCTGGTGCTGGACCTCCTCCTGGATCGCCTGGTTGGCGGCTTCTACCGCCTGCCCGATGCGCAACAGACTCTCGAGCTCGTCACCGCTGTCCCGGACCTGGGCCGGCAGCAACTCACTCATCAAGGTATCGATGGCCAGCCGACTGGCCACCTCACCGGCCTGATGCCCGCCCATGCCGTCGGCCACCGCGACCAGGCCCTGCTCGGGCATCGCCACCATGCTGTCTTCGTTTTGCTGACGAACGCGACCGACGTGCGTGCGGAAAGCCAGTTCCAGCGGATGGACCGTCATGAGGACGTGTGCGAATCAGTGGACGATTGAACGGGTAAACAGTGAATCAAGGTCCACCATCGGTGTGAGAATTTTCCGGACCCGGGCCGACGCTACTCGGCCCCTTGTTCAATTACCGGCCGCGACCTTGTCTGCCTCGAGGACCTTGATCAGCTTGCTGGCCGTAACATATCCGGGGATGGTCTCGCCGTTTTCCAGAACGATCGAGGGCGTACCCTGCAGTCCGAACTGACGGCCGAGCGCCAGATGCCGGTCCACCGGGTTGTCGCAGCTGCGCGCCTCGATGGACTTGCCCTGCTTGGCGGCGGTCAGCGCGGTGTTGCGATCGTCCGCGCACCAGGCCGAAACAGCCTTCTTGTAGGAATCACTGCCCTCGCCCGCACGCGGGTACATCAGATAACGGACGCGGATCCCCTTATCGTTGTACGAAGCCATCTCGTTGTGCAGTTTGCGGCAGTAGCCGCAGTCGATGTCGGTGAACACGGTCACCGTGTGCTTCGAGGTCGACGGGCCATAGATGATCATGTTGTCTTCGCCGACGTTGTTGACCGCCGAGGCCTTGGCGGCGCGCAGCCGCGGCTCGGTCAGGTTCTCGCGCTTCTCCAGATCGATCAGAGAACCCTGCATTACGTAGCGTCCGTCGCTGGTGATGTACATCAGGCGCGGTCCGAACATCACCTCGTACACGCCGGCGATCGGCGTTTCGCTGACGCTGTCGGGAACCACACCCGGCAGCAGGACCTGCAGGCTGTTGCGGATGCGCTGCTCGGCACTTGCCGGGTCCTCCGCCGCGGCCACAAGGCCAGTGCCGAAGCAAATCGCCGCGGCGACTGCGAACCCAACGAACTTTGCCATCTTCATATTCTCAATCCCGAAAATTGGTGAACTGTATCGGCAGGCCGTAGCTGCCGTCCTTGAGGAGCGCAATTACCTGCTGCAGGTCGTCGCGCTTTTTACCCGTAACCCGCAACTGCTCGCCCTGAATCTGCGCCTGAACCTTGACCTTGCTGGCCTTGATGTCCTTGACCATGCGCCTGGCCAGATCGGTTTCTATGCCCTGCTTGAGTAGGACCGTCTGGCGGGCGGTTTGGTTGCCGATATCGGGCGGCTGCCGGTCGAGACAGGCGATGTCCACGCCGCGTTTGGCCAGCTTCATGCTGAGCATCTCCAGCATCTGCTGCAGCTGGAAATCGGTCTGCGCGCTCAGCGAAATCTGATCGTTGGCCAGTTCGAACCGGGCGTTGCTGCCCTTGAAATCGAACCGCTGGCTGACCTCGCGATTGGCCTGGTCGACGCCGTTGCGGACCTCGTGCAGATCGACCTCGGAGACTACGTCGAATGACGGCATAGGCTTGGGAATCCTTTTCTACCGACGGCGGCCCTCCGGCCGGCGCGTCGAATCACAGCCGCGAAGCCTATCACAGGGGCGCCAAGGGGGCATGCGATGCGATCAGGAGGTCAGTCGCTGACCGGCTCCGCCTCGATACGGAAACCGATCTGCAGTTGGTCGGCCACCCGCAAGGCCCCGCCGAGGGCGCTGAAGGGCTCCAGACCGAAATCGCTCAGGCGCAGCGGCAGTTCGCCGCGAACCACCCGCAGCGGACCATCGGCCACCAGCTCGACCGGTAATCGAAACTCACGCCGCACCCCGCGCAGCTCGATCTCCAGCCCGGCGCTGAGATCGCTCGGCCGGTAGCTGGCGGCGATCCGCACCCGGGGATGAGTCTCGGCGGCGAGCACCTGGTCGCCAAGCATGTTGGCCCGGGTCGCCGCCACGGCCGCGGCATCGGGCTGACGGCCGAACCCCGGCCCGGCGGCCTGACGCAAGACCGGTTCATCGACCGTCAGCCGATCGACGTCGAACCACAGTTGCGCGGTTCCCGTCCCGTCGGCCGCCTGACGCCACCAACCCCGGAGCTGCCGCACGGCAATCAGATGATTGTGCCCCAGCCTGGCCAGCGACCCCTCGCGAAACACCCGGATCTGGACCAGGCTCTGCGCCGGCCGCACCCGAAACACCCTCGACCCCGGCTGCGGAGCGAAGCGAGCGGCCATTTCGGCGGCGAAATCGGCCTCGATCTCGGCGGGCGCGGATACCGCCGCACCCGAGGGAGCCCCGGGAGGGGGGTCGGCCGGTTGCCGCATCGGGCCACACCCGGCCAGCGAGAACAGCAGTGCGAGCGCCGCGACAAAGAGGCCATCACAACGCGCCATCGTCGACTCCTCCCGGGATCAGGCCGAGATCGAACACCACACGAATCGAGAACGCGACTGTCTCGTCGTCCCGCCATTCACCGTCGCCGACCGCGAACTCGCGCCGATCGAGCCGGGCCTCACCGCGCAGTCGGGCGCGACCGTCGGACTGCCGCCAGACGAACAGCAGGTCGACCGGCCGGCGCTGTCCCTTGAGATCCAGCTCGCCGGACATCCGATAGCGCCCGTCCTCCACCGGCGTCGCCGCCAGGCCGCGGAAGACCGCCTCGGGAAACCGCTTGCTGTCGAACCACGAGGGCTCGGAGAGGACTTGTTCGAGCTCGGGATTGCCGAGGTCGACGCTGGCCAGCGCCACCCGCACCTCGAATCGCGCGTCTGCCGGCCGCTTGGGGTCGAACCGTATCGCCCCGTCGAAGCGGCGAAATCGGCCGTTGAGGGGTTCGCCCTCCCAGGAGAGTTGGAAGCTCAACTCGCGCCCGTCACGATCGTCGACGGGAATGCGCCAGTCGGCGCCGGGGACGCTCAGCGGCAGCCAGCCGCAAACCAGCAGCAGGGCCGCCATGATCACTGCGACCCGGCGTTTTCGGTCGCGTGGCTCAGGCACGCGGATGGTGCCGGGCATGCAGATCCTTCAATCGCGCGCGGGCCACGTGGGTGTAGATCTGAGTGGTGGAGAGGTCGCTGTGGCCGAGCAACAGTTGGACCACGCGCAGGTCCGCGCCGTGGTTGAGCAGATGCGTGGCGAAGGCGTGGCGCAGAGTGTGCGGCGAAAGCGGCTTGTCGATACCGGCCGCCGCGGCGTGCTTGCGGATCCGATGCCAGAACGCCTGGCGGGTCATCCCGGCGCCTCGACGGGTGGGAAACAGGGGTTCACACTGCCGTCCGTTGAGCAGTTCCTCGCGCGGGCCGCGCAGGAATCGCTGCAGCCAGTCGAGGGCCTCTTCGCCGAGCGGCACCAGGCGTTCCTTGCCGCCTTTGCCGATCACCCGCACCAGGCCTTGGTTGAGGCTCAGTTCGCTCGGCTTCAGTGCGATCAGCTCGGAGACCCGCAGTCCGGTGGCGTATGACACCTCGAGCATCACCCGGTCGCGAAAGCCCTCGGCCGTTTCAAGATCGGTCGCCTCGAGCAGGGACTCGACCTCGTGCTCGGTGAGCGATTTCGGCAAGGGCCGGCCGAGCTTCGGCGTCTCGATCAGCGCCGCCGGATCGCCAAGCTCGGCCGTTCGCCAGCCCTCGCGCAGGGCCAGCTGGAAGAACTGCCGCAAGGCCGACAGCCGTCGGGCGCTGGTGCGCGGCTTGGCCCCGGACCGGGTGACCTGGGCCAGGTAGGCCAACAGGTCCTCGCGTCGGGCATCGAGCAGGCACCGGCCTTGCGCCGCCTGCAGCCAACGGGCGGCGGCGCGCAGATCCGACTGATAGGCGGCCAGGGTGTTGCGCGACAGGCCGCGCTCCATCCAGATCGTATCGGCGAATCGCTCGATCGCTGCTGTGTCGGGCCCGGCGCCCATCGTCGTCGAGTACTTGTTCAGCCGAGCCGCACCCCTTCCCGCGCCAGGAGCCAGCGCTTGATCTCCAGCCAACGCCCCGCCGTGCGGCCGAAATAGCCGCCGGCCCCCGAGGCGGCGACGACCCGATGGCAGGGCACGAACAGGGGGATGGGGTTGGTGCGGCAGGCGGCGCCGACAGCGCGCGGCGCGGTGCCGAGCTGGCGCGCGAGTTCACCATAAGTTCGAGTGACGCCCGGCGGTATCCGCCGCAGCAGCGCCCAGACGCGCTGCTGAAAGGGTGTTCCGGCCAGATGCAGCGGCGGGGCTTGGTCGACCCGGCCGCCGGACTCGAGAAAGCCCTGGACAGCCTGGCGGGCCGCCGCAGAACCGGGGCCCGGGCAGGTTTGGTCGATCGCCGGGGGGGCATCGTCGAAGGTCAGCCCTCGAATCGCCGGACCCTCGAGCCGCAGACTGATCCAGCCGACCTCGGTCTCGATCGCGGCATCGGCAGGGGTGGACAGATCGTTCATAACAGCCTCACAGCCTTCGCTTCGGGCAATCTCGCGCCGATTCTAGTGTAAATAGACTGGCACAAGGCTAGCCGATTCGATCTTTAGCATACGATGACACTCAATCGTAGCCGCCGGCGGTTTAGACCCGTTGATCAGGCGCCAAGAGGCCATTTTGAGTGAGGGCGTAGCCTGTGATTCAGGTCCCTCACGCCGCGGGAGCTTTATTCACACATCTTGTGGATAACTCTGTGGGGAAGATGCTCACACCAGGCGCCAAGCCGCGTTCCATCGTCATCTTGATCAGATTGTCTAAATATTGGACATTTAGATATTTATGTTTAAATACATGTGCTTACGAATTTATGGTAAACATGTTTGAGAGATCAGCGTCGCAACTGCCGAAACTTTTGATCCGTGGATCCGCCCTGTGTATAAGCAAACCTGAATTTTGCCGCCACGGACCCGTCGCGACTAAAATGTCAACTCTTTTTCGTACCGAGCCGCACCCATGAGCAGCGAAAGGCCATTCTGGAAACGCAAGACCCTCGACGCCCTCTCACCGGGCGAATGGGAAGCGCTGTGCGACGGTTGCGCCAAGTGCTGCCTGTACAAGCTGGAAGACGAGGACACGGCCGAGGTCTACTTCACCAATGTCCACTGTCGCCTCCTGGACACCGAGACCGGGCGCTGTGGCGACTATCCGAATCGCTCCCGACGGGTCTCGGACTGCGTCACCATCTCGCTGGAGGTCCTGGCCGATCCCTACTGGCTGCCCGCGACCTGCGCCTATCGTCTCCTCGCCGAGGGCAAGGACCTGCCCGAGTGGCACCCGCTGATCACCGGTGACCCCGGAAGCACATCTCGGGCGCTGCACAGTATTCTCGGGCGGACCGTGTGCGAGGACGACGCCGACGAGTTGGAGAGCCATATCATCGACTGGGTGCGCTGAAGCCGGGTGGCGCATGAACCCTGCGGTGCGCATTACCGGGGTCGGTGTGGAGCACGACGACGATCCCTGACCGAAAGCGCGTACTGCGCTCAGAGGAAGCGGGTCAACAGGGCCATCTCCGAGGCCTCGACCGGGAGGGGCGCTCGGATCTGCCAGCCGCCACCGGGCACCTCGGTCATCTCCCGACCGTTGCGGTCCTGCATGGATTCGAGCCGAAAGCGCCGATTTCCGTTCGGGGTCAGCAGTTCCAGCTCGTCGCCCACCCGAAACTTGTTCTTCACCTCCAGTTCGGCCAGCCCGGTGGCCGGATCAACCGCCGTGACCTCGGCGACGAACTGCGCCTTGTCGCCGCTGGAGGCCCCCTTGCGGTAGTTCTGCAGTAACTGCGATTCGTGACGCTGGAAGAAACCGTCGGTGTAACCCCGGTTGGCCAGATTCTCCAACTCGAACATCAGCGCCGGATCGAACGGTCGGCCGGCGACCGCATCGTCGATCGCCCGACGATAGACCTGAGTGGTGCGCGCGGTGTAGTAATGCGACTTGGTGCGGCCCTCGATCTTCAGACAATCGACACCGATCTCGACCAGTCGCTGAACGTGCTCGACCGCGCGCAGGTCGCGCGAGTTCATGATGTACGTGCCCATCTCATCCTCGAAGATCGGCATGAACTCGCCCGGCCGACCAGCCTCTTCCAGATAGTAGGTCTGATCGGCGTCGGGGTGACGCGGCCCGGTCGCGCCGATATCCTGCAGCGCGACGGAAGGCGCTTGAACTGGCTCTGCCGACTCGCCGAGCTTGTACTCCCAGCGACAGGCGTTGGTGCAGGTGCCCTGATTGGCGTCGCGATGATTGAAATAGCCGGACAGCAGGCAGCGCCCGGAATAGGCGATACACAACGCGCCATGGACGAAGACCTCGATCTCGGTGTCCGGGCAGGCGTCACGGATCTCGGCCACCTCGTCGAGCGACAATTCGCGCGAAAGGATCACTCGTTCGACCCCGACCGAGGCCCAGAACTGCACCGCCGCGGCGTTCACGGTATTGGCCTGCACCGAGAGATGGATCGGCATCTCCGGCCAGCGCCGGCGCACGAGCATGATCAGCCCCGGATCGGCCATGATGAACGCATCCGGACCCATCTCGACCACCGGCGCGATGTCGTCGACGAAAGTCTTGAGCTTGGCGGCATGCGGCATGGCGTTGGCGGCGACGAAAAACCTCCGTCCCCGGTCATGCGCCTCGGCGATTCCCAGACGCAGGTTGTCCTCGAGGAAGTCGTTGTTGCGTACCCGCAGGCTGTAACGCGGCAGACCGGCGTAGACGGCATCGGCGCCATAGGCGAAGGCGTAGCGCATGTTGCGCAGGGTGCCGGCCGGGGACAGCAGTTCAGTGGAATACATTGCCTGTGGCTCGCCTGAGTTCAGAGACGCGGATTTTACTCCAGGCTTGCGGCTGCCGTGGCCCTTGTGCCGGTCCGCGCCCTCGACCGTCCCGCCGGCCTGCATCTTGCCGGAGGACGGACGCCCTGTCGCCGTTTCGCGACTCGAACTGCAAGTCCCGAGATCGAATCGGGTAAGCGGCCTCGAGTAACCGTTTGTCCTGATCGGTTTTCTGGTCCCGCCATGCAATGTGCAGGCGGGGTCGGTCGCCGCCGGCTCGCTTCGGATTGCCGGGTGCAAGCGGCTCCACCGCGCTCGACCGCCTCGACCCGTACCGCGCGGAGCGGAGCTCGATGTCCGATGCGGTACAAGCGACCCGAACGACGTTACACTACGGATCCAATGCCTTCGGCAACCCGAAGTAACCCGGCCGTTCGCTTGCAAGCCAATCAAAAGAAAATGTCACAGGTCATGCCTAGTGGGCCATCGGTCGATACCCGGCGCACCGGCACGGGGTGTTCGGTTCGATGAGTCTGGCACTGCTGGTGCTCATCCCCTTCGCCGGTGCGATCCTGGTGGCCTGGATCGGCAGCCGGGGACGGCCGTTATGGCCGGCATACGCCGCCGCGACAACGACCTTCAGCGCCCTGATGCTGCTGCTGCCCTCGGTCGACGAGATATTCGGGGGCGCGACCTTGTTCTGGCGCCGGGAGTGGCTGGAAAGTGTCGGTCTCGCCGTCAGCTTTCGGCTGGACGGGCTGGGTCTGCTGTTCGCCCTGCTGATCCTGGTGATCGGCCTGCTGGTCATCCTCTACGCGCGCTACTACCTGGCCGACAGCGACCCGATGGGGCGCTTCTACGCCTACCTGCTGCTGTTCATGGGCTCGATGCTCGGCGTCGTGCTGTCGGAGAACCTGATCCAGCTGCTGATCTTCTGGGAACTGACCAGCCTCAGCTCGTTCCTGCTGATCGGCTACTGGCGCCACCGCGAGGACGCGCGCCAGGGCGCGCGCATGGCGCTGGCGGTCACCGGCGGCGGCGGCCTGGCGCTGCTGGCCGGGTTCCTGCTGCTCGGCGAGATCGTCGGCAGCTACGAGCTGTCGGTCATCCTCGCGCTCGGGCGACATCATCCACGCGCACCCCTGGTACGTGCCGACGCTGGTGCTGATCCTGCTCGGCGTGTTCACCAAGTCGGCGCAGTTCCCGTTCCACTTCTGGCTGCCGCACGCCATGGCGGCGCCGACGCCGGTCAGCGCCTACCTGCATTCGGCGACCATGGTCAAGGCCGGCGTCTTCCTGCTGGCGCGGCTGTTCCCGGCGCTGTCCGGCACTCCGCCGAGTGGTTCTGGCTGGTGGGCGGCGCCGGGCTGCTGACGCTGCTGCTCGGCGCCTACACCGCGCTGTTCAAGCACGACCTGAAGGGCCTGCTGGCCTACTCGACCATCAGCCACCTCGGCCTGATCACCCTGCTGTTCGGCCTCGGCACGCCGCTGGCCGCGGTCGCCGCGCGTGTTCCACATCATGAACCACGCGACCTTCAAGGCCTCGCTGTTCATGGCCGCCGGCATCATCGACCACGAGGCCGGCACCCGCGACATGCGCAAGCTCAACGGCCTGTGGAAGTACATGCCCTACACCGCGATGCTGGCCATGGTGGCGGCCGCGGCCATGGCCGGCGTGCCGCTGCTCAACGGCTTCCTCTCCAAGGAGATGTTCTTCGCCAAGACCGTGTACCTGACCGACTGAGCGGCACCATGCCGCTGGCTGCCGGTGGCGGCGACCGCTGGCCGGCATCGTTCGCGGTCGCCTACTCGCTGCGCTTCATCCACGACGTGTTCTTCAACGGCGAGCCGGTCGACCTGCCGCGCACGCCGCACGAACCGCCGCGCTGGATGAAGGTGCCGGTGGAGATCCTGGTGGTGATCTGCCTGGCGGTCGGCATCGCTGCCGGCCTGGACCTTCGGGCCGCTGCTGGCCGTCGCCGCCGCGGCCACCCTGCAGGCCGCACTGCCCGAGTACAGCCTGGCGCATCTGGCACGGCTTCAACCCGGCGCTGGTGATGAGCCTGATCGCCCTGGCCGGCGGCGTCGCTGATCTACGCGGCTCGCGAACCCGCTGTTTCGCCTGCACGATCGCAGCGATCGGCCGTATCGACGCCCGCGCCATGTATCGGTGGCTGGAGCAGCGGCTGTATCGCGCTGCCGCGGCGCATCGACGCGCAGTCGTGCACCGGCTCGGCACTGCAGCGCATGGTGGCCGTGCTGATCGCTGAGCGCCGGCGGTGGCCGCGCTGGCCGGCTTGTGGGGCCACGGCCCGCTCACCGGCGACCGCCCGCTGACGCCGCTCGACCCGGTCAGCCTGGTCGCCGCCCTGGCGCTCGATCGGCCGCCGCGCTCGGCACCGTCGGTGCTGCACCGCCAGCGGCTCATCGCGCTGCTGCTGCTCAGCGTGGTCGGCCTGGTCGTCGCGCTGACCTTCGTCAAGTTCTCCGCGCCCGATCTGGCGCTGACCCAGCTGTCGGTCGAGGTGGTCACCATCGTGCTGCTGCTGCTGGCGCTGTACTTCCTGCCGCAGCACAGCGCCGGCCGAGTCGCGGCCCGCCGCGGCGCGCGCGCGATCTGACCCTGGCGCTGGCCGCCGGCCTGGGGGCCGGCGCGCTGACCTGGGCGGTGCTGACCCGGCCCTACGAGACCATCTCCGGCTACTTCCTCGACAACAGCGTGCCCGGCGGCGGCGGCACCAACGTGGTCAACGTCATCCTGGTCGACTTCCGCGGCTTCGACACCTTCGGCGAGATCACCGTGCTGGCGATCGCCGCCCTCGGCATCTTCGCGCTGCTCGAGGGCCTGCGCCTGACGGCGCCGGACGCGACGACGCCGGCGGCCGGCCCTGGAACTGGGACGCCCACCCGCTGATCATGGCGGCGTTCTCCCGGCTGCTGCTGCCGCTGGCGCTGCTGGTCGTCGATCTTCATCCTGCTGCGCGGCCACAACCTGCCGGGCGGCGGCTTCATCGCCGGCCTGATCACGGCGGTGGCGCTGATCCTGCAGTACCTGGCCAACGGCATCGCCTGGACCCAGCGCGCGCATGGCGCCAAGCTGCATCCGCTTGATCGGCCTGGGCCTGCTGATCGCGACCGCTGACCGGGCTGGCGAGCTGGCTGTTCGGCTACCCCTTCCTCACCTCGACCTTCACCCACGTCCACTGGCCGCTGGTCGGCGAGTTCGAGCTGGCCTCGGCGATGCTGTTCGACCTCGGCGTCTACCTCGTCGTGGTCGGCGCCACCCTGGTGATCCTGCTGCGCCTGGGCCGACTGCACGACACCAAGCCGGCCACGCCCGGCGGCCGAAAGCAGGAGGAGGACGACTGATGGAAGTCGCTGCTCGCCACTGGTCATCGGCGTCCTGACCGCCTGCGGCGTCTATCTGCGCTGCGCGGCGCGCACCTTCCCGGTGGTGCTCGGCCTGACGCTGCTGTCCTACGCGGTCAACCTGTTCCTGTTCGTCATGGGCCGCCTGGTCATCGGCGCGCCGCCGATCATCCAGAGCGGCCGCGGCGAGCTATGCCGACCCGCTGCCGCAGGCGCTGGTGCTCACCGCGATCGTCATCAGCTTCGGCATGACCGCCTTCGTGGTGATCCTGGCGCTGCGCGCCCGCGCCGAACTCGGCAACGACCACGTCGACGGCGAGGAGCCGCCGCGATGAACCACCTGGTGATCGCGCCGCTGTTGCTGCCGCTGCTGGCCGGGATCGCCCTGCTGCTGCTCGCGCGGCTCGGCCGACGCCGCTGCGCCGCGCGTCGAGCGCCGCTGGCGACCGCTGGCCCTGCTCGGCATCGCGGTGACCCTGCTGCTGCAGGCCAGCGACGGCGCGGTATCACGTCTACCGCCTCGGCAACTGGCCGGCGCCGTTCGGCATCGTGCTGGTCGCCGACCGGCTGGCCGCGGCGATGGTGCTGATCACGGCCGTGCTGGCCGCGTGCGTGGTGCTGTACGCAATGCGCGGCGTCGACCACGCCGGCCGCTACTTCCACGTGCTGTTCCAGTTCCAGCTGTTCGGCCTGAACGGCGCCTTCCTCACCGGCGACCTGTTCAACCTGTTCGTCTTCTTCGAGGTGCTGCTGATCGCCTCCTACGGCCTGCTGCTGCACGGCGGCGGTCCGCGACCGCACCCGCGCCGGCCTGCACTACGTGGTGCTCAACCTGATCGGCTCGACGCTGTTCCTGTTCGCCGTCGGCACCCTGTACGGCGTGCTCGGCACGCTCAACATGGCCGATCTGGCCGTACGCCTGGCCCGACTGGCGCCCGAGGACCTGGGCCTGGTGCGGGCGGCGGGCCTGCTGCTGTTCGTGGTGTTCGCGCTCAAGGCGGCGCTGGTGCCGCTGTACCTGTGGCTGCCGGCCGCCTACGGCTACACCAGCGCGCCGGTGGCGGCCCTGTTCGCCATCATGACCAAGGTCGGCGTCTACGCCATCCTGCGCGTCTACAGCCTGATGTTCGGCGCCGGACAGCGGCCCGGCCGCCGGGCTGCTCGATCCCTGGCTGCTGCCGCTGGCGCTGCTCACCGTGGTCGCCGGCACGCTCGGCGTGCTGGCCAGCCGGACGCCTGGCGCAGCAGGCCGCCTACCTGGTCGTGGTCTCCGCCGGCACCCTGCTGACCGCGTTCGGGCTCGGTGGCGCCGCGGCGGTCGCCGCCGGTCTGTACTACCTGGCGCACACCACCTTCGCGGCCGCAGCGCTGTTCCTGCTGGCGGACGTACTCGGCCGGGCGCGCGGCGCGCTGCACGACCGTCTGGTCGCCGGGCCCGGCCTGCCGCAACGGCCAACTGCTGGGCGGTCTGTTTCTGGTGGTCGCCCTGGCGGTCACCGGGGTGCCGCCGCTGTCGGGCTTCATCGGCAAATTCCTGATTCTGCAATCGAGCATCGGCAACGCCTGGATGCCTTGGGTGCTCGGCGTGGTGCTGGTCACCAGTCTGCTGACCCTCATGGCCCTGGCGCGCTCCGGCAGCCGCCTGTTCTTCAAAGTCGACGCGGATGCCCGCGCGGCCGTGCCGACGCGCGCCGGTCGAACTGGCCGGCCCCGTGATCCTGGCCCTGGCGGGCATCGCGCTGGTGGTGTTCGCGCGGCCCGGTGTACGAGTTCAGCCAGGGCGCCGCGGCAGCAACTGACGCAACCCGGCGGCTATCTGGCCGCGGTCCTGCAGCCGGCGGCGAGGCCGCGCCGCGATGAAGCGCCTGCTGCCGCATCCCCTGCTGTCGTTCATCCTGCTGGTGATCTGGCTGCTGCTGGTCAACGAACTGAGCGCCGGACACCTGCTGCTGGGCGCACTGCTCGGCTGGGGCGTGCCGCTGTACACCGCGCGCTTCTGGCCGGACGCAGGTGCGGGTGCACCGGCCGCTGCTGCTGCTGCGCTTCATCGGCGTGGTGCTGTACGACATCGTGGTCGCCAACATCACCGTGGCGCGGCTGATTCTCGGGCCGACAGGAACGCCTGCAGCCGGCGTTCGTCGTCGATGCCGCTGGCACTGCGCAGCGAGGTGGCGATCAGCCTGCTGGCCAACACCATCTCGCTGACCCCGGGTACGGTATCGGCCTATCTGAGCGCGGACCGGCGCTGCCTGATCATCCACAGCCTGCACACCACGGCGCCGGACGAGCTGATCGCGCACCATTCGGCAGCGCTACGAGACAGCCGCTCAAGGAGATCCTGGAAGCATGCTGAGCACCGCCGTCTACATCGCGCTTCGGACTGGTCAGCGCCGCGCTGCTGCTGTCGTTCTGGCGCCTGGTGCTCGGACCGAGCAAGCCGGACCGGATCCTGGCCCTGGACACCCTGTACGTGAACACCGTGGCGCTGCTGGTGCTGCTCGGCATCCATCTGGGCAGCAACCTGTATTTCGAGGCCGCGCTGCTGATCGCCATGATCGGTTTCGTCGGCACGGTCGCGCTGAGCAAGTTCCTGACCCGCGGCGACATCATCGAGTGAACCCTGACCATGCTCGAGTTCATCCTTTCTCTGTCTGATCCTGATCGGCGCCGGTTTCACCTTGATCGGCTCGCTCGGGCTGCTGCGGCTGCGCGATTTCTACAGCCGCCTGCACGCCCCGACCAAGGCCACCACGCTCGGCGTCGGCAGCCTGTTGATGGCCTCGGCGGTGTTCTTCAGCCACCGGGACGAAGGTCTGAGCCTGCACGAGGTGCTGGTGACCCTGTTCCTGTTCATCACCGCCCCGGTCGGTGCGCACCTGATGGCCAAGGCGGCCCTGCACCTGCGCCTGTCGTCGCTGGCCGAGCCGCCGTCCGAGGACCTGCTCGACGGCGGCGCCTGCGACAGCGAGCGACCCGCCGAGCCCGCCCAACCGACACTCGAGCGTCCGACGGACCCGTCGCGCGAGTGATTCGACCGGCGCGAGGCGCCGGTGGCGGAGATCGAGCGCCCAAAAAGAACGGCCCCCGAGGGGGCCGTGTTTCAAACCGGGGCCGGGCGCTGAACGCTCGCGATCAGCCGCAGCAGTCGACGATACGCCAGCGCCGCGGGCCTTTGCCAACACAGTCGTTATGCTCACTGACCCAGACGCGGGCCTGTTCCAGCGTCCCGAAGCCGAGATAGTCGCCGGACTCGTCTTGAACAAAATTCCAGCCGAACCATCCCTTGCGCTCGATTCGGTATCGACCCGATTGGTCGTTGAATACTACCCGATACATTTCACACTTCCCGTTGAATAAATTAGATATTGCTAATATAGCTAGCGCCGATTGTTTCGTCAAGTCTGATTGTGATTAGAGTCCTTTCCTTCCGCATTTTTTTCTCAGGGAGACCGCTTCAACCGCAACGCATTCGCCACCACCAGCAGCGAACTGAGCGACATGCCGATGGCCGCTCCCCAGGGGGCGATCAAGCCGAGCGCGGCCGCAGGCACGGCGAGAAGATTGTAAAGCGCCGCCCAGGTGAGGTTCTGCCGGATGACGCGGCGGGTGACGATGGCCAGTTCCCGCGCCTGGGGGATCCGGCCCGGGTCCTCGCTGAGCAGCAGAAAGTCGCTGCTCACCTGCGCCAGCTCGGTGGCGCCGGCAAAGGCCATCGAGACATCGGCGGCCGCCAGGGTTGGCGCATCGTTGATCCCGTCACCGACCATCATGATCCGGCCGCTGTCGCCGCGCAGCTGGTTCAGCAGCTCCAGCTTCTCCGCCGGCGAGCGCGAGCCGTACAGGCCGTCACATTCGAGCCGGGCGGCAAAACGCTCGACGCTGTCCTGCTGATCACCGCTGAGGATGAACACCCGCTCCACCCCCGAGGCGCGCAGGTCGGCAAAGACCCCCTCTACCCCCGGCCGCGGCTGGTCGCGTAACGCAAACAAGGCCGCGACACCCTGGTCGCTGGCGAGCGCAATGACCAGATAGCCCTGGTCGCGCCAGTCTTTGATCAGCCGTGTCATGGCTGAGTCCCGGGGCAGACCGGCCGCCGCGTATTCGGGACGACCGAGCCGCCAATCGATCTCGTCGATCCGTCCGCTCACCCCCCGGCCGGGGTGGTTGCCAAGGCCGGAGACTCGCAGACCGATATCGGCCTGAGCCGAGCGAAATGCGCGCGCCGCCGGATGCTCCGAATCGCGCTCCATGGCGGCCGCGATCGCCTGCACCCGGCCCGTTCCAAGATCGCCGAATGCGCGTGTTTCTTCCAGGCTGAGATTGCCGAACGTCAAGGTGCCGGTCTTGTCGAAAGCGACGCGGTCGATCTGCGCCAGGGTCTCGATGGCGTCGGAGCGCACCGGCAAGACACCCAGCTCGGCAAACCGGCCGGTGCTGACCGCGACCGCCACCGGCGTCGCCAACGCCAGGGCGCAGGGGCAGGTGACGATCAAGACCGCAACGGTGTTGGTCAGCCACTGCTCAGCGTCGATCAGCCACCAGGTGATCGCCGTTGCCGTCGCAATCATCAGGATCGCCGCGACGAACCAGCCGGCGATACGCTGCGCCAGCACCGCGTAGCTCGGGGCGTCACGCATCCCGCGCGCGAGCAGACGATTGATCTCGGCGACCGTGGAGTCGATGCTGGCCTGGCGGATCTCCACGGTGATCGGCTGATCGACGTTGCACGCCCCGCCGAGCACGGGATCTCCGGCGTGACGGTCGACCGGCAGCGGCTCACCGGTGAGCAGGGACTCGTCGAAGCTGCTGTGCCCCTCGGCGAGGACACCGTCACTCGGAACGGCCTCTCCCGGCAGCACCCGGACCCGGTCGCCCGGCTTCAAGTCGGTGACCAGCACCTCGGTCTCGTGCTGCCCCTCATCCAGGCGACGCGCCGTCCGCGGTATGATCTTGTCGACCCGATCCAGCGCATCGGCGGCACTGAGGCGGCCGCGCAGCTCGAATCTGCGGGCCAGCAGGACCAGGAAGACGAACATCGCGATCGAGTCGTAATACACCTCGCCCACACCCGTCAGTGTCGTGTGGATGCTGCCCACGTAGGCGAAGCTCAGACCGAGCACGATGGGCACGTCCATGCCGAGTCGGCGGTTACGCAGATCACGCCAGGCGCCGATGAAGAACTCCTGCGCCGGGTACGACAAAAGGGCGGTGGTGGCGATGAGGTTGGTCCAGCGGCCGATGCGGATCCACAACGGCGTCTCTCCGGTCTCGTCCGGCCCACCCATTACATAGCCGGCGATGGCGTAGTTCATTACCACCATGCCGATGACCGCGGCAAAAATCAGTCGCTCGGTGCTGCGCTGCCTCTGCTTCTCCAGCAACTGCTCGCGCCGCGCCGGGTCGTAGGGATGAGCGACATAACCGATCGAGGTAATCGCCTCGAGGATCTCGCTGAGCTTGATGTGCGCAGGGTCCCAGGCCACGCGCGCCTGGTTGCTGGTGTAATCGATCTCGACATCGAAGACCCCGTCGAGACCGCGCAGGACCTGCTCGTTCAACCACAGGCAGGCCGGACAGCGGATGTTCTCGAGCAGCAGCGCCGCCTCCTTGCGGTCGACCGCGCCCTTGACGAAGGACTGCTGCACCTCGGGCCGGTCGTAGAAACCGAGCTTCTTGACGATATCCGGAACCACATCGGCGGTCACCGCCTTCTCGCGCCGATGCGCGTAGTACTCGCTCAGGCCCGCTTCGACAATCGCCGCACACACGGCCCGGCAGCCGCCGCAACAGAAATCGCGTGACTTGCCATTGACCTCGAGCGGATCGGAGAAGGCCGGATCGAGCGGCAGGCCGCAGTGAAAACAGGACTGTTCGCTGCGCTCGGGCTCCGACGCCGGTTCGGACGTAGACATCGACGAGGTCGTCACTGGGTTGCGGTCTCGGATTGCTTTGGCAAACAGGGTTGAAATCGGCCCGCAGTCCAGGAAGACTTCAGGCCCCTGGAACAAGGCGGATTAGGTGCCGTTTGACACCTGAACTGGCGCACGAGGATCTTAGCCGACATGTCTCTTGGAAAAACACTCACGCTGGCTATCTGCATAGCCGCCACCTGTCTCTGCACGACACTTTCATCGGCCGCCGACAAGGCAGATGTGCGGGAAAAGTGGCATACCCCATTCAATCTCTATCTCGACCCGGTCGAGGCCTACCGTGTGAAATCGGACACACCAGAGAAGGTGGTATTCATCGACATTCGCACCCGCGCCGAGATCCAGTATGTCGGCTTTTCCGATGTCGTCGACGCCAACATCCCCCTGTTCCTGTTCGACCAGAATCAGTGGAAGCCGAAAATCGGCCGAAGCAATGGTCGATACCGCCAAGTCTACAACGATCACTTCGTCGATGCCGTGGATCGCCTGATCGCGAGCAAGGGGCTGGACAAGCACGCAGCCGTCATTCTCATGTGCCAGAGTGGCAGCCGCTCACCTCTCGCCGCGCAGCATCTGCACGAGGCCGGCTACACCAAGGTCTACACCCAGCACGAGGGGTTCGAGGGGGTCAAGGCCAAGTCCGGGCCCTTCAAGGGCAAGCGCCAGGTCAACGGCTGGAAAAACCGGGGCCTGCCATGGAGCTACCAATTACCCACCAATCGCATGTACTTCAATTTCGCGTCGCCGGCCGAATAGGCCCTATACTTACCCGCCGTTACCCGGGCACCCAGCGTTCCCGAAGGATCACTCGTCGAACCAACCGGCCGGCCGGTTCAGGACCCGTCGGCGTTCGGCAACCGGAGTCAACCGCATATTCCACGCTTCTTGAGGACTACCCCATGCGAAAAACCATCGCCTCCCTGGCCGCCGGACTGCTGCTCGGCGCATCCGCCTCCTATTTGCCGCTCGCGTCCGCCGACTCGCACTCGGGCGTTAAGCCGATGCAGCTCATGATCGAGATCCCGAGCCCGCTCGGTTTCGATGAGACCCTGGAGAAGATCGAGGAAAACGCCAAGGCCGAAGGATGGAAGGTCCCGCAGAAATGGAAAGTGAACTTTCAGGCCAACCTGCAGAAGGTCACCGGAAGGGACATCGGCAAGAACAAGGTCCTGAAGATGTGCGAACCCGAGGTGGCCGCCGATATGCTGATTCGCGACGAGCTGAAACAGCTCTCCGCCATGATGCCCTGCACGATTGCCGTGTACGAGAAATCGGACGGCAAGACCTACATCTCGATGATGAACATGGAACTGCTCGGGGACCTTTACGGCGATATTGTCAAACAGTCCATTGACAAGATCGCGCCGCAAATGAAGGCCATGCTGACGTTCGAATAGGCCAGGTCGATCGACAAAAAAAAGGCCCCGTTCGGGGCCTTTTTCAATGGCTGCGAAATACGCCAGGCGTCAGCCCCAGCTGTCTTGCTTGATGTTCTCAAACCAGCTGTAAGCGTATTGCACGCCGCGCGCGCGCATCTCGGGCGAGCTGTCCATCGGCGTCAAGCCACCAGACCCGGACACCTTGGAGAGCTTGCCGTCCTGCAGGTTGTAGACCATGGCCACCGAGATCGCGTCGTCCGGACCGACCACCGAATAGCAGGTGTTGACGAACGACGGGTCACCCGGCTCGCGACCGTTGAGCAGGTCGACGATGGCCGAGGCGCAGGCCTTGCCTTCGGAGTTGGCGGCATAGCCGGACTTGGGCAGCGGCTTGGCAATCGCGGCGTCACCGACCACATGGATGTTCTTGTGAATGGTCGATTCGAAGGTCCGGCCCTCGATCGGGCACCAGCCCTTGTCGTTGGTCAACCCGGCTACCTTAGCGATCTTACCCGCCACCTGCGCCGGAATCACGTTCGCCACAGCCGCCTTGTGGGCCTTGCCGTCACCCGTATACAGGGTCATGGCCCCCGCATCGACGCGGGTTACGCCGCCACCGGTGTCCGCGGCAGGGACCCACTCGAGGTTGGCCGAGTGGTAACGCTCGAAGGCCTGCTTGAACAGACCGAACTTCGAGAACTTGTCCTTGGAGTCGACGATGATCAGCTTGGACTTCGGCTTGTGCGCCTTGAAGTACATGGCGATCTGGCAGGCACGCTCGTACGGCCCGGGCGGACAGCGGAAGGGGTTCGGCGGCGGCGCCATGATCATCACACCGCCATTGTCCATGGCCTCGAGCTGTTTACGCAGCAGCGCGGTCTGTTCGCCGGCCTTCCAGGCATGCGGCATTCTCATCATCGCGGTATCGTCGTAATCTTCGATGTTGTCCCTGAAGGAGATACCCGGCGCGACCACACAACGCTCGTAGCCGTAGGTCTTGCCGCCTTTGGTCATGACCTTCTTGCCGACCGGATCGATGTCGGTGACCATGTCGTGCACGACGGTGATGCCGTGACCGCGCAGGCCGTCGTAAGTGACCTTGATCGACTCCATCGTACGGTGCCCGGACAGCACCTCGTTGCTCATGAAGCAGGTGTAGTACTCGGTGTTCGGCTCGATCAGCGTCACGTCGATCGAGCTGTCGCCCATCTTGATGTATTTGGCCGCCGTTGCGCCGGCGACACCGCCGCCGACAACGACCACTTTCTTGTGGCCGCCGTGGCTGCTGGCCTTGATGATGGCGGGGAAGCCGACCGCGCTCGCGGCTGCAGCGCCGCCGACGATCTTAACGAAATTTCTACGGGAAAAATTTGCCATGAGTCGTTCTCCTCCTACTGCTGGCTGGCGAAATATTGCAGAACCGCGTCGAGCTCAGCATCGCTCAGCTTCCCGACCTGCTTCTTCATCTTCTTAGGCATCTCGTGCGCGCCAGACTTGAAGTCGACCATGGAGTAGTGCAGATACGGCAGCCACTGCCCGGCCAGAATCCCGGCGTCATCGTCCGGCAGCGAACCGCCTTCATCGTGGCACTTGGCACAACCCTTGTCGTAGATCTTCGCGCCTTTCTTTACGGCGGCGGCATCGACCATCTGCTTTGCCTTGTACACTGGCTGCTCGGCGAAGTACTCCGCCATAAGCTCGATTTCTTCTTCCGTGTAGCCCCTGGCGATCCGGCCCATGATGGTGGCCGGTCGATCACCGGACTTGAACTTCTCCATGGTCTCGACGAAGTAGCCGGTCGAATACCCCGCCAGTGAGGGGATGGCCGGACCCAGACTCTTGCCCTCGGTGCCGTGACACCCGGCACAGGTGTTGGCCAGCATGACTGCGGTCGGTTCTGCAACGGCATTTCCGGTGGCCAATGCCAGGGCTGAACCCAGCAGGACTACCGATACTCTCGCGTAATGACGCATAGCGCCTCCTATCTCTTCTTTGGTGAAACAACCAGCTTCGGGGTGGGCACTTGTCTCTCGCGATCACCCTTACGAAGCCAACTCTAGTGATAATCGGTCGATTTCGCTACTTGGCCGACATACTTGCATAGTAAACGGCCAATTCCTCGATCTCGTCTCGGGTCAACTCTTTCGCAATCGACCGCATTCGACCGTAGACGTCGTTGCTGCGCTTTTCCTTGGCGTAATCCTTCATCGTATCGACGAAATACTTGACGTTCTGCCCGAGCAGCGACGGCACGTTCATCTTGGCGCCCCTGCCGTCGTCACCATGACAGGCTGCGCAGGGCTGGATCAGGCGGGTCTTGTCGCCTCGGTAGACCAGGGTCACCGTCTCCGGGCTGTATTTCTGGTCTTCGTCGAGCTCGATTGCCGCGGCCGGTTGCTGCGAATAGTAGATCGCCAGGGCGGCGAGATCCGCATCGCTCAGCGGCGCCACCGCCTTGCGCATCTTGTTGTCCTTGCGCGACTCGTCCTGATAGTCCTTCAGCTGCTTGAAGGTGTAGCCCGGGGTCTGGCCGGCCAGCATCGGCTGCTTGTCACGATCGGTCTCGCCGCCGCCCTTGCCGTGGCAAGCGGTGCAGGCGAGGGCGTCATCCGTCTCGATGCCCTCGATCTCGGCGCCGCGGGCGGGATCACCGCTCATCAGCAGACGACGCAGTTCTCCGTCCCAGGCGACGTTCGACGAGGGTGCCGCCTGGGCCAAGGACAGGCCCAGCGTCAAACCGATCGCGGCAACGCTCGTTACTAAGGTCTTGTTGAGTTGCATTTTTCCTAGTACCCCCACGGCAACGATCCAGGCGTGTCGAGAATGAAGAACTGTATGACCGGGTAGCCGTAGGCCACCAGCATCCAGACGGCGATGATGGTGTTCCACAGCGCGTAGCCATTCATCGGCTTGGGCACGGTCATCGGCTCGTACACCGCGACGGCCCACTCCATCTCGCCCTTGTGCTCCTCGCGCTTACCGTGCGTCATCACCAGGTTGTAGATCAGCATCACACTGGAGATCAGCAGAATCACGCCACCGACGATCATCGCCAGTTCGTGCGGATCCCATTGCGCGACCAGCGGTGAGTCGTACGGCGTGGATGAGATGCGGCGCGGCTGGCCGAGCAGACCAAGTACGTGCCAGGGCATGGTCAATACCATCATGCCGACGAACCAGAGCCAAAGCTGACCAACGGCCATGCCGTTGGACGCCAATTCGCGACCGGTAAGCTTCGGCCAAAGATGATAGGCGATCGCCCAGTACATGATGCCGACCGTTCCGCCGAAGATCAGGTGGAAGTGCCCGGTGACCCACTGGGTGTTGTGGACCAGGGTGTTCATCGAGTAACTGGCGTTGATCATTCCACCGAAACCGCCGAAGAAGAGCATGGCCAGGGAGAGCATGCCGGCCAGCACCATCGGTTGTTTCCAGTCCAGGGCGCCGAGCCAGCCGAACAGTCCCTTGCCGCCGCGCAGCCGCCCGGCAATCTCCAGCGAGGCCAGTACCGTGAAGCCGGTCAACAGGGTCGGGATGGCCACGGCGAAGGTGCCGAGCATGTGCAGGAACTTGAAGCCCGCGGCCTGCTGCGGATCCATGTACAGGTGGTGGAAGCCGATCGGCACACTGATCACCAGCAGCATGATGAAGGCCACGCGCCCCATCTCGTCACTGAACACCCGACCACCGGCGGCCTTGGGCAGGATGGTGTACATCGCGATATAGGCCGGGAACAGCCAGAAGTAGACGATTGCGTGCAGGGTCCAGGAGAACAGGGTCCGCGACAGACCCGGGTCGATGGTATCGATCAGACCCAACGACCAGGGGATGAGTTGGAACAGCATTTCCAGGGCCACCCCGGCGCTGGTCCAAAGCCACATGATGGCGTTGGCGGTGGTACCGTACATGGCCAGCGGTACGACCTTGCCCGGGTTGTCGCGCTTCCAGTTGACGACCGACATGATCATCTCGACACACCATCCCCACGAACCGACGACCAGTAGCGTCGCGCCGATGTAGAAGGCCGGATGGGCCTTGAGCGGCGGGTAGAAGGTGTACAGGACGGAGGCCTTGCCGCCGAGCAGCGGAATCGCCGCCAGGACCGTGCCACCCAGCGCCACGAAGAACGACAACCAGGCAAACGACTTACTCCACAGCGGCCGCTTCAAGGTCGTGGTCGCGGTGTAGTAACCAAAGCCCATGATGAAGAAGGTGGTCAGGACGAAGCCCATTAAGACGCCGTGCGTCGACACCGAGGCGAAATAGAGGACGTGCGATTCGATGTCGGGAAACAGCCCGCTCCGATTCACCACTTGAAAAACGCCCAGTATGATCGCGACGAAGAAGGCGGCCAGCGCCACCCAGAGGTTTGCCAGGGCCAGCCCTTTGGCTTGATCGTGCATATCTATCTCCTCCCCGTTCCTAAGACTTCGGCACGATCTTCAGCCGTGACCACATGTAGTCATGGCCCAGGCCGCAGTATTCGTTGCATAGAAGTTGGGTGTCGCCTTCTTTGGAGAATCGGGTAGTGACCTCCGAGACGTAGCCCGGCACGGTCATCGTGCTCATGTTGGTGAAGGGGATATGCACCCCGTGCAGCACATCGAAGCTGGCGATGCGAAAGGTCACATCGGTATCCACTGGAATCTCGAGATTCTGCGGATAGAACGAGTAACGGGCCGCGACCACGCGCACGGTCAGCGAACCGTCCTCGTTCTTGTGCACACCGAGGTTATCCTCGGCGAACTCTTCGGTCAGGTGCAGACGCTTTGAGTCGATGGTCTCGACGTTGCTTGGCGGGTGGCTGTTCATCATGACCGCGGCGTAGGTCATGGACCCGACCATCACTACGGTCATGATGAGCGTCACCCAGCCCCACTTTTTCTCTAAGGGATCAATGTGCATACCGATCGCTCCTCAATTCACCGGTCCGTGCGACATGAACAGGCCGAAAAAGAAATACAGCCACCCCGCTAACAACAAGACGCCAATCACAAAAAGGGTCGCCCAGGTGCCTTTCGGCGGGGACTCCATAATTCGCCGTTGTTCTTCCTCGGTCATTTCACTCATGAGCACTGCCCTCCACAGTTATTCAAGATTTGCTGATCACTTGGCTCACGCGGCCCCCGCTACGGGTGGCGACGTAGAGAATCGGTCGGCGCCCGGCGGCGCAGGCTGGTCTGCGCGGTCTTCATGTAACCGCCGCGTCAGATTGCAATGGGAATTTCGAGGGCGTCGATACCGCGCCCGTTGCCTGAATCGGGTGGCGCGAACACCGTCGCCACCCAGGAAATCACTCAACCAAAACCTCCCTCTCTACTCGGAGACTGCCACGTCTTGTCCCCGTCGTACGGCAAGCGGGGCGACAGCGCCATCATCGTGAAGCGGCGGACTCCGGTCGTTGTTGTTCGCCGATCGAACCCAGGAAAACCCTTTATATTAGGTAGGATCGAAATGCCGCGCTTCATTCTTCGTTGGCGCGCAGGTATATCAAACTTCTCTGCTACGCGACAACTCTTCTGGTCGATCGGAGCAAAAAAAAACGAGTTAAAATAGTTAGTTATATAAGTAAATAGTGGTGGAGATTGGGTGATCGAGGGTGGTTCGATGCCGTCATCACCGGCACCGCCGGATGCTCGACATGCTCAGGGTCCGCCGCATGCAGGAAAAAAAGCGGCCGCCGGGCCGCTTCTGGATGCTCGCCCGAAGACGACTCAGCCGACTGCCTGGTAGTGCAGGTTTTGCGGGTGCCGGCCCTCGGCGAAAAAATACCAGCGCTCCGCTATGAGCCCGAGGTACTGCACGGCAAACGCTGCCATCGGCAGGTAGGCCGCTTCGAGTAGCTTGGACAATTGCCTGCTACCGAGAGACATATTGCCCACGAGCATTCTCCTCGACAGAGTCGCCCATATCATCAAGGAAAGGCGGGGAAGAACAAGAAGATCGAGAGGATCTGCTGGAAACCATCAGAGGGATCATCGGGTGAGGTCAGGAATACGGCACACCCACGGGCCTGAGCACCTCCCTAACCGTCGACTCCGTTGAGTTCGAGGGTTCGAACCTTGTGTGTCTGAGATGTTGCCCGTCTATCGCGAAGCGTTGGAACCTGGTGTGCACGAAGGCGGTATGCAGATTAGAGGCAGCCATAAAACCGACTGCTTTCGACCAGCGTACCGTTCCGAAGCCGGAGCAGAGGCGCAATTTCAACGCGTGGAGAGTTCGACCAGTAAGTCGCGCATCTGAAAGTAAGCAAGCAGGACTTCGAACATCACCCGCCAGCACAGTTCGAAAACGACGAGCGACAGGACAGCCGCCACCTTCATACCCAGTGCGCTTCGCGGCCAGGCGCTCCAGCTTTGCACGTTGCGATCCTTTTCAGAAGCCGTCCTGCGTGCGTGCGCGAGCAGGCGACGCACGATCATTGCAGCCACGACAGGCGCGACCACCGCGCCCAGGTAGTAAAACAAGAGCAATACCGAGGGGGCGACGAAGACTCGGAAGCTTGCCAACCCCCAGATGCCAGACCAGACACTTTCGAGGAGTTCTGATGGCTGCATTGGGCCGGTTTGCTATTTCGGACGGCTGAAGGGAGAACGTCGCGAACGCGCTCTGAGGCGCTGGTCACGCTGGTGAGCGAGCAGGACCCAACGGATCGCCCAGCCGACTAGCACTGGCAGCACGCCAAGCAGCAGGAACCCGCGAAAGCGAGTCGATTCCTCAGATAGGAAGTAGGAGGCAGCCACCCAGACGACGGAAACACTGAGCGCGATCCGTAAGCTTGTCCGCGAAGATTTCGGCACTGGTTCTCCCCAATCGATATTGATTCAAGCGCAAGGCGCGCCCTCATATATCGCCGGCCGTCTATCGGGCCGCATCGCCCATCAATGATCACCGATGGTAATACAGTCCATTCGGAGTCTGCGCGGCAGAACATGACGTTTGTGGCGAGCTGTTCGAAAGGAAATCTCCAGCGGAAAGGATTCATTCAATGCCCAACCGCTGCATCTTGCGCCACAGGGTGCTGCGGTCGATATTCAGTATCTGTGCGGCAAGTGTCTTGTTGCCGTCAGCCTTCCGCAGCGCGTTCTCGGATAAGCTCGCGATCATCGATCTTCGGTGCCGGCTTTGCTTGGGTTTGCCGGCGGGCATCGCAGTATTCCTGCAAGGTGTCCGGCAGGCTTTCGGGCTGCACGACGCCGTCGATAGCGCAGATCAGACTGTGCTCGACCATGTTGGCAAGCTCGCGCACATTTCCCGGCCAGGGATAGTTCATGATCGGCCGCATGGCCTCGCGCGAGAAGCTGATGTCACGCGGGTAACCCCTTTCAGACAGCCGTTGCAGCAGGGCGTCGATCAGTAGGGGGATGTCGCCGGGTCGGTCACGCAACGGCGGCACGTGAAAAGGGACGACGGCGATCCGGTAGTAGAGGTCGGCCCGGAACGAGTGGTTGTCGACCAGGTCACTCAGATCCTGGTTTGATGCGGACACCAGGCGCACGTCGACTTTTTCGGTCTTGTCAGAACCGACAGGTTCGTATTCGCCGTTCTGCAACACCCTCAGGAGCTTGGCCTGCAGTTCGTAGGGCAGTTCGCTGATCTCATCGAGAAAGATGGTTCCACCATCAGCGGCCTTGAAACGCCCCGGCCTGGTTTTGACAGCACCGGTGAAGGCCCCTTTGACATGACCGAAGAGCTCGGTCTCGATCAGCGATGCCGGTATCGCGCCGCAGTTGAGTTCGACAAACGGTTTGTCGGCACGGCCGCTGAGCTTGTGGACCAGCCTTGCCAGTTCGGTCTTGCCGGTGCCCGATTCCCCCTGAAACAGGACCGAGGCGTTGGAGGCCGAATACGACATGGAGCCGGTCGATGAGCCGCAGCATGTCCGGATCTTCGGAAACGAATCCGACAGGCCTCCTTGTCGCCGATGACGGCATCGAGCCGTTTTTCGGCCGTGATATCGCGCATGACGATCATGCGCAACTTGTCCTCGTTGCCGGGGATGTCGAGCAGGCTGGAGTCGATCTGGAACCAGCGCGGCTGGTCGTTGACCGTGATCTTTTCCTCGAACTCCATGACCGTTTCGCAGTGATCCTCGGCTTCCCCGGCGGTATCCAGGCCTGCGCGGATCAACGAGCTGCGCAGGTTGTGTCCGTTCAGATTGGCCAGCGAGATTTGCCGGGTATCCGGAAGGGATGCCGAACAGCTTGTGAACGGCCGGGTTGACGGTAAGGACATTGCCGCTTCGGTCGCAGACGATGACGCCCTCGCTGAGCGGCTTCAGAAAGCGCTCCAGTAACGCGACGATTTCCTGTGTCTCACTCATTTCCGCACCTCGATTCACGACTGTTGCATTGTAGCGCTTGCATTGCATCACAGTGCAACGATGCAACTGATCCTGCAACAGGTGGGGTTTCTTAACTCATTGATTTTCCTGACCTAAGTGGCTGGCGTGACTTTTGCAATCTACGTCTGAAGGGGCGAGTTGCATTCGAGCTGCGCGGCCATGCGGATGATCCCGAATTCCGACGTGCCTGATCCCACGCAGTATAAAATCGGGCCTGCTACGGCGCGCCCAGCGGGTGGCCGGGACCGTACACAACAATGAAAGGAGGAGCAGATGCGCAAAGCCGAAAGAAGGTTCGTCGCGCTTATCGCTGGCCTGATGGCCATGTCACTGATTGCGCGTTGTCGGGCATGACGATCGCGAAAGAAGAGCGGACAACGGCGGCAAAGCCGCACTGCAGGATGAGCGCCGTTTTGCGCCTTCCTACGTGACTCGATCGAGGGGCACCAAGACGTGACTCCCGAAGCAGTGGACCGACCCGCGGATCTGCGGTCAGTGCCACTCGGAGCAGTACGAGGGCTGGAACGGTTCGATGCACTCGAATGCGTTCAAGGACCCGGTCTACCAGGCGCTGTGGGCGCTGGCGGAGAAGGCCGACCCGAGCATGCGCAACCACTGCGGCACCTGCCACACGCCGATCGGCATCACGACCAAGACGGTCGAGTTCCATCCGGACGAAGGCCTGCACGGCAAGTTCACGGCGCCGCCGATCGCCGAGATGGGTGTCTCCTGCGATGTCTGCCATACCATCTCGGGCACCAATCTGCAGAAAACCGCGGTACTCGAGCACGGCAACGCATCGTTCATCATGTCGCCGGGCGACAAGAAGCGCGCGACCCTGAAGGATGCCGAGTCGCCTTATCACCAGACCGAGTACTCGGAACATCACGACAGCTCCGACTTCTGCGGTAACTGCCACAATATCTTCCACCCGGGCAACAACTTCCCGATCGAGCGCACCTACGACGAGTGGAAGTACTCGATCTACGCGCAGAACGATATCCGCTGCCAGGACTGCCACATGGTGCCGGTCGCCATCGCGGAGAAGGTGGCCGATACCCTGACCCGTCCGAAAGACCTGAATGATCCGTCACTCGAGGGCTTCGCCGGCTCTCGGCGGCAAGTGGCGCAAGGTGGTTCACAAGCACGGCTTTGTCGGCGGCAATGCCGTAGTGACGGCGGCACTCAATGCCAAGGACGGTGAAAACCCGAAGATTTCGGTCGCGACACCAACGTTCAGGAGGCCATCGCGCGGCTCAAGGGTGCCGCATCGCTGAAGCTCTATCTCAAGCAGAAGTCAGGCCATCTGCATCAGCTCAAGGTCAAGGTGACCAACGAGCGCGCCGGCCACCATCTGCCGACCAGCCTGACCGAGGTGCGCCAGGTCTGGCTCGAGGTTGTCGTCAAGGATGATCAGGGCAACGAACTGCTACAGAAACGGCACCTTGACCGACGCCAACGAGGTGCCGAAAGAGGCCGTGATCTTCAACGCCCATGCGGTCGACAAGGATGGCCAGGACACCATGCTGCCGTGGGAGATCGTGCGCTTCGTCGACGTCAACACGATTCCGCCCAAGGGCTACAAGTACGGCAAGTACTACTTCAACGTGCCCGATGGCGTGAAGCAGGTCACGGTGACCGCCAAGCTGCACTATCGCTCCTTCTCGCAGGGGCTGGCCGATCTGCTGCTGGGCAAGGACGCCGTGAAGGTGCCGGCGGTCGAGATGGTCGTGCTCGAGGAAACCCATGATCGTGGGCGAACTCAAGACAGCCGATGCCAGTGCGCACTAAGGAGGCGAGAAAAATGAAAACACGTATTGCAATGACACTCGGTCTTTCTCTGCTGGCATTCAACGCCGCGGCCGAAGAGCCTGGCTTCCAGTGGAACTACCCGACGCTGCGGCTGATTGCCTCGGGCGATCCCGCCAAGGGAGAGGCCGTCGCGAAGAAAGCACAAGTGTGCCAAGTGCCACGGCGACACCGGCATCAGCGAAGAAGACGATACGCCAAGCATCGCTGGTCAGATGCGCTCTTATCACTTCAAGCAACTCATGGACTACAAGCACAGTACCCGTGATGAAAAGACCATGGTCAAGCGGGCGCGTAAGCTGACGCAGGAAGAGGCGGCTGACCTGGCTGCCTTCTATGAGGCCCAGACCCCCGAAAAACCGCCGAAACGCAAGGCACCGAAGTTGGCCACCGAGGGTGACAAGAGCCGGCTGCTGCTGTCCTGCGATGTCTGTCATGGTAAGGGCGGCGTCGGCTACGGCATGGAGTCGCCGGTGCTGATTGGCCAAAAGCCGGAGTACTTCGTCGATACCATGATGGCGTTCAGGGAAGGTGATCGCGAAAACGATGCGTACGGCCGCATGCGTTTCATTGCCGGGCAGCTGACCGATGGACGAGATCAAGGATTTGGCCGCTTACTACTCCATGCCGGCGTCGGAGGAGGAGTAGTTCTGAACGAGCGCGCTAGCGCGCGATTCGGCTGCCGATGGATCGGCCGCGTTAGCCTCAACTGTCCGGTCCGACAACACAGCCTATCGCTTTGCGACAGGATGCCGCAGTTAGGGCATCCTGGTCGGACCGAGTCGAAAGCCAACGGAGATGCACATCAATACATCGGTGTTACGAGCTACGTTGCTGATCGTCTTCCCGCTGCTGCTGATGCCGGCGCTCGCCGCGGTGGACGAGCCCCCACCGCTCGAGGTCGAAGGCGCTAAGACCGTCTCGGTAAAGCAAGCTAAGGCGATGTTCGACGCCGGCGTACCGTTCATCGATGTACGTAACCCACGCTTGTATGCGAGGCGCCATGTGCCGGGTGCGCACCATCTCGACCTCAAGGACGCCTTCACGGAAGAAACCCTGAGTGCGATCGTCGCGAAGGATCAGCCGCTGGTAATCTACTGCAGCGGCGTGAAGTGCAGCCGAAGCTCTCGCGCCAGCGGCGAAGCCGTGTCCTGGGGCTTTACAAAAGTCTACTATTTCCGCGGCGGCATCGTGGCTTGGCGCGACGCCGGTATGTCGCTGGAATCCAGCGACTAAGGGCCACGACGCTCCCTGGTTGCGGGCTGTGCGGCGGCCCAGCCGATGGCGCAACCGTTCAGGGCGAAAACGGCAGCATGCGCTGCGGCTTGGCGAATTTGTTGATGTCGTTAGCCATGTGCGCCATCGTGCCGGTCATATTGCCCATGGACCGATTCATCTGATTCATGTCGATCGACATGTTGTGGATTCGCGAACTCATTCCGGCGATGTTGAGATTGAGTTCACCCATGTCTTTGCTCATCTGTCCCATGTTAGTGGTCATCGACTCCATACCGATTCGCACCCGCTCGAAGTCAGCTCCCGTGCGGGCTTGGCCCTCCACCATGCTCTGTGCCATTTGATTCATGTTGCCTGCCATAGCCTCCATGTTCCCGGCCATGCTGGTGACATCCTTGCCCACCTGCACCACGGACACGGTCATGTTGCCCATGTCCCGGCCCATGTTCCACATGATCAAACCCATGCCAGCGAACGCCAGGCAGGCGATGACGAGAACGATGGTCGCCCCGCCGATACGGCCAACTTGGCCACAGGGCCGCGGGTTACGCCTTCATCGGCCATTCTTAATCCCCCTTGGTCTCGTTATCGATAGGCTCTTGCTTGCGTTCGGCCCGGCCGGCCAGAGATGTACTGAGCGCGCTTAGAGTCCCTCGACGTTGCCCTCCTTCAGCTCGAGAATCGATGAGATCTGCCTGCCCTTCTTGGTCATCGCATAGGTGCCGTCCTCATTTCGCGTGACAACGAAACAGACCGGTTTGATCTTGCTCTCCCAAAGGATGCAGAGCCGATCGGAGTCGTCGACAAACCAACGCCCCTCCTTGCGTGCATCGGAATCGTGCATCCGTCGCTTCATGACCCCCTCGGGCGCGAAGTACGTCGTGCAAGTGCTCTGATCCTTTTCTTTTAGGCATGCCGTCGTCTTGTCGGTCACCAGGAACTCGATTTCATCGGCATCCAGCACCTCGCCACTCCAGGCGGGAGATACGGCCAGGGCAGCGAGCAGCGCAACAGAAACAGTGCGACGATAAAGTTTCATAAATGGGATTTCTCGTTGGTTTCTTTGGTCCCGACAGGTTAGGACAAACTTGCCTTATATACGAACCTTTATCAGGCTTCGAATCGGTGTCGGAAAGTTTCAATGCGTGTGTTGCATCGACCCGTTGAGACCACCGTCATGACTTGCCGGTGAGCGGACGATTCCAACGGGCGGGGTAGTCCGCATCCAAGACGGTCGCAGGGTTGCTCGACACAGTCCACAATGTCGCGGGTAAGACACCGCTGCTTTCAAGCAACAAGGCCAACCCAGAGCCACAGCTGTCGGTCGCCGTGGCAGATAGAGGCGGTCAGAAAACCGATTTGCTTGGTTGGGACGGCTGGATGCGCCCGGATGGCAAACGCGAAGAACCATTCGATCGAGGCGATCGAGTTGTCAAACGAAAATCACATCAAGACACTGATCGGCTCCGAAACGATTGAATCCGACGCCGTCGGTAGCGCGGGCGATCGCTTGTTCTTCGATGAAGAGTGTTTTATCCGTGGCACATCGGGACGTTTTCAAATCGATACTTTGATTCCGGTTGCCGGAAAAGGCGTGATCGCGGGCACCGCAGCAGACGGCACCACGCTGAGTGACGTGCTGATCGGTATTGACGAACTCCGCAACCGGACATCCTTCCAATAGGCCATGCCATCTTGATGGCTATCCGCATTGCAAGGCGTGCGGTTTCAACATCGAGCGCCCAGCCGACGAAATCCGCTTTTGCTCTGCATATGTCCGGCTTCGCCGGTACTCGAAGCAAGGTGGTGCCTGGCCTCTGCGCTGAGCTATCGCGACAAGGCTGAGATCATGGCGGAGCGGGCTTCATTGTTGATCACAGCACGATTCAACGCTGGGTGGTTCATTTCTCACCGCGACTCTAACGGTCGTTCCACCATAAGGAAGAAGCCGCCGGTTAACCGGTGGCGTCTCGGTGAACCGACTAAAAAGGTCGAGGGTCAGTGGAAATACTTTTATCTGGCCGTGGAAAAGCAGGGCAATACCATCGACTTCTCACTCACGGCCCGGCGGGAAAAGGAGGACGCGCTGCGGTTGCCGACCAAAGCTATTGATTGGAATGGCAAACCCGGGCCGCGATCGAAAACTCAAAAGCGGCCAACCCGCCGCTTCGAACAAACATCACGGAGTCTTGGAACAACCATTCAGCCGACCGTCTGGTAGTAAAGATTCTGCGGATGCCGGCCCTCTGCGAAGAAATACCAGCGCTCGGCCATCAGCCCGAGGTACTGCACGGCGAACGCCGCCATGGGCAGATACGCGGCTTCAAGCCCGTACGACGCCGCCAGCAGTCCGATCGGCACGACGAATGCCGTCACCAGAAAGAAATAACGCACCAGGGTCAGGGTCGCGTCCGAACGGCCATGGAAGAATTCGCGGGTGTTGAACGAGCCGCCCATGAAGCCCATCGATTTCTGCTGAATCCGGGTATGGCGCACCCCGATCGCGGTCTGCAGGGTCGACTTGGGCTTGAGCCGGGCATTGCGCATCATCGAGGCGAACCGACTGATCAGCCCGAGCAGGGTGAAGATGACCGCCCAGGTCCCATAGAACTGCACCAGATCGATCCCACTCCAGGCGGAGAAGGCCGCCGCCAGGGTGAATCCGGAAGCGATTCCGAGCAGGGTGTAGTTGACCACCGTCAGGGGGCTGTGCCACTCCTGCAGAAACTTGAGACTGGCATAGATCATCGCCGTACTGACGAACAAGGCGAACGCGACGGCCGTGCCGAGCAATCCGATCACCAGGCTGGCATCGACCGGCAGGGCGCCCTTGATCACCAGCAGGGGCTGGGTCCAGCCGAAGTAATGCACCACCCCGTAGGCGAACACCAGGGCCATGAAGATCGGCAGCACGATCACCTCGCGCGACAGCCAGGAGGTGCGCCACTGGCTCGCTGCCCGCCAGGCCCGTTCCGGCCGCCCGAGGTGAAAGAACGAGGCGACCAGCCCAAGCACCAGCAGGACCAGGGCCACCAGGCTGCCGAACGCATAGAAACTGACGTTGTCCTGCGGCGCGAGCAGATTGGCGACCGAGTAGATCTGTCCGGTGAACAGGGCCAGGAACAGGCCCTGCCCGGCGCCGATCAGCGTGGTGAGGAAGATTACGGAAAAAGCCGGATGCATCTTAGATCTCCAAATACGCGGCAGCGAGGATCGGCGCGGCCTTACCAGGCGACGTCGTCGATCGACTCGCCGGGCTCGGGCACGGGCTCGAGCTGTTCTTTCTTCAGCGGATTGTCGATCCGGACCAGTTCGTCCTCGTGGATCTCCAGACGGGTCTTGCGCCGCGGCAGATAATGATTGGCCGGCTTGGTGCCCCACTCGGGCATCAGCTGGTAACCGCCCTCCTCGCGGATCGTCACCGACACCTCGGAGTCCGGATCGTGAACGTCGCCGAACAGGCGGGCACTGGTCGGGCAGGCCAGGACGCAGGCCGGTTTGCGTTCCCGCTCGGGCAGGCTCTGGTCGTAGATGCGGTCGACGCACAGGGTGCATTTCTTCATCACCCTCTGCTGCTCGTCGAGCTCGCGGGCGCCGTAGGGGCAGGCCCAGGAGCAGTACTTGCAGCCGATGCACTTGTCGTAGTCGACCAGCACGATGCCGTCTGTCGGCCCGCTTGTAGCGAAGCACCGGTCGGACAGACCGGCACGCAGGGCGGCTCCTCGCAGTGCAGACAGCTCTTCGGGAAATGCACCGTCTCGGTGTTCGGATACGTCCCGACCTCGTAGGTCTGCACACGGTTGAAAAAGGTCCCGGTCGGATCGGCGCCGTAGGGCCGCTCGTCGACCATCGGACCGGCCCAACCGGAGGTGTTCCACTCTTTGCACGAGGTCACGCAGGCATGACAGCCGACGCAGACGTTCAGATCGATTACCAATGCAAGCTGGCTCATGTTCCAACCTAATTTCTCTTGTAGGGCGGATTAGCGAAGCGTAATCCGCCGGTCTGGTCGGCGGGCTACGGGCTTACGCCCTAACCCGCCCGGCGATTACTTTTTCCCGAGCAGGCCGGCGAAATAGGCCTGCCACCTGCCGCGTTTGGCGTCCTGCCCCGGCACCGGGCGCAGGGGTTTGAACTGAGGGAAGGTCACCTTCGGGTCGCCGCTTTCGGCCGGATAGACCTTGACCCGCACATCGTACCAGCCGGCCTGGCCGGTCACCGGGTCGGAGTTGGACAGGTGCTCGCCGGCCTCGCAGGGCGGCAGTTCCTCGGAGATCAGGTGGTTGAGCAGAAAGCCCTTCTGCGACTCGTTCGCCTTGGGCGTCAGGCCCCAGGCGCCGGCGGCCTTGCCGATCGCGTTCCAGGTCCAGACCGTGCCCGGCTCGACCGCCTCGGAGAAGCGCGCCATGCAGCGGACCTTGCCGTGCGCCGACTCGACCCAGACCCAGTCGCCGTCGCCGATGCCGTCGGCCTGCGCGGCTGCGCGGATTGACGTACAGGTAGTTGTGGGTGTGGATCTGCCGCAGCCAGGCGTTCTGGAGTCCCAGGAGTGGTACATCGCCATCGGCCGCTGGGTGATCGCGTTCAGCGGATACTCGCGAGTGTCGATGAGCTGCGACTTCGAGCGGCTCGTAGTAGAACGGCAGCGGGTCGAAGTAGGTCTCGACGCGTTTGCGCAGCCGCGTCCGGCGGCTGCTTGCCGTCGCGCTTGCCCTGCGCGGCCAGGCGGAACTTCTGCAGCACCTCGGAGTAGAGGTGGATGGTGATCGGTTCGGCGTAACGGGTCATGCCGTGCGCCCGGGCCCAGTTGCAGGTAACCCTTGTTCCAGTTGCGCATGTACTGGTAGGACTTGGGCAGCTCGTAGTGGTAGCAGCAGTTGTTCTTGGCGTACATCTCCCACTGCCGGGGGTTGGGCTCGCCCTTGAGGAACTTCTCGCCGCCCTTGCCGCGCCAACCGGCGAGGAAGCCGATGCCCGGAGCCGGGCGAGGTCTCGTAATTGGTGACGAAGTCCGGGTAGTCGCGGAACTTGCGACTGCCGTCGCCGTTGACGAAGGCCGGTAGCTTGAGACGAGAACCCAACTCGATCAGCACCTCCTGAAAGGGCTTGCACTCGCCCTTGGGTTCGGCACCACCGGGATGCGCACCGAGTCGACCGGACCGCTCGTATTCGGAGATCGGCCGGTCGAGCATCGACATGGCGTCGTGTCGCTCCAGGTAGGTGGTGTCCGGCAGCACCAGGTCGGCAAAGGCGACGGTCTCGGACTGGAAGGCGTCACACACGACCAGGAAGGGGATCTTGTACTCGCCGTCCTCATCCTTGTCGGCCAGCATGTCGCGCACGTCGGCGGTATTCATCGAACTGTTCCAGGCCATGTTGGCCATGAACAGCAGCAAGGTGTCGATCTTGTACGGGTCGCCGCGCCAGGCGTTGGTGATGACGTTGTGCATCAGGCCGTGCACAGAGAGCGGATGTTCCCAGGAGAAGGCCTTGTCGATGCGAACCGGTTCGCCCTCGCCGTCGACGAACAGGTCGTCCGGATCGGCCGGCCAGCCGAGCGGCATGCCGTCGAGGATCTCGCCCGGCCGCACCGCCTCGGGGCCTTTCGGCGGCTTCGGGCACGGCGGGATCGGCCGCGGGAAAGGCGCCTTGTGGCGGAAGCCGCCGGGCCGGTCGATGGTGCCGAGCAGGCTCATCAGGATGCCCAGGGCACGGATGGTCTGGAAGCCGTTGGAGTGCGCCGCCAGGCCGCGCATGGCGTGGAAGGCGACCGGGTTGCCGACCACCGAGTCGTGGTCGTTGCCCCAGGCGTCGGTCCACTGGATGGGCAGTTCGATCTTCTGGTCGCGGGCGGTGACGCCCATCTCGTGGGCCAGACGACGGATGGTCGCGGCCGGGATCCCGGTAATGCCCTCGGCCCACTCCGGGGTGAACTGCTCGAGCCGGTCCTTTAGCAGCTGAAAGGCCGGTTTGACCTTGATCCCCTCGTCTTCCAACACGAATTCGCCGAGCAGGCGCGGATCGCAGCCCGGGGTATGGGTCCCCATGGCGATGTTCATCTCCCGGTCCCACCAGAGCTTGTTCTCGGGATCGAAGCAACCCTCTTCGTAGTGCATCTCGGCGCGGTAGAACATGCCGTGGTCGTTCCGGGCCGGGTCGTCGATCACCAGCTCGGCGGCATTGCTGTACTGGGTCAGAAACTCGCGGTCGTACAGACCTTGTTTGATCAGTTCGTGGTTGATCGCCAGCAGCAGCGCGCCATCGGTGCCGGGCTTGATCGGCACCCACTCGTCGGCGATCGCCGAGTAGCCGGTGCGCACCGGGTTGATCGAGATAAACCGCCCGCCGCGGCGCTTGAACCTGGAGAGGTGGATCTTCAGGGGGTTGGAGTCGTGGTCCTCGGCCGTGCCGATCATGACGAACAGCTTGGCCCGTTCGAGATCCGGACCACCGAACTCCCAGAAGGATCCGCCGATGGTATAGATCAGGCCGGCGGCCATGTTCACGGAGCAGAATCCGCCATGCGCGGCATAGTTCGGCGTACCGAACTGCTTGGCGAACATCCCGGTCAGGGCCTGCATCTGGTCTCGGCCGGTGAACAGGGCGAACTTCTTCGGGTCCTCGGCGCGGAGCTTGCCGAGTCGCTCCTCGAGCATCTGGAAGGCCTGCTCCCAGGAGATTGCGTCGAACTCCCCGGCGCCGCGCTCGGAACCCGGCTTGCGCAGCAGCGGCTTGGTCAGACGGCCGGGCGAATACTGCTTCATGATCCCCGAGGCGCCCTTGGCGCAGATCACCCCCTCGTTGTGCGGGTGGTCGGGATTGCCCTCGATATGGCGGATCTCGCCGTCACGCAGGGTGACGCGGATACCGCAACGGCAGGCGCACATGTAGCAGGTGGTGTTCTTCACTTCCACCCGACCGATGTCGCGGTCGGATTGGGTCACGGGATCCCGCATCGCCTAGCCCTTTGTATCGTTCGAATTGAAGGAAGTCATCATTAGAATCGAACATTCTAATATTCCTCACAACTTATTATCAATGGCGAAGTCCCTGTCGAGTCTGGACGAATCGGCGCCGGCCGCCGAATTCCAGCCCCCAGGCGCCCGCCCGGTGAGGCGCAGCACAGGCACGGCGATGCCATCTGGCCTCCCGCAACCGACCTGCCAAGCGATTTCGTTGGAATCAGCTCAGATGGTCCACCGATCGTGCACCAACGCCAGCAGCCACCAGCCGCCCCCGCCCTCGGGCGCAGCACCAGGCGCCGGCTGGACCCGTCCATCCCGCCATACGGCTCGCTGCCGGTTCGATGGAACTCGACGAATTCCGCATCGGGGTAGACCTGTTCGAGATTGCTGATCGAGTTGCCACGGCCGAGATAGGCATTCACCGCTGCGGGCGCCGTGGCGAAAATGGCGCACTCAAGCGGCTCGAGTATGGACTTACGAGGTCGAGGTGAACGGCGTGTGAGCGGCGCCGTCGGGCATCCGGGCTCAGTAGCGGCGCTTCTCGATCAGCTCGTAGCCGTCGCGGTCCGGCTTCCAGCCCCAGGCGTGGTTCTGCAGGTCGCCGATCGCCGCCCAAAGGGCATCGCCGTAGGATTTGGCGCTGAATCCGCAGCCATAGTTGGTGCGCTGATTGCCGCGCCAGTTGTCCCAGTCGCTCTTGATGACGATGACGAAGGCGTGCGGCAGCGCCGTGATCGCCTGGGCGTGGATGACATCGACCTTGGAGCCGCGCGCTCGGTAGTCGCCGTAGCCCTTGGCGATCAAGGCCTGTTCGCCCGCCTCGATGGCCGTCTCCGGATGGTCTTTTCCGATCACCAGCACATAGTCCATGGTCTGACCCATCCATTTGGCCATCACGCAGGCGGCACCGCCATGCCGCGGCGGCTCGTCGGTCCCGGCGGCGCTTGCCGCCCCGACCAGGGAATTAGCCGCACACAGGCCGAGCACACAGAGCAGTCCGGGTGTTCGCAACATCGATCAACCATGCGCGCGGGCGCAGTCGGACGGAGGTAACTGTTCATCGGCGCCATGGCGACGGGGCTTTAACCGTCTGGATTCGGGACCGGTATTTCCGGGAGATCCGGCTAACCTGCATATTGCATGAGGGGATCGGGATTTCCGGAGAATATGGCTAAGCAGCTCGTTCGATCGGCCGACGCGGCATAGCCGTCGCTATGGGTGAGCCGGGACCGACTGTCCGGGGGACAGACGCGGCCTGGCGAACGGGCATGCCAGGGAAGGCATGCCCTGGACCCGCGCGCGCAGCGGGAACGCGAGGCGCGATGGGAGGGGGCGTCGCTCTCCCGGCGTCCGGCCTCCCGCGACACTTGCGTCTCCGTGCGTCTCCGTGCGCGTCGTCGGGCGAGAGGCAACGCCGGATTCGTCAGAAAACCGATCAGGACAAAACGTACGGTCAAAGACAACGGCCCCCACGGAACCTGAATCCCGTGATCCATGCGGTAAGACATCAGTAGGGTGTCCGCCCTCGTGCAATATGCATGTCCGAGGGGCTCAGCCCGGCTTTACCGCCTCCAGGGACTCCCAGCGCCCGAACGCGGTCTCGAGCTCCTTCTCGACCTCGTTCATACGCGCCGACAACTCGGTCAGTCGGTCCGGGTTCTCACCGTACAGCCCGGGGTCGGCCAGTTTCGCCTGCAGGCCTTCGAGTTCACCCTCCAAATCCTCGATACGCCGCGGCAGCGACTCGAGCTCACGCTGATCCTTGTAGCTGAGCTTCTTCGGCTTGACCGCGGGCACTTCCGCCGCCGGCGTCGCCGACTGCTTACCCGGTCCGGCCGGCTTGGGGCCGCTGCGCCCGGCGGACAACCCGCTGTCGGCCGGGCGCTGGCGCAGCCAGTCCTGTAACCGCCGACGTACTCGTCGACCACGCCGTCGCCCTCGAACACCAGGGTGCTGGTGACGACGTTGTCGAGGAAGGCCCGGTCGTGGCTGACCAGCAGCAGGGTGCCGTCGAACTCGAGCAGCAGCTCCTCGAGCAGTTCCAGGGTCTCGACGTCGAGGTCGTTGGTCGGTTCGTCCAGCACCAGGACGTTGGCCGGCCGGGTAAACAGCCTGGCCAGCAGCAGCCGGTTGCGCTCGCCGCCGGAGAGGGCCCTGACCGGCTGGCGACAGCGCTCCGGCGGAAACAGGAAGTCCTGCAGGTAGCTGATGACGTGCTTGCTCTTGCCGTTGATCTCGACCTTGTCGCTGCCGCCGGCGACATTGTCCAGCACGGTCTTGTCCTCCTCGAGCTGGTCGCGCAGCTGATCGAAGTAGGCCACCTCCAGCTTGGTGCCGAGCTCGATCCGCCCACGGTCCGGCTTCAGCTGGCCGAGCAGCAGCCCCAGCAGGGTGGTCTTGCCGCAGCCGTTCGGGCCGATGATGCCGATCTTGTCGCCGCGCAGGATGGTGGTGGTCAGGTCGCGGATGATCGGCTTGTCGCCCCAGGAGTAGTCGACGTCGACCGCCTCGCACAGCAGCTTGCCGGAGCGCTCGGCGGCGTTCAGCTGGATCCTGGCCGTGCCCTGCTTCTGCGCCGCGCCCCGGACTGCTCGCGCAGATCCACGAGCCGCCGCACCCGACCCTCGTTGCGGGTCCGTCGGGCCTTGATGCCCTGACGGATCCAGGTCTCCTCCTGCGCCAGCAGCTTGTCGAGGCGGGCGTTGGCCTGGGCCTCGGCGTTGTCGCGCTCCTCGCGCCGGCGCAGATAGTTGTCGTAATCGCCGGGCCAGTCGGTCGCCTGGCCGCGGTCGAGTTCGACGATGCGGGTCGCCAGCCGGCGCAGGAAGCTGCGATCGTGGGTGATGAAGATCAGGGTCCTTTCCCAGTTCCTGAGGAACTCCTCCAGCCAGTCGATCGCCTCGATGTCGAGGTGATTGGTCGGTTCGTCGAGCAGCAGAATGTCCGGGTCCCCCGCCAAGGCCCGGGCCAGCAGCACGCGACGTTTCATGCCGCCGGACAGTTCCTCGAAACGGGCGTCGGGATCGAGGCTCATGCGCGACAGGACCTGCTCGACGCGCCGCTCCAGATGCCAGGCGCCCGCGTCGTCCAGGGCCTGCTGGGCGCGGGCGAAGCGCTCGAGCGCCGCCTGGCCGGCGTCTTCGGCCAGCGCCAGGCTGGCGTCATGGTAGCGCTTGAGCATCGCCGCCAGCTCGCCGAGCCCCTCGGCGACCACGTCGAACACCCGGCCGCAAGTGTCCTCCGGCACCTCCTGGGAGAGACGGGCGACCCGGGCACCCTGTTCGAGCACCCGGCTGCCCTCGTCGGGGACGGTCTCGGCGGCGATGATCTTCAGCAGCGTCGACTTACCTTCGCCATTGCGGCCGAGGACGCAGACCCGCTCGCCGCGCTCGAAGCTCAGATCGATGCCGTCGAGCAGCGGCGGGTGCCCGTAGGAGAGATGGATGTTCTTCAACGTCAGCAGGGCCATGAGGATCTCGGGCAGCGAACCAGGGTGGAAAGAATGGACGGCGCATCGGACCGGGCGCACATTGTGCCATCGCCGTCGAGCGGCCGTCTCGGCCGCCTGTGCGCGAAGTTGGGACTAATAAAGTTTGCCCTCATGCCGTTAAGTGTTTGGAAGAACCGGCTTACTGTCTCAACCCATTGATCGACCATGTTTCCATTCAACAACCGAGCCGCCGCACGCAAGCTCATCGAGCTCAGAGCCGAGAGCGCCCGCCTGCGCGAAGAAAACGACACCCTTCGCGGTCAGCTCGAGCAGTCTCGGCAGGATCTAGCCGACACCCGCTCCGTCGACCACCGGAGTCGGCAGATGGGCGAATTGCTGGGCTACGAGAACACCCGCATCAAGACCGGTCTGATCGACGTCCAGGGCAACCTGGCCGATTCGGTCGTGGGCGCGAAACATACCCTGAGTTGCGTCGAGGACATCGGATCAGACTTCGCTCAAGTGCGCGCGCACATCGAGCAGGTGGTCGTCGATCTCAAGGGCCTGGACCAGCTGTCGCAGGGCTCGAGCACCTCGGTATCGGGACTGTCCGAGCGGGCCGGCGAGATCAGCTCGATCCTGGCGTTGATCCAGGGGATCGCCGAACAGACCAATCTCCTGGCGCTGAACGCCGCCATCGAGGCCGCCCGGGCGGGCGAACACGGCCGCGGCTTTGCGGTGGTCGCCGCCGAGGTCCGCAAGCTCGCCGATCGAACCCAATCGGCGATCAGCGAGACCGACGGCGTGATTCAGGCCATGAAGGGCAATGTCCGCCAGGTCGAATCGGCATTCGACCATCTGCTCGGCAAGGTGCAGACGATCACCGCCGACACGGAGTCGTTCAAGCAGCGGATCGTCAAGGTGCGGGGGCACGTCGAGCGCTCATTCGGGGAAGTCGGCCAGCTTACCGACAAGGTCTTCATGAGTCTGGCCAAGCTCGACCACGTGATCTGGAAGGTCAATACCTACCTGTCGATCAGCGAGGGCAGGCCGGCGATGCCCTTCGTCGATCACCACAACTGCCGGCTGGGCAAGTGGTACTACGAGGGCGAGGGCCTGGCCCACTATGCCTCGTCACCCAATTACGGACAGCTGGAGCCCCCCCACGCCCAGGTCCACGCGGCGACCAGGAAGATCTTCGAGCTGGTCGTCGAACCCGAGGTGGACTTTGCCGCCCTGCGTCAGGCGCTGGACGAGATGGAACAGGCCAGCACCAGGGTGTTCGCCAGTCTCGACCGGATCCGTGACGGCACCCGGCGTTGACTGGCAGAGCGCACGGAGCAGGCGCCTCCTACTCGCGGCGGGTAAGGATACAGCCCAGCTCGTGGAGGCCGGTGGGGTGCCGGATATCCAGCGGCTCCGACTCCGACCACTCCCACAGCCCCTCGTCGAACAGGGCGCGCATATCCGGCATCGGGCAATCGAACGGCGGCCCGCCGTCGCGCCCGGTCTGCATGAACAGGGCAAGCAGCTTGCCGCCGGGCTGCAGCCAATTGGCCAGCCGGAGCATGTATTCCCGCCAGTCGGCCGGATCCAGGGCGCACAGGCAGGTCTGTTCGTACACCGCATCGAAGGGTTCGGCCGGGGTCCAGTGCAACAGATCCGCCTGTACGACCTTGGCGTGCAGGCCTTCGGCGGTCAACTGCGACAGCAGGTGCATCACCGGTTGCGCAGCGATATCAACCGCGGTCACATAGCGCCCGGCGCGCACCAGCTCACTGATCTCGTGCCCGTGACCACAGCCCGGAACCAGGATGCGGCCGGCGGGTATGGCGTCGGTCTCCAACCAATAGCGCAGGGCCGGGCTGACCGCACCTCGATCCCAGGCCGTCTGCCCCGCCCGATAACGGGCCTCCCAGTCCCGCTGGCGTTTCTCGTTCGGCAGTTTGGAATCAGCCATCGTGTTGCCCTCAGCCGCCGGCATAAACACCGACGCAGCGTTGTGGATCCCGCTTGCCCATGGAAATTCACCGTATTCTTATACTGCATGATCGGGCTATGATGCGGGCACCATGAATCGGGTCGAATTCAAGCATGCCTTGTCCGGCGAGGCGAATTGCCGTCTCTGCGCGATTCGCGACTCGGTGCTGTTCGCCGGCCTGGAAGAAAAGGATTTTGAGAAGATCCACAAGCCTATCGATCAGCTGGTGCTGCAACCCGGTAAGAAGCTCTACCGGGCCGGCGACAAGGCCGAGAAGATGTTCACCATCCGCAGCGGCCTGATCAAGCTGGTGCAATACCTGCCCGACGGCAGCCAGCGCATCGTACGACTGATGCGCACCAGCGACGTCATCGGCCTCGAGGGCCTGCTCGACCAGGTCTACGAACACGACGCGGTGGTCATGCAAGCGGCCGAGGTCTGCTGCCTGCCGGTCGCGGTCGTGCGGACATTGAGCGCCGAGAACCCGAGGCTGCAAACGGAGCTGCTGAATCGCTGGCAGCGCGCCCTGCATGAGGCCGATGCCTGGATCACCGAACTGTCCACCGGCTCGGCCAGGCAGCGCGTGGCGCGGCTGCTGCTCCGCCTGGCCCGCGGCCAGGAGAACAGTGAATGCCAGCTGTTCGGCCGGGAGGACATGGGTGCGATGCTTGGCATCACGACCGAGACGGCCAGCCGCATCATCGCCGAGTTCAAACGTCAGAGCCTGCTGATGGAAAGCCGTTCCAACCACTTCCTGCTGGACGTGCCGAATCTGAATCAGATCGCCGGCGAAGACTGAATCGATCCCACCGCTATCCCCCGCGCCGGACCGGCGCTGCCCCTGGATGGCCGTCGCTTGCGCGATTTCAATGCCGACCCCCTGACCCGACCGCTAGGCTCACCAGGCCCGAGCACGGCGATAGACCAACCAAAGGGGGCGATATGGAAGAACAGGTAAGGCACGAACGATACCCGATGCTTGTTCTCGATCTGAGCAAGAAAGAGACCGATCTGCGCAGCGTCGATGAGATCATTGCTCACCTCAAGGAGCGCGTCGACAAACACCGCTGGAGCCGGTTTATCGCCAGTTTCGACCACTATGCCCACACCCGCTCCCTCGCCGAGGGCCAGGTCGATCATCGGATCCTGTCCGCAAAGAACCTCGTCTTCTGCTTCGGTCTGGCACTGCCCGATCCGAGGGCGCTCGGCCTGCGGCCGCGCTCGATCGGGGTCTGCGAGCTGCACGACCGCTTTGTCCTCAGCTACATGCAGGCACCGATGCCGGTGGCCAACACCGTCGTCGTAAACTGGTTGAACTCCCTGCGCCGCCAGGTCGCCGCCTGATCCGCTGCAACCGCGCTGTGGGACCGCCCGACTGGATTGCGGATCATCATTCCGCCCCGAAATATATTCAATCTATTATGATATACTTAATCGTTTCGATCTGCGTCTGCTTGACCCGACCAGAACTCACTTACGCCCGAGCCGAACGGCACGCACGAGACACGGGGAACTGATCCGATGCTCGAGGAATCCATGGTCGACCTGTCGCGCTGGCAGTTCGCCGTCACGGCGCTGTACCACTTTCTGTTCGTGCCCCTGACACTGGGCATGACCTGGATCCTGGTGATCATGGAGAGCGTCTATGTCATGACCGGCAAACAGGTCTACAAGGACATGACCCAGTTCTGGGGCAAGCTGTTCGGCATCAACTTCGCGCTCGGCGTCACCACCGGCATGACCATGGAGTTCCAGTTCGGCACCAACTGGGCCTATTACTCGCACTACGTCGGCGACGTCTTCGGCGCGCCGCTGGCGATCGAGGGCCTGATGGCCTTCTTCCTCGAATCCACCTTCGTCGGCCTGTTCTTCTTCGGCTGGGATCGGCTGAGCAAACGTCAGCACCTGACCGTGACCTTCCTGATCGCGATCGGCTCCAACCTCTCGGCGCTGTGGATCCTGATCGCCAACGGCTGGATGCAGAACCCGGTCGGCTCGGAGTTCATCGGCCGAGACCATGCGCATGGAGATGACCGACTTCGGCCAGGTCTTCTTCAACCCGGTCGCCCAGGTCAAGTTCGTGCACACCGTCTCCGCCGGCTATGTCACCGCCGCGATGTTCGTCGCTCGGCATCTCGGCCTACTACCTGCTGAAGGGACGCGATCTGGGCTTCGCCCGGCGCTCCTTCGCCATCGCCTCGGGCTTCGGCCTGGCCTCGATCCTGTCGGTGATCGTGCTCGGCGACGAATCGGGTTACGAGGTCGGCGACGTGCAGCAGACCAAGCTGGCCGCGATCGAGGCCGAGTGGGAGACCGAAGAGCCGCCCGCCGCCTTCACCCTGTTCGGCCTGCCGGACAACGAGGCGCAGGAGACCCACGGCGCTGTCAAGATCCCCTTTCTGATGGGCCTGATCGCCACCCGGTCGCTGGACGAGGAGGTGCTGGGTCTGAAGGACCTGGAGGCCTACCACGAAAAGCGCATCCGGCCGGGATGCTGGCGTATCGACGAGCTGGAGGCGATCCGCCAGGGCACGGCGAGCGAAGAGGACCGGGCCATGTTCGACATGTACAAGAAGGACCTGGGCTACGGCCTGTTGCTGAAGCGCTACACCGAGAAGGTGGTCGACGCCACGGACGAACAGATCAAGCTCGCCGCCAGGGACACCATCCCCGAGGTCGCGCCGCTGTTCTGGAGCTTCAGGGTCATGGTCGCCGCCGGCTTCTGGATGCTGTTGCTGTTCGTTGCCGGCTTCTATCTAAACGCCCGGCGGCGGATCGAACAGAACCCCTGGCTGCTGCGGGCCTTCCTGTGGAGCATCCCGGTCCCCTGGATTGCCGCCGAGACGGGTTGGTTCGTCGCCGAGTTCGGCCGTCAACCCTGGGCCATCGGCGAGGTCCTGCCGACCTTCATGGCAACCTCCTCGCTGACCGCGACCGATCTCTGGACCAGCCTGACCATGTTCATCATTTTTTACACCGGGCTGGCGGTCATCGAAATGTATCTCATGTTCAAGTTCGGCCGACTCGGTCCCAGTTCCCTGCACACCGGCAGGTACCACTTCGAGACCACTCAAGAGGTCAGCGGCGGCAGTGCCACGCTGGTCACCTCGCCCGCCGGACCGCGCGGCGAATAAGGGAGCGCAATCATGATTCTCGATTACGAAGTCCTGAAATTCATCTGGTGGGTGCTGGTCGGTGTGCTGCTGATCGGCTTCGCCGTCACCGACGGCATGGACATGGGCGTGGGCGCCCTGCTGCCCTTTCTCGGCAGGAACGACGAGGAGCGGCGGGTGATCATCAACACCGTGGGCCCGCACTGGGACGGCAACCAGGTCTGGTTCGTTACGGCCGGCGGGGCCATCTTCGCCGCCTGGCCGGCGGTCTACGCCGCCGCCTTCTCCGGCTTCTATTTCGCGATGCTGCTGGTGCTGTTCGCGCTGTTCTTCCGCCCGGTGGGGTTCGACTATCGGTCCAAGATCGAGGACCCGCGCTGGCGCAACGCCTGGGACTGGGGCCTGTTCATCGGCGGTGTGGTACCGGCGCTGGTGTTCGGCGTGGCCTTCGGCAATCTGCTCCAAGGGGTGCCGTTCCACCTCGACGAGCCTGCTGCGGCCCTGGTACAGCGGCGGCTTTTTCGGTCTGCTCAATCCCTTCGGCCTGCTCGCCGGGCTGGTCAGTCTGGCGATGATCCTGCTGCAGGGGGCGGTCTGGCTGCAGCTGCGCGCCGACCAGCCGATCGCCGCTCGGGCGCGCGCCGCTGCCCAGTGGCTGTCCCCGATCCTGATCCTGGCCTTCTCGATCGCCGGACTCTGGCTGTTCCTCGATATCAACGGCTTCCGAATCCTCAGCCAGCCGGCGCTGGACGCCCTGCCCAACCCGCTCGGCAAGCAGGTCGAGATCGCCCCCGGCGCCTGGCTGGACAACTACCGGCACTATCCCCTGACGCTGGCCTTCCCGGCGCTCGGACTGATGGGCGCGGCCGGGGCCTGGCTGCTGACGCGCGTCGACCGGCCCGGCCTGGGGCTGGTCGCCAGCTCGCTCGCCCAGGCCGGGGTAATCCTGACCGCCGGCGCGGCGATGTTCCCCTTCATCCTGCCCTCGAGCACCAATCCGAATTCCAGCCTGACCCTGTGGGACGCCTCCTCCAGCCATCTGACCCTGACCGTGATGTTCTGGGCGGCGGTGATCTTCGTTCCCATCATTCTCGCCTACACCACCTGGACCTACGCCAAGATGTGGCGCCGGGTAACGGTGCAGGAGATCCGGGACCAGGAACACCTGGCCTACTGACCCCCGACCGCGGAGAGACGCAACATGTGGTACTTCACCTGGATACTCGGCGTCCTGCTGGCCGTCGCCTTCGGCGTGATCAACGTCATGTGGCTGGAACAAGAGGCCTGTCTGGACGAGGAAGACTGCTCGAAGTGACTGTGCGATCGGGTCGCTGATCGGCCGGCGTTCGCATACGCGGCTCGGGGGTCTGTCCGCTCGTTCTTGGCCCACCGAATCTCGCCAGCCGCCTGATTCGACAGATGTTTCTCCGTCGGGCCGGCCGATTCCGCAGTCCGACGCCGATCAAATGAGCCGGCGGCGCCTTGTGATATAGTCCGCCGCTCCGCCGGAGCGCAACCGACGGAGCCCATCGCCAAGCGACCTGCGGCCGCGGCCTTTTCCCACCGCCCGCAGGGCCCTTGGCGATGGGTCCATAAATCGAAATCAGGCAAAGATCAGAAATACGCTGTCAACGCTTTGGAGGGTAATCCATGTCCAAGAAGCATCCCGTCGTTGCGGTAACCGGCTCGTCCGGCGCCGGCACCACCACCGTCAAACGCGCCTTCGAGCACATCTTTTTCCGCGACGGCATCAACGCCGCCGTCGTCGAAGGCGACAGCTTCCACCGCTACGACCGCGCCGCGATGCGGGCCAAGATCGAGCCGAAGGATAACCTCAGCCACTTCGGCCCCGAGGCCAACCTCTTCGACAAGCTGGCGCGAATTGTTCAAGACCTACGGCGAGACCGGCTGGCGGCAAAAAACGCTACTACCTGCACAGCGAGGAAGAGGCCGACGAGCACAATGCAGCGCCTCGGCACCAACATCGACCCCGGCGAGTTCACCCCCTGGGAAAGATCGAGCGAGGCACCGACCTGCTGTTCTACGAAGGCCTGCACGGCCTGGCCGTGACCGAGCGAGGACAACGTCGCCCAGCACGTCGATCTGGGCGTCGGCGTGGTGCCGATCGTCAACCTGGAGTGGATCCAGAAGATCCTCCGCGACAACGCCGAGCGCGGTTACTCGCGCCGAGGCCATCGTCGACACCATCCTGCGGCGCATGCCGGATTACATCAACTCACATCACGCCGCAGTTCTCGCGCACCGACATCAACTTCCAGCGCGTGTCCACGGTCGACACCTCCAACCCCTTCATCGCCCGCGACATCCCGACGCCGGACGAGAGCTTCGTGGTCATCCGCTTCAGCGACCCGAAGAAATTCGGACATCGACTTTCCCCTACCTGCTGAGCATGATCCACGACTCCTTCATGTCGCGCCGCAACACCCTCGTGGTGCCGGGCGGCAAGATGGGCTTCGCCATGGAGATCATCCTCGCCCCGATCATCGAACAGATGATGGACCGAGCGCGGCTGACCGGCCGCACAATGACGGCGGCCCGCCGCCGCCGTTGGCTCCCCCTCCCATGCATCTTCCGTTCGCCCACGCCACCGGCGCGGATTGGCGCAGCATCTGCGAGACCCTCGTCGCGCAGCTCGGCAGCGACCTTTCGGCCGAGCGCCCCCCGCTGGCCCTGCTCTATGCCGATCACTCGCTGGCCGCCGACGGCGACCGGATCATCGATTTCCTGCGCAGCCACACCGGTATCCGCCACTGGGTAGGCACCGTCGGCATGGGCATCTGCAGCACCGGCCGCGAGGTCTATGACCAGGCCTCGATCGCGGTGCTGGTTCCCGATCTGAGCGACGGGCAGTTCCTGCCGCTGCCGCCGCTGGTCGACAACGAGTCTCTGACTGAATTCCTGCAGGCCAGCGCCGCATGGCGGACGCGCCGCGCCGCCTCCTTTGCGATCGTCCACGGCGACCCGCACAACAACCAGCTTCCCCGCCTGATCGATGACCTGGCCGAGGGTCTGGACAATGGCTTTCTGGTCGGCGGCCTGACCTCATCGGAGGGTCTGCAGGTGCAGTTCGCCGACCGCGCCGTCGGCGGCGGTCTGTCCGGCGTTCTGCTCGCCGCCGAGGTCCCTGTGGCAACGGGGATCTCGCAGGGTTGCGCCCTGATCGGCGACAAGCATGTGATCACCGCCTGCGAACGCAATGTCATCGCCGAGATCGACGGCCGGCCGGCGCTCGAGGTCTTCAAAGAGGATATCGGCGAGGTACTGGCCCGCGACCTGAACCGGATCGCCGGCTACATCTTCGCCGCGCTGCCGATCAAGGGCTCGGACACGGGCGATTATCTGGTTCGCAACCTGATCGGGATCGACCCCGACCAGGGCCTGGTGGCGATCGGCGATCTGGTCGAGCCGGGGGCGGCGATCCAGTTCGCCAAGCGCGATGCGCAGACCGCGCGGGCCGATCTCGAACACATGCTGGAAGGACTGAAAGCGCGGCTGCCCGGCCCGGCCAAAGGCGCGCTCTACCACACCTGTCTCGGCCGCGGCCGGCACCTGTTCGGCGAGGATTCGGCGGAACTGCGCCTGATCAGCGAGCACCTCGGCGACGTCCCGCTGATCGGCTTCTACGCCAATGGCGAGATCTCCCACCGCCGTCTATACGGGTATACGGGGGTGCTGACGGTCCTCTGCTGAGCGTTGCCCGGCTCGAAACCGTGCCACCCCATGATTTCAGGCGGTCGCGCTCTGCTCCGGGGCGTCTCCGGTCAGAGTGGCGCGCACCCGAGCGACAATCGTCTCGACCGCAAGACCGGCCTCTTCCAACTGTTCGTCCTGGGTGCCTTGTTCGATGTAGCGGTCCGGCAGTCCGAGGTTCAGTACCAGCGGCGTCAGCCCGAGACCACTCAGACACTCGTTGACCGCCGAGCCGGCGCCGCCGGCGACCACGTTCTCCTCCAGGGTGACGATCAGGCGATGCCCGAGGGCGAGGTCCCGCACCAGGGTCTCGTCCAGCGGCTTGACGAAGCGCATATTGGCAACCGTTGCATCCAGCAACTCGGCCGCTGCCAGGGCTCGCGGCAACAGGGTGCCAAACGACAGGATGGCGATCTCGCGGCCTTCGCGGCGGCGCTCGCCTCGCCCCAGGGCAGTACGTCGAGGGTCTCCTCGGGGACCGTACCGGCACCTTTGCCTCGCGGATAACGCACCAGGGCCGGACCCTGGTGCCGATACGCGGTCTGCAACATCAAGCGACATTCGCGCTCGTCGGCCGGGGCCAGGATCGCCAGGTTGGGCACGCAGCGCGCATAGCTCAGATCGAAGCTGCCGGCATGGGTGGCGCCGTCGGCACCGACCTGACCGGCCCGGTCGACGGCAAAGGTCACGTCCAGATTCTGCAGCGCGACGTCGTGCAGCAGCTGATCGTAGGCCCGCTGCAGAAAGGTCGAATAGATGGCGACGACCGGCTTCATGCCGTCGCAGGCGATCCCGGCGGCCAAGGTCACGGCGTGCTGCTCGGCGATGCCGACGTCGAAGTAGCGTTCGGGATAGTCCTGCGTGAATCGCGACCAGACCCGAGCCCTCGCACATGGCCGGGGTGATGGCGACCAGATCGTCGTCGTCGGCCGCGGCCAGTCGCAGACCCAGTCGGAGAAGACCTGGGTGTAAGCTCTGACCGCCGCCGCCCTTGTGCGCCATCTTGCCGGTGTCCGGGTTGAACGGCGTCGACCCCGTGGTAGACGAACGGATCGCCTTCGGCCGGCGCATAGCCCCTGCCCTTCTGCGTCACCACGTGCAGGAAGCGCGGCCCGCGCATGGCCTTCATGTTGCGCAGGGTCGCGATCAGCAGTGTCCATGTCGTGGCCGTCGATCGGCCCGATGTAGTTGAAACCCAGCTCCTCGAACAGGGTGCCGGGCATGACCATGCCCTTCATGTGCTCTTCCCAGCGCATGCGCCAGGTCCTTCATACCGCGGCAGGGCGCCGAGCACCTGCTTGCTGCCCTCGCGCACGCGGTTGTAGAAGCGGCTGGACAGCACCCGCGCCAGGTAGTTGCTGATCGCACCCACCGGCGAGGAGATCGACATGTCGTTGTCGTTGAGGATCACCAGCAGGTCGAGATCGAGCGCGCCGGCGTGGTTGAGCGCCTCGAAGGCCATGCCGGCCGACAGCGCGCCGTCGCCGATCACGGCGATGTGCTCGCGCCGCCTGCCCTGCGCCTTGCGCCGCCACCGCCATCCCGAGGGCGGCGCTGATCGAGGTGCTGGAATGGCCGGCGCCGAAGGCGTCGTACTCGGACTCGTCGCGCTTGAGAAACCCGGACAGGCCGTCACTCTTGCGCAGGCTGTGCATGCGTCGCGCCGGCCGGTCAGGATCTTGTGCGGGTAGGCCTGGTGGCCGACATCCCAGATCAGCCGGTCGTCCGGGGTGTTGAACACGTAGTGCAGGGCCACCGTCAGCTCGACCACGCCCAGACCGGCCGCCAGGTGACCGCCGGTCTGCGACACCGTATTGATCAGGTAGCGGCGCAGCTCGCCGGCCAGAGCCGGCAGCTGTTCGAGTTCCAACCGACGCAGTTCGGCCGGCTCGTTCACCTGCGGCAGCAGCTGCAAGGGCTCTGCCTGGGCATCGTGGGGCGGATTCGAGTGACTGTCGACCATGGCGGGCTGGACCTGGTTCGTTGCGGACTTGGATTCGGGGCGAATATTTAAGTCTAACTCAGCGGCAAGGCTTTTGCCGCAGTGCAATAAACAATCCGATGAGCGACCTCGATCACCGCACCCGCAGTGAACGGCGCAAGTACCGAGAGCAGAGGGAGCGGCGCTGCCGGCGCCACCGCGAGCGCAATCGGCTGGCGCAGCCGGGCCGCCACCGCCTCGCCCTGGTCCTCGACCGGCTTCAAAGTCGCCACGATCTTCCGCAGCGCCGAGGGCTTGGGAGGTGCATCTCATCAACATCGGCCCGTTCGATCCGGCGCCCGCCAAGGGCGCGTTCAAACAGGTCCCGGCAGGGGGATACGGGGGTCGGAGTCGTATGCGACCCCTGACCCATAGGGGCGCACGGCGGCGCAACCTCTTTTCAGGAATTCTGTCTGACGAATGCACTGCAGCCGCCGTAGAATTATCGGCATCCGTTGATATGCCATTCTCAGGACCGAGATGACCGCGAATCCAGAACTGTCAAGATCCCGTCTGTACGTCGAACTGGCGTCCACCGAGGACGAGATCCGGGCCTCGCAGGTCCTTCGCTACCGGGTGTTCGCCGAGGAGCTGGGCGCCCGCCTGGCCAGCGCCGAGCAGGGCATCGACGCTGACCGCTTCGACCAACACTGCCGGCATTTGCTGGTACGCGAGGCCGACACCGGGCGCGTCATCGGCTCGACCCGGCTGCTGACCGACGAATTGGCCACCAATGCCGGCGGCTTCTACTCCCAGAGCGAGTTCGATCTGGAGGCGGTGCTCGCCCTGCCCGGGCGTCGGCTCGAGATCGGACGCACCTGCATCGACCCGAATTATCGCCAGGGCGCCGCAATCACCACGCTTTGGACCGGCCTCGGGGCCTTCATCCAGCGCCACCGGGTCGATTGGCTGTTCGGCTGCGCCAGCATCGATCTCGAGGACAGCGGCGTTCGCGCCCATGCCATCATGGCCAACCTGCGCCAGCAGGCCATGACCCCGGCCGACATTCGCGCGCACCCCCGACTCGCCCTGCCCTACGCCCCCGCCTATGACCCGGCGACTATCTCAGCCCCGCTGCCGCCTTTGCTCAAGGCCTATGTCCGACTCGGCGCCCGAATCGCCGGTGAGCCCTGCTACGACCCCGACTTCAATGTCGCCGACGTGCTGATCCTGGTCGATGTCGCCCACATGGACCAGGACTACGCCCGGCATTTTCTGCAGCGCAACACCAAGGTCGATCCAAGATGAGACTGCTGCGCGCCGGCTGGCGCCTGCTCCGCCTACTGGCTCACATCCTGACCGGGATGGTCCTGACCCTGATCCTCGCCCGCCGTGACAAGACCACCGGTGAATACCGCCACAACCCGAACGTCGTCTCCTGGTGGCACGAGCGCCTGCTGCAGATCCTCGGGGTCCAGGTCGAGGTCGAGGGCGAGCTTCCGAGCTCCGCGCTGTTGGTCGCCAACCACGTCTCCTGGCTCGATATCGAGGTGCTCGGTGCCCTGTCCCATACCCGCTTCCTGTCGAAGCAAGAGGTGCGCGAATGGCCGGTAGTCGGCTGGCTCGCCGCCGCGGCCGGCACCCTGTTCATCAAGCGCGGCGGCGGTCAGGCCGCCTCGATCGCCGAGATGATCTCGCAGCACATCGACGAGCGCCGACTGCTGACGCTGTTCCCCGAGGGCACGACCACCGACGGCACCGACGTGCGGCCGTTTTTCTCCCGGCTGTTCGGCGCCGCGGTCGAGACCCGGGCGACCGTGGTGCCGGTGTGTCTGCGTTACCACGTCGACGGCGCGCCCGACCCGATTGCCCCCTACATCGACGACCAGTCCCTGGTCGAGAACATCCTGGGACTGGTCCAGCGCGCCGAGACCCATGTCCAGGTCAGTTTTCTCCCGGCGCTCGAGATCGCCGACAAGAGCCGCAAGGCGCTCGCCGAAGAGGCGCGGCAGGCGATTCGCACCGCCCTGCTCTCGCCGATCGAGAGCCAGACTGCACCCGACGAAGGCCGGGGGAGCGAACACCGCTCCGCCTGAGAGCGATCCCAAGTCCCAGCGCAGCGGCATTCTCGCCGCCCCTGGATCGCACCTCGTGTGGGAGCCGCGCCCTCGCGCCGATGCGATCCCTGTGGGAGGCGCGCCCCCGCGGCGAAGCGGCCTTGTTCAGGGCACCTTCGCGGCGAGGCGCCGCTCCCACAAGGCGCCGCTCCCACCGGGCACTCCCCATGCCGGCCGGGTGGGGGCTGGCGGGCCTTGTTCACTCTATGTGGGAGGCGCGCCCTCGCGGCGAAGCGGCCTTGTTCAGGGCACCTTCGCGGCGAGGCGCCGCTCCCACAAGGCGCCGCTCCCACCGGGCACTGCCCATGTCGGCCGGGTGGGGGCTGGCGGGCCTTGTTCACTTTATGTGGGAGGCGCGCCCTCGCGGCGAAGCGGCCTTGTTCAGGGCACCTTCGCGGCGAGGCGCCGCTCCCACAAGGCGCCGCTCCCACCGGGCATTGCCCATGTCGGCCGGGTGGGGGCTGGCGGGCCTTGCTCACTCTATGTGGGAGGCGCGCCCTCGCGGCGAAGCGGCCTTGTTCAGGGCACCTTCGCGGCGAGGCGCCGCTCCCACAGGCGCGCTACCGGCATTGCCCATGTCGGCCGGGTGGGGGCTGGCGGGCCTGTTCACTCTATGTGGGAGGCGCGCCCTCGCGGCGAAGCGGCCTTGTTCAGGGCACCTTCGCGGCGAGGCGCCGCTCCCACAAGGCGCCGCTCCCACCGGGCACTGCCCATGCCGGCCGGGTGGGGGCTGGCGGGCCTTGCTCACTCTGTGGGAGGCGCGCCCTCGCGCCGAAGCGGCCTTGTTCAGGGCACCTTCGCGGCGAGGCGCCGCTTGTATGTTTTCTCTCGGTAGGTCAGAAAGGACTTGCCGGGGTGGAGGGACTAGCGCCGCATCTGGCTGACAAGCACAGACCGTGGGAGAAATCGTCCCGCCCCTCACCCAATGCGCCAATAAAGAATCTATCGGCCGTAGACCGACGATTTCGGCAAGCCAGCGCCAAGGTGAGCCCCGACAAGTCATCTTAAACACTAGCCAGGAGGGACCGCCATGGCAATGTCAGTCCAAGCACATCTTGTCGGGGTCGATGTCAGCAAGCCAGAGCTGGTGATCTACGACGGTTCACAGCAAGCACTGCGAACCCTCGCGAACGACCCTCAGTCCATCGCTCAGTGGCTCGACACCCTGCCCCCGGGGCCGGTGTGTCTGGCCGTCGAGGCCACCAATACCTATCATCTGGAACTGATTCAACAGGCTCACGAGCGTGCTCACACCGTCTATGTGATCGACGGCCTGCGGCTCAATCGCTACCGAGAAAGTATCGGTGGCCGGGCCAAGACCGATGCCAGCGACGCACGGCTGTTGTGGCGCTACCTGGATCGAGAACGGGGCGATCTGCGCCCGTGGAGCCCGCCCTCCAAGGGTTATGTCGCGATTCAGCAATTGCTGCGTCGGCGTGCCACCCTGGTCAAGGCCAAAGTGGCGCTGACCCAGAGCCTGCGGGAATTCGCTGAGCTAAAGACTCCGGCCAAGGCCCTGGTCAAGCAACTGGAGCACATCGACACCCTCATCCAGCGGCGTCTTCGCCAACTCGCCCGGCAAGCTGGCTGGAGCGACCAGGTCGAGCGTTGCCAGGCCATCGAGGGCGTGGGCCCTCTCAACGCTATGGCCCTGACCATGACCTTTCACCGCGGCCACTTCCGCAGTGCCGATGCCTTCATCGCCTTCCTCGGCCTCGACGTCCGTGTCCGAGAGTCGGGAAGCTATCGAGGCCGGCGAAAATTGACCAAACAGGGTGACCCAGAACTGCGTCGTTTGCTCCATCTGGCCGCAATGCAGGCCTGTCGCTCCGACTCTTGGAAGGCCTTCTATCAACGCCATATTGCCCGCGGCTTGTCGAAAATCCAGGCGCTTGTCAGCTTGGCACGAAAGCTCGCCCGCGTGGCTTTTGCGCTCCTGAAGAACAATTCCGTTTACCAGCCAAAAGGTACTCAAATGGCTTGCCAGACAACATAGAATCTCCTACGGGGTCGGGTGGCTGGATCTGTGGGAGGTGCGCCCTCGCGCCGATGGGGCCTTGATCGAGGCCTGATCGCGGCGGGGCGCCGCTCCTACGGGGTCGGGTGGCTGGTTCTGTGGGAGGTGCGCCCTCGCGCCGATGGGGCCTTGATCGAGGCCTGATCGCGGCGGGGCGCCGCTCCTACGGGGGTCGGGTGGCTGGATCTGTGGGAGGTGCGCCCTCGTGCCGATGGGACTTGGTCGAGGCCTGATCGCGGCGGGGCGCCGCTACTGGGGTCGGGTGGCTGGAGCTGTGGGAGGTGCGCCCTCGTGCCGATGGGACTTCGATCGAGGCCTGATCGCGGCGGGGCGCCGCGCCTACGGGGTCGGGTGGCTTGATCTGTGGGAGGTGCGCCCCCGCGCCGATGGGGCCTTGATCGAGGTAATATCGCGGCAAAGATCTTCGTATCGAACAGGAAGAATTACCGTGGAAAGGAATCCTCACTCACACCATCTGCGCGTCGGTCGTCACTCCGAGGTCGGGCGCTTGTACCTCGTTACGACCGTCACGAAGGATCGCAAACCGATTTTCAAATCCCTGATTGCGGCGCGATTCCTGATCCAAACGATGCGCCGAGAACATAAAGACGGCAACGCCGAAACTCTGGCATTCGTGGTGATGCCCGATCATTTGCATTGGCTGTTCGAACTCAAGGGATCTAAGACTCTTGCGCAAACGGTTCAAGCCACAAAATCGGTAACAGCGCACCATCTAGGCGGCAATATCTGGCAGCACGGATTCCATGATCACGCCTTGCGACGGGACGAGGATGTCTTGAAAGTCGCCCGATATATCGTAGCCAACCCGTTGCGTGCAGGACTGGCAAATCGTTTGGGTGAATATCCACACTGGGATGCGATTTGGTTGTAGGCCTGATCGCGGCGAGGCGCCGCTCCTACGGGGTCGGGTGGCTGGATCTGTGGGAGGTGCGCCCTCGCGCCGATGGGGCCTTGATCGAGGCCTGATCGCGGCGAGGCGCCGCTCCCACAGACAGACCAAGGAAACCCCGCCGCCAACAGCCGCCGACCCGGCGTAAACTGTCGGGCTGATCCGTCAACCGAAAACCCGCATGGACGACAAGATCTCCATCCACGGCGCCCGCCAGAACAACCTGAAGGACCTCGACCTGGATCTGCCGCTCGGCGAGCTGATCGTGGTCACCGGGGTGAGCGGCTCGGGCAAATCCTCGCTGGCCTTCGACACCCTCTATGCCGAGGGCCAGCGGCGCTACGTCGAGACCTTCTCGCCCTACGCCCGCCAGTTCCTCGACCGCATGGACCGACCCGAGGTCGAGCAGATCGAGGGCATTCCGCCGGCCATCGCCATCGATCAGACCAACCCGGTGCGCACCTCGCGCTCCACGGTCGGCACCATGACCGAGCTGAACGATCACCTCAAGCTGCTGTTCGCCCGCGGCGCCGCAGCTGTATTGCCGCGGCTGCGGCGACGCCGGTGCGCCGCGACACCCCGGACGGCGATCTTCGCCCACCTGCCGGCACGAGCTCGAAGACGGAGCGCGGATCATGCTGACCTTTCCGGTGCCGGTCCCGGAGAACGCTTCAGCGACAGCCGAGATCGAGGGCTTCCTCAACGCCCAGGGCTATACCCGCATTCACCGCCGCGAAAACGATCCATGGAGGTGGTCCAGGACCGGCTGCGGCTGAGCGCCGGACAACCGCGACCGGGTGGTCGAGGCCCTGGAAGCCGCCTTCCGCTTCGGCCACGGGCGCGTCACGGTCTACCCGCTCGAGCGACCAACGCAGGCCGGCGAACCGCTGCGCTTCTCCGCCGACCTGCACTGCCCGGACTGCGACATCCACTACCGGGAGCCGATCCCCAACCTGTTCTCCTTCAACTCGCCGATGGGCGCCTGCGAGACCTGCCGCGGCTTCGGCCGGGTGATCGGCATCGACTGGGGACTGGTGATGCCGGACGAGTCGAAGACGCCTGCGTCGAGGGGCGGTCAAACCCTTGCAGACCGACAGCTACCTGGGAGTGTCAGGAAGACCTGATGCGCTACGCCGCGGAGCGAAGCGTGCCGATCGACACCCCTGGCGCGAGCTGAGCGCGGCCGACCGGCAGTGGGTGCTCGACGGCAAGGGCCGAAGGGCGACGGCAAGCAGTGGTACGGGGTGCGCGAAGTTCTTCGACTGGCTCGAGACCAAGGGCTACAAGATGCACATCCGGGTGCTGCTGTCCAAGTACCGCTCCTACGACCCCTGCCCGGCCTGCCG
>CAVXWS010000035.1:0-14853 GCA_963765415.1 uncultured Gammaproteobacteria bacterium
CGATCACCCAATCTGACTCGACCTCACGCTTCCTCGTAACGATCGCTGCTGGGTCCCGCCAGGCTCCAGCAATCTGGTAAGTGTTTCTGCTCATTTGGTGGCCTTGGCCATCCGAATCCGCTCACGCGGCACGGAGCACGGGACACCACTCCCCGTTCAACCTGAAGATGCCCAGGTTCGGGCAACGCCGGTTCTCCCCTGTTGGGGATCGGTCCGGCGTGGACCAACCGGCCTGCAAGAGGCCTTCGTCGACGGTGGTTACACATCACCTCCTTTTAAGTGAGCGGAGTCTCTCCGCGGCTGGTTGAAAGAATGATTCGAGCGGTCAGTACCGAAGCATCTGCCGTGTCTCGGATCGGTTGGGTGAAAACGACAGGGGGTGCCTGCCGCGAGCGCGACCTTACGGTCGGTGGGGTGGAAGATGGACCGGCGACCCGAGGGTCGTTGCGTCAATCATGGTCCGCGACGCGTGCTCCGACAGACAGGCGTCTGCCGGATCGTCCTGTTCGCCTTTCGGCCAGGGAGGACAGCCCCTGTTGCCACTGAACCGCAGTGGCCACGGATAAATCATCGGAGTGGATCTCTCGATGCCGGCAGTCTAGGAACCCGTCACTTGCCCGTCACCCGGAAATCCGGCCCGCAGCCGCCACGGTTTCGGGCACCGCCGCCCTCGTCACTACCCCGCTTCGCTGCTAGTGACGAGGGCGGCTTCGCGCTGCGCAAGCTGCCCGCCAGGCCATCGGGCCTGTCATGCAGCTCGCCACTTCGATCTTCTGGCGTACTTCGCCCGTTGCCACCTGCCCACAGGGGCCCACAGGCGCCGCGTCATACGCGGCCCCGCCCTTGGCGTCGCGAGTGAGCGGCTCGCTGTGCCGTGGCGGGCAGGCCTGTGGACTCTGTGGACAGCTTTGGAGATGTTAGGTCTTTAGAGGATAAGGACGTCACGATAACGGATTATTCCCCCGGAATAATCGCGGACTATCGGAGGAAAACCCGTTTCGTCGGTCGAGAATCAGCCAATAGGGTCTTGTCGTTCGCGATGCGACAACCGTCGAACGTGGCGCATTTCTCCAAAGCATCCGCGAAACCTGAGACCCTTCGCCGATGGCAAGCCCAACGGCGACCTGTCGGTCACCTATTCGACATGGCGGGACACGTCCATGTGCTTGTGCAGCACTCGGGCCACCCAGATTCCTGACCCGGTGACGCGATAAAAGATCACGTGGCTTTGGTGAGTGAACCGGCGATATCCCTCTCGAAGATCATCGGCACTCGATCCCATGCCTGGGTTTTCGCCAAGAACGCTCAGGCACTTGTAAGGACTCGACGTAGGTTTCAGTCTGGTACAGGCCGAAATGAACGACGGAATAGTCGAAGATCGATTCGATATCCGCTGCTGCCGCCTCACTGAGTTCATACATCCGCGCTGTGTCGCGACTTCACCTCTTCCAGATCGCCTCGACGTCCTTCCCGGACACGCCGCTGTCTTCACCCGCGATCAGGGCCTTCACCAGGATCTCGCGCTTGTCACGATATTCCTGATCGCGGCGGATGAGATCGCGGACATAGTCGCTGGCGTTGCTGTAGTGTCCGGTTTTCACCTGAGCTTCAGACCCAGGCTTTCATCGGGTCAGGAAGAGATACATTCATGGTTGCCATCGTCGTTACCTCCTGGGCAATACTATGGCAGATATTGACAATCTTTGCCATTCTTCCGGGTGGCGCTCGATGACGGATCATGGCAACCGCCAAAGAGAGCGATGTTACAGATCCTGCAACGCAACCGTAGTGAATCGACTCCGACCCTGTTTCCGCACGCGCCGTTTGATCAGTCCTGCGGCATGTCAAACGCCGCAGACTCCGCAGAAGCACCTAAGATCGCCCGATTCAGAACGTTGTTGCTGAACAACATCTCGTCCAAAGCCTGATCGACGTCTTCGGCTTCTATGTCACTTGAGTCATCTCGTTCGATGGCGTACTGGGCGAGCCTTCGCATTAACTCCTTGATGAAGGCCGCACTGACACCCTCGGAACGCGTAACGACATTGGCGATCAAGGGGGGCGACAAGGAAAGTTGGCCTCCGTACAAGTCCATTAGGCGACGACGGCCTTCTGCATCCGGTCTCGGAAACTCAATGACTTGGTCAATTCGGCCTGGCCGTGCCACCAAGGCCGCCTCGAGGACTTCCGGCTTGTTCGTCGAAAGGACGAAGAGGATATCGGCATCTTCCTTCAGCCCGTCCATCTCGTTCAGTAGATGGTTGAGCAAGGCCTCTTCCTGCGCGCTGTACATTACCTCACGCGACTTGGCTAACAAGTCTGCGTCCTCGATGACGAAAATGGCCGGCTGCATCAGTCGTGCAAGCGAAAAATACGACGGCAGCAATCCGATCTGCTCGGCTGTGATCAAAAAGGTCGTATGTTTTGGCAGCTCGCTTGCCAGATACCGGATCGTGTGGGTCTTGCCCGTACCGGGCGGTCCGCAGAAGAGCACGCCGCGCTTCGTCGGGCAGCCCCAGTTCGCGAAGCCTTTCACGCTGACGGCAGAATCGGACGATCGTGCGGTCGAGGGAATCAAGGACGGGCTGGGGCAGGATCACCTGGTCACGGGCAACCGCCGCCGTGCGATGGACCGTGATGCCGGTAGACGTGCCACCGTAATGCGGAGCACGCTCAAGCGAAAGCACCTTTCCCCGGTAGGTACGGGCCTCGCGGATACGCGCTTCGATCGCATCGAAAAGACCGCGGGTGATCTGCGCCGTGTCCTCACCCTGAGGTCCGCTGATTTCGAGGAAGATCGTGAATCCGCCGGAGTAATCCGACTCCCGCGACAGGATGACCGCATAGCGGGCGTTGCCCTCTTCCAACAGCCACAGCCCGTTGAGCTGACACTTCGTGGGATTCGTCTCTCCGATGTCGACTTCCTCGTAGGCTATCGCCGCGATGCCCTGGGCATCCCGCCCGCTGCACCAAAGGGTCGAGAGATCGATTCGTTCCTGACCATGCCGCTGCCGGATCCCGACCGACCGGATAGCCTTCGCCCAATAAACGATTCGATCGCGCCCTGGAGATCCGCGCGCACCCGCCCGGGGTAGGTTCGACCGGTCTTCACGAACTTGTCCGGCGATACGTCGCCGAAATGCCAGTCCAAAAGCTCATAAGCGAATCGCAGCCGGGCAGAAGGAAGCTCATCGTGAAGTTCGCCTGCGCTGGTCGCGACACACGCATCGCATATATGCGCGCCTTTGCCCGCGATAAGCTTGTGGACCTCGGTACTCGATTTTCCACAAAACGAACACGAAGGATAGGCCGACTCTGCGGGTTTTGAGAGATCTCTCTTCTCTACCGCCAGGGAGTGGCCAGCCTCGGCGATTCGCCGCATTGCTTCATCGAGCATGACCTGCGCGATCGACTCTGGATACGGCCCGAAGGCGTACTCGCCCGCGAGGCGAATGCGATGCGCAAGCATCAGAGTCTCGTACTTCGGAAGGCCGAACACCTCGCTGATCAGACGCTCAACGAAGGAGTTTGGAGTGGAATTGTCATTGTAGACGACGATTTCGTGCGAGGCTGTTCCTGACTCGGACTCGTGCACTGCAACAATCTCCCTGTGCTGAATAGAACGGAAGGACTCAAGGAGGTTAGTGTGCTGCTACACATTCGACAAGGCCGAGTCCTCCGCGTTCGGAACTGACTTCGCAGTGGCGAAGTTGGTTGCTACGCACCGAAGCCGCGGTTCAAACAAATACGATTCCAAGAGACATTCGCCCCCGAATCGGTACCGGACGAGAGTGATTTCAGAAGAGGGCCTGGACACAGTCCACCTAGTCATGAATGCCCCTTTGCCACCGAGCCGCTATGTAATCTCAAGGCACTAGGCGCCGCTTTAACCCAAGCGGCCAGGGGAAGGAGCCAGTCTCTGCTGGCGGGTTTCAGTCCTCCTGCGGAAGCAAGATGGTCATGACCGGCTGAGCGTCGTCGCCGGGACCGACGATGAGCTTCAAGCGTCACCAGCTCCCGCTCGGTCGAGCGACCGTCTCGCGGGACCCGGTTGAGCGAGAACTCGAGCCGGTCGCCGCCGCCTCTGTGCGTATGGACGGCGTATCCGCCCATGATCAGCACGTCCCACAGCCGGCCCGTCGGGTCCTGGTGGACCTGGGCCTCGCTGTCGGCGTCGGTCCAGGCGACACAGTCGCTCCAGGCCGCAGCGGTCAGGGCCACAGGCCAACGGAAGCCGGCCTCCTTGGCCATGGGGCCCGCATCGACCAGGACGCCGTCGTCGATGGCCTGAGCGCGGGTGTAGGTGGAAATGACCTCGCCGAAGAACGGATGCTCCACGGGTTTGGTGGTTTGATCGGACATGGTGCTCTCCTTGAGAAGAATGCCCGGAAGAGGCACCCTCCCCGACGGGAAGGGATGCCTTCCCGGGCGGGTGGGTTGAAAGAGGCGTGAACTCAGATAAGTCCCGATTCGGCAAAGCTGACACGCTCTCACCGGCGGCGACCACGAAGTGATCGAGGACACGAACGTCCACCAGTGCCAGTGCGTCCTTGAGCCGTCGGGTCAGCGCCTCGTCGGCATGACTCGGCTCGGCGACACCCGAGGGGTGGTTGTGAAAAAAGACGATGGCGGCCGCGTTGACCTCCAGCGCCCGTTGAACGACGACGCGCGGGTGAACCGATGCGCCGTCGATGGTGCCCTGGAACAGTTCCACCGCCTCGATGACGCGGTGGCGGTTGTCCAGGAAGAAGCCGCCGAACACCTCTGCCTTGCGTTCGGCGAGTTTGAGGCGGAGATAGGCCCGGGTGTCGTCCGGACTGCTCAGCGCCCGACCGGCACGATGGCGCTGCTTCAGAATCGCCAGCGCCAGGCCGACCAGGGACTGCTTCTCCGCTGGGTTGAGCGCCGAGGCCTTCAGATCGACAAAGCGATCTTGGTCCTCGGAACCGTCGGTTGCATACCGATGTGACATGACAGGTCTCCTCGAGAAGATGGGGAGACCCGCCCCGATCGGGGAGAGACTCCCCGATGGGTGAAAGTGAGACCGGGTGATGCGATCACCCGGTCTTGTTGTGGCTTTACGCGGCTTGCTCGTTGAAGAACGGTTGACCGTCGACCTTCGCCCAACTGATGCGAAGCAGACGTGCCTTGAGACTGACTCCTGTCTCGCCGGCCTTGTCGCCGTTCTGGAAGGTAAAGGCCTCGGCGAACAGATCGCTGAGGGTAAAACCCACGAGCACCTTGAGCTTGCCCTCGACGGCCGGCTGGAGCTGCGACACAAGCTTCTGTGCCTGCTTGCCGGACACGCGACACTCGAAGTGGGTGTATTGGACGTCGTCGACGCTGCCCCGAAGGGCGGCGATGGTCACGCTCCAGAAGGGCTTGCCCTCCTTCGGTGTGACCTCTCGAACCCGGTTGAGGTAACCGAGACCGGTGGTGTGAAGATCGAAGTACTTGGGACTTTCTGCATTGGACATGGCTTTCTCCTTCAACAAATCAACTAACCGGAGAAAGCGCACCCCTGACGGGAAGGCTTTCCCGGCAGGGTGGGTGAATCCGAGAAGACAAGCCTCTCGGAGGATGGATCGATGGCGGTCTTTGATAGACGGCCACGGCACCTGTTGCACGATCCGAAGGCGCCTGGGTCGTCACTGAGTCCGCAGTGACCACGGATGAAATCGAACCTTGTGGGTCGATCGAGACCTCAAGCGGCCTGCGGGGTCTCGCAGACGTAGCGCAGGTACTTGAGCATCCCGCGGGCATTGGCGAAGGCCGGGTGCTCGGCCACCAGCTGATTCGGGAACCAGTCGCGAATCTGCGCGGCGAGTGCCACCGTGCCGCCACCGACGAACAGGATCCGGTCGAGTTCCGCCCCGCGTCCGAGCTGTCGCTGCGTCTCGGCATACAGACGCTCGACGATCTGTCGTTGTGCCGTCTGGATCAGGTCCGATACGTCGTGGTCTTTACCAAACAGCCGGACGCTGCCAGATTGAACGGCCTCGTCGACCGAGCGCTCGCTCACCACGTCGATGTCGAACCGACCGCGGATGCCTTCGGTCACCTCGCGCTTCACATCCAGCAGCCCGCAACGCAGCGAACCCGATGCGCCGTGCTGTACGGCCTGGTCGGCAACGACGACGTAATCGGTGGTTCGCCCACCGATGTCGACCACCGCGATCGGGGCGTGCAGGCGTTCGGGCTCGAGCTGTACCCCGTCGTCGGATTCGGTGATGACGTGGTCGTACCAGGCGGCCAGCGCCTCGGGGATCACCTCGTGAAAGGCGATGCCGACCGGCAGGCGCTCGTCGAGCGGTCGCACGGCCCGCTTGAGGCTGTCGCGCTTGTTCGTCAGGATCCCCTCCCGGCGGCTGCCGTCCTTGAGATAGAAACTGCTCACCGGCAGCCCCGACACGGCATGCACCGACCGACCGTCGAGGCCCGCCTGTTGCAGCCCGTGCTGGACGATGGCCCGGTTGAGACCGGAGAAGGGATAGGCATCGAAGTAGGTCGGCTCGCCGTCCACCCCGCCGACGGCAAAGGCCTGGTCCTCGGTCTCGTACTCGGAGATGCGCTGTTCGGCCTGGTCGATCCAGGTGACGTTGGCCCGTCCGAGCCGGGCCCGGGAGGGGATCGCGATCAGCCGCCCGTCCGGTAGCGCCAGCTTGGTGAAGGCGTATCCGTCGTCGAGACCGACGCTGACGGGGTTGATCTGCTGCTCGGACACTGGGTTCCTCCTCGGTTCGATGTCACCGCCTCAGCCGACGACCTTGCGCAGGTGCGCAAACGGTTTGTCGGCAGGCGTTTCGTTCCCTGGACTCGACCGGGTCGGAAGCGTCGCCTGACGGTTTGCGCGGACCACCCGCCTGGCGTTCGGCGGCCTGGCGGCGAAGTCGAAACCCGATCCGGGTGTTTGCCGTACCCGGCGTCCAGGCGCCGGGGTGTCTGCTGCCCTTCCCTCCAGTTGCATCACGACTCGGCGCTCCGCCAGGAACCCCTGCACCAGCAAGGCGCGGATCCAGTCCGGGTGCCGGCGTTTGGGGAGCGTGTACAGGCGCTTCAGGATCAAGGCCTCGACCAGCATCCCGGGGTCGAGCCTGACGCTGAGGCGCATGCCCTCGAGGTCGGTTCGGCTTGCCGTCACGATCGCTCCTGTGGGTTCGTCGTTGTCGGAAGTTTGAGCACCCGGCAGGGAGAAGACAGCCCTAATCGGCTGCAACCCCTGTTGCCGTTTTCTGAGCCTCCCGATCGATCAAGATTTCGAGGGCAGCGAGTGAAGTCCCAGATGCGGTGTCACGCTCGAGGTCGGCATCGGTCGTTCCGGGGCATGCGCGGCTCGCCGCACCCGGGTCAGGATCTCCTCCGGGACCTCGCCCATGACTGCCTTGGCCTGCGCCTGCTTTGCCGTGCCCTGCAACACGTCCTGACGGGTGACACCGGTCAGGCGGTAGCCCAAGGGGCTCAGGAAGGCCCGGCGCAGCTGGCGACCACTGAGCGCGAGGACCCGTTCGCTGTCGTCGCGGGTCATGACGCCGATGTACTGTCCGGTGAGCACGGCGCGGGCGAGTCGGTCGTAATCGGCAAGCCGGTGCGCGCCGCGATAGGCGTAGGGGTTGCTGAAACGCAGCGGCGTGCGCACCGGCTTCACGGAGGCCCCCGGGGTGGCACGGATCGCCGCGGAGACCTGCAGCCGGGCTTCGACCGCCTCGATCGAGGCCTTCAGCGCCTGGTCGGCGGTCTCGAGTGCCTGGTGAATCTTGATCAACCACCAGTCGGCGTACGGGTCGTCGGCCCTCGCCCCGTGCCAGATCGCACGCAGCAGGTTCGCGAACCCGATCAGACCGATGATCGCCGGTTTGCCGGCGCTGCCCGGGCGGCCTTTCACCAGGCGCTGCGCCTGGCGGGTCTCGAGCGTGAGCGTCACGACACCGCGCAAGGCGCCCGGCTGAACGTCGGCCTCGGGGGAGTCGGTCTCACTCGGCTCCGGGTCCCAATGTGATTGATCCGCGTCCTGCCGGGACACGGCGGAGGCCTTCTCGCTTGCCATGGCTTCACCCACCTCGCTGGTCGACGGCTGCCATGAACTCATGTTCGCAAAGCCCGAGAAAGGAAAAAGGGCGCCGGCCTGTGTCGCGGTTAACCCACGAAAACTCGACGTTTGAGGGCGACCGGGCCATCGGCTCGACGGATTATTACCCCGTAATAATCGTTTCGTTCGGTCGACGGGTGGGCTTACGGATCGTTTTCCGGAGTCCGGTTCGGTTGCGGCATGCCCAGCACCTTGCGCGCGTTGGCCAGCGGACTCTCGGTTGCGGCATCGCGTGTGCGGTCGGTTCGCTGACGACGCTGTTCGTCCTGTCGCTGTGCGTCCTGCTTCCGCTTATCGGCCGCTTGTGTCCGTCGCTCTCGCTCCGCCTGAACCTTCAGGCTCAGGTTGGGCTGGAAGCCGCCGGCAGTGACCCGGGCGCAGAGGTGGTGCAGGTAGCGCAGTTCGTCGTACACCGGCTTCGCCCCCTGCTGCTCGGCGCGCAGGCGCCCCTCGAGTTCGTCCAGTACGGGCTGACGTTGTTCTGCCGGCACGCGGGCGAGGTAGCGTGCGGCCAGCTCGCGTTGATTGGCCGTCAGGCGGTTCGGGTAGATCAGCGGCCCATCGATCTCGACCGTGTTCGATTTTTGCGTTGCCTTTGTTGTTGTAGTTGTTTTTATATAACTACTACTACAACCCACCGTGTTCGATTTTTGTGGGTGCAAATATCGAACACGGTCTTTATCCAGCTTCGATATTTGGTCCTGGTCGGTTTTTCGGGGAATCGAGTCTCGGTTTGCCAACCGAGCCAGGACGTCAACCGTAAAGCTGAAGTAGCGCCGCGGGCCTTCCTGGCGCACCGCCTGGACCGCCTCGAGGCGTCGGGCGATCGCGTTTACCGGTGCGAGCAGATCGACGCCGGCGTTGATGTCCTCGTCCATCGAGGCCAGCACGGCAGCGGCCACCTTGCGTACCCGCGCATGCTGGTGCTGCCCTGCCCTCTGGACAAAGACCATGTAGTCGGGATCCAGATGCAGCGCATCGGCCAGCGGCAGGGGTTCGTCGTGCAGCGCGTAGACGCTGCCCCGGAAGCGGCCGCCACCGTCCCGGACCCGTGCACACAGGGACAGCCAACGGCTGGCGCGCAGGACGGCGATCGCCCGGGAGACGGTCGAGGTGGAGGCAATATTGGCCTGACGGGCGATCTCGCGGTAGCTCGGGAACGCGGTACCGACGCCGGACGTCCGCCCTTGCTGACAGACCACCATCCAGACGACTTTGTCGACGGGTTCCAAGACGGGATCCTGCACCAGGAGGGTCGGAAAGGCCTGATGCCGATTGCCGAGGAACAGCATGGCATCGGCCGGTCGGTCGGTAGCGGTGCGCAGGACCTGCGCGACGGTTCGGCGGATCAGCGCGTCGAGGGCATGGGTCTCGGGCCGGATGGCAGACTCGTCGGCATGCATCGGCGCCCCTGTCCGGTCAGCGGCTGGGTCGACCCGAGTTCGCTTTGTTGTTGGCCGGGATGTCTTGCGCGAGGTTGGCCTCGTCCGTCCAGTTGCGCGTCAGGTTCCACACCGCCCGCATCGACGCGCCGGTTTCCTGATGCAGGGCGAGATAGTCCTCGGGCGTCAGCGGTGCGGCTGGATCCTTGTCTGTGCGCGCCGACCAGGCACGCCACAAGGCATGTGAGGTGGCCTCGTCGGGGTCGGCCGGTCGCCCGACGGCCGGGTTCGGGGTGAGCAACTGCCGCAGCCGGGTGTACTCGCGGGGTCCGACACCGAACAGGCTGCGCATCATCCCCAGGGGCGCGTCGGCCTGGATCAGATCGCGCTGCACCTCCTCGATCTCGCGCTCTCGGCGCAGGTGCGCCAGCATCGGCCAGTACACGTCGCGATTGAGCTCGATGTCGAGGCAGTGCGACTGCAGGGAGCCGGCCCGGTAGAGGTCGGCCAGGTTGAGTTCGCGCAGCGCCGCGACCTCCTTCGGTCCGAAGTTCATGTCGCGCAGCGCCGGCTGATCGTTCTCGGCCAGACAGCGGATGGCGTAGAGCAGGACCGCCATGACCAGTTCGGATTCCTTGGTGCCGCTCGCGCGTACTCATGGCCAGAGCGCGACACCCGAGGCCTCCGCCGCCTGGTACAGGGCGCGGTAGTTCTCCATCAGGTCGACCAGGTCCCGCCAGTCGCGTTCATCGAGCCGCGACCACAGCCGAAAGCCCATGTGACCCGGGTCCAGGGTCCAGACGCTCGAACAGGCTGCTTTGCGTCATCAAGAGGTATTCGGCAGGGTGCCGCTGAGTGGCCGCTGTAGGTCTGACAGCGGCCACTCAGCATCAAGACTGTCAGAAGTCAGCGACGGCCAGCGGAGTCGTCCACCTTGATCTCTGGTTTCGCATCATCGAGGGCCGAGACGGCGCGGCCGGTCAGGCGTGTGATCGCAACGGCGATCAGGAATAGGAGCAAGGCGAACACCACCTTCAAGACGCCCGTTTGCTCCTGATTGGGCCCAGATTTCATCGACTGTTTTCCAAGAGTGCCTGCGTCTGGCGCGGTGCCCTAGATTGCAGATGCGCCTTCGGCACCATCGCCCGATGAGGAACGAGTTCGCCTGCTTCGATTGCTCCGTATCCGTGTAGACGAACGGCAGGAAGTCAACTTAGCCAACGCTCCGGCAATCCAGTCGCAACTTTCTAACGCCTCTCGCAGTTTCTAACCAGGCAATCTGATCGTAGTATCTATCGCGTGCCCTCCCGCGACTTCTCAGATACCGAGCACCTCCGCCGCAGCCTGATCGGTGTGTGCGCCTTCACCGCGCTGCTGTGGCTGACCGAGGCCGCCGATGCAGTTTTTACCCTTGATCTGGAGCGTTTCGGTGTCTTCCCCCGCGAGCCGTGGGGACTGATAGGTATCCTGGTGGCTCCGCTGATCCACGGCAACTGGTATCACCTATTCGCTAACACGCTGCCGCTGGTGGTCCTCGGCACCGCCCTGATATACACCTACCCGCGGACCGCACGCCTCGCTTTACCGCTGATTTATGTCGGTGCTGGGCTCGGGACCTGGCTGTTCGCCCGGTCGAGCTACCACATCGGTGCCAGCGGCCTGACCCACGGGCTGATGTTCCTGGTGTTCACACTCGGCGTGCTGCGCTGGGACCGACCCGCGATTGCAGTGTCGCTGATCATCTTCTTCCTCTACGGCAGTATGATCTGGGGGATCTTCCCCAGTGCACCCGGCATCTCGTTCGAGTCGCATTTGTTCGGTGCGCTGAGCGGTCTGATCGGTGCCTTTTTGCTGCGGAACGCCGACCCGAGACCGGCAGTACCACGCTATGAGTGGGAGGGGGAGGATAGCGACGAGGACGACGATGACCTGCTCGAACCCCCCTCGTCGGACCTGAAGAACGACTGACTCGGTCCCACGACCCGACGGTATTAGCTGATCGACCCAGTTGCGGGCTTTGCGGACGGGTAGCCGCGAGGCCGCGACCGCCCCTTCACGCCTCTATGGGTTCGGCATAATCCGGCTTGAGTCGGTCGACCAACTCCTCACGTAACTCCGTCACGTCTTCAGGCGCATCAATCTCAATCCGGCACCTGGTTGCCCTTGACGCCCAGGACCGTGACGGTGATGTCATCGCCAATCTGAAGGGTTTCGCCGATACGGCGGGAAAGAATGAGCATGATCTGCCTCCTTGCTGATTGTGAAAGTCACCGGATCGGGCCGACGCCGTGATGTTGCGCTGCGTTCCCGATCCCTCCGTGGTGCGCAATGATTACGCGAGGATGGCGGGCGCCGCAAGCGCAACACCGCAGCCCCTGTTCCAGCCCGTCCAATCGGGTGTCGCCCGGTAGCTGACCGCCGTTGACAATCCCCGTGTGCCCGCACTGGCAGTACCCGGTGATGTGGTACTTCTCCAGAGGATAGTCGGCCAGCGTGTCCAGTCTGATCGGGTTCATGGTCGAATCGTAGCCCCCTAATGCTGGCGGGGTGCAATTTGCGCCAAAATAGCCCCTCGGCTGACCGCTTGGTCCGCAAAGCTGCCGGTCATTGACTCTAGGCGGCGGTCCGGAATCGACCCACTCCCAACGGTCAGTTGAATGGCAGGCCTGTAACAGGAACAGACAGACCAGCCGGATTAACTATTTCCGAGATCGCCTGAATAAGCCGACGTTCAACACTCTTGGTGGAATCGACAGCTACCGCCCCAGCCTGCATGAAAACTTGAAAATGGCCGTCTGAACTCTGATCTCAGCCGAAAAAGATTTCGCCCCATACGCACGACGTGTTCGCTGTGTGAGAGGCCGCAGGTAGCCGGGCACAACAGGTTTAAGGTGCTGGGCGCCGACACAGTGTCCACACAGCCACGGTCACAAGCTACCGTGCGACTAGCATCTGGTGAACGATAGATTCATGCGCACAAGAAGCGTTCACGAACCTAGCCGGGTCGGTGTCGGAGCGGCTCATGCGCTGATGGCGGCGGACAGCAGAAGACGATGTGCAAGCCGGGCATTCGTCTTCCTCGCCATTCCTCGACCGGGGATTAAGATACGGGAAATGGGGTTGCGCAGAAGATTCGCCTGGGCGCGCGGAGAAAAGGAAGGGGTGTCGAGACACCCCTTCCTTATTTCGTCAGGACGGGAAGAGCAATCAGAATCGCGGTCGTTGTCCTCATTTCCGTCTTTTTTTACCCTTCCTGTTCAACAGTTTGTACAGGTCCTTGCTGCAAATGGCGCCCTTGATGACAGCGGCTTCGTTCTCACCGTTGTCCGGATTCACGTCCTCCTCCACTGAGCCCGGGAAGAAAATGTGACCCTGGAGGAGCATGTCGGCGCTTCCCTCCAACTCCTTGGCTTCGATCTCGCCGTCATGTTTCTCGTACGTGACCATCCCCAGCATGCTGTGCGTGATGGAGGCGCCCACCAGCGGTGCGCTCGGATTTTCCACGTGGGTAATCCCGGCCGCCCGGGTCGCCATCAGGATCGGCACCTCGACCTTCCCATGTTTCGCCTTTCGACGGTGATCACGCCGTCGAACAACGAGACTTCGGTAACCCTTGGAAACGGCAGGCCCTTCTTGAGGAAGGGCTGGGCGAGCTGGAAGCAAGGTCCGTTTTCAGGATCATCGCAGAAGTGCTCGTACCAGTTGGTCATGCTGGCGCAAAGGAGCGTCGCGGAGAACGGATGCCCGTCGATGGTGCCGGTGATCAGGTCCTCGCTTACGACCCACGTTGGTACCATGCCGACGACGGGAAGTTCAATGAAGTCGGCTGACTCGCAGTTGAACCGGTGGTCCTCGATGGTGAACGGATAAAAGGCTTCCTGGAGGTCACCATCCCAGTAATCACGCACGGGGCAGGCCGCCTGCTCAACCATGGGACCCGGCATCATGTGGAAAGGTGTGATTTCCACGTCCATGCAAAAGTCGCCATCGCCGGCGCCCCCGCCGCTGGCCATTGCCGCTCCGGCTGCCAGCATCACGGCACCAATGGTGCCGGTAATAAACTGAACTCGTTTCGTCATGGTCAATTCCTCCGTATCTGAAATCTTTGAAGAAACCGCCCGCTCTTGGATCGAGTGGAGGGAACCTGCCGTTGCGCAACAAAATGCACTCACCATTCCCTCGCGGCGGCATCCGGCTGGAGCTTCGTTTCTTCGGTCCTTTTGGTGTGTCCCTAAATGAAACAATAGACGACGCCGACCGGTGCCGAGGCCGTGGGTACCGGATAACGTCGCAGCCTATGACTTTGGTCAATTTCGTGACCGGCTTGGACGCCCCAAAATTGATAAAACGCAATATTTCAACGTATTGCAGAGACAGCAGTATCCGTCTTTACGGGTGCCCGCCCGAGCGGATCCGTGGCGGTACGGGGAATAAACTTGCGCGCGCCCAGGCCTTGTGATGGAAAGGTCGGGACCTGCTCCGGGCCATCGTCGGCCGATATGACGGCGCGAAGGGACTCCCAGCGGTAGAATTCGACCGCGGAGGTGAGTTGCTTTCCTCATCGTGATAACGGTCGATCCTTTACCTGCCGCTGGAAGGGTCAACAAAGAAACAGGTCCTTCCTGAAATGCAGCGGCTTCTGAGTTTTTTCTGCACATCCCGGGTGGGTGCTGGCCGTGCCTTTGCCGCTGTCCGTGGGGGCGCGCGCGATTGAACGCAAGAAGCTCGAACGGCTATGCCGCTACATAAGCCGCCCTGCGATCAGGGAGAAGCGCCTGTCGCTCACTCCGAACGGGAATGTCCCATTGCTTTCAATGAACCAGCTGTCTCTTGGGGCCATACCTGCAACCGACACCAGAGTCGAGCTCGGACAGACGGCCCCGCTGGACCTTAGGTCCGCAATGCGCATGTAGCTGCCGGTCGCTGGGTGTTGGCTAATGGTAATTCATTGCTGACTGCCGCCCGTCATCGGTCCTGCTCGACCGTCCGCAATGCGTCAGGTCTCGACGCTCGCCAAGGGGACCGCGAAGGGCAGGTACATCTCGGGTAGGAGTCATTCGTCGGCTGTTTTCTTTGCGTGCGCCCTAATCCCTGACTTAATGACCGCATTCTGTGTTGGGCGGTCGGCGACTCGTCAGCGGTCCGACGACTACAGAGTCGAGATCTCAGGCAGCCTGCTTCCGGCGACACAGATTTGGGCTATACGCGTCCGGCTTGAGCTCGCCGGCCGAACGCTAGACCTCGCTTTGTTTGACCTAGCCATCGACAGCAAACTGCGCAGGTGAACCGCCCCGGAAATCCCTCGTCACCGCACCATTCCCATTTAAGTGTCAGCTAGTCTTTTTTGCTCTGATTTTCCGAATCTTTAGCTGTTGTGAGCCCGAC
>CAVXWS010000036.1:0-89027 GCA_963765415.1 uncultured Gammaproteobacteria bacterium
CGCAGATCCCAGTACGCCGTGACAAGGCGCGTTCTCTCACTGGGTGAGATCCCCGGTCGCCGACCAGTGCGGCATAGGCCCTGGCCTCGGGGGTATCGGCTTTGCCACGGAAGTGCGCGCTGGCGGTGTCGAAATGGATCCTGGTGTCGCCGTTGTCGATCCGGCGGCGGCCGGTACGTCGGTGACGAAAACCAGGCTTACGACTCGAACGCGCCCACGGCCTGACCTTAGTCGTAGCCCGCGAGCTCCAGATAGCCCCGGCCGAGCGGTCGCTCGGTGCGCTCGTCGAACACCTCGACCATGCCCTCCCAGTAACGCACCGAGGTCTCCATGCGCTGGTCGTCGAACACCGCCTCGACCCGATAGCCGGGGCGGTCCGCGAGCGCCAGACGCCAGGCGAGCGGATAGCGCGTCCCATCGCTGCTCTGCCACCAGCGCAGCGGTTGAAGCACGACGTCGCTCGCGCTCAGAGCCCGCCGTTCACCGGACGAATCAATCAGCGTCCCCGCGCTGTGCGGGTCGACGCCGCCGTCCTTGCGCCGCAGTTGGTAGAACATCAGGTCGCGGCCATCGTCGAACTGCAGCGCGAACCAGTCCCAGCCGGCCTGGTCTTCGCCGAGCGCGCTGGTGCTCCATTCCCGATCCAGCCAGGACAGGCCTTCGATGGAGTGGCGCTCACCGTCGACCCGAATCTCTCCGGTCGTCTTCAGCCGGGTCATCGAGTAGTAGTACGAGGCGTTGCCGGGTTCGGCGCTCTTCCGGCTGAGGCCGGCGTCGCCCTGCAGGACGATGGGCCGGATCGGCTCCAGCCGGAAGCTCAGTTCGAAGTCCGCGGTGTCGACGGACAGCTCCCAGGTCGATCCAACGCCGTCGGGATCGGATCGGAGCCGCCAGTCCTCCAGCCAGACCCGAAACGGCTCGGCCTGCGCCCCGGCCAGTCCTGCCGCACCGCGGGCGAAGCGCTCGTGTTCTCGGTGGCGTCGATTGCCGGCATCGGACAGCGCGACGTGCGCCATCCAGACCTGGCGGGTGGCCCAGTTCGAGCGGCGCGGCGGCGAGTGCGGATCGTCGGGGGCCAGGGCGATGCGGAAGAAAGTGACCTGGTAGCCGAAGCGGCGTCCGGCTTCGGACTCGAGATTGCCGGTCAGGTACCACCACTCGTTTCGGAAGTCAGGATGCGGACCGTGGTCGGCGGGGAAGACGAACTCGCGCGGTTCGAGGGCACGGGCATAGCCGCTGACGTCGCCGCCGCCGAGCCGTTCGCTCAGTTCCGAGCGATCGCCCCGATTTCCGACCTCGCTCTCTCCGCTCGGGGCGCAGCCGAACAGCAGCAGGGACAGACCGGCGCCGGCCAATGCGGACCGCCGACGTCGCGCCATCGAGGTCGGACGTTCGAACACAGCTACTCCTCGCGCAGGGCCGCGGCCGGCGGTGCGCTCGCCAGGCGCCAGGCCGGATATATCCCGGCGAGCAGGGAGGCGAACAGGGCCAGCAGCAAGGCCTCGCTCAGCACCCCGGGCGGCAGCAGGCTCTGCATGCTCCAGCCGAAGGAGCGCTTGTTGACCACATGGATCAGCAACTGTGCCATCAGCCAACCGAGCGGCAGGGCCAGGACGCCGGCGGCCAGGCCCATCAGACCGCACTCCAAAGACACCAGGCCCGCGAGCTGTCGCGGCGTGACGCCGAGGGCGCGCAGGGTGGCGTGCTCCCGGGCGCGTTCGAGCTGCAGGGCGAGCAGGGCGCTGAGTACGCCGACGAAGGCCACGCCGATCGCCAGCAGTCGCAGCACCCCGGTGATGGCAAAAGTACGGTCGAAGACCTTCATCGACTCGGCGCGGATGTCGGCATTGGCGCGCACCCGCAGCGGCCGATCGCTCTGCGCGACCAAAGTCCGGGCTCGAGTCATGACGGACTCGAGGTCGCCGTCGGCGCCGAGCTTGAGTCCGGCGGTGGTCACGCCGGGGTCCTCCCACAGCCGGGCGTAGCTCGCCCTGTCCATCGCCAGCATGCCGCGGTCGCTGCTGTAGTCGAAATAGACCGCGCCGACACGAAAGGCGTGCGGACCACTGGCAGTGATCAGTTCGATCGGGTCGCCGACGGCGAGTTTGTGGTGATAGGCCAGGGCCTCGCTGACGAAGACGCTGTCGCCGCGGCGAAAGGCGGCGAAGGGGTCGTCGGTCTCGCGTCGCTTGAAGCGAAACCCGCTCTGGACCTGCGCGGCCTCCCCCAGGGCGATCATCCGCAGCGGTCCGAGCGCGCTGTCGACCTCGCGCGGCCGGCCGGTGCTGACCGAGGCCACGCCGTCGATTCGGGCGAGCGCCGCCAGCAACTCGGGGCTCAGGCTCTGGCGCAGGCGTTCGGCGTCCGAGCCCGGCAGGCTGACGTAGACGTCGCTGCTCAGGGTCTGCGCCAACCACAGCTGTACCGTGGCGCGGAAGCTCTCGACCATCACCCCGACCCCGACCGTCGCCGAGACCGCCACGCTAAGCGCCGCCACCGCGATTCCCGAGCGGCTCAGCCCGGCGGCGATGCCGCGAGTGGCAAGCCGCCCGGTCTTGCCGAACAGGCGCTGAGCGAGCGGGGCGATCAGCCGGGTCAGGATCAACAGCGCCCCGGGCACCAGCAGGGCGAAGCCGATGATGCACAGGAACAGGGCAACGAAGGCCAGGCCCAGCCCGTCCCCGGGCAGCAGCACGCCGAGCAGGCCGAGCCCGATCAACAGACCTCCGGCCAGCGTCAGCCAGGGTGTGGCCGTATGCACCTGGGCCTCGATCCCGGAGCGGCTGGTTGCCGCCCGCGGTACGGTCCGCGCGGCCTCGATCGCCGGGGCCAGCGCCGCGACGGTCGTCGCCAGCAGGCCGATCAGGAAGCCCTTGATCAGCACCGTCGGCGAGATCAGCAGGCTGCTGACGGTGAGGACGAAGTACAGATCGTTAATGGTGCGGGTGACCAGGTTCACCAGCCCCTGACCGATCAGGACACCGAGCCCCAGGCCGATCAGGGTGCCGATCAGGCCGAGCAGCAGGCTCTCGCCGAGGATCAGTCTGAAATAGATCGACGCGGGTGGCGCCCAGCACCCGCAGCATGCCGAGCAGACCGCGCCGGCGCAGCACCGAGAAGGTGATGGTGTTGTACACCAGCAGGATGCCGACCAGCAGCGCGAGAAGCCCCATGGCCGCAAGATTGGTGTGGAAGGCCTCGGTCATGCGCCGCTGCACGCCGCGGTTGCCATCGACCGCGACCAGGCGCGCGCCCTCCGCCAGCATCGCCTCGATGCGGGGCGGATCGGCGGGTCCGAGGATCAGATCGATCCGGTCGAGCCGGCCGGACCGCTCGAACAACTCCTGCGCGGTGGCGATGTCGGTGAAGATCAGGCCCTCTAGGGCGACCGGGTTGGCGCTTTGCAGCCGGCCGACGATCTCGACGGCGTGGATGTTCCCGGCGATCTCCAGTTCGGCTCGGTCACCGATCCCCAGACCGAGTCGGTTCAGATCGCGGTCGCCCATCAGCACGGTGTTCGACCGGGTCAGCAGGGCGCGCAGATCGCCCTCGGGCAGATTGTTGCCGGCCGGGCGGAACGCGCCGTCGCTGAAGGGGTCGATGCCGAGCAGGTGGAAGGTCTCGCCCTCGATCCGCGCCAGGCCCTCGATCACCGGGGTACTGGGTCGCACCTGCCGGCGGCGCAGTTCGACATACAGCGACTCGGGCAGCCCGGTCTCGCCGGCGACGATCTGGTGCGTGGCCTTGCCGGTCAGACTGTTCATCGACAGGTCGAAGGCCCGTCGGGCGCTCTCGTTGGCCAACTCGACCGCGACCAGCACCGCCACCCCGAGGGCCACGCCGAGCACGCTGAGCAGGGTCTGGCTGAGGTGCCGGCCCAGGTCGCGCCAGCTGGCGCGGGTGAGTCTGCTCATGCTCACCAGGCGAGGTCCTCGACCCGATCGACTATTCGGCCGTCCTCCAGGGTCAGCACCCGGTCCGAGCGGCGGGCGACCTCCAGGCTGTGGGTGACGATCAACAGGCCGTTGCCCCGGTCGGTGAACAGCTCGCCGAGCAGTTCCAGCACCTGCCGTCCGGTGTGAGCGTCGAGGTTGCCGGTCGGTTCGTCGGCCAGCACCAGGGCCGGCTGGTGCACCAGGGCGCGGGCAATGGCCACCCGCTGTTGTTCGCCGCCGGACAGGCGGTCGGGGAAGGCGTTCGCCCGCCGCTGCAATCCGATCCTGTCGAGCAGCTCACGGGCGCGGATCTCGGCCTCGCCGCTGTCTGCTCCGTTCAACTCCAGCGGCAATGAGACATTCTCGACCGCCGTGAGGGTCGGGATCAGGTTGAAGGCCTGGTAGACGAACCCGATGTGGCGGCGGCGAAACAGGGTCCTGGCGTGTTCGTTCAGGTCGCTGAAGACCCGACCGTGGATGGCGATCTCGCCGGCATCGGGCCGGTCGATGCCGCCGAGCAGGTTCAGCAGAGTCGATTTTCCCGAGCCGCTGCGACCGAGCAGGGCGACCCGCTCGCCCGGACCGATCTCGAGGTCGACCTCGGTCAGTACCGGCAGGGTCTGTTCGCCCTCGCGATAGGTCTTGCTCAGGCCGCGCGCGCTGAGCAGGCGCGTCGCCCTGCCCGGTGAGTCGTCAGAGGATGGGTTTTGCATAATTCGCGGGGCTCATTACGTCCGATGCGGTGTGCGCTTATCGAGCGCCGATTCGCGCTTTCAGATCACTGACCAGCCGGGCAAAGATCCGGTCCAAGGCATCGCGGAATGCTGAGGCGACGGTCGCCATCCGTTCATTCTCGATCGCGCTGAGTTCGCGGTAGCTGTCGAACAACAGCATGCGGCCGTTGCGCGCGTCCTCGACCTGCAGCTCGAGCTCGACCAGGATCTCGGTCGGTCGACCGTCCAGCCGGATCTGTTCGAAGTGCAGCAGCCGGCCGCCGATCTCCAGCTCCGGGCGGCGGCCGACCGGATCGCCGCTCACCAGTCGGGCGAGACCGGCGTCGCGCAGCGAGCGCACCAGGTAGGTCTTGACCAGATCCGGCGGACTGTCGGCCCAGAAGTCGTAATGGAAGCGCTCCATCGCCAGCCCTCCCGGATCTCGGCTGAACAGCAGAGCGCGCTCCTGGCGCAGGCCGTCGCTGCGCAGGCCGCGAACCAGGATCGACTCGACCAGGGGTTCGGCGGACGAGACGCCGGTCAGCCCTGACCTGGTCGGTGCGCCGAGCTGGTAGAAATAATCCGGCGGAGCCGGTTTGCCGCCGCCGAGGCAGCCACCGAGCAGAGCGCTCGACAGGGCGATGCCGATCCAGCGGGTGGGATGATGTCGGGCGCGAGGCATTATCGATTCCTTACCGGGTCCTGCGGCCGGTCGCTGGAGATGAGCACACTGGGATTGTCGCGCACCGTCCGCGAGAATTCCTTCAGGTTGCGGCTGCTGCCTTCAAGGTTGTAGAGGATCGCGTCCAGGCGGGTCGCCAGCAGGTCCAAAGTTTGGCGCAGGTCGGCGCTGGCGGAGCGAATATCGGCGCGGTTCTCGGCGATTACCTCGGCACCGCTAGCGATCAGCTGATTGGCGCCGTCGGCCGCCTTGCGGGCGGTCTGAACGGTGCCGTCGACCGAGACCCGGGTCTTGTTCAGGTCGGCCGCCAGACGACGGAAGTCGGTGGAGGCCTCCTGCAGGTCGGTGATGGTGCGGGCGATGATGTGGCGGTTTTCCTGACCGAGAAGCTGCTCGACGGCCTCGGCGCTGCCGAGCAGCTTCTCGGTCAGCTCGGTGGCGTTGAGCAGGATGCCCGGCAGATGGGCATCGATGTGTCCGGCCAATTCGTTGATGCGTTGGTTCATGTTGTTCAGCAGTGGCTTCAGGCCCTGGTCGCTGAGTTCGCGCATCTCGGCGGCGACCTCGTTGACCACGGCGAACAGGTTGGCGGCCTCGCGCCCGGCGAGTTCCGAATCAGGCGACAGGAGTTTCTTGGATTCACCGCCGCGGATGTCGATCGACATGGCCGCGAGCAGGCCCGAGGCCAGCAGCTGGGCCTCGCTGTCGGTGGGAATCGGCCAACCCTGACGGACACTGAACCCGACCTGGAAACGGGTCGGTTGGATGCCGTTGTGCGGCGTGATCTCTTCGACCTGGCCGATGTGGAAACCCTCGTAATAAACCGGCGTTCCAAATTTCAGCCCGGTGACGTTACGGAAGTAGGTGTGATAACGGTCCGTCGGCCCGGTACGGCCGGTGAGTTGGTACAGGGCGACCAGCAACACGGTGCCCGCAACCAGGACGAACAGGCCGACGGCGATGTAATTGAAGCGTTCGTGTTTCATCAGGGGTCGCGGTCAGTAGCCTGGGTGGTGAAGTCCGATCATTCGATCATCCCGGTCAGCCGGTCGAGATATTCCTCGGGGTCGAGATCCTGCACCGGCGCGCGCCGGTTGAGCAGGTCCTGGACCCGTTCGCTTTCGCTGCCGTGCAGGGCCTCGACGTTGCCGCTGAACAGGATCTCGCCGTGATCGAGCACGGTCACCCGGTCGGCGATCTTGAAGGCGCTCTCCAGTTCGTGGGTGACCACCACGATGGTCATGCCGAGCGAGTCGCGCAGTTTCAGGATCAGATTATCGAGATCGGCCGCCACGACCGGATCGAGCCCCGCCGAGGGCTCGTCGAAGAACAGCAGCGGCGGGTCGAGGACGATGGCGCGGGCCAGTGCGGCGCGCTTGAGCATGCCGCCCGACAGCTGCGCCGGCATCAGGTCCTCGAAACCGCTGAGTTGAACCAGTTCGAGCTTCATCCGCACCATGATGCGCATGGTCTGTTCGTCCAGCTCGGTGTGCTCGCGCAGCGGCAGGGCGATGTTTTCGCCGACGCTGAGCGAGTTGAACAATGCGCCGCCCTGAAACGACATCCCGATGCGGCTTCGCAGATCGTGCTGCTCCACAGCGCTGAGCCGGTTGATGTCCTTGCCGAACAGAAAGATCCGGCCGGAGGTCGGCCTGTGCAGGCCGAGCATGTGCCGCAGCAGAGTGGTCTTGCCCGAACCCGAGCCGCCGATGATGACCATGATCTCTCCCGGCAGCACCGAAAAATCGATATCCTTCAGGATCAGCCGCTCGCCCCAGTGGGTGACCAGTTTCTCGACCGCGACGATGGGTTCCGCGGGGGTCCGGGCTTGCCTCGACTCGGCGCGGCCGTACATGTCAGCGGGTCAGAAAGTAGGTGAAGGCCATGTCGGCCAGGACGATGTAGGTGATCGACAGCACCACAGAGCGGGTGGTTGCCAGCCCCACGCCCTCGGCCCCGCCGCGCACGCTGAAGCCGTTGCTGGTGCCGACCAGGACGATAATCAGGGCGAATACGAGACTCTTGATCAGGCCCTGGTAGACGTCGTCGGTGGTGATCGCATCGAGCGCCTCCTGGCTGAAGGCGTGGACCGACATGTCCAGCGTCACAGCGGTGTAGACCGCGCCGCCGCCCAGTCCGGCGATGGTCGCCAGCACGGTAAGGGCCGGCATCATCACCAACATGCCCAGGATCGCCGGGGCGACCAGATGGCGGACCGGGTTGATGCCGATCACTCGCAAGGCGTCGATCTCCTGATTGACCACCATGGTGCCGATCCTTGCCGCCAGGGCAGAACCGGATCGTCCGGCCACCAGGATGCCGGTGATCAGCGAGGCAAACTCGCGGGTGATGGAGATGGCGATACCGAGCACCACCTTGTTCTCGGCGCCGAACAGCTTCAGCGTGTGAATCCCCTGGATCGCCAGCATCACGCCGATGGCGAAGGCCAGCATGGCGACGATCGGGATGGCGTTGACGCCGATCTGCATCATCTGCACGAACACCGCCGGGGTGCTGACCGGCTGCTTGCGCCAGCGCCCGAGCAGCAGCCAGTACAGGCTCTCCGCCAGCAGGCTGCCGACGTAGCCGAACTCTTCGATACCACGCAGGGTCGAGCGTCCGACGAACTCGGGCAAGGCCAGCAGTTTGTTCGGTTCCTGTTGCGTGCTCACGGTCAGATTCTAGCCCGGCGTGCCGAATGCCACTCAGGGTGTCTCGGTCACGTCGCGCGGCCGGATCGCATCGCTGAGCGCCGCACGGCTGCGGTTGCCCGAATCCGCGCTTCTCTTCGCCCGGTACATGGCCTGGTCGGCGGCCTCGAAGGCCTGTTCCGGGCTGTCGTAGCGGTGCGCGTCGAGCACGCTGACGCCGATACTCAGGGTGCAGGCGCCGGGTGCGCAGTGCGCCAGATCCCATGCGGCAATATGCGCGTCGAAGTCCTCGGTCAGCTTCTGCATCCAGTCCGCCACGGTGGTGTCGGCCATATTGTGCAGGATCAGGCCGAACTCGTCGCCGCCGATCCGGGTCAGGGTGTCGGAGGCGCGGATCTGATCGCGCAGGTGCTCGGCGACCCGTTTCAGAACCTCGTCGCCCTTGGCATGGCCGAAGGTATCGTTGATCCGTTTGAAGTCGTTCAGATCGATGATGGCCAGGTGCGCCGGCAGCTGTCGTTTCGACTGTTCGAAGCTGTGCGACAGCAGCAGGTCGAAGTAGCGCCGGTTGTGCAGCCCGGTCAGCGGGTCGGTGACGCTGTCCTGCTCGAGCTGCTTGTTGCTGTCTTGCAGCCGGCTGGCGAGGGCCTCGATGTCCGGCAGCAGGTATTCGGTCTCCTGGATCGCGGCTGGTTGGTCAGAGGGCTCGAAGGTGCCTTTGCTGGCGTTCTCCAGGGCGACGTGGATCCGCTCGATGTCTTTGTTGAACAGGTTCAACAGGTGTCGCGTCATCCAGACAAGGAGGACGGCGATTACGCCCAGCGCCGCCAGATCGGTCAACACCATGGTCGAGTAGAAAGTCAGTGGGTTCTCGTACGGTATCTCCAGGGTCAAACGCCAGTCGGTTCCCGGGATGGCCGCCTCGAACTGCTCCAGATCCTCGTCGTTCGGCAGGGCCGAGGCCTCGGCAATGATCCCGCCGTTCGCCTCGAGCAGGCGATAGCGCTGCTCGCCGGTGAGGATGTCCTTGAGAATATCGTCCAAGACCTCAAGTCGGAAACTGATGAACAGCACCCCCGAGACATCCGTGCCGGGACCGCGGATGCGCTCGAACAGGTCGAAGTGTTCGAGGCCGGCGATTTCGCGATGCACCGGCGGGTAGGGGACGAAGCGGCTGGCGGCGAAGTGGCGGATATCCTCGGTGCAGATCGGGCCGACCCGCTGCGACTGGGTGTCGCCGATCACCGTTCCGTCGGGTGCGGCCAGCGCTGTGCCGAGCGTGCCCGGCAGCAGGCTGGCGGTGTCCTGCGTCCAGGCGACGATATCCTCCGTCTGTCCGAATTGGATCAGATCCATCAGCCTGGGCTTGCGCGCGATCAGCTTGACGATACCGCCGTAGAAGGCGATCTGATTCTGCAGAGTGGCGGCGGCGTGACGCAGAGTCTGTTTCGCCTCTGATTCGAAACGGAACTCGGCGCTCCGATAGTTCTTCTGCAATACCCAGATGCCGACCGCCGAGGCGACCGTCATGATGCAAATCACCAGTATCAAAAACAGATACGAGGTTCGCTGAATCGAGACTTTTTGTTGTTTCATTCTCAGGCTCCGTGCAGACGATTCTCGGCCACCCGATAGGAATCTTAAGCTTGAAGCATGACGCAATCCCGATTCAGTGTCCGTCTCCGGGGGTCAAAACGGGTTCAGCGGTAGCCCCAGGGCGTCCAGACGATGCTGTTGCCCCAGACCCCCTTGCGGTTGCTGCTGGCGAGACGTTCCAGTGCCTGATACTCGAACGGCGCGTCCTGCCCGGCCATGGCCCAGCCCTCGCCGATCAGCCAGGCGCCGAGGTCGATGCCCTCGTCGAAGGTCGAACGGCCCATGAAGCACTGGCCGATGAGTTCCTCGCGGGAGAGGACGTGCTGGATCCGGCAGTCGACGAAACCGCGCAGCTTGGCGCGCAGCGCCGCCCCGGCGCGGGTCCGGCAGTCGTGGGCGACCCGGTTGATGCACGATTCCTTGGTATGGGGGACGTAGATGCCATGCAGCTGTACCCGCTTGCCGCGCACGATCAGGCTGGCGTCGTCGTTAACCACCGCGTAGCTGTTCAGGCGCTCCGGTGCGGACTGGGCGGTGGCCGGCCAAGCGCCGCAGACGACGATAAGCAGGCTGGTTCTGCACCAGGATTTCAGGCAAGGTATTCGCATCTGCAATTCGGCGGCTCGATCCGGCTGCAACCCGAACAATGACCCCAGTGTACTGCATCACTCTTGGCGGCCCGTTCAGAGCCCCGATGTTCGACGACCCGATGGCTTGCCGGTCCGCATGACGAGAAAACGAAAGCCCAAGCGCCGTAAGTCGAGCCGCTCGCGCGCTCGCCGAGCCGGCCGTCCCTTGCTCAAGTCCCTGTTCGCCCTGCTGGTTCTGGCGATCCTGGTGGTCGGCGGCTATGGCCTGTACCTGGCCAAGGAAGTCCGGGTGAAGTTCGAGGGCAAGCGCTGGGCGGTTCCGGCGCGGGTCTACGCCCGGCCGCTGGAGTTGTACGTCGGCGCGCCTTTGAACGCCAACCAGTTCGCCAGCGAGCTGCAGGACCTCGGTTATCGCAAGGTCGCTCAGCCGAGTGCGACGGCGCAGTGGTCGCGCACGGGTAACCGTTTCGTCGTGCATACCCGGCCGTTCCGCTTTTGGGACGAGGAGGCCGCGGCCCGGCAGCTGGCGATCCGATTCGATGCCGAAGGTCTCGCCGGACTGAAGGACGCGGCCGGGGGCCGGGGGGTCGATCTGCTGCGGCTGGAGCCGCCGGAGGTGGGCAGCATCTATCCGGCGCACAATGAGGATCGGGTGCTGGTGCGGCGAGAAGACCTTCCCGATCACCTGGTCGCGGCCCTGCTGGCGGTCGAGGATCGGCGCTTCTACGAACATGTCGGGGTCGACCCCCGCGGCATCGCCCGAGCCCTCCTGTCGAACCTCAGCCGGGGCCGGACGGTGCAGGGCGGCAGCACCCTGACCCAGCAGTTGGTGAAGAATTTTTTTCTCACCCCCGAGCGGACGCTGTGGCGCAAGTTCAACGAGATGTTGATGGCGTTGCTGCTCGAGGCGCGCTACGACAAGGACGAGATCCTCGAGGCCTATGCCAACGAGATTTTCCTCGGGCAGGACGGACAGCGGGCGGTGCATGGTTTCGGCCTGGCCTCGTATTTTTACTTCAACCGCCCGGTCGGCGAGCTGAGCTTTCAGGAGTCGGCGTTGCTGGTGGCGCTGGTCAAGGGCGCCTCCTACTACAATCCACGCCGCAACCCGGAGCGGGCCAAGGCTCGGCGCGACCTGGTGCTCGAGCAGATGGCCGATTTCGGCAAGCTGAGCGCCCAACAGGTCGAGCAGGGCAAGGCCGCGCCGCTCGGCATCACCCGCACGGCCCGACGCACCAGTCATCGATTCCCGGCCTTCGTCGATCTGGTGCGCCGCCAGCTCAAGCGCGACTACCGCGAGCAGGATCTGACCTCCGAGGGTCTGCGGATCTTCACCACGCTCGACCCCTGGGCGCAGCGCCAGGCGCAGAAGGCGTTGAGCGAGCGGCTGGACAATCTCGAGACCTGGGGCAAGCGCGAACACGGCACCCTGGAGGCGGCGATGGTGCTGGTCTCCGCCCAGGCCGGCGAGGTCAAGGCGGTGGTCGGCGGCCGCGACGGCAGCTTCGAGGGCTTCAATCGGGCGCTGGACGCGGTCCGGCCGATCGGCTCGCTGGTCAAGCCCGCGGTCTACCTGACCGCGCTCACTCAGCCCCGGCGCTACCATCTGCTGACGCCGATCGAGGATGCCGAGATCACCCTCGAAGGCGAAGACGGCGCCCTGTGGACGCCGAGCAATTTCGACAACGAACAGCACGGCCAGATCCCCCTGCACCTGGGGTTGGCCCGTTCCTACAATCTGGCGACCGTGCGCCTGGGGGTGGCGCTCGGGGTCGACCGGGTGATCGACACCCTGCAGCATCTCGGGTTGCAGCGCGAGGCCAAGCCCTATCCTTCGCTTCTGCTCGGTTCGCTGTCGCTGTCGCCCCTGGAGGTCGCGCAGCTGTATCAGACCATCGCCTCGGGCGGTTTTCGCGCCCCTTTACGGGCGATCCGCGCGGTGCTGACGGCCCAGGGCGAGCCGCTGCAGCGCTATCCCCTGGAGGTCAAACGGGTGTTCGATCCGGGGCCGGTTTTTCTTCTCAACCGGGTGTTGGTCGAGGTGGTGCGCGAGGGCACCGGTCGCGGTCTGAGCCGGTTCGTTCCGCGGGGCTGGGAGGCGGCCGGCAAGACCGGCACCACCAACAATCTGCGCGACAGCTGGTTCGCCGGCATCGCCGGCGACCTGGTCGGCGTGGTCTGGGTCGGTCGTGACGACAACCAGCCGGCCGGTTACACGGGCAGCTCCGGTGCGCTGCCGATCTGGGGCAAGACCATGACCGCGATTCGCGCCCCGGCCCTGACCCTGGCGCGACCCGAGAACGTCGACTATCTGTGGGTCGACCCGCAGACCGGGGAGCTTTCGGCCGAGGGCTGCCCCGGTGTGGCCGCCTTCCCGTTCCTCGAGGGTTCGGCGCCCGCGGTACGCTCCAGCTGCCTGGAACGCGTCGCCGGCCCGGCGCAGCGCAGCGAGGATTCGTTCTTCGGGCTCGGGCGAGCGTTCGATTGGGGGCGTGAGGACGGCGTCGCACAACCGCGGCGGCGCGATTCGGGGGAGCGGAGCGATTCCGGAATCTCGCTGGACAATTGGACGAACTGAGCCCCGGGAGTCTGGTTCGTCTCGATGCACCGCTGCAGCGGCCGGACAGGGTGATAGACTCCGGGCTGGTCGTTCGCAGTGAGTGATTTCCTATGTTCATCCGCAGGCCCATCATCGCCCTGGGCGCCGTTGTCGTGGCCCTGGCAGGTTGCAGCGGTCCGACCTACCGCAGCGGGCCGCCGGCGCCGGTCGAGGAGCGTGGCGTTATTCCGCCGCAGAGTCGGGTCGAGTCACCCTCCGGGCCATACGGGCCGCAACCGGGAGAACCGGAGATTCGGCCGGCGACCCCGCCACCGCAGACACCGATCAGAGGGTCTCGGATCGAACCCGGCAGCGATCGCGCCCCGAGTCGGCCGGCGCCGGTCGAATCGCGGGATCCGTCGGAAGTGGCCATTTACGCTCCGCCCGCTTTGGCCTCGAGCACCCGGGCGGAGCCCTCGCGCGCCGTGCAGGCCCTGATCGCTCGCGCCGACGGCCAGGCTCGCGCCGGCGACTACACCAACGCGGCGGCCACCCTGGAGCGCGCGCTGCGAATCGATTCCAAGGAAGCGATGCTGTGGAACAAGCTGGCGCACGTGCGCTATCAACAGGCTCGCCACCAGGTCGCCGAGGAACTGGCGGCGAAATCCAACGCCCTGACCCATGACGCTGATTTCGATCTGCGTCGCGACAACTGGCTGCTGATCTCCAAGGCGCGCAGCGCCTCGGGTGATCGGTCCGGGGCCGGTGAGGCCTTGCGGCGCGCCGAACAGATGGGTGGCCGCTGAGCACACAGGCAGACGCCGGGCGGTCCATGTGTCAAGCTTCAGCCCTCAGCTACAGGACGAACCGATATGGCAGACATTCAACTTTCACATCAGTTGTTACAGGACATGCAGGCCACCGTGGAGCGCTACCACGAGGGGGCCGATCCGGCGGTAACCCTGCAGTACCTGGCCGCGGTCATGGGCTACATGCTGGCCAGTCAGCCGCAGATCGATGCCCGGCAACAGCAGCAGTATCTCGAGGACCTGTGCGAGTTCGCCAAGAAGGTGCACAGCGACGTCTCTTCGCAGCAACGCCAGGAACAACAACAACCTCCGGCCGGCGCGGCTCAATCTGCCTATGGCGTATGGGAACCGGGCAAGTAGGATCTCGGCCGTGCGGGCGGAAATGATCGAGTCGCGGTGTGCGTCAGGTTCTGACCGCACGGCTCGTCGGTTGAGATAGAATCGACAGGATACAGCTTCAAGCCCCGCGATCGTGTCCAACACTCCATACGCCGCCGACAAACTCATTTCCCAGGCCCGCCAGCTCGCTGCCGAGTACCGACGGACCATGGGCAGGCCGCTGCCCGGGATCAGCAACGAGATCGCCGAACACGACGCCGTGCGCCTGCTCCGACTGGAGGCCAAGGTCAGCGATGAGGGCGGTTGGGACGCGGTCGACCCGGCCACAGGGCACAAGATCCAGATCAAGAGCCGGACCATCTTCGACGAGAGCAAGGGCGGCCAGCGGGTCGGCCAGCTCAAGCTCAATCAGGACTGGGACTCGGTGGTGCTGGTGTTGATGGACGAAGAGTACGAACCCTACGAGATCTATCAGGCCGAGAGGCCCGACATCGAGGAGTTTGTCGACGAGTCGAACTCCAGTCGAGCCAAGCGCGGCGCGCTGTCGGTGGCCCGTTTCAAGATCATCGGTCGACTGCGCTGGGACAGCGCCAACGGCCTGGATTCCGACGCCGGTCCCCCGGCCGGCGAGAGCCCGCCCGCCGAGTCCCGCTGAGCGGGATGCTGAGCATCGCCGAGGTGCTCGGGCCGGACGGCCTGCTCGCCCAACAGCTCCCCGGCTTCTCCTACCGGCCGCAGCAGGCCGAGATGGCCGAGGCCATACTGCAGGCGCTCGAAAGCGGCACGCCCCTGATCGCCGAGGCCGGCACCGGCACCGGTAAGACCTTCGCCTACCTGGTCCCGGCGCTGCTGTCCGGGTGCAAGGTGATCATCTCCACCGGCACCCGCAATCTGCAGGATCAGCTCTACCTGCGCGACCTGCCGCGGGTCCGTGAGGTGCTGGCCGGCTCGGCCAAGATTGCCCTGCTCAAGGGACGGGCCAATTATCTGTGCCTGCACCGTATGGAGAACGCCGTACTCGACGAGCGCGGTCATATCAAGGCGACGCTCAGGCATCTGCGCGAGATCCAGAAGTGGGCCCATCGGACCCGGCGTGGCGACATCGCCGAGTTGGTCAATATCCCCGAGGACTCGCTGGTCTGGCCGCTGGTCACCTCGACGACGGACAACTGTCTGGGACAGGACTGCCCGGCCTGGAGCAAGTGCCACCTGGTCGAGGCGCGCCGCCAGGCGCAGGAGGCCGACGTGGTGGTGATCAACCACTATCTGCTGTGCGCCGATTTCGCCATCAGGGACGATGGCTTCGGCGAGCTGCTGCCGGCCGCCGACGCCTTCATCATCGACGAGGCGCATCAGCTGCCCGAGGTGGCCGGCGACTTCTTCGGCCTGACGGTCAGTACCCGACAGCTGATCGAGCTGGCCGACGATACCCGCACCGAATACCTGCGCGAGGCCGGCGATCTGCCCGAACTCGATGAACAGACCCGGCACCTGGCCAAGGCGGCGCGTGACCTGCGTCTGGCGTTCGGCGTCGACACCCGGCGCGGGGCCTGGCTGGAACTCGAACGCGACGCCTCGGTCGAGCAGGCGCTGACCGTTCTGCGCCGCGAGTTGAATGCCCTGCAGGATATGCTCGAAGCGGCCCAGGGGCGCGGCAAGGGCCTCGACAGCTGTCTGGACCGCAGCAGTCAGTTGGCCAACAGTCTACGCGCCTTGTGCGAACCGCCCGAGGAAGCGAACGAGGACATTCGCTGGTACGAGACCCATCGTCACAGCCTGCGCCTGAACAGCACCCCGCTGGACATCGCCGAGGTCTTCCATGCCCAGATGGCTCGCCATCCGGCGAGCTGGGTGTTCACCTCGGCGACGCTCGCGGTTGGTGATGACTTCGGCCATTTCCAGAATCAGCTCGGGTTGAACGAGGCGCTCACCGGTCAATGGGAGAGCCCGTTCGACTACGCCGAGCAGGCCCTGTGGTATGTCCCCAGGGGGCTGCCCGAGCCCAGTGCCCCAAGCTACACCGAGGCGGTCATGGCTGAGGTGCTGCCGATCGTCGAGGCAAGCCGCGGGCGGGCCTTCCTGCTGTTCACCAGCCATCGCGCACTGCGCATCGCGGCCGAATGGCTGGAAGACCGCTGCGAGCTGCCCCTGCTGGCGCAGGGCGACGCGCCCAAGGCCGAGCTGCTCGATCGCTTCGTCAAGGCCGGCAACGCCGTGCTGCTCGGCACGGCGAGCTTCTGGGAGGGCGTCGACGTGCGCGGCGAGGCGCTGTCGCTGGTGGTGATCGATAAGCTGCCGTTCGCCTCACCGGGCGATCCGGTGTTGCAGGCGCGTCTCGATGCGCTGCGCAGGCGCGGCGGCAACCCCTTCATGCATTATCAGGTGCCGCAGGCGGCGATCGCCCTGAAGCAGGGGGCAGGTCGATTGATTCGCGACGTGCGCGATCGCGGCGTGCTGGTGGTCTGCGATCCTCGCCTGCTGCGCCGGGACAAGCCCTATGGCAAGGTCTTTCTCGACGCCATGCCGCCCTTCGCCCGCACCCGCGATCGGGGCGAGGTGATCGCGTTTTTTCAGGCGGAGCGATTGTCCGAGGGGTCCGAGGGGTCGGAGTCGATGCCCACTCTGACCCCCACATAGCGGGAGTTGCCCCGTGGGAGGCGCGCCTCGCGCCGAAGTGCCTCGGATCGGAGTCCGGTCGCGGAGGGGGCGCCGCCCCCACAGGGAATGAGCCTGGGATCAAGTCAGGACGGAGTCCGTTTCGACTCCGACCCCGACCCGACTTACACTCTGTCGCCATGAAGATTCTCGCCCTCGATGCCTCCGAAGACGCCTGTTCCGTCGCCCTGCTGATCGACGGGTCGATCGAGTCGCGTCATGAGCTGGCGCCGCGCCGGCACAGCGAGCTGCTGCTGCCGATGATGGACGAACTGCTGGCCGAGACCGGTCTGGGTCTGAGCCGATTGGATGCCCTGGCCTTCGGCCGCGGCCCGGGCTCTTTCACCGGGATCCGTATCGCCGCCGCGGTTATCCAGGGCGCCGCCTTTGCCGCGGACCTGCCGGTGGCGCCGGTCTCGACCCTGCTCGCCCTGGCCGAGGGCGCGCGGCGGGTGCACGGCGCGCGGCGGGTGCTCGCCGCCCTGGATGCGCGGATGAGCGAGGTCTACTGGACGACGGCCGCTACCGGCGAGCAGGGCCTGATGGCCCTGACCGGACCGGAACGGGTCAGCGCGCCTGAGCAGGTGTCGATGCCCGGCAATGATCAGGATTGGGCCGGCGTCGGCAGCGGCTGGGGCAGCTATGCCGAGCCACTGCGGCTCGCCACGGATTCGAGCGTTGCGACTATTGACGCCGGGGCCCGGGTGTTCGCCGGCGATATCGCGACCCTGGCTGCCCTCGCATTCGCCCGCGGCGAGGCCGTCAGCGCCGAGCGGGCGCTGCCGGTCTATTTGCGCGACGAGGTCGCCTGGAAGAAAATCCGATAGCCTGCATATTGCATGAGGGGATCGGAATTTCTGGGAAATTTGGCTAAGCAGGATGGTGGATCGGCCGACCCATTCGCCGGGAGCGTATGGGAACAGTGCGGAGCACAGGTCCCGCAGGAGTGGAGGGCAGGATGCCCGGAATAACAGGCATAGCCATAGCGATGGGTGAGCCAGGACCGTCTGTCCGGGGGACAGACGCAGCCTGGCGAACGGGCAGGCCAGGGATGGCATGCCCTGGACCAGCGCGCGGAGCGGGAGCGCGAAGCGCGATTGGCGGGGGATCGACCAGGATGCAACCCGGACTTTTCAGATAACCGATCAGGGCAAACCGTTACTCGAAGCCGCTTACCCGATTTGATCTCGAGGCGCGCAGTGCGAGCAGCAAAACGACAACAGGGCATCCACAAGGCGGCTGTTATCACAATGATTCCAGGCCGGGTCGTCGTGTCAGTCGGGATGCGTGTCAGTCTGTCTACCGCACTGAGGCCGGCATTGCGGAACCATCGTCAAAGGACGGCGCCGGGGGCTGGCGAGACTCGGCGTCAATCAGGGCTTCCCGACTCCGCTCCGAGGGGTTAGGGAATCTCGAATGTCGTCGATTCTTGCCTGGTCGAGACGATATTCGGCGTGTGGAAGGCGGAGCGGGGTGTCGCCGTCTACCAGCGCTGGGGCAGGGCGCGCAGCAGCACGATGCGCTTCTGCTCGATACCGATATAACCGCCGATTCGCAGATCCTTGAGGATCTTCGACACCATTTCGCGCGATGAGGCGACGCGGTCGGCGATAGCCTGGTGGGTGAGTCGGCCGGTGATCCGGCGACCGTTTTCCTCGGCGGCGCAGCCGTCCAGCAGCCTCGCGATTCGCCCGTAGACATCGAGCAGGGCGAAGGTGCTGACGTCCTCGGAGATCTCGCAAGCGCGTCTGGCCAGGTCACGAAGCAGGATCAGGGCGATATCAGGATGGTCGGAGATGATCTGTTCGAACGATTGCCGGGTCAGAAGCAGGAAATCCGAGTCTTCCAGTGTCTGCACCGAGGCCGTTCGCGTTCCGCCGGCCAACAGCGCCAGCTCGCCGACGTAGGAGCCTGATCCTTTCTCGCCGACGACGACCTCTTTCCCTTCGTCGCCGACGATATAGACCTTGACCCTACCCCTGACCAGCAAGAACAGGGTGTTAGCCTCGTCGCCGTGTTCAATGATGACGGTGTTGCGGCGGTAACGCTTGCGCATGGTGTGGCACTCGATGGCCTCCAACTCGTCGGCGCTGAGGCTGGAGAAAAGCGGCACTTGTTCTAACACGGCGGTGCATGACTCCCGAGATGTCGCGTCGGCGAATAGTTTAACCGACACCGGCTTCGGCCTCAGCCGCGGTCTCGGACCGAGTCGGATGGTCGCAAAGCCTATCCCGCCCAATTGTCCCGGCCAGGTCCGGTGCCAACTCGCGAGCCAAAACAGTTGGCGGGATCACAACAGGCAATATGGTGAATATTCCCACTTTTTTTGAAGTAATGCTTCACCGCGATTTCCGCGCCGGGCTTTTACAGTTCTTCCCAAGAGTGGAAATTACTAAACGGGAGCGGCCAATGAACTTCTACGACCTGCCTTCTTCGTACGACAGCCTCAAGGAGATTGTTCCCACCGACGCGAGTCGCGAGGCGGCTTTAGCCGAGAGCGATTTTTACGAGGAATTGATCGACGCGCTGAACCACAACTTCGTCCTGGAAGTTGAGGCCGGCCTAAACCGCAAGGACTGAGATCGTTGTTACAGGGCGCAGAGCGTGCTCGCTCGGGCGTCAACGACGATGGCACATTCCGCCTCCCACACTCCCACAACCACAGCCGGCCCCCTAAATAGACCAGAGCGCTTCTCACGTCGCCTCCGGCAACTCAGCCGAGACGATCAGCGACTCAACCGGGTTGCCACTGCGGTCGAAGGCGAGCATTCGCTCGACGAGTTTGGTCCAGTCTTATTCCTGCAATACCTTCGCCAATTGGTGGTGCGCCCCTTGCTTGATCCGCTTGCGCCGCTCACCTTTGTTTTTCATTTTGTAGAACCGCAGCATGGTGAAAAAGGCCTCGTCCGTGTACGAGTTCAGTGGGTCAGCACGTCCTGACGGCGGGTGTGATAGGCGTCTTCGCCCTCGGCGCAGACCTTTCCGAAGACGTTGAGCTGGCGGCAGGCCATTGGTCGCATCGGGTGAATGCTGCAGGCAGCATCGACCAGGAAGGGGCAGGGCGTGTTCGGCCGATACTCGGCGAGCTGTTTCTCCAATTTGTCGCGGATGCGGCCGGCGACCTTCTCGACGGGATACCAGTAGATGCCGATCAGCTCGAGCGGGTACACCGGAATGGTCAGGTGTGACCGGCAACAGGCGGCGCAGCCCCTGCCACAGGCCGGGTTGCGACCCTGAGCCTGTTCACGACGCATGCCTTCGTGTACGCCCTGGTCGGTGATGTGATAGCCGTCGAACAGGCGGGGGCCAGCCGTTCGTGCCTGGCCTCCTGTTCCTTGAAGGCCAGGTGCGGCGGTTCCGGATAAGCCGATGGGCCGCCTTACTGCTCATCGGTGGGTCGCTCCGGCTCGGTGGTTTCCACATCCGCCGGTGGGGGCGGCGAATCCTGGTAGTAGTAGTCGTACTTGTTGTGCACGTAGCTGGTGAACTGCCAGGCCTCGTTGTACGACAGGCCGCTGTTTTCCGGGAAGATCACCCGGATGTACAAGCCGTTCTCCTCCGCCTTGACCAGGGCTGTGAGGCGCTTGTCCATTTCCGACCGGGACAGCGGCTCAAACTGGCCACTGCCGCCCTCGCGATAATTGATCTTCGGCTGACCGCCTTCCTTCCAGTAGCGGACTTCGACCAGAAAACGCCCGCTCCCGGAGCGGGCCGGTTTGAACAGCTGGTCGTACTTGGTCTGCAGCTCGTCGCGTTGGCCGACCAGGACCAGGTATTTGCGTTCGATCTCCTGGCTCGCCTCACGCCGCTGCGCCAGTTCGATCTGCTGGTCGCTGAGCGTCTCCTGAAGCTGGTTGAGTTGGCGCTCGCGATCTTGGAAGCGCAATTGCAGGTTGTCGAAATTGTGCTGCAGGCCGGCGATCTTCTGCTCCAATCCCAGGGCGTTCTGTTGCATGTTGGCGATCGACTGGCGGGCGTCGGCCAGGTCTAGCTGGTTGCTTTCCAGCTCGGTCTGCAGGCGCTGCCGGTCGACGGTGAGTTCGGCGGACTGTTGGCGCAGAGAGTCTCTCTCCTGACTGAGCTGGGTCAGCTCGCGGTTGCGTTCGTTGATCATCTCGGCCTGCGAGACGCTGCGTTCGCGCAGGCGCAAGACCTCGAGTTGCAGCGCTGACAGCTGGTCGCGTGCCGAATGCAGCTGCAGGGCCAGGCTCTCTTTTTCCTCGCCGGTGGTGCGCGCCAGCTCCATCGCCGCCTGCTGCGCCGCCATGGTGCTGCGCAGCTCGCGCAGCAGTTCCATGTTGCGCATCAGCAGCACCACCATGGCGATCAGGAAGATCATCACGATCACCGTCATGATGTCGGTGAACGATGGCCAGAAGCTTTCGTTGACCTGGCCTTCCTGCCGGTTCAGGCGCAGATCAAGGAAGCCGTCGGCGCTCATTCTTCGTCACGCAGACGGAAACCGATTCGCAGGATCCGGGTAATCTCGTTGATGTCGGTGTCGAGTCGGTCGACGCGCTCGTCGTAGTGCTGCAGTGTCTGCAACAGCTGGCCCTGGATGCCGCCGAAGGTCTTCTGCGACGACTCCATCTGCTGAACCAGGTCCTGCAGGGAGCGGATCAGGCCGGTAAATTCGTACAGCACGCTCTCGGTCTGGACCTGAAAGCGCGGGATCAGGAAGTTAGTCGAGACCTGTTCGACGGCGCTGACCAGGTTGGTCTGGGCATCGGTCAGCTTGAGGTAGAAGTAGCCGAAGAACACGTAGCAGACGATCGCCGTAATGGTGGTCGACAGCGCGGTCGACATACCGTGCACGACCATGCCCATGCCGCCGGTGCTGACCGCGTTCTCCAGCAGGTCGGAGGCCCCGAGCAGCGCGATCGACAAAGAAACGATGGTGCCGAACACCCCGGTGAGGATCAGGATATTGTTGATGAACTTGGGGAAACTGGTGCGGGTACTTTCGTCCGCCACCAGCGCAGAGGCCATGGCATTTTGGTTGATCGGTGTGTTGGCCTGATGCAGACGCTGCATGGTGCGGAAGCGCCGGGCGATGATCGAGTTCGTTGCGATCCCTTTCAGAATGTCCGGTGGGCGGCGCTTGTCGATGTTCGTCAGGAAACGGGCGATCGCCGACTCCTCCCGCACGAACACCAGAAAGCTGGCTATCATGCGCAGGAGGCCAATGGCGAACAAGGCGACGATCAACCCGTTGATGGCCAGGCCGAGGTTGGTGAGTTGATTGCGGAAATAGACCGACTGCAGCAGATCCATCTTCCAGTAGAACAGTCCGGCGCCGAGGGCGGCGAGCACCAGCATACGAATCAGTGTGTTACGACTGAAATTTCGACGAATATTGATGTTTTCCAAAAAGCCTTACCTCATACGGGCCGGACAAGTCACCAGTGAAGACGGGATGCGAAAAACGGCAGCGGGACGCTAAATTGGCCCGAATCTTAACATGGGCACGGGTCCTCTCCCGAAGATTGTTCCTGTGAACCGACGACCGACGACCAGCCCCCCCGACGCGGCGCGAGCGGATCTTCTGCGGGTCTTTCAGGCGGCGGTCGAGGCCGTCTCCGGCCGGGCCGCGGTCGCCCGCCATCTGTCGGGCGAGTCGCCGCCGCCGCTGGCCGCGATCGCGATCGGCAAGGCGGCCTCGGCGATGCTGCACGGTCTGGTCGATGCGCTCGGCGAGCGACTGGTCGCGGGTCTGCTGATCAGCAAGGACGGCCATACCGACGCGGACGACTGGCGGTCTCTGCCGGTGGAGGTGATCGAGAGCGCCCACCCGCTGCCGGACGAGCGCAGTCTGCGGGCGGGCCGGGCACTGCTGGCCTTCATCGGCCGCCAGCCGCCGGACCGGCCGATCTGGTTCCTGATCTCGGGCGGCACCTCGGCCCTGGTCGAGGTGTTGCGCCCCGGGGTTTCGCTGGCCGATCTGCGCGCCGCCAACGCCTGGCTGCTCGCCAGCGGCCTGGATATCCACCGGATGAACCGGTTGCGCACCCGGCTCAGCGAGATCAAGGCCGGTGGCCTGTTGAGTCACCTGGGCGGTCGACCGAGTCGGCTGCTGCTGATCTCGGACGTCCCGGGTGATGATCCGGCGGCCATCGGTTCGGGACTGCTGGTACCGCCGCCCGATGCCCCGTCTGGCGCTCACGATCTGCCGACCGACCTGCCCGGCTGCCTGCGCCACGGCCTGCCGGGCGCAAACGCCGACTCCGGATCGATCGCCGTCGCGCCGGTCCCGGAGATCGTCGCCAGCCTGGGCATGGCGCTCGCCGCGGCGCAGCGCGAGGCCGGGCGTCTCGGTTATTCGGTGACCCGCCACCCGGAGTTTCTCAGCGGGGACGCCGCCGAGGCGGGGCAGCGGCTTGCCGGCGGGTTGGCCGGACTGAGCGCGGGTATTCATCTCTGGGGTGGCGAGACGACGGTCAAACTGCCTGCTCAGCCGGGTCGCGGCGGTCGCAACCAGCACCTGGCGCTGGCCGCGGCGCTGGAAATGGCCGGTTGCACGGAGCAGTGGCTGCTTGCCGCCGGTACCGACGGCAGCGACGGACCGACCGAAGACGCCGGTGCCCTGGTCGACGGCGGGACGATCGAGCGGGGCGAGGAGGAGAACGCCGACCCGCTCGAGTGCCTGCGGCAGGCCGATGCCGGCCGCTTCCTCGAACTCAGCGGCGATCTGCTGCACACCGGGCCGACCGGGACCAATGTCATGGACCTGGTCATCGCGTTGAGGCTCGAGAATTCCCTGCCTCGGGAGGCTCGGTCGTGAGCGGCAACCTGTTCGAGATGGCCCAAGATTGTCTGCTGGAGGCCGAGGTCTCGGCCAAGCTGGAAAAGGCGCGCGCGCTGCACGAGGAGCTTCAGGCCGGTCGCCTGGGGTTAGATCCGCGCGTGCTGCCCGATGTCCTCGAACCGGGTCGGCCGAAACGACCGCGGCTGGTCGCGCCCCGGGATCTGCCGCGCCGCCGGCTCGGCACGCCCGACGGGGTGGTGGCCTTATTGCACGCGGTCGCGCACATCGAGTTCAACGCCGTCAACCTGGCCTGCGATGCGGTCTATCGGTTCGGTGATCTGCCGGCCGGCTACTATGCGGACTGGGCCAAGGTGGCGGCGGAGGAGGCCTATCATTTTTCTCTGCTCGCCGAACGACTGGCCGAACTCGGCGTGAGCTACGGTAACTTCCCGGCGCACGACGGTCTTTGGGACCTGGCGCTGAAGACCCGGCACGATCCGCTGGTGCGCATGGCCATGGTGCCGCGGGTGATGGAGGCCCGCGGGCTGGACGTGACCCCCGGCATGATCGAGCGCTTCGAGGCGATCGATGACCACCGCAGCGCCGATATCCTGCGCATCATCCTGCGCGACGAGATCGGTCACGTCGAGGCGGGCAGCCGCTGGTTCGGCTATCTCTGTGCGCAACGAGAGCTGGATCCGGAAGAAACCTATTTCGAACTGCTGCAGGAATACTTCGCCGGCAAGGTGCAGTGCCCGACGCATCTCGAGGCGCGGCGGGAGGCGGGGTTCAGCGAAGCGGAGCTGGACCGGCTAAAGGCCCTGTGCCGCAGAAATGGGCGGATCTAGCCGGACCGATGACTCGGCTTCGCGGGCCACGCGCCGCCGCGAGAATCCGACCACGGCCGCAATGGCGCCGGCAAACAGTACCGCCGTCGGTGGCGACGGGACCAGGCTGACCTCGAGTTCAGCGCGCGCCCTGCTGAACGAGACCCCGGGGCCGACCAGCGCCAATTGATTCGTGATCTCGATGTCGACTTGTGGCAGGGCACCGAAGCCGTGCTGCGACGTGCTCAGACCCCAGGGTGCGTCTACCGTCTGGTTCTGAAGGGTGTGCTGATCGAAGACTGACGAGACGGGTGCGCCGATTTCGACATCCGATCAGGTTTCGTAGAGCCGCAGTTCTACCGGGGCGGTAATCCAGTTGCTCGCGTCCGCATGTGAAGAGGCCAGGCCGTAGGCGCCGCGTTCCAGCCAATCGAATCCGACTATTTGGGCAACGGGGTTTTTGCCGTCAAGTTGAGTCTTAATCGTTGCGCCGACACCGGACCCCTCCAGAGTCGTCGAGGTACCGGCATCGAGAGACTGGAAGCGTATGACGTTGTTGGCAAGGCTTGGTCCCCCCAGGCGGTTAAACCGACCTGTGCATCGTCATAGCTGAGCGTAAAGGCCGACGTCGGTTCAATCGGATGGTCTGCGTCGCCGCCGCCGCGCCTTGGCTCAGTAAAAGGCCCCGATGATGCCTGCTAAATGTCGAAATTGACCCGTCCTCATCGCCACTCTCCTTGATAAAGGTCTGGTATCGATATTGCCCCGGTGTGACGTTCAAACTCCGCACTTTAGCTGCGAAGTCGGTTCTAAGTATTGTGCCTTGCCAATTTTCTGGCGTCTTGCCGGTAACTGGCAAAGTGTAATCCCACCCGGCGCTGTTGAGTACATCCGTCAGCCGATGTCGAGAACCACCTTCTGGAAATCCGTGTATTCCGTCGTTTAGATCCTGTATCTCGCCCATAAGCAGGGTCGGCGTTCCCAGTCGCCCGGACGGATCTTAGCGACCGGGTTTCGCGCAACGTGAAAGCGAGCCCGATCACACCAATTTAACTGGCTGATAGTATAATTGACGAATTATTGGCGCTTTGTGCAAAAGCGCTTGTTGCAGCCGGTTTGATTACGTAAGCTACGAGAAGCATCTGCGAAGGAGATAAGGGTGTGGTTACAACCAAAAAGTGTGCTTGCTTATTCGGGTTGATTTCGGTGCTGGGAGTCTCGCCGGTAGCGCAGGCGGGGTTTATCACCGTCGATGACCCGGCCTCCGGCTTCAAGATCAGTTACGACGACGGACAGGCCAATGCGATTTCCATCTGGGGACGCCCAGCCTTTCTGGCGGTTCGATCTCGTTCTCGTTACCGGATTACGAGGCCCGCGTTAGTGGGTCGGCTGGTGGGGTTGACGCCGAGGGCGACCAAGCCGGGGGACGTGTTCAAGTTCAAGATTATCGCGAATGCCGACCGCTATCTCACTGGGTTCCAGTGGTCGGAAGGTGGCAGGTACAGCCTTTTCTCTGGCGGCGCTGCTCAACTCTTGGTAACCGCGGGCGGGCAAGTGGTGGTTGATGACCTGGGTTCGGCCGACAGTTCGATTGCCACCTTTGTGGCGGACCTCAGCGGGTTCGGTCAAGACCTGGATTGGCAGGCCAGTGTCAGTGTCTTGATGAGCGATTTTTCCATGCCACTGAAAGAGGTCGAGGTCTCGCTCGAGAACGACCTCCTGGCGGCAATGTTCGGGGGCGAAGTTCAGGACGTTGCCAGCGTGACCAAGCAGGACGGCGTGCTGCAAGTGAGTACGCGTGAGGCTGTGCCGGTGCCGCCGACCATTGCGCTGCTTGTCGGAGGACTGCTCGCCCTCTTCGGGATTATGCGGCAACGCTTTAGTGCGTGATTGTGCGCCCAACCAGGAAAAGGTGATAGAGGCCGAGCTACAACGCACAGTCGAGGCGGGTCAAGGCGAAGAAAGGCTGGGAGTCCAAGATGAAACTAAAAACGATTACTTGCGCGGGGCTGATGTGCTTCGGTTTGTTGATTTCTGTAGTTGCTCATGCCGCGACTTCTGTCCTGGGTGATTTCTTCACCCTCGAGTACGACGCTAGCCAGATCGACGCTCTGGACCTATTCGGTGATCCGAAGGTCGGTGGCAATGCCGTAAAGTTTCAACCCACCGGATTTCTGTCATCAGTGCTCGGTTTGGGACCGATAGCGATACGGTAAGTGCGCGGTTCGAGCTGAAGCTGATTGCGAACGATGGCTATGCGTTTTCCGGTGTGACGTACAAGGCGGAGGGCGACTACACTCGTACCACCTTCGGCACTGGAACGGCGAACGTCTCCGCCAGCGGATTGATGACGGTCGCGGACGCGGGTGCACTACCGTCCGGATCAGGGTCAATCGATGTCCCCTTCTTAGTCAACCCCGACCCCTTACCCCTTGGCAATAACATCCTGTGGAAAGCCAGCGCTCAGACCGACTTAACCCCAGATCCGTTGACCGAATTATCTATTATCCTGTTCCAGCAGTTGGATGCCGAAGTGGCCGATTCGGCATTCAGGCCAAGATCCAGATGAAGTTGAGTCGATTGTTGATCGATGTGGTGCAGGTGGACGACCCCAGTCTCATACCGATTCCTCCGGCGGCCCTCCTGTTCAGTACCGCCATTGTCGCTGTTGTCGGCTTTTCGCGGCGGCGCAAGCGCGTTCAGAGTTGATCGCCGACTTTACGAACTCACGTTCGGTGAGACGAAGAATGGGCGGGTCCGTGAATTGCGCGAACCCCAGGCTCACTCGAAACGCTCCAGCCGTACCTCGCCGTCTTTGGCGCTGACGATCATTGCCCCGTCGGCCGACCACTCCCCCAGTACCCAGCGCCGGGCCTCGACGCCATTGACCGTCAGGGTCTCGTTCCCCGGTCTATGCGTGTGACCGTGGATCAGGCGTGTGGCCTCATGGTGTCGCAGGTAGTCCGCGACGGTGTGCGGATTGACGTCCATGATGTCCTCCGCCTTCAGCGAGACGGCCTCGCCGCTGCGGCGGCGGTACTCGCCGGCCAGGGCGCGACGCTCGGTCAGGGACTTGGACTGGAAATCAGCGACGAAGGCGGGACTGCGCAGCATGACTCGCGCTTGCTGGTACTCGACGTCGTCGGTGCACAGCAGGTCGCCGTGCATCAGCAGGGTGCGTTGTCCTGCCAGGTCGATGACGCGGGTCTCGTCCAGCAGCTCGACTGCCGGTCTCGCGCAGGAAGCGCTCGCCGATCAGGAAATCCCGATTGCCGGGTTGGATGAAGACCCAGGTACCGACAGCGGTGATCGATTTCAGCGCCGCACGAACGGTCTGCGCCATCTCGGAGTCGTCGTCGCCGACCCAGGCGTCGAACAGGTCGCCGAGGATGTACAGCGCCTCGGCCTCGGCCGCACGTTCGCGCAGCGAAGCGCAGGAACAACTCGGTGACGGCGGGCCGCTCCTCGCTCAGGTGCAGGTCGGCGATGAACAGGGTCTCAGCCACGGCGGTTCCCGGCGACGGCGACGGGATTGGCGTGATCACAGATCCAGTCGTCGATCTCTGCCTTCTCGATCACGATCGGCTCGACCGGGACATCGTGATGCCCGCCCCGGCTGGTGGTCTCGACCGCGCGGATCTCGATCGACCACGTCCATACCCTCGAGCGACCTTGCCGAACACGCAATAGCCCCAGCCGTCCTGCCCCGGGTGGTCGAGAAAGCCGTTGTCTTTGACGTTGATGAAGAACTGCGCCGTGGCCGAGTGCGGGTCCGTGGTGCGGGCCATGGCGATGGTGCCGCGCTCGTTCTTCAGGCCGTTCTTGGCCTCGTTCTCGATCGGGTCGCGGGTCGGCTTCTGCGTCATGTCTGCGGTGAAGCCGCCGCCCTGGATCATGAAGTTGTCGATCACGCGATGAAAAATCGTGCCGTCGAAATGGCCGTCGCGAACGTACTGCTTGAAATTCTCGCAGGTCTTGGGCGCGTTTTCCTCGTTCAGTTCGATGATGATGTCGCCCAGTGTGGTTTGGAGGTGATCATGATGCGGCTCCTGGTCTTGAAGGGGGATTCTAGTCGATGCGGCGTACCGGATTCGATCAGGATGGTTTCCTTCGGGACGTCGCCGTCGACCGCCCGTCCCGTGGTCGCTTGCGCGATGGCGTCGACCGACGTCCATCCCGTCGGTGACCTTGCCGAATACGGCGTAGCCCCAGCCGTCCCGGCCCGGGTAGTCGAGGAAGGCATTGTCCTCGTGATTGATGAAGAACTGCGCGGTGGCCGAATGCGGGATCCGATGGTGCGCGCCATGGCGATGCTGCCGCGGACGTTCTTCAGGCCGTTGCGCGCCTCGTTGGTCGATCGGGTCGCCGTCGGTCTTCTTCTTGCTCATGTCCGGCGTCATGCCGCCGCCCTGGATCATGAAGTCTTCGATCACTCGGTGAAAGACGGTGCCGTCGTAGAAACCGGCGTCGACGTAGGCGAGGAAGTTCTCCACCGTCTTCGGCGCCTTGTCGGCATCCAGGGCCAGCGTGATCTCGCCTCTGTTGGTCTCGATCAAGCACCTTGACCGGGTCGGCGGCCCAGGTCGGGGTGAAGTGCAAGACTCAGTACGGCGGCGATCAGCAGACGCATGTCATTGGATTTATCCTCGTTCGTTAGTCGATTTTCGGCGAGCCGCCATCATATCGACATCGCAGGGGGCGTAGAAAGCCCACCCTTGGCGTAGAATTGCGGGTTATTTCGAATCAAGCTCCCGGATCCCGCCAAACAGACCCATGCTGAAGATCTACAACGATCTCACCCGCGACAAGCAGGCCTTCGAACCGCTCGAGCCCGGCAAGGTGCGCATGTACGTCTGCGGCATGACGGTCTACGACCTGTGCCACCTCGGCCACGCGCGGGTGCATGGTGGTGTTCGACGTGGTGCGCCCGCTATCTGCGCGCGCGCGGCTATCGACGTCACCTACGTGCGCAACATCACCGACATCGACGACAAGATCATCAAGCGCGCGCAACGAGAACGGCGAGCCGCTTCCGCGCGCTGACCGAGCGCTTCATCGCGGCGATGCACGAGGACGCCGGCGCGCTCGGCGTGCTGCCGCCCGACGCACGAGCCGCACGCCACCGAGCACATCGCCGAGATCGCTCGACATGATCGAGCGGCTGATCGCAGCGCGGCCTCGCCTACGTCGGCGACAACGGCGACGTCTACTATCGCGGTGCGCAGCTTCCCCGGCTACGGCAAGCTGTCGGGCAAGTCGCCTCGACGACCTGCGCGCCGGCGCGCGCGTCGAGCGTCGACGAGGCCAAGCACGACCCGCTCGATTTCGTGCTGTGGAAGGCGCGCCAAGCCGGGCGAGCCGCGCCTGGGACGTCGCCCTGGGGCCCGGGCCGGCCGGGCTGGCACATCGAGTGCTCGGCGATGTCGACGCAGCTGCTCGGGCGAGCACCTTCGACATCCACGGCGGCGGCACGGACCTGATCTTCCCGCACCACGAGAACGAGATCGCGCAGTCCGAGGGCGCGACCGGCCAGCCGTTCGTCAACGTACTGGATGCACAACGGCTTCGTGCGCGTCGACGACGAGAAGATGTCCAAGTCGCTGGGCAACTTCTTCACCATGCGCGAGGTGCTGGCAGCGCTACCGACGCCGAGGTGGTGCGCTTCTTCATCCTGCACGCAGCCACTACCGCAGCCCGCTCAACTACGCCGACGAGCACCTGGACGACGCCGCGCGGCGCCCTGACCCGCCTCTACACCGCGCTGCGCGGTCTGCCCGGCGGCCGAGCCGGCCGGCGGCGAGGCCTTCGCGCAGCGCTTCCACGCCGCGATGGACGACGACTTCAACACGCCGGAGGCGCTGGCCGTGCTGTTCGACCTGGCGCGCGAGATCAATCGCCTGCGCCCGAACGACGCGTCGGCCGCGGCCGGCCTGGCGGCCGAACTGCGCCGACTGGGGGCCGCACTCGGCATTCTCGGTGATGATCCCGAGCAGTTTCTGCGCGGCGCCGAGCCCGGCGCCGGCGACACGCCCTCGGATGCCGAGATCGGCGACCGGATCGAACAGCGCCTGGCCGCGCGCAAGGCCAGAGACTTTGCCGAGGCCGACCGCATCCGCGACGAACTCAAGGCCCAGGGCGTCGTCCTCGAGGACGGCCCGCAGGGCACCACCTGGCGGCGGGAGTAGCCCGTGGACGAGAGTGAACACATCTACCGGGTCTTCTACCGCGACTATGTGCATGAGGTGGCGATCAGCTCGACCCAACCCGAGCCGCTGGCCGCCGGCCGGCTCGGCGCCCTGGCGGAGCAACTGCTGCAGCACGCCGACAATTTTCTCGGTGTGGTCGATGATCAGGAGCATATCCTGCAGCTGTACCTGGACGACGACGAGCAACGGGTGCTGGTCGAACTGGTCGCACCCGAGGGTGGCGGTTGCCTGCGCCAGGCCATGAGCTGCGAGGCCGCCTACGCCTTGCTCGAACGGCTGCCGCGGGTATTTGTCGCCAGCCTGCTTCCCGGCGCCGAGCGGGTCGATTGACCTGAGTATGGCAATCAAGGAGGAAGACGCGCCGATCCGCTTCTCGGGACTGGTCGGCGATCGCGAGAATCTCAGCGGTATCGCCGGTCATGGGGAGGCGCTGCTGGTCGGTTCCGACGAGGGACGTTGCATCCAGCGTCTGATCGGCGGTGAGAACGGCGAGTATCGCGCCGTCGGCGAACCGATTCGGCTGCCGGGCAAGAAGGGCGAGCTCGATATCGAGGCGCTGAGCTGCGTCGGTTCGACCGTGCACGTGCTCGGCTCGCACGCCCTGGTGCGCGCACCGCTCAAGTCCGATCGCAGCCAGGCCGCCGGTCACCAGCGCTTCCTCAAGATCCGTCGCGATCGTGCCCGCGACCGGTTGCTGCGACTGAAACTGAGCGCTGACGGCCGGGTCGACGGCAGGATCGAACAGATCAACCTGCGGCAGTTGCTCGGCAAGGACCCGTTGCTCGGGCCCTTCACCCATATCCCGTGCAAAGAGAACGGTGTCGACCTGGAGGGCATCGCCGAGCGCGACGGCCGCCTGTGGATCGGCTGCCGCGGACCGGTGCTGCGCTACAACCTGGTGCCTGTGCTGGTGCTCGAGTTCGATCGCCCGCGCCGCTATCAGCGCCGTCTGGTCGATCTGGGCGGGCAGGGAATCCGCGACCTGGCCCCCGTCGAAGGCGGATATATCATCCTGGCCGGTCCGGTCGGCGATGCCACAGGACCCTTCTCGCTGTGGTTCTGGGACGGCGAGGATCAGATGCCCGGGGTCGACCGAAAGATCCGAGCCGCCCGCAAGCTTGGCGACCTTGTTCCACCTCCCGGCGGAAAAGCCGAGGGGCTGGAGGTGGTGGAAGAGCAGGGCGAAGGCTGGCGGATGCTGGTGCTGTTCGATGGGGTCGAAGGTGGGAGGCCGAGCTTGTACAGGATCGACAGGCCGGGGTGAGCGGCGCTTCCCCGGGGTCGCGTCTAACCGCACTGCGACCGCCTGATCCGTGTTTTAATCATTTTCCCGGCCAGTGCCCCAATGCGGGGCCGAGCCTCAAGATGGGAGACCTGAGCATGAGTTATTACATCGACAACACCGTCGACCTGCCATTTGACCAAGCGATCGAAAGGGTGACCGCCGCTCTCAAAGACGAGGGGTTCGGCGTGCTCACCGAGATCGATGTCAAGGCGACCCTGAAGAAAAAGCTCGACGTCGATTTCCGCCGCTACCAGATCCTCGGCGCCTGCAATCCGCAGTACGCCTACAAAGCGCTCCAATCGGAAAGGATGGTGGGGACTATGCTGCCCTGTAACGTCATCGTTCAGGAGACCGATGACGGCCGGTCACAAGTGGCCGCGATCGATCCGCTTGCCTCCATGCAGGCAATTGACAATCCGCAGCTGGGGGAGCTTGCCGAAGTGATACGTGGCAAGCTGCGCAAGGTCGTCGAGGGCCTGGCATAAGGCCCGGAATATCAGGGCCCGGGCGCCAGTCGGCGGAATACTCAATTCTGTCGATACCAGGCATCTTCGACGGCCGCTCGTAAGATGTGGTGAGTAAGTGGTGAGTAACACCAACCGCATCGATCGCAGCAGATGCGCTTCGCTGCGCTCAGCACATCCTATGTTTGTCGAGATGCTGCTGATGGGGTGTCGCCAGAACGCTCCATGGCTCACTCCAAGCCGAGAATAAACTCCCACTGATCCTCACTCACCGGCATGATCGAAAGCCGATTGCCCTTGCGCAGCAGCGCCATGTCGGCCAGCGGACCGTCGGCGTATCCCTTCAACTCCTGCAGGCTGATGTTGCGTTTCAGGTGGCGCTCGTACTTCACGTCGACCAGGAACCAGCGCGGGTTGTCCGGGTCGCTCTTGGGGTCGTAGTACTTCGCTTCGGGATCGAACGCGGTGTGGTCCGGATAGCCTTCCTTGACAATCTTCATGATGCCGACGATCCCGGGCTCGTCGCAGTTGGAGTGGTAGAAGAAGACCTGGTCGCCCTTCTTCATCTCGTCGCGCATCATGTTGCGCGCCTGGTAGTTGCGCACGCCGTCCCAGGGCTCGGTCTTTTGCGGCATCGGCCTTCAGATGGTCGATGCCGAACACGTCCGGTTCGGATTTCATCAGCCAGTAGTTCATTGTCGATCCGTTTCCTCGAGTAATGGCGCATTCAAACGAAATCAGCGGTCTTCGTCCAGGTGTGTTTGATCGTCGCGCGTTCGACCAGGTCGCGTGCGAATCGCGTCAGGTTGCCCTTGAGCATCGTCACGCTTCGCTGCGCGCCTCACCCACCATGTGCTGGTAACTGGCCAGGCGTGTCCGGCGATGTCGCCACGTTCGACCGCGGCACGGACGGCGCAACCGGGTTCGGCCAGGTGCACGCAGTTGTGGAAGCGGCACTGGCCGAGAAACGGCACGAATTCACGAAAGCCGCGCTCGAGTTGCTGTCGGTTGATCCAGCCGGCCGAGACGGAAACTGCGCACGCCCGGTGAGTCGATCAGTTCGCCGCCGCTGCCGCAGCTGTACAGGGTTGCCGCGGATGTCGTGTGCCGGCCGAGGCCGGTGGCATCCGACAGGTCGCCTTCGAGTACGTTCTCGCGCGGCACCAGCGCATTGATCAGCGAGGACTTGCCGACCCCGGACTGACCGACCAGGATGCTGGTCTGTTCGCGCAGACGCTCGATCAGCGGATCGAGCCCGTGTTCGGTGCGGGCGCTGATACTCAATCAGCGGATAGCCGATCGCCCTGGTAGCGGTCGAAGCGGTCGCGAAAGGCGGACAGCGCGGGCGCATCGAGCAGATCGGCCTTGTTCAAGGCTGATCAGGGCCTGAATGCCGATCAACTCGGCGGCAATCAGGTACTGGTCGATCAGATAACCGCTGGGCTCGGGCTCGGGCGCCAGCACGACCACCAACTGGCTGATGTTGGCCGCCAGCGGTTTGTCGCGCCCGGCATAGTCGGGGCGTGACAGCACCGACTCGCGCTCGATCAGCGCCGTAACCACGCCATCACCCTTGCCTGTGGGCTGCCACACGACCCGGTCGCCGCAGACCACTTCGCCGAGATTCTGCCGGAACAGGCAATGACGCAGCGCGCCGTTGTCTTCCTCGACCACCAGGTTCCGGCCGTGGCGGGTGATTACCCGGCCGGGCTGGAGCTGGTGCCGGGATTCTTCCAGGGTGGCATCGACGCGCGCCGCCAGTCGTTGGCGGCGCGTCTCCTGGATTTTGGCTACACGGGCCTTCTGGCGCTCCGTGAGACGACGGCGGGCCATCCGGCGGGGGAGGGATTAGTTCTCGAACTGGTAGTAGGTGTCGTTCAGATAATCGACCACGGAAATCAGGTCGTCGTCGAATAGGGTCGTGCCCAGGTTGGCGTCACACCTACGCACCTGCGATTCGAGCCGTTCGAGTGATTTTACCCGGCGGTTCTCGCGCGTGTAGACCGTGCTGTCATGGCAGGCGACGCACTTGGTGTTGACGAAGTGTTTGGCGTCGAACTCGGTCTTCTCCGCCTGAGCGGTTGCGAAAAAACCGGTCGATATCAGTACTGCGGCAAGGAGACGGGCACGCATGATGACAACTCCATTCTCGGGGTCACGGCAATCCTTGGAGTCCTGCCGTGATCAAAGGTTTAACTTGGCTGCATTCTATCGGACAGATGGGCGATACGCACCGGGGCAGGCGGGTGGCTGTGGTGAAAGGACGAGTACAGGGGATCCGGCGTCAGGGTGCTGGCGTTGTCGCGATACATCTTCACCAGGCCACTGATCAACGCTCGGGCATCGGCCTGTTCGGCGGCGTAGTCGTCGGCCTCGAATTCGTGTTTGCGCGAGATGGCCGCGAAGACCGGACTGACGAACACCGTGAAAACCGGCAGGGCGAGCAGGAACAGCGTCAGCGCCAGGGCGTCGGTCCGACGTTCGACGCCGAGCCCGTCGTAGAACCAGCCCTGTTGCGCCAGCCAGCCGAGCAGCGCCAGTCCGGCCAGCGACAGGGCGGCGGTGCTCAGCAGACGCTTGAGGATGTGACGCTTCTTGAAATGGCCCAGTTCGTGGGCCAGAACCGCCTCGATCTCGTTGCCGCTCAGGCCGTCGAGCAGGGTGTCGAAAAACACGATCCGCTTGTTGCGGCCGAAACCGGTGAAGTAGGCATTGCCGTGCGCCGAGCGCTTCGAGCCGTCCATGACGAACATGCCCCGGCTGCTGAATCCGCAGCGCTGCAGCAACCGCTCCAGCCGATGCCTCAGCTCGACGTCTTTCAGCGGTTCGAACCGGTTGAACAGCGGCGCGATGAGCGTCGGATAGGCCCAGGTCAGGGTGAGGGTGAAGGCCATCCAAACCAGCCAGGCCCAAAGCCACCACCACTGCCCGGCGCCGGCCATCAGCCACAACAGCACCAGGGCCAGCGGTATCCCGAGTGCCAGGCTGAGGACGAGCTGCAGACCCAGGTCCAGGACGTAGCGCTTGGGTGTAGTTCGATTGAAGCCGAACCTGGATTCGATCCCGAAGGTACTCCACAGACTCAACGGCAGGTGAATCAGCCCGCCGATCAGCAACAGCGACAGCAGCAGACCCACGCCCTGCCACAGCGGCGGCCAGCGGGTCTGCTGCCAGAGCTGATCGAGCAGTTGCAGTCCGCCGCCGAGCGTCCAAGCGAGCACGATGACCATGGCCAGCGCGAGGTCCAGGCGCTCGACGCCGAGACGCGCCAGCGTGTAGCTCGCGGCCTTGCGGTGATCGGTCAGGGCGATCCGACCGGCAAATTCGGCCGGCACCCGGTCGGCGTGCTCCCGGACGTGCCGGGCCTGGCGAGCGGCGAGCCAATACTGCAGGCCGGTACCGGCGATCAGAGCGATGACGAAAACGTAAGAAAACGAGTTCATAGGCGCGAATGCTAACAGGCCGGTGCTAGAATCTGGCGGGAGCAATTCCGTGTGAAACGCAAGGAGAACCGGTGGCGGTACACGAACAAAACCTGATCTGGATCGATCTCGAAATGACCGGGCTCGATACCCAGAACGATCAGATCATCGAGATCGCCACGGTCGTGACCGATGCGCATCTGAGGATCCTCGGCGAAGGCCCGGTGATCGCAATCCATCAACCCGATGAGATCCTCGCCGGGATGGATGAGTGGAATACCAATCAGCACACCAATTCCGGCCTGGTCAACCGTGTGCGTTCCAGTCATCAGACCGACAGCAGCGCCGAGCAGGCGACTCTGGAGTTCCTCGAGAAATGGGTGCCTCCGGGCGCCTCGCCGATGTGTGGCAACACCATCTGCCAGGACCGGCGCTTCCTCGCCCGCTGTATGCCCAGGCTGGAGGCCTGGTTCCATTACCGCAATCTGGACGTCTCCACGCTCAAGGAACTGGCTCGGCGCTGGGCGCCCGAGCTCTACAAGGGTTTCGAAAAGGACTCCAGTCACCTGGCTCTGCAGGACATCAAGGACTCGATCGCCGAGTTGGACTACTACCGCGAACACTTCCTCAAGCTACCGTTGCCCGCCGCGGATCGCACGGCTGAGGCGGACCCGGATGTCTATTGAGGGCTGGGCTGTCGTGGCTGATCAGGCGCGGCCGCCGGCCTGACTGACTGACCGTGTAAGAACCTCGTCCGGGCCTTCGCGCAGGGCCTCGAAAGGCCGGCAACGTTCGATCAGGCCCTCGACTTCGGCGGCGGTCGCCTCGCGTCTTTGTTCGAACGCGTCCAGTTGTCCCTCGATCTGCTCGGCGATCGCCGCCAGCCCCTGTTCCAGCCCCTGTTCGAGACCTCGTCGAGCCGCTTTCAGGGGCGAGGGCTGGAGCGCCCGGTGCGCCAGCCAGGGGATGCCCCAGGCCGTCGCGACCAACAGCAGGGCGTGTACCGCGAAGTTGGTCTGCAGGAAATCGCCTTGGCCGCTGCTGCCGGCAACGAACTGGCTGACGACCACCCAGGCCACCCAGCCGAGCGCGGCCAGCGGCAGCACATAGACCAGCCCACCGGCGAGCTGCCAAAGCCCGCGTTGCAGCGTACCGCCCGGCTTGGCCAGGGCCTGACGCAGCGAGTCATCGACCTCGGTACGGACCAGGCTGGCAGCGTCGCGCTCCCCATCGGCCAGCAGCCTCTGCAGCGGCGGTGTGGCCAGGCCAATCTCCTCCGCGGCCTGCAGCAGCTGGAGCCCGGTGTCATGCAGCCGGGTCTGAGCCCAGTCGTCCCACAACTGCGGCGCGCTGAACAGCAGCCGGCTCGGGTCGTCGGCGGAGATCGGGTCGCCGCCTTCCCTAGCCTCGACCAGTCGCGCGGCATGATGCTGCACCGCCCAGCTCAGACCGTCTCGGACCGTGGTGGTCAAGCTCCGCCAAAGCGTCTGCCATTGCCCGTTCAGTTGTTCGCTGCGCACGGAGTCGCCGAGCGCGCCGCGGCCGGCGACCAGCGCCTGGCGCAGCACCCGCACCCGGGCGCCGGCGCCGAGTTGGGCCAGAGCGCTGCGGCGCCGGTCGGCGGCCAGTTCGCCGATAGTCTGCTGCAGATCGGCGAAGTCGTCCTCGGCTATGGAGTTGGAGCAGTCGGTGCGGAAGACCAGCGGTTCATCGAAACCGGCGCCGCGCAGCAGCTGGTGCAGGTCGTCGAGCTGCTCGTCGCGGCCGCGGTCCCAGTGGTTCATGACGAACAGCCAGGCGCTCTGTTCGCTGCGCTGACGGAACAGCCGCCAGCCCTGATCGTCGCGGTAGCGCTCCGGGCTGACCACATACACGGCGACGTCGACGTGCGGCAGCCACTGCAGCACCAGATCGCGGTTGCCGGGGTCGGTGCTGTCGATGTCGGGCATGTCGATCCACAGCACATTGCGCCGGTCGTCGTCGTGGTGCACGGCGGTGCGCACCCGGTCGAGCGGGAATTCCGCCGGCAGGCGGTCCGGGACGCGCTCGGCGTGGTGATACAGGGTGACCTCATGCGAGGTCGGCCGGCGGATACCGACCTTGGCGATCTCGGCCTGGGCGAGCCGGTTGAGCAGGCTGCTCTTGCCGACCCCGGTCCCGCCGAACAGGGCGACGACCAGCGGCCGGGCGGCGTTGTCATCGAACAGATCGGCGGGGCTCGCCGCCTCGGCCGCCTCGACCCGCTGCGCCAGCTCGCCCGGCAGCCAGCCGTCGGACTCGGCGCCGGCGGCCCACAGTCGGGCGGCGTGGAACAGGTGTTGCAGTGGCTCAGCCATGTCGCAGTCTCCGCCTCGCCTGTTCGGCCTCCTGCAGCCGCTCGGCCGAAAGGCTGAACAGTTGGTCGCTGGCCAGGTCGCGCGGCAGCTCGGTCAGCTCCGGCCGCAGTACACGGTCGATCAGGGCCATGCGGACGTGTTCAAGCTGGCGTTCCTTCAGGTCGGCCACCACCTGATCGACGTATTTCCCCAGCGCGCCCTCGGTGAGGATCGAGGTCATCGACAGCATGGCCGGGGTCAGGATCAGGTCGCTCAGGCCGATGCCGCCGGTCTTCAAGGCGATTGCCACACCGGCGATGTCCGCTGCCGCCCGGCCGGTCCGCAGGCTGTTCAGTACCCGCGGCTGTTCGGCCAGCCGCTCGTGCAGACGGTGGGCGGCCATTTGGATCTCGACCTGGAAATCCTCGTGGTGACGCAGGGCGGCCTGCTCGAACGCGCCGAGCAGCTCGAGCCGATGGTGCGCCAGACGCAGTTCCAGCGCCCTCCAGAAGACGCTCAGCTCGCCGCTGCTGCGGTCCGAGGCGCTGCGGGTCAGTTCCAGCAAGAGGTGCTCGCAGGCCTGGCGCAGGACCTTTTGTTCGTTGTTCGGGTCGCCTTTGCTGTTGCCGTGGATCAGCTGTTCGCCGCGGTCGAGCAACTGGCGCACCGGCCAGGTCACCCAGCGTCGAACCCGACCCATGGTCTGGGCGATGCCGGGGATCTCGAGCAGAGTGAGCAGCTCGGCGAGGATGCGCTGGAAGGTGTCGTAGCGGTCGGAATCGGCGAGGAAGTCCTGCCGGTAGTGATCGAGCAACTCGGCCAGTTGCCGATCGACCAGGTCGCGCCACTGTGCCTGGGCGGCATGCTCGGCGCGCAGCGGTTCGATCCAATCGCGCCAGTGGACGTCGAGCAGATCGACGATTCGGGCGCGGCGTGCGGCCAGATCCTCATCCGCGGGTCCGGGTTCGAAGGCGCCGCCGAGGTCGGCTCGCAGCTGTTCGATCGCCGCCTTCAGTTCCGGTTCCGGGGCGTCGTCCTGACTCAGCGCGGCGCTGTAGGGCAGCATGAAGATCGGCACCCGCCCATGACTTGGCAGACGCTGTTCGAGCTCCTCCCCGATGTGCCGGCGCAGCTCCGCCTCGGTACCCGGGCTGACCTTGTTGATGACCAGGCTCAAGTTCAGTCCCAACGGCGCGAGCATTTCCAGTGTGCGCCACACGGACAGGTCGCCGTACTTGTCGCGGCTGGCGATCATGATCACCCGATCGGCCTGGGCGGCGACCGTCAGTACGCTCTGGCGGTAGTGGTGGGCGGCGACCGAGTCGAAGTCGGGCGTGTCCCACAGCACCCCGGGCCGGCCGAGCGGAGTCGAGTCCGGCAGCGCGATCAGACTGAAGCGGTCGAGCCGGTCGGGGGTCAGCTCCTCGGGCGCGACCCGGCGATACGGGCGTAGACAGTGATCGAGTCCGACCAGGGCCTGCTCGTCCAGGCCGAAGCCGAAGCCCTGTGGATGGCGGGTGTAACCGGCCAGGGCGCTGACCCCGGCGAGTTGGTCGCCGGCGAGCAGGTTGACCAGGCTGCTCTTGCCCGATTGGGTCGGGCCGATGATGACGATCTGCGGCGGCGGGCGGGTCAGGTCGACCGATAGCTCGCCCGGCCCGTCCGGTGCCGGTCCGCCCGGTGTCGGAGTCGTACCCGACTCCGACCCCTGGACACCGCGCGCTGCGAGTTGGGCGAGCCGACAGAAGGCGGCAATCGCGAGGGAAAGGCTGTCGAGCCGTTGTTCGCGCTGCGGCGATTCGGGTTGTTGGGCGTAGCGCTGGCGCAGCTGATGGAGGAACTTCAACATGTCGGGGCGGGATGGTAGCTCAAAGCGGGATTGATTGGGGTTGGGGTCTGGTCTCGGTAGCGGCACCGGGCTTGAGATTTTATGTGCCGCTTCGCGGTGAGTTTTTTGACGGGGCTTGTCGCGCCCTACTGCGAGGTGATTTTGAGGGACCAAAAGTCCTTCTCTCCACTTCGCCGCGTCGAAACCGGGTTTGTTCCTGCCATCCCTGGCGCGACGTCTGTGCATTTCCCACCCCCAGCCCGGACGTCCTGTCCGGGCGTTCACCGCGCTGCGTCATGCCACTGGCATGACGGTCGCGGTTCACCCTGCGCGCTTCGGTCCACGCGGGTCGCAAGGCAAACTCGCGATCTGCGATCGCTCAAACAGCCTTGCGCCTTTTTCCGCGCGGCTCTGCAGTGCTCGGCGGCGAAGAGTCGGACGGAGTGCCCGCCGAGAACATTGGGGCCTTCGGATCAAGCGCAAACCATGCGGAGGACGCCTCCCGCGACTTCCGAGCCACCGAGCACCGCAACCGAAACAGGATCAGGCGGAACTCGTCAGCAGAGGCATCGCTAACGGAGCGGATCTCCCGATCTCCGGGTGCCGGCACCTAAAGACCATCCCGGATTCAACCCCGAACCCGCGCCAACGCCCAACCCACATGCTCCCGTACCAACTCCGAGGCATGCCCGGCCCGGGCCTCCAAGGCCGCGATCACCTCCGCCGAGGGTTCGGCATTGCCCAGCGCCACCGCAATGTTGCGCAGCCAGCGCACGCAGCCGATGCGGCGGATCGCTGAGCCCTCGGTGCGGCTGCAGAAACTTCGTCCTCGCTCCCAGGCGAACAGCTCGATCAAGGTCGGCGCTGTCGAGCCCGTGACGGGGCTGGAAGTCGGGCTCGACGCGTGGCCCGGGCAAAGCGGTTCCACGGGCAGCACCAGCTGGCAGTCGTCGCAGCCGTAGATGCGGTTGCCGAGCAGCGGCCGCAGCTCGACTCGGGATGGTGCCGCGCAGTTCGATGGTCAGATAGGAGATGCAGCGGCGCGCGTCGACCTGATAGGGCGCGACGATGGCCCGGGTCGGGCAGACATCGATGCAGGCCTGGCAACTGCCGCAGTGTTCGCTGACCGGGGCGTCGACCGGCAGCGGCAGGTCGGTGTAGAGCTCGCCGAGAAAGAACCAGGAACCGGCCTCGCGGTTGAGCAGATTGGTGTGCTTGCCGATCCAGCCGAGCCCGGCCTTCTCGCGCCAGGGCCTTCTCCAGCACCGGGGCGGAGTCGACGAAGACCCGGTAGCCGAACTCGCCGACCTGCGCGCCGATGCGCTCGGCCAGCCTCTGCAGCCGGGTACGCAGCAGCTTGTGGTAGTCGCGACCGAGCGCGTAGCGCGAGACGAAGGCCGCGGCCGGGTCTTCCAGTTGTGCTCGAGCGACGGCGCTCACCGGCTCGACCTCGCCGGGCAGATAGTCCATCCGCACCGAGATCACCCGCAGTGTGCCGGGTACCAGTTCGGCCGGGTGCGAGCGCTTGTTGCCGTGGCGGGCCATGTAGTCCATCTCGCCGTGAAAGCCGTCGTTGAGCCAGTTGAGCAGGCGTTGCTCGGCGGAGCTCAGGTCGATATCGGCGATCCCGACCTGTTGCAAGCCGAGCTCACGGCCCCAGGCCTTGATGCGGGCGGCGAGGGCGGTGAAATCGGTGGCGGAATCTCGATGGCTCACGGCGGGCGTTGGCGGGTGATGGGCGGAGTCGGCGCTCGGCCGCAGTCGGCCTACAATACGGTTTTCCTTCACCGTGCGGAATCGCCGCCCGATCAGATCGAGATCAGATCGATGGTTCGAGTCTTACCCAAGTCCGAGCAGTTGCCCCATGCACTCTACCGGGCCGATCAGGTCCGCGAACTGGATCGGATGGCGATTGAACAGTTCGAGATCCCCGGCGAGGTGCTGATGGAGCGGGCCGGACAGGCCGCTTTCGATCTCCTGCGCGAACGCTGGCCTGATGCGGGTGATGTCACCGTGTTGGTCGGGGTGGGCAATAACGGCGGTGACGGCTTCGTCCTTGCCCGCCTCGCCCGGCAGGCGGGTCTGACGGTATGGGTGTTGCAGCTCGGCGATCGGGAGAAGCTCAGCGGCGATGCCCGGTTGAACGCCGAGCGCTGGGACGATCTGTGCGGCGAGCCCGGGGCCGAATGGCTGGAGTTCGACGGTTTGCCGAAGCGCACCGACGTGATCGTCGACGGCATCTTCGGCACCGGTCTGGCGCGCGAGGTCCGCGGCAGCTGGGCGTCCGCGATCGAGGCGGTGAACCGCGAGCGTCGCCCGGTGCTGGCGCTGGACATCCCCTCCGGTCTGCACGCCGACACCGGTGCGGTGCTCGGCGTGGCGGTTCGTGCGAGTGCGACCATGAGCTTTATCGGCCTCAAGCAGGGTCTGTTCACCGGCGACGGCCCGGCCCGTTGCGGCGAGATCCGCTTCGAGTCGCTCGAGGTGCCCGGCGCGGGTCTATGCCGGGCAGATCCTCGTCGCGCCCGGCGGATCGACTGGGTCAAGCAGGCGCAAATACTCTGCGCCGCGCTCGCGCAGCGCCCACAAGGGCCATTTCGGCCATGTCCTGGTGGTGGGCGGCGAGCAGGGCTTTGGCGGCGCGGCGCGGCTGGCGGCGGAGGCGGCGGCGCGCAGCGGGCGCCGGGCTGGTCAGCCTGGCGACCCGGCCCGAGCATGTCACGGCGGTGCTCGCGGCGCCGGCCGGAGATCATGGTCCGCGGAGTCGATCGGGGGCGAGGACCTGCGACGAGCTGATCGCCCGGGCCGACAGTGATCGCCGTCGGCCCTGGGCTGGGGCAGGCCGACTGGGGCCGGGCCTTGTGGCAGCGTGTGTTGGCGGCCGGTCGGCCGCTGGTGGTCGACGCCGACGGCCTGAATCTGCTCGCCGGGCAGGCGCAAAAGCGCGACGACTGGGTGTTGACGCCGCATCCGGGTGAGGCGGCGCGGTTGCTCGGGGTCTGCAGTGCCGAGGTGCACGCAGACCGTTTCGCCGTCGCTCGGCAGCTGGTTCGACGGTTCGGCGGCTGCGTGGTGCTCAAGGGCGCCGGCAGCATCGTCGATCAGGTCGGCACACGGCCGCCGGCGGTCTGCTCCGACGGCAACCCCGGCATGGCCAGCGGCGGCATGGGCGATGTGCTCACCGGGGTGATCGCCGGGCTGATGGCCCAGGGCCTGAGCCCCGGCGAGGCCGCCGAGTGCGGGGTCTGCCTGCACGCCGCGGCGGCCGATGCCGCGGCGGAGGACGGTGGCGAACGTGGCCTGCTGGCGAGCGATCTGCTGCCCTGGATCCAGCGGCGCGCGAATGACTGAGTTCACACTGCACCTGCCCGACCCCGAGACCCAGCAGCGCCTGGGCGCCGGACTCGGCCAGGCCCTGTTCGCGGCCCTGCCGGGTCGGTCTCAGGCCCTGGTGGTGTTTCTGCAGGGCGATCTCGGCACCGGCAAGACCACCCTGGTGCGGGGTATGCTGCGCGGGCTCGGCTATCAGGATGCGGTGCGCAGCCCGACCTTTACCCTGGTCGAGCCCTACGAGATCGCCGACGGGAGGGTCTATCATCTCGATCTCTACCGACTCGGTGACGGCGAGGAGCTCGAATATCTCGGACTGCGCGACATGCTGGCCGAGCCGGCACTGGTGTTGATCGAGTGGCCGGAGCGCGGCGCCGGCTGGCTGCCGGCGGCGGACCTGCGTATCGAGCTGCAGCACGCGCCCGGCGGCCGCGATCTGCGGCTGCGGACGCAGGCGGCGCTGATCGACCGGATCGGCGCCGTGATTCAAGAATTCGAATCTGAGGTCGAGTTGAAGAACTAGATCTATCTTCCCGAAATTTCTGGTTTTTACGGATACCGTATGCTAATTTTTTCGACATCGGCCGAGACCCGTCGGACACGGAACCATGGACACGATTCGTAAACTGAAATCAGTTCTCTTTTTGTTTCTGTGGCTGTTCCTTTCCGGAGCGGCCGCCTGGGGCGCCGACACGGCAGCCGGGCAGGTTCAGGGTATTCGCATGTGGACCGCTCCGGATAACACCCGGCTGGTGTTCGACGTCGGCGGCCCGGTAGAACACAAGGTCTTTCCTTTGCACAACCCCGAGCGGCTGGTGATCGACCTCGAGCGCAGTCGATTGGGATCGGGTGTGGATACCGCCTCGCTGGCTCAGGGTCTGGTCAAACGGGTCCGGCACGCGCCGCGCGAGGGCCAGGATCTGCGTGTCGTGCTCGACCTGAACAAGCCGGTACGGCCGAAGAGCTTCCTGCTGAAGCCGAACAGCCAGTATGGCCATCGATTGGTGATTGATCTCTACGACGAGCAACGCACGGCTGCCCGCAAAGTCGCCAAGGATGTGCAGGACCTCGGCAAGGGTCTGTTGCGTGATGTGGTGGTGGCGATCGATGCCGGACACGGCGGCGAGGATCCGGGGGCACTTGGGAGACGCGGTACCCGGGAGAAGAACGTCACCCTGCAGATCGCCCATCGGCTCAAGGAGCTGATCGATGCCCGGCCGGGGATGCGAGCCGAGTTGACCCGCACCGGTGATTACTACATCGGCCTGCGCAGGCGTATGGAGATCGCCCGCGAGAAGCGCGCCGACCTGTTCGTCTCCATCCATGCCGACGCCTTCCGCGATTCGCGCGTGCGCGGTTCCTCGGTCTACGTGCTGTCGCGCCGAGGGGCCTCGAGCGAGGCCGCACGCTGGCTCGCCGAGCAGGAGAACTCGGCCGACCTGGTCGGCGGGGTCAGCCTGGACGACAAGGATGAGGTGCTGGCCTGGGTGCTGCTCGATCTGTCTCAGTCGGGAACTCAGCAGGCCAGCGAGGCGGCCGCGGCCAAGGTCTACAAGGAACTCGGCCGGGTCGGCCGGGTGCACGGCCATCGGGTGCAGAAGGCCGGTTTCATGGTGCTAAAGGCACCGGATATCCCCTCGATGCTGGTCGAGACCGGCTTCATCTCCAACCCGAACGACGAGCGCAATCTTGCCAGTCAGGCTCATCAGCTGCGCCTGGCCAGGTCCCTGCTGTCGGGTATCGAGGCCTATTTCGAGGCTACGCCGCCGCCCGGGACGTACCTGGCCGAGGCCAAACTCGACGACCGCAAGCATGTCATCCGGCGCGGAGACACCTTGTCCGAGATTGCGACCCGCTACGAGGTCAGCCTGGCGGATCTGCGCAAGTTGAATCAACTTCGGGGCGATCGGATTCGGATCGGGCAGGTCCTGACGATCCCGGAGACCTGAGGGGGCCGCGCCCTCCGGGGGGCGCCAAACCGGGTAACGGGGTCGGAGTCTATAGCGACTCCGACCCCTGGCTTGTGCCCGATGCGGTATTGCCTTTGCGGCCCGTAACACTAGAGTGTGAGGAGCTTCGTCGCTTCTCTCATCGCAGGTAGTCTTCCATGGGCCTTTCAATCCGCGCGCTTTCCGCTTCGGTGACCCGAGCGCTTTCGTTTCTGACGGTCGTCGTCTTAATCGCCTTCTTGAGCGGTTGCGCCTCCGGCGGTAAGCGGCCGGTCTTCTACCCCAATTTTCATCTCGAGTCGATCGGCAGAGAGCAGGCCGAACGCGACACCGATGCCTGTATGGCGCTCGCCGATCGATACGGAGTGGATCGAACCAAAGACGGCGAGGTTGGCACCAAAGCAGCCAAGGGCGGTGTCTTGGGGGGTGTCAGCGCCGGTGTCTGGGGGTTGGTGCGGGGTGGAAACGCCGCTGAGCGAGCCGCGGCCGGGGCGGCGGCCGGAGCCGCGACCGGCGCGACCGTAGGTGCCTTTGATTCGGCCGAACTCAGTCCGACCTTCAAGAGCTTCGTACAGCGCTGCCTCAGCGAGCGTGGCTATGATGTCATCGGTTGGGAGTAGTTGGTGAGATCTCGAGATTGAACCCTTCGGCCGGCGCGGTCAGGCGCCGGGCGGGTCTTGATATCAACACTCAACCGAAAAAGAGTACCAGCCGGCCAGCGGCTGCGCGGGCACGACTTTAGGAGTCGAAGAAACAGTCGAACATGTGCCACCTTCGAGAACAGATCCTCTGATTCCGACGTTGACCCATCCCGGTTCCGGCGGTTGGTTGCGGGACCTCCCTGGCCCACGAGTGTCGTGCACCGCATCCGTCGTCGTCAGGCGACTTACGGCTTGCGGCTGATACGCCCTCCGCGGGTTGCGGGGCCATCGCTCAATGAAGATGCCCAGGACACTCGCTTCAAGACCTGGGATTTAGGGGCCGGGCCTACTCGTCCGTGACTTCGAGCTTGGTGAATTCAACGAGGTCCAGCTTGCCGTCGTCATTGTCGTCGCCGTCTTCGAACGAATCGACCAGTTCCGGATTGACCTCGGCCTCGACCAGGGTGACAAAACCATCGCTGTCAACGTCGAGCAGTCTGAAGGCTTCTGCGGCATCGTCCGCGGCGGCTGTTTGCGACAGAAGGATGCCGAACACGGCGATGGTAGCAACAGTACTAATAAGTTTATTCATCTCTAAACACTCCCAATCATCAACTGAAAAGTCGAACGGTTACGCTTAACCGTGCCGCGGGATCGATCGCTTCAAGGCCGGCAACGAAGGGCCGTTGGCCAAGTCTGGAGGGAGCTTACCTGCGCCGTGTATCTGCGCGAGGGAAAGTGTATGTCGTCTCGGGCCACTTACAAGAGGGCGCCGAAAATATTTTTGTCGGCTCGGTTCTTGTCGCCGGCCGTGGCTACTCCGGTGTTGTCTCGTCGGAGCACGGACTCGGAAAGCGACTCGGTTGACATCGACTTCCCGGCGGATGGCAGAATGCCGTCCATGCCCGCCCGAATTCATGCCTTGGCTTCCCAACTTGTTAACCAGATCGCCGCCGGTGAGGTGGTCGAGCGCCCGGCCTCGGTGGTCAAGGAACTGGTCGAGAACAGCCTCGATGCCGGCGCCGACCGGATCGAGGTCTGCGTCGATCAGGGCGGCGTGAAGCGGATCCTCGTGCGCGACAACGGCGGCGGGATCGACAAGGCGGATCTCGCCCTGGCCTTGTCGCGGCACGCGACCAGCAAGATCGAACGTCTCGAGGATCTCGATCGCGATCGCCAGCATGGGCTTTCGCGGCGAGGCACTGCCGAGCATCGCCTCGGTGTCGCGCCTGAGCCTGAGTTCGCGCGCCGCCGAGGCCGAGCACGCCTGGCAAGTCGAGACCATCGGCGAGGGGGGCGACATCGAACCGCGACCGGTGGCGCATGCTCCCGGCAGCTCGGTCGATGTCCGTGACCTGTTCTACAACACCCCGGCGCGGCGCAAGTTCCTGAAGACCGAGAAGACCGAGTTCGGTCACGTCGAACTGGTGTTGCGGCGTCTGGCGCTGGGGCATTTCGATGTCGGCTTCGTCCTCAACCACAACGGTCGCGAGGTGTTCGGTTCGGCCGCCTGCCGGGACGCGAGCGGTCGCGAGCGGCGCCTGATCGACCTGCTGGGCAAGCCCTTCCTGGACAGTGCGCTGGGTTTCGAACACGAGGCCGCCGGGTTGCGGCTCGAGGGTTGGGTGGCGCAGCCGACGTTCTCCCGCGCCCAGGCCGATATGCAGTACTTCTACGTCAACGGCCGCATGGTGCGCGACAAGCTGGTGACCCATGCGGTACGCCAGGCCTACCAGGACGTGCTCTACCATGGCCGTCACCCCGCCTACGTGATCTATCTGCGGCTGGACCCGGTGCTGGTCGACGTCAATGTCCACCCGACCAAGCACGAGGTGCGCTTTCGCGAGGGGCGTCTGGTGCACGACTTCATCTTCCGCACCCTGCACCAGGTGTTGGCCGAGACCCGGCCGGCGGATCAATTGTCGAACGCGGTCGAGCCGGGGCAGGGCGGGACCGCGCCCGCGGCGCCGGCCAGCTCGGGCGGAGTCGTCTCGACTGCGCCCTTGCAGCGTCCCATGCCGTTGCAGATACGCGAGTCGGCCTCGAGCTACCGCGCCAGCCTGGAGTGGCAGCGGCCGCCGACCGATGCGCTCGGCGCTGCCGTGGCGGTCGAGACCGAGGTCGAGACGACAGTCGACGGTGCGGCAGTCCCGCCGCTCGGTTTTCCCCTGGCGCAGCTGCACGGCGTCTATATCCTGTCGCAGAATGCCCAGGGCCTGGTGCTGGTCGATATGCACGCCGCGCACGAGCGCATCACTTACGAGCGTATGAAGCAGGCCTTCGAGGCCGACGGCATCCGCAGCCAGCCGCTGCTGGTGCCGGTGTCCGTCAAGGTCAGCCGGCGCGAGGTGGATCTGGCGATCGAGCAGCAGGCGTTGATGGCCGAGCTGGGCCTGGAGGTCGACCGGCTCGACACCGAGACCCTGGTGATCCGCGCCGTGCCGGTGCAGTTGCGCGAGGTCGACGCGGAACAGCTGTTGCGTGATCTGCTCGCCGACCTGGTCGTACACGGCCGTTCCGAGCGCGTGCGCGAGGAGATCAACCAGATCCTTTCGACTCTGGCCTGCCACGGCTCGGTGCGGGCCAACCGGCGGCTGACCCGCGAGGAGATGAACGCTCTGCTGCGTGACATCGAGCGCACCGAGCGCAGCGGCCAATGCAATCACGGCCGCCCGACCTGGACCCAGTTGTCGCTGGCCGAGCTCGATCGACTGTTTCTGCGCGGGCGATGAACCGGGCCGGCGCCGAGCTGCCGCCGGCGGTGCTGCTGATGGGGCCGACCGCCTCGGGGAAGACCGATCTGGCGATCGAACTGGTCGAGCGCCTGCCGCTGGAGATCATCAGCGTCGATTCCGCCTTGGTCTACCGCGACATGGACATCGGCACCGCCAAGCCGGACGCCTGGACCCTGGCACGCGCCCCGCATCGCCTGATCGACATCTGCGAACCGACCGAGGTCTATTCGGCGGCGCGGTTTCGGCGGTGACGCGCTGCGCGAAATGGACGAGATCACCGCCGCGGGGCGTATCCCGCTGCTGGTGGGCGGCACCATGTTGTATTTTCGCGCCCTGCAGCGGGGGCTCTCCGATCTTCCGGAGGCCGATCCGGCGCTCCGCGCCGAACTCGAGGCGCGGCTCGAGGCTCAGGGGCTCGGCGAGCTGCACCGGGAACTCGCCGAGGTCGACCCGGAGGCGGCTCAGCGCATCCATCCGAACGATCCGCAGCGCATCTTGCGGGCGCTGGAGGTCTGGCGCCTGACCGGCGAGCCGCTGAGCGTGCTGCACAGGCGCAGCGCCGGCCAGACGATGCCCTATCGGGCGGTAAAGCTGGTGCGCGCCCCCGGGGAGCGCTCGGTCTTGCACCAGCGGATCGAACGCCGATTTCGGCGGATGCTGGACCAGGGCTTCGAACAGGAGGTGCGTGATCTGCTGGCGCGCTACGATCTGCGCGAAGACATGCCGTCCCTGCGGTCGGTCGGCTACCGTCAGATGGCGGCCTATCTGCGCGGCGAATTTCCCCGGGAGCTGATGATCGAAAAGGCCGTCGCAGCCACGCGCCAGCTGGGCAAACGGCAGATGACCTGGCTGCGATCCGAAACGCAGTGCCTGTGGCTGGACCCGGCGGACCGGGACCTCGTCGGACCGGTCGTGAAAAAGCTCAAGCATTCAGTAGGTTTATGAATACTGGATAACATTTCATCAGGCATCGTTATGCTATATTCGCCAGGGTCCGAATCGCCGATGGCTGGCAGGATCAGGGAAAACCGGAGCCCCGGGCACGGGTTCACTCACTTGGGAACATGATTTGGCGGGAATTTTTACCGCGCGCAGCCCTCAAAAAACTCGGCTGATTCGAATTTTTATAAAATCACACGATTACAAAAAGGAGCCAATAAAATGTCAAAAGGGCAGAGCCTCCAAGACCCTTTCCTGAACACACTGCGCAAAGATCGCGTCCCCGTGTCAATTTTCCTGGTCAACGGTATCAAGCTTCAAGGTACCATCGACTCGTTCGACCAATTTGTCGTCTTGCTGAAAAACAGTGTCAGCCAGATGGTCTACAAGCACGCAATTTCGACGGTCGTTCCGGCGCGCAACGTCCGCATCCAGCCGCCGGCCGCCGAGGGCGCTGCCGCGGAGCCCGGAAACGAATAAACTGATCACCCTGATCCAGCCCGATTTCACCGAGGCCTCTGACGGAAGCGTCGGGGGTCTTTCGTTTCTGGCAATGTGTTTAACGTGTCGTCCCTGAAGTCCGAGACGGTCTGGTGCCGGTATGTTTGAGCGCCCGGAGATCGGCGAGCGCGCCGTATTGGTGCATATCTCGCCACAAGGCGGTCCGGCAGCGGAGGAACTCGAGGAGTTCTACGATCTGGCGGTATCGGCAGGCGCCGATCCCGTGGACATGGTCAGCGGATCTCGGCGCAGCCCCGACCCGCGTCTGTTCATCGGCAGCGGCAAGGCCGAGGAACTGCACGCCCTGGTTCAGGCAGAGGGCGTTGAGCTGGTGATTTTCGATCATCAGCTGAGCCCCAGCCAGGAGCGCAATCTCGAGCGCCTCCTGCAATGCCGGGTGCTCGACCGCACCGGGCTGATCCTCGACATCTTCGCCCAGCGCGCGCGCTCCTTCGAGGGCAAGCTGCAGGTCGAACTGGCCCAGCTGCGGCATCTGTCGACCCGCCTGGTGCGCGGCTGGACCCACCTCGAGCGGCAGAAGGGCGGTATCGGCCTGCGCGGTCCGGGTGAGACCCAGCTCGAGACCGACCGCCGCCTGCTCGGCCAGCGCATCGATCAGATCCGGCGGCGTCTCGACCGGGTCGACAGCCAGCGCGAGCAGGGCCGGCGCGCCCGACGACGGGCCGAGCTGCCGACCATCTCGCTGGTCGGCTACACCAACGCCGGCAAGTCGACCCTGTTCAATGCGCTCACCGACGCCGGCGTCTATGCGCGGATCAGTTGTTCGCGACCCTGGACCCGACGCTGCGCCGGCTGGCATTGCCGGACGGCGGTGCGCTGATCCTCGCCGACACGGTCGGCTTCATCTCGAACCTGCCGCACGAACTGGTCGCGGCCTTCCACTCGACCCTGCAGGAGACCGCCGAGGCAGCCCTGCTGCTGCACGTGATCGATGCGGCTGCCGCACACCGCGGCGACCAGGTCGCCGAGGTCGAGGATGTCCTGGGGCAGATCGGCGCCGCCGAGGTGCCGCGCATCGAGGTGTACAATAAGCTGGATCGCCTGCCCGGGTCCGAGCCGCGGATCGAGCGCGACGCGTCAGGCAGGCCGATTCGCGTCTGGTTGTCGGCCAAGACGGGCGACGGTATCGATCTTTTACTGCAGGCCCTGCAAGAAACCTTTCACGGCGACTGGGTTCAAACCACCGTACACTTGACACCGGCAGACGGCCGATTGCGCGCCGCGCTGTTTCGCGACGGCACGGTGCTCAGCGAGGCCGTCACCGAAGACGGCGGCTGGGATCTGCGGGTCTCGCTGCCGCGGCGCGACCTGGAACGGCTGAGAAAACGGGATGTCGGCTGGGAGCGATTGCTTGAATCAGCACAAACCTAGCGTCTATTGTCGCTTGGCAATGCCGACACGGCGCCCCATCTTGTTAGAATACCCAATTCGCTCGCGTCGAACGGCGTGAATCAAATCGTAAATGAGTACGGAGTAGCACATGGCCTGGAATGAACCGGGTGGCGGAAATCGCGACCCCTGGAGCGGCAAAGGCGGCGATCAGGGTCCCCCTGACCTCGACGAGGTGGTGAAAAAGCTGCAAGACAAATTTGGCGGGCTGTTCGGCGGCAAGCGCGGCGGCGGTGGAGGCGGAAGTTCCAGTGGTTCCGGTGGTTCGTCTCCGGGACGCGGCGGGATCGCCGGGATCGGAACGATCGTCGTTGTCGTGGTGGTAATCGCACTCGCCGTTCAGGCTTTCTACATCGTCGAACCGGCGGAACGGGGCGTGATCAAACGCTTCGGCGCCTATGCTGCGACCACGGATCCCGGCCCGCACCTGCTGATCCCGTTTATCGACGAGGTAATCACCGTCGACGTCGACCAAGTCAACGAATTCCCATTGCGGGTGCAGATGCTGACCAAGGACGAGAACATCGTCGACGTGGCCTTCTCCGTTCAGTACCGCATTCAGGACCCGGCTGATTATCTGTTCCAGGACGCCGCGCCGGAGAAGACCATCAGCGGGGCGACCGAATCGGCCTTGCGGGACGTGGTCGGTAAGAGTCGCCTTGACGACATCATCACCGCGAACCGCAGCGCGATCGCCGTGGCGGTGCAGACCGGCACCCAGGAGTTGCTGGAGCTCTACCGCACCGGCCTGATGATTACTAACGTCAACATTCAGGACGCCAGTCCGCCAGAGGCCGTGAAAGAGGCCTTCGATGACGCGATCAAGGCCCGCGAGGACAAGCAGAGTCTGCAGAACCAGGCTCAGACCTATGCCAACGGCGTGGTGCCGGTCGCCCGCGGTGAGGCGGCGCGGATCATCGAGGACGCCAAGGCCTATCAGGCGAAGGTCATCGCTGAGGCCGACGGTGAGTCGCAGCGCTTCCTGGCACTGCTGCGCGAGTACGAAAAGGCGCCCAAGGTGACCCGGGAGCGGCTCTACCTCGATACGGTGCAGGACGTGCTGCAGAACAGCAGCAAGGTCCTGTTGGACGTCAACAAGGGCAGCAATCTGACCTATCTGCCGCTGGACCGGTTGATGCAGCCCGGCCCCAAGCCTGAAGACCGCGGTACCAGCACTTACGTACCCGATCCGCCGTCAGGAAGCACCGATTCCACAGGCCGTACGCGCGACTTTGCTCGCGGAAGGAGTACCCGATAATGAATTCGCCCAAAGCCCTGTTCGGCCTGATCGGCGCCCTGGTCGTGGCCCTGCTTGTTTATTCCTCCTTCTTCGTTGTGCAGGAGAACGAATTCGCCCTGAGACTGCAACTCGGCGAGATCAAGGACGCCGACTACGCGCCCGGGCTGCATCTTCAAACTGCCGCATGGTGCAGAACATCGTACTGTTCGACAAGCGGATCCAGACCCTGGATACCCAACCGCAGCGATTCCTGACCGTCGAGAAGAAGTTCGTCGTGGTCGATTCCTACGCCAAGTGGCGGATCGCTGATGTCGCCCAGTTCTTCCGCTCGACCCGGGGCAGCGGTGCCACCGCCTCGCGACTGCTGTCCGAGCGGATCAATGCCGCCTTGCGTGACGAGTTCGGTAAGCGCACCGTCCCGGAGGTCATCTCCGGGGAGCGGACCGAGATCATGCAGATGCTGGCCAAAGAGGCCGATGCCAAGGCCAGCGACCTCGGGGTGGAGATCGTCGACGTCCGGATCAAGCAGATAGACTTCCCGCGTGATATCAGTGAAAGCATTTACGCGCGGATGCGTACCGAACGTCAGCGGGTCGCCAACGAGCTGCGCGCCGAGGGTCGGGAGGCCGCCGAGCGGATTCGGGCCGACGCCGACCGCCAGCGCACCGAGATTGTCGCCAATGCCTATCGCGACGCCGAAAAGCTGCGCGGCGAGGGCGACGCCCAGGCGGCCGAGACCTACGCCCAGGCCTTCGAGGAAGACGGCGAATTCTACGCCTTCTGGCGCAGCCTTGGAGCCTACCGCGGTGTGTTCGAACGGGGCGGCAGCATGATGGTGCTGGATCCTGACTCCAAATTCTTCCGCTACTTCAACAGTCCGGAGGGAGCCGATTGATGGACAGTCAGCGACCGCTCTGACAAAATCCAAAGTTTGCCGGGCTCTGCCCGGCATCGAATTCGGCCGGGTCCGGTAGACGAACCCGGCTTTTTCGTGAGAATTCCATGCACGACCTGCTTGTCGCCGTGGCCCTGATGCTGGTGATCGAAGGGATTCTGCCGTTCGCCAACCCGCGTGGATTTCGCAACAGTCTGATGTTGATCAGTCAACTCGACAACCGGACGTTGCGGATCGTCGGGATCATCAGCATGCTGGCAGGTGTTGTGCTTCTCTATCTGGTTCGCTGATTCGATATGCGGAACGAACGTTGGCTGTTGCCGGAAGGCATCGATGAACTCCTGCCGGATCAGGCCACCCGTCTCGAGGATCTGCGCCGGCGTCTGCTCGACCTGCACCGCAGTTGGGGCTACCGCCTGGTCATTACGCCGTTCATCGAGTTTCTCGAGTCGCTGCTGACCGGAGTCGGCAAGGACCTCGACCTGCAGACCTTCAAGCTGACCGACCAGCTCAGCGGACGCATGATGGGGGTGCGCGCGGACATCACGCCGCAGGCGGCCCGTATCGATGCCCACAAACTGCGGCGCGAGGAACCCACCCGCCTGTGCTACATCGGCAGCGTCTTGCGCACCCGCAGCAGCGACTTGGACGGATCGCGCAGCCCGCTGCAACTCGGCGCCGAGTTGTTCGGCCACTCCGGTACCGAGAGCGACACCGAGATCCTCTGTCTGATGCTCGAGACGCTGCGCACTGCCGGGGTCGAACAGGTCTATCTCGATCTCGGTCACGTCGGCATCTTCCGCGGAATGGCTAAGGCCGCCGAACTCAGCGGCGAACAGGAGGCGGCCCTGTTCGATGCCCTGCAGCGCAAGGCCGAGCCCGAGATCGATGCCCTGGTCGCGAAGTTGGATATCAGTCCGCCGATCGCCGCGATAATCGGCGCTCTGGCGGAACTGAACGGCGATGACGAGGTGATCGAGAAGGCGCGCGCGCTGTTCGCCGATGTCGTCCCGGACGTCCGGGAGGCGCTTGATGAGATGGTCGCGCTGCGCGAGGCGCTGCGCGTCCGCCTGCCCGAGGTGCCGGTCCATTACGATCTGGCCGAGCTGCGCGGCTACGGCTTCCACAGCGGCGTCACTTTCGCCGCCTTCGTTCCCGGCGTCGGCCAGGAGATCGCCCGCGGCGGCCGTTACGACCACATCGGCGAGGACTTCGGGCGGGCGCGACCGGCCACCGGCTTCAGCACGGATCTGAAGATCCTGATGCGGGTCGGCAGCGCGCCCGGACCGGCCGAGGCGGATGCCGTGTTTGCCCCGTGGCAGGGCGATCAGGCCCTGGAGGCTGAGATCGAGGAATTGCGCGCTTCCGGTCGCATTGTGGTCAGAGAGTTGCCGGGGCAGGCCGGGGACGCCGCCGCGACGGGCTGTACGCACGTCCTGGAGTTGCGGGACGGCGACTGGAGACTGAGAGCGGTTTGACCGGCCGCGCCGTTGGCTGGATAAGATTTTACGGCGGGTGCCGCCCGCGAGCGGGCCTGCAACGATTCGAAAACAGTAGCAAGAGCGGAAGATATGGGTAAGAACGTCGTTGTCATCGGTACCCAATGGGGCGATGAAGGCAAGGGCAAGGTCGTCGATCTGCTGACCGACAAGGCCGATGCGGTGGTGCGCTTCCAGGGCGGCCACAACGCCGGGCATACGCTGGTCATCGATGGCAAACAGACCGTCCTGCACCTGATTCCGTCCGGCATTTTGCGGGACAAGGTCCGCTGCCTGATCGGCAACGGCGTGGTCCTGTCGCCGGAGGCCTTCATGGAAGAGCTGCAGATGCTCGAGCAGAACGGGGTGGACGCCCGTTCGCGGATAGGCATCAGCGAGTCCTGTCCGGTCATCCTGCCGTATCACGTCGCGCTCGATCACGCCCGCGAACTGGCTCGCGGCAGCAAGGCGATCGGCACCACCGGCCGGGGTATCGGCCCGACCTACGAAGACAAGATCTCGCGACGCGGTATCCGCCTTGGCGAGATGTTCGACGTGCCGCACTTCAAGGAGCGCCTGCGCGAGGTGATGGATTATCACAACTGGTCGCTGGAGCATCTGTTCAAGCAGCCGACGGTCGATTATCAGCAGGTGCTCGATCAGGCGCTCGCTCATGCCGAGCAGCTCAAGCCCCTGATCGATGACGTCCCGGGCACCCTGCATCGCCTGCGCCGGGAAGGCAAGAACGTCATGTTCGAGGGCGCGCAGGGGGCCTTGCTGGACATCGATCACGGCACCTACCCGTACGTTACCTCGTCCAACACCACCGCCGGCGGCGCGTGTACCGGTTCCGGGACGGGGCCGCGCGAGATCGACTACGTGCTCGGCATCGTCAAGGCCTACACCACTCGGGTCGGCGCCGGTCCCTTCCCGACCGAGTTGTTCGACGATGACGGCGAGCATCTCGGCACCAAGGGCCACGAGTTCGGCGCCACCACCGGGCGTAAGCGCCGTTGCGGCTGGCTCGACACGGTCGCGCTGCGCCGCTCGCTGCAGATCAACAGCGTCACCGGCCTGTGCATCACCAAGCTCGACGTGCTGGACGGCCTGGAGACGTTGAAGATCTGCGTCGGCTACCGGCTGGAAGGCAAAAAGATGGACACCCCGCCGGTCGGCGCCGACCGTTTCGAGAAGGTCGAACCGATTCTGCTCGAGATGCCGGGCTGGCAGGAATCGACCGTTGGCGTGAACAGCTACGATCAGCTACCCGAGAACGCCCGCAGCTATCTGCGCAAGGTCGAAGAACTTTGCGAGGCGCCGATCGACATCATCTCGACAGGTCCCGATCGCGAAGAAACGATCGTCTTGCGTCACCCGTTCAGCTAGGCCTTATCGGGCGTGATCTGCAGGCCTTCTGCCGGCGGCCTCCCTCGAGTTTCCTGGGCGGCGGTTTCGGCGGCCGGTATGGCGTTGCCGCGCACCTCCTCGTACCAAAGGTCGTGATGCGTCTTGACCCAGTTGGCGTCCACGTATCCGGTGACCATGCCCTCGAGGGATCCCTCCGTCCCGATGGTCCCCATGTAAATGTGGCCGAACGACCCGGCGATGAACAGGACCGACGCCACACCATGGATGATCAGCGCGAGCTGCATGATCTCTCGGCCCTGGCCAAAAATCGGGAACAACAGGAAAAGACCGCTGGCGGAGACGATGGTGCCGAGCCCGATGACCACCCAGAACCAGATTTTTTCACCGGCGTTGAAGAATCCGGCACTCGCGTGACCCTTCCCTATCATGCCACCGCCGCGGAGCAGCCACTTGAAATCGACGCCGCGGGGAATGTTCTTGGCGGCAAAGCGCACGAACATCAGAATGACGGCGACCAGGAACAATGGGCTCACATAGTCGTGTATCAGCTTGGTCGCGGCGGCGATCGCGCCGAACGTCTCTGCACCGACCAACGGCAGCAGGGTGAATCGGCCGAACAGCAGATTCAGCCCGGTCAGGGCCAGGACAATGAAGAGGATCGTGAGGAACCAGTGGACCCAGCGGTCAAAGGTCCGGAAGCGCTCGATAACTTTCCCCGAGCGGCCATCGGCAATCCGCATCCTGCCGCGAAACAGAAAGAACACCAGGATCGCCGCCGCCACGACCCCGATTACCGTGGCTGAGCCGCTGATCAGGTCGTCGCGCCGGAACTCTCGAAACGTCTCGCCGCTGCGCTGGATCAAGACGCCGGTCTCGACCCCTCTGGCCTGGGTGACGCCCACCCCCGGGGCCTCTCGTTGCCGAACCGCCCGCCACAGATCGGAGCCTGGGTTAGGCACCATGATCGGCGAATCGGGGGCCTGTTCCCGGCTCGATGCGGGCAGCGCTATACACAACAGCAGAATCGTCACGACCAGCACCGTCACGTGCCTTAGGGGGATCCCTGGGAAGATTAGCGCCATCGCTGTTGTCCTCTTTCGAGCCGCTTGTTGTGACATCCGCACCACCTGGGAGCGACCTGGGATGATCTCAGTTGCCCCTCGCCGTCGGGTTACTCGCGCCCGACGGCGAACCCACCGGTATCAACTCTCGCTGCTTGCCTTGCCGCTCACGCCACTCGGCGCGCGCAGGCTGGCCTTGTCGTAGTTCACACCCCAGTTCAGCACCGACGCGCCGCGGTTGACGATCGCGCTTGCGGTAGATGTCCGAGACGCACGTCGGCGTCGCCGGCCAGCAGCGCCTTGGTCGAGCACATCTCCGCACACAGCGGCAGCTTGCCTTCGGCCAGGCGGTTGGCGCCGTACTTGCGGTACTCCTCCGCGCTGCGGTCCTCCGGCGGACCGCCGGCGCAGAAGGTGCACTTGTCCATCTTGCCGCGGGAGGCGAAGGCGCCGGCCTCCGGAAACTGCGGTGCGCCGAACGGACAGGCGTAGAAGCAGTAGCCGCAGCCGATGCAGATGTCCTTGTCGTGCAGCACCACGCCGTCGTCGGTGGTGTAGAAGCAGTCGACCGGGCAGACCGCCGCGCAGGGCGCGTCGGAGCAGTGCATGCAGGCCACCGACAGCGAGCGCTCGCCGGGTTCGCCGTCCTTGATGGTCACCACCCGGCGGCGGTTGACGCCCCAGGGCACCTCGTTCTCGTTCTTGCAGGCGGTGACACAGGCGTTGCACTCGATGCAGCGTTCGGCGTCGCAGTAAAACTTCATTCTTGCCATGTCTGTAGTCCTCCTCAAGCCTTGTAGATGCGGCACAGGGTGCACTTGGTTTCCTGCATCTGCGTCACCGAGTCGTAGCCGTAGGTCAACGCGGTGTTGCAGGCCTCGCCGAGCACATAGGGATCGGCGCCCTCCGGGTACTTGCTGCGCAGATCCTTGCCCTGGAAGTGACCGCCGAAGTGGAACGGCGTGAAGACGACACCGGCGGCGACGCGGCGGGTGACCATGGCCTTGACCTTGATCTTGGCGCCTTCCGGGCCCTCGACCCAGACGTCCTCGACCGTCCTTGATGCCGGCGTTGTTGGCATCGCGCGGGTGGATCTCGACGAACATGTCCTGCTGCAGTTCGGCCAGCCAGGGGTTGGAGCGGGTCTCGTCGCCGCCGCCCTCGTACTCCACCAGGCGCCCGGAGGTGAGGATGATCGGGATACTCCTTGGAGTAGTCCTTGGCCTGGATCGACGCGTAGCGGGTCGGCAGCCGATAGAAGGACTTGCGGTCCTCGTAGGTCGGGTACTTCTCCACCAGGTCGCGCCGGTTGGTGTACAGCGGTTCGCGGTGGATCGGCACCGGATCCGGGAAGGTCCAGACCACGGCGCGCGCCTTGGCGTTGCCGAAGGGCGCGCAGCCGTGCTTGATGGCCACCCGCTGGATGCCGCCGGACAGGTCGGTCTTCCAGTTCTTGCCCTCGGCCAGCGCTTTCTCTTCGGCGGTCAGATCGTCCCACCAGCCGAGTTTCTTGAGCAGGTCGGCGGTGAACTCCGGATAGCCGTCCTTGATCTCCGAGCCTGCCGAGTAGCTGCCGTCGGCCAGCAGGCTGACGCCGTTGCGCTCGACACCGAAGCGGGCGCGGAAGGTCAGTCCGCCCTCGGCCACCGGCTTGCTGGTGTCGTAGAGATTCGGCGTGCCCGGATGGTTCATCTCGGCGTGTACCCCAGCAGGGCCAGGGCAAGCCGTAGAAGTCGCCGTCGGCCGGACCGCCCTCGGCCTTCAGGCTGGTGTAATCGAAGGTGCCCCAGTTCTGCTGATGCGTTCTTCAGGCGTTCCGGGCTCTGGCCCGGTGTAGCCGATGGTCCACATGCCGCGGTTGAACTCGCGGGTGATGTCCTCGATCAGCGGTTCTTCGCCGTTGACCTGGATGTTCTTGAACAGCTGCTCGTCGAAGCCGAGCTTCTTGGCCAGCTTGTACATGATGGTGTGGTCGGGCAGCGACTCGAACAGCGGCTCGATGACCTTGTCGCGCCACTGCAGCGAGCGGTTCGAGGCCGTGACCGAGCCGTAGGTCTCGAACTGGGTGGCGGCCGGCAGCAGATAGACGCCGTCGGTGCGGTCGTGCATGACCGCGGACACCGTCGGATAGGGATCGACGATGACCAGCAGGTCGAGCTTCTCCATGGCCTTCTTCATCTCCGGGCCACGGGTCTGGGAGTTGGGCGCATGGCCCCAGAAGACCATGGCGCGCACGTTGTCGCGCTGCGCGATGTTGTCCTTGTCCTCCAGCACGCCGTCGATCCAGCGCGAGACCGGGATGCCCTTGGTGTTCATCACCGGAGTGGCGTTGTCCTTCTCGTCGTATTCGCCGATGTATTCCGTGCCGTCCTTGTCGTAGGCGACGTTGTCGAACCGGCCCTTGATCCAGTCGAGATCGAGATCCCAGACCCGGGCCCAGTGCTTCCAGGCGCCTTCGGACAGGCCGTAGTAGCCGGGCAGGGTGTGCGACAGCACGCCCAGGTCGGTCGCGCCCTGCACGTTGTCGTGGCCGCGGAAGATGTTGGCGCCGCCGCCGGAGACGCCGATGTTGCCCAGCGCCAGCTGGAAGGCGCAGTAGGCGCGGGTGTTGTTGTTGCCGATGGTGTGCTGGGTGCCGCCCATGCACCAGATGAAGGTGCCGGGGCGGTTGTCGGCCATGGCCTTGGCCGCCGCATAGACCTGATTCTCCGGCACACCGGTGACGCGTTCGACCTCGTCGGGGGTCCACTTGGCGACCTCGGCCTTGACCTCGTCCATGCCGTAGACGCGCTGGCGGATGTACTCCTTGTCTTCCCAGCCGTTCTTGAAGATGTGCTACATCATGCCCCAGATGATCGGCACGTCGGTGCCGGGGCGGATGCGCAGGAAGATGTCGGCGTGCGCCGCGGTGCGGGTGAAGCGCGGGTCGATGACGATCAGCGGCGCGTTGTTCTCTTCTTTGCCCTTGAAGATGTGCTGCAGGGCGACCGGGTGCGCCTCGGCCGGGTTGGAGCCGATCAGCAGGATCGCCTTGGACTTGTGGATGTCGTTGTAGGAGTTGGTCATCGCCCCGTAGCCCCAGGTGTTGGCGACACCGGCGACGGTGGTGGAGTGACAGATACGCGCCTGGTGGTCGACGTTGTTGGTGCCCCACATGGCCGCGAACTTGCGAGAACAGGTAGGCCTGCTCGTTGTTGAACTTGGCCGAGCCCAGCCAGTAGACCGAGTCCGGACCCGATTCCTCGCGGATCTTCAGCATCTGGTCGCCGATCTCGTTGATCGCCTCGTCCCAGGAGACCTTTTGCCACTTGCCGTTGACCAGCTTGGTCGGATACTTCAGGCGCCGCTCGCCATGGCCGTGTTCGCGCACCGCCGCGCCCTTGGCGCAGTGCGCGCCGAGGTTGAACGGGTGGTCGAAGGCCGGCTCCTGTCCGGTCCAGACGCCGTTCTGGACCTCGGCGATGATGCCGCAGCCGACCGAGCAGTGGGTACAGATGGTGCGTATTTCCTGCGCCTTGCCGGGGCTGCCCTCGGTCGCGGCCTTGGCGCGCTTCATCATCCCCGGCGCAAGCCCGGTGGCCAGCGCGGCACCACCGGCGAGAACGCCGGAATGGCGCAGGAAGTCGCGCCGGTTGAGTCTGATCCCCGTGCCGTCGGCCTGCTGTTGCGGCTTGGCGGCTACGGGCGCTGAAATCACCTGGTCGGAAATTTTCTTGAGTTTCATGTCGCGTTCCTCGTTGGCCTTCGCTCAGCTGGCAGCACTCTTGTAGTAGTCGAGTATGTGCTTGGTCAGGCGGTAGCCTTTGTTCGGCTGCTGCTCGCTGCCGCCTTCATCGACCTCTGCGATCGCTGCGCCGGGCGCGGTCGCCGCGACTGCCGCGACGCCGCCGGTGATGCCTGCGTCACGCAAGAACTTGCGACGTGACTGGGAAACCTGCTGCTTGGGTGTCTTCATTGCGATCGCTCCTGTCATGCTCTTCGCGCTCGAGAATCACGGCCGGCGACCCGGGCCGCCGCGGCCACTGCCGTTAAGCTTTGCAAGGCGCGCGCCAGTCGACGCGGAAGAAAAATAACCAAAAGGGAGTAAATTGACTGGAGGTGCGGGGTCGATCTGGGTCAAACCCGGCGGATGGAACAAATTGTCTAGTCGAGCAGGGCCAAATAGCGCTCCTCCAGGGACAAAAAGGCCGATCCGAACCGCGCTACGGACTTGTAGAAGGTCGCCGAACGCGACTCGGCCAGGTCGCTGAAGAAGGCACCGGCCCAGTTGCCGATGTGGGATTGAAAGAACCGCGCCTGCTGCTCGATCGGTGTCTAGTCCTGGATCAGCAGGGCCATCACCTCACACAGCGCGGCGACGTGATCCTCCGGTTCGTGGACCTCCTCGGCCCGTTCGAAACCCAGCCGCGCCAGATCGGCGCGCAGTAGTCCGAGCGGCTTCTCCATCAGGAAGCCGGTCTGGTACCAGGAGCCGTAGGGCACCAGTTCGCCGCGGCCCAGACCGATGAACAAGGCGTGGTATTCGTCGCGCAGGGATTCGGTCGAGCTGTGCTCGGCGGCGAGTGACAGCATGGTCAGCGCCAATGCCAACTCGTTCTTGCCGCTCTCCGCTCCGTTGCCACCTGGGCGATGAAATCCAACACCTCCGCCGCCGGGGCGTCGCGCAGCAGGGCAGCGAGCACGCTGTACATGCCGGCCCGGCGGGCCTGTTCCTCGGGGAGCAGGGTCGTGCCCGGTTCGGCGCTGAGCCCGGTCGGTTGCTGCGGCATTTGTGGGTTCATCATGGTCAGTTTTTCTTCGCTGGGTGTGAGTGGTTCGGCGAACAGACCGGCCTGCATCGCCTCGGCGTCCTGCACGGCGTCGACGACGCGGCAGTCTTCGCACATCTGCAGGCGTCGGCGGGCGCGATCTGTCTGGAACATGGCATGTCCGGCGAGCTTGTCGAGGATGTTGTCGATCACCCGCCGGGTGGCGAAGGGCTTGCCGCACTCGACACAGCAGAACGGTGGCTCCTCGTGCAATACGACGGGCTGGCGCCGTATCTCGGGATCGGCCAGGTAGCGGGCCTCCAGGGTGATCGCCCGCTCGGGGCAGGCGTTCGCGCAGATGCTGCATTGCACACAGTTGGATTCGTAGAAGTCCAGGCGCGGGGCGTCGCCGCCCGCGCTGAGCGCGCCGGCCGGGCATACCGAGGTGCAGCTCATGCACAAGGTGCATTTTTCGGCGTCGACCCGGATGCCGCCGTAGGGCGCGCCGGGCAGGATCGGAAAGCTCTCCGGCCTCTCGGTCGAGTGCTGCCACAGATGGTCCAGGGCCAGACCGGCCAGTTCGCGTTTGCGCTCGCTCGCGGCGAAGCCGGCGCGCTCAGGCAGGCCCTCCACGGGCGGACAGCGCGCCGGAACCTTGCTCGTGTCGATCGCACGCAGGGCGTCGCTGCTGTAGCCGAGCCCCTGCAACAGGTCGTCACTGAAGGCGATCTGGCGCTCCAGGGCCGCGCGCGCCTTGCCCGGCATCGAGCCGCCGTCGGCCAGGAGCACGCAGCGCGCCCCCCAGGCGAGGGCCGCGAGCCAGATCTCGTGGCCGACGCTGGCGAGTTCCTCGACCACGAGCAGCAGGACGTTGGGCGAGGTGGCCGGCAGGGCGGCCGCGTCGGCCTCGGCGACGAACATCACCATCGGATCGCTGCCGCCGGCCTCGGTGTAGGCGCGCAGCATCAGACGCAGCCGTTCGGCGGTGTCGCCGGGGCCCGGGTAGGCATAGCGCATGGCGCCGGTCGGGCAGACGCTGGCGCAGATGCCGCCACCCTGGCAGAGATTGGGATCGACCTCGACCTGTTCGCCGATCGAGATGATGGCCTCGGCGGGGCAACTGTCGATGCAGCGCCGACAGCCGCTCTGGCCCGGATCGGGCGTGGGCGCAGATGCTCGGCGTCGTAGTTGAAGTAGCGCGGCTTCTCGAAGGTGCCGACCATGCCGTCGACGGCCAGCATGGCGGTGTCCAGATCCTGCGGCTCGCGACCGAAATGCCAGTAGCCGGGTGGCGGCAGCTCGCGCTCGATCAGGGGCTCGATCGCTCAGGTCGACGACCAGGTCGATGTTGAGGATCTGGTGATTGTGTCGGCCGGCCTCGCCCAGTTCGATCTCGAACGCGCCGAGATGGCCGCGTATCTGCAGGGGTCTGCCGCCCAGCGCGGTGGTCGGGACGCCGGGTTCGTCGCCGCCTTCGATCAGCAGCACCTCGGCGTGCAGGGGCGCCTGCACCCGGGCCGCTAACCATTGCGCCTCTTCGCCGCCGATGATCAGCACCCGACCACGCGATCGGTATTGCACCACGCCGGTCGGATCCACATTCAGGGTGCTCTGCGGCCGCTATCGGCAGCGCTTCGCGCGCGGGCGTTGCGGCTGTCGTCAAGGGTGAGATCGGACTCAGGCATCGGTCTTCTCTGCCTCCGTGATCACGGGTTCGTCCTCGGCCCCTGTGCGGCGTGGAGTCTTGTGCCAGGCGGGCATCGATCGGGGTCGACGGATCCTCGTCGTGATCGCTTTGTTCGACCTCGTTCGGCCTCCTCGCGGCTCCTGCGCCATCCGGGCCTGTTGCAACGCCTCGGCCTGCTTCTTCGCCTCGACCTCGAGCGGGTGGCGCATGTCGGCGGTGACGAGGTCGCCCAGCGCCGTGAAGGTGGTGAAGTCCTCGGCATAGTCGTCGAGTTCGTCGATGACATTGAACTCGGCGCTGTGAAACAGCTTGCGCAGCGCCGCACGGCGCAGTGGTTCGCTGATCTTCGGGGACAGAAAGCCGGTGTAGTCGGAGTCCGCGCCGAGCGAGTCGACGGGCGGCATATCGGCGTCGGTCAGGGCGGCCGGCGGCGCGGTCCGTCGCACCCGTCGCGCCCGTCGCATCTTGGGTGGTTGCAGCGGTCTCGCCTTCCTCGGGTTCGATCACCGCGGGGGCGGCGGCGTCTGCCCGCGCCTCGGCCTTGCGGCGGTGAAAGCGGCTGAAAAACGATTCGCCCGGTCTCGGGCCCTCGTCGTCCGTCCGCGGCTTGGGCTCGCGGTCTCTCATGCCTGCGGGGCCTCGGGCCGATCGGCCTTCCAGTCCTTCAGCTTGCGTTTCTTCTTTTTCTCCGGGAAGTAGTTGGCGATGACGTAGGCCTCGGTCCAGCGATACAGCTCGCCCGGGATATCGACGGCGTAGATCTCGTCGTCGCCGTCCAGATAGGAGTGGGCCTCGTCGAAACTCATGCTGACCAGGAACGGCTGCGGCATGCCGTCGTCGCGCAACCGTGCCACGACGTAGGCGCGCGGCGATTCGCTCACCAGGTTGTGGTAGTAGCTCTCACACTCGTCGACGTGCAGGGCGACCTTGAGTCCGCCGGCGAGGTAAAAACGGCTGCCCGCGTCCTCGCGAACGAGTTGCGGTTCTCCGGCGGGGTGTCGGCCCACGGCAATGCCGGCGGCTTCCCAGACGTACTCGATCCACCGACTGGTGGCCGGTCTTCGCTCCAGGATCACCGATACCGGGAACTGCTGCACCTGAGCCGCCGCGCCGGCCGGGTTTTCGGAGGACTGCTTTGTCGTCATGGCACCTGCATCTCCCGTCGCTGGGGTTCTCATGAGCAAGTTGCGTACCACTGTCCGAGCCGACCCAGAGCGGGCGGCGCTGAGAAAAAGGCGCCGATTAACGAAGACCCATTGCGGCAAATTGTCTCAACTGCGGACCCCGGCCGGGACAAAAATTCGCAAATCAGAGGACATCCCCGGGCCGGGCGGCGGCCCTACCGAGGGTCGCTGTCCCGCGTTGCCAAGGGCGCCGGGGCCTGGCCGGGCCCGGGAACGCTTTTTGCACGTGACTCGGAAAACCTGAGGAAAAGCCCCATGCCGCAAGAGCCGAACCCGTCGCCGCCCGGCGGACGCGCACTGATCGACCGATTCCAGCGTCGGGTCAGCTATCTGCGCATCTCCGTGACCGACCGCTGCGACCTGCGCTGCCTGTACTGCATGTCGGAGGACATGAAGTTTCTCCCTCGGGCCAGCCTGCTGACGCTCGAGGAGATCGTCCAGATCGGCCGCAGGTTCGTCGATCTCGGGGTGCATAAGATCCGTATCACCGGCGGCGAACCGCTGCACCGGCGCGACATCCTCAAGGTGTTCCGCGAGCTCGGTGAGTTGGAGGACCTGCGCGAACTGACGCTGACCACCAACGGCACGCAGCTGGATCGCTTTGCTGCCGAGTTGCTCTCCGCGGGCGTCACACGTATCAACGTCAGCCTCGACACCCTGCGCCCCGGGCGCTACGCCGAACTGACCCGCACCGGCAAGATCGAGAAGGTGATGCGCGGCCTGGACGCCGCTCAGGCGGCGGGCTTCGAGCGTGTCAAGCTCAACGCCGTCATCCTGAAGAACCGCAACCACGACGAGGTCTGCGATCTGGTCGCCTTCGCCGTCGAGCGTGGCCTGGATATCAGCTTTATCGAAGAGATGCCGCTCGGTCTCGTCGCCGATCACGATCGCGCGGAAAGCTACTATTCCAGCGACGAGATTCGTCAGGACCTGGCAGAGCGATTCGAACTGGTGCCGACCACCGAGACCACCGGCGGTCCGTCGCGCTATTTCCGTATTCCCGGCGTCGAGACACGGGTCGGTTTCATCTCGCCGCACAGCCACAACTTCTGCGACAAGTGCAACCGGGTCCGTCTGACCTCCGAAGGGCGGCTGCTGCTCTGCCTCGGTCAGGAACACAGCGTCGATCTGCGCCGCGTGGTGCGGGCCAACCCGGGCGACGACGAGGCGCTGCGCCAGGCGATCGTCGAGTCGATGGACATCAAGCCGCGCGGCCATGACTTCGATCTCGAGGCCAAGCCGATCATCTTCCGCCACATGAACCACACCGGGGGGTAGGGGCCATGAGCGGGGTGCAATCAACTGACGGACGACCCGGCGATCAGGACGCACCTGAGGTCTATCAGCCGCGGATGACGGATCAGGGGCTGCGGCCCGCGCACGAGGTGGTGGCGGTCGATGAATACGGTCAGCCGCGCAGCGGCTTCGTCGCCGGCGAACGCGCGCTGACCCTGTTTCTCGACGATCGTGAGATCGTCACGCTGATGACCCTCGGCACCCACCCGGAGATGCTGACCCTGGGTTATCTGCTCAACCAGCGTCTGGTGCCCTGCCTGGAGTCGGTCGATTCGGTCAAGGTCGATTGGGACAAGGGCGAGGTGCGGGTCGAGACCTTTGAACGGATCTCCGATCTCGAGGAGAAACTCAGACACCGCACCGTCACCACCGGGTGCGGGCAGGGCACGGTGTTCGGCAAGATGGGTGATCAGATCGAGAAGATCCGCCTACCGCGCGTTCAGATCTCGCAGTCGCGGATCTACGGCCTGCTGTCTCGAATCAGCGATCACAACGAGGTCTACCAGCGCGCCGGCGGCGTGCACGGTTGCGCCCTGTGCAGCTGCGATCGCAGCAGCGAGCCCGAGATCCACCTGTTCGTCGAGGACGTCGGCCGGCACAACGCCGCCGATGCCATCAGCGGCTTCATGTGGCTGAATGACATCTCGGGCAAGGACAAGTGGTTCTATACCACCGGTCGCCTGACCTCGGAGATGGTGATCAAGGTGGCGCAGATGCAGATCCCGATCCTGTTGTCGCGTTCGGGCGTCACCTATCGCGGCCTGGAGCTGGCGCAGAAGATCGGTGTGGTGCTGATCGCGCGCGCGAAGGGGCGGCATTTCCTGGTCTACAACGGCGCCGATCAGATCACCTTCGATGCGATTCCGGCGCCGGTCCGTGGTGATGGGGCGGGCCGCCGCTCGAGTCGAACCGTGTAGAACCCCATGGCCGCCGTGATGATCTCGCAGAACGATGCCTTCATGAGCGTCAAGCAGGTGGCGGCCTATCTGCAGCTGAACGAGAAGAAGGTCTATGCCCTGGTCAACGAGGGCAAGATTCCGGCCACCAAGGTCACCGGCAAATGGATGTTTCCGCGCGAATTGATCGATCGCTGGATGATGGATTCGGCGCACGGCGGCCTGTTGACCGACCGGCTGGTCATCGCCGGCAGTGACGACCCTCTGCTGTACCGGGTGGTGACCGCCTTCGCCCGCGACGTAAACGCACTGGCCCAGGTCAGTTATACCCCGACCGGGACGCGGCTCGGACTGGAACTGCTGCAGGCCAGCCGAGTGGACGTGAGTGCGTTGCACTGGGGACCGAACGAAGAAAGCCGCACCCGCCATCCGGCGCTGCTGCGGCAGCACCCGCAGCATCGCAACTGGGTGCTGATCCGCGCCTTTACCCGCGAACAGGGGCTGATGGTGCGGTCCGAAATGCTTGGTTCGACAACCGACCCGGCCGCCCTTATCGGGTCGAACTACCGCTGGGTGCAGCGCCAGCCGGGTGCGGGGGCGCAGCGTTTCTTCATGGAACTGCGCAAGACGGCCTCTCCCGTCGACGCCTTGAACATCACGTCCACGGCACTGTCGGAGCGCGAAGCGGCCTCGGCGATCGTACTCGACCAGGCCGATGTGGCGCCGGGAGCGCGCGCGGCGGCGACCGAGGCGGGGCTCGGGTTTATCTCCCTGGGGGTCGAGGCCTTCGATTTCGCCCTGCCGAGGAACATCTGGTTCCGGCGGTTGTTCCAGGATCTGTTGGCCCGCCTGCAGTCCGGCGAGTGCCGCCAGACGGCCGATCTTCTCGGCGGCTATGACTTTTCCGAGAGCGGCGAACTGGTCTGGGGCGAGGACTGAGGCCCTGACACGACCGGTGCGGCCGGCGCCCGCTACGGTTTTACGTTCGAGCAGGCGTCGAGGCATCTGCGTACCCTGCTGGCGCAGGGCCTCGTGCGGCGCCCTCGCCGCGAGGGTGCTTCGAACAAAGCCGCATCGGCGCGAGGGCGCGCCACCCACGGGTACTCCGTTCGCATCCCTCCTTCGGTGTTGATGGATCGCTGTGCGCTGAATTGCTGATCCTCGGGCCGGCTTGTCCCGGGCCGTGGTAGAGTCCAGGCATCCTGAACGACCTCCAGATTGCCCCGAGATGAGTTCGTCCTTCGTCCATCTGCACGTCCATTCCGAATACTCGCTGGTCGACGGTCTGGCGCGCATCAAGCCGCTGGTCAAGGCGGTGGCGGCGGCCGGGATGCCGGCGGTGGCCCTGACCGACCAGTCCAATCTGTTCGCCCTGGTGCGGTTCTACAAGGCGGCGATCGCCGCCGGGGTAAAGCCGATCGTCGGGGTCGACGTCTGGCTGCGCGATCCCGACGACGCCAACAAGCCCTACCGCCTGGTGCTGCTGGTGCAGAACAGCCGGGCTACCGCAATCTGACCGAGCTGGTGTCGCGCAGCTATCGTCGAGGGCCAGCACCTGGGCCGGGCGATGTTCGAGCGGGACTGGCTGACGGCCGAGAGCAGCGCAGGGCTGATCGCCCTGTCCGGGGCCGCGAGGGCGATGTCGGCCGGGCCCTGCTGGCCGGTAACCGGAAACGCGCCGAGCGCGCCTGCGGCACTGGCCGCGGCTGTTCGGCGACCGCTTACTACCTGGAGCTGGTGCGCACCGGCCGGCCGGAGGAGGAAGACTGCCTGCACCTGAGCGTCGAACTGGCCGCCCGTCACGGGCGTGCCGGTGGTGGCCACCAACGACGTGCGCTTCCTGCGGCGCCGAGGACTTCGAGGCCCACGAGGTCCGGGTCTGCATCCACGAGGGCCGCACCCTGGACGACCCGCGCCGCTCCAGCGCTACTCCAGCCGAGCAGTATCTGCGCACCCCGGCGGAGATGGCCGAGCTGTTCGCCGACATCCCCGAGGCGCTGGAGAACACGGTCGAGATCGCCCGGCGCTGCACCCTGGAGCTGACCCTGGGCAAGAACTATCTGCCGGATTTCCCCATGCCCGAGGGCATGACCATGGACGAGTTCTTCCGCCGGGAGTCGCACGCAGGGCCTGGAGGAGCGCCTGGAGACGCTGCTGGATCGGGACGCCCCGGACTATGCCGAGCGCCGCCGCGGCCTACGACGAGCGGCTGCGACATCGAGCTGGACGTCATCATCTCAGCATGGGCTTTCCCGGCTACTTCCTGATCGTGGCCGACTTCATCCACTGGGCCAAGGACAACGACATCCCGGTGGGGCCCGGGCGCGGTTCCGGCGCCGGTTCGCTGGTGGCCTATGCGCTGGAGATCACCGATCTGGACCCATTGCGCTTACGACCTGCTGTTCGAGCGCTTTCTGAATCCCGAGCGGGTCTCCATGCCGGACTTCGACGTCGATTTCTGCATGGAGAAGCGCGACCGGGTCATCGACTACGTGGCGCAGACACTACGGCCGCGACTCGGTGTCCCAGATCATCACCTACGGCACCATGGCGGCCAAGGCGGTGGTGCGCGACGTCGGCCGGGTGCTCGGCCATCCCTACGGCTTCGCCGACCGCATCGCCAAGCTGATGCCGTTCGAGCTCGGCATGACGCTGGACAAGGCGCTGGCGGAGAGCGAGGACCTGCGCCAAGCGCCTACGAGCCGCGAGACGAGGAGGTCACGCCAGCTGATCGACATGGCCAGGCAGCTGGAGGGCCTGGCGCGCAACGCCGGCAAGCACGCCGGCGGCGTGGTGATCGCCCCGGGCAAGCTGACCGACTTCTCGCCGCTGTACTGCGAGCCCGGCGGCGACAGCCTGGTGACCCAGTTCGACAAGGACGACGTGGAGGAGGTCGGGCCTGGTCAAGTTCGACTTCCTCGGTCTGCGCACCCTGACCATCATCGACTGGGCGCTGAAGACGATCAACGCCGAGCGCGCCGGAGCAGGGCGGAGCCGCCGCTCGACATCAGCGCGCATCCCGCTGGACGACCGGCCAGTCCTTCGAGCTGCTCAAGAAGGCCGAGACCACCGCGGTGTTCCAGCTCGAATCCCGCGGCATGAAGGAGCTGATCAAGAAGCTGCAAGCCCGACTGCTTCGAGGACATCATCGCCCTGGTGGCCCTGTACCGGCCGGGCCCGCTGCACTCGGGCATGGTCGACGACTTCATCGCCCGCAAGCAGGGCGAGGCCAAGGTCGATCTACCCGCACCCGGACCTGGAGCCGATCCTGAAGCCGACCTACGGCGTCATCCTGTACCAGGAACAGGTGATGCAGATCGCCCAGGTGCTGGCCGGCTACTCGCCTGGGCGGCGCCGATCTGCTGCGCCGGGCGATGGGCAAGAAGAAGCCCGAGGAGATGGCCAAGCAGCGGCCGATCTTCGTCAAGGGCGCGGTGGAGAACGGGGTGGACGAGGCCCAGGCCGACCCACATCTTCGACCTGATGGAGAAGTTCGCCAGCTACGGCTTCAACAAGTCCCACTCGGCCGCCTACGCCCTGGTCTCCTACCAGACCGCCTGGCTCAAGGCGCACTACCCGGCGGCCTTCATGGCGGCGGTGCTGTCCTCGGACATGGACAACACCGACAAGGTGGTGACCTTCATCGACGAGTGCCGGGCGATGAAGCTCGAGGTGCAGCCGCCGGACGTCAACCGCTCGCACTACATGTTCACCGTCGACGGCGAGCGGACCATCGTCTACGGCCTGGGCGCGATCAAGGGCGTGGGCCAGGGCGCGATCGAGAGCCTGGTCGCGGCGCGCGAAGCGAACGAGGCCCGTTTCGCGACCTGTTCGATTTCTGCCGCCGGATCGATCTGCGCAAGGCCAACCGGCGCATGCTGGAGGCCCTGATCCGCGCCGGGGCGCTCGATCGCCTGGGCGCGAACCGCGCCACCCTGATGGTGCAGCTGCCACTGGCCCTGCAACTGGCCGAACAGCACGGCGCCGACCAGGCCGCCGGCCAGGACGACCTGTTCGGCATGTCTGAGCCCGGGCCCGCAGGGCGTACCGGATCTGCGGCGACCAGATCGAGGACGTCGACGAATGGGACGACGAGCAACGCCTGCAGGGCGAGAAGGAGACCCTGGGCCTGTTCCTGACCGGCCACCCGATCGATTTCTACGAGGCCGAGTTGAAGGAGATCGTCAGCGGCCGTTTGGGGCCCTTGTCGGCCTCGGACACGGCAGGCGAGGGCTTCGGCCGGCGCGGCGGGCGCAAGGTAACCGTCGCCGGCCTGGTGATGGCGGTGGCCCGGCGCAACACCCAGCGCGGCGCCATGGCCTCGGTGTTGCTCGACGACAAGACCGGCCGGCTCGAGGCGACCCTGTTCAACGAGGCCTTCGAGCAGTACCGCGACCTTTTGCTGGTCGACAGCGTCCTGGTCATAGAGGGCAATCTGCATCAACGACGAGTACCGCGGCGGCAAGAGCCTGCGCGCCGAGCGGGTGCTGGCCTTGGAGGACTGCCGGGCCGAGCGGACCAGCCTGCTCACCCTGTCGGTCAGCCATAGCCTGCTGGCCGAACGGCAGTGGACGGCCGTCGAGTTTACCGAGCGCCTGGCGAAGGTCCTGCAGCCGCATCGCGGCGGCGACTGCGCGCTGCGCTGCCACTACTGGGCGAAAGATGCCAGCGGCGTGCTGCGTTTCGGTGACGGCTGGAAGGTCAGGCCGAGCGACGAACTGTTGCGGCAACTGGGCCGACTGCTCGGCGCCGACCGGCTGATCCCCTACTACGGGCCAAAATCGGTGCGCACCCCGGAGGATTCGCCCCGGTCGCGGGCTCGTACCGCGGGGCGCGGGCGGCGCACGGCTCCGGCTTAGCGAGCTAAGGCGCGGCCGGCGTCTTGTTCGTTGGCCGAAGATTGCGCGAATTAAGGTATGATCACCGGTTGACTTCGACCCCAACCCGCACAAAGACCAGACCAGGCCAGGCGACCCAATGAACCTCAACTTTCTCGATTTCGAGCAGCCGATCGCCGAACTCCAGGCCAAGATCGAAGAGTTGCGTCTGGTGGGCAACGACAACGAGATCAACATCCAGGAGGAGATCGAGCGGCTCGAAGGCAAGAGCCGCAGCCTGACCGAGTCGATCTTCTCCAACCTTAGCTCGTGGCAGATCTCGCAGCTGTCGCGCCATCCGCAGCGACCGTACACGCTCGACTATATCGAGCGCCTCTTCGACGGCTTCGAGGAACTGCACGGCGATCGCGCCTATGCCGACGATCCTTCGATCGTCGCCGGGATCGGACGGGTCGCCGATATGCCGGTCGTACTGATCGGTCATCAGAAGGGCCGCGACACCAAGGAAAAGCTGATCCGCAATTTCGGCATGCCGCGCCCGGAGGGCTATCGCAAGGCCCTGCGCCTGATGAAGATGGCCGAGCGCTTCAAGCTGCCGGTGGTGACCTTTATCGATACGCCCGGGGCGTATCCCGGCGTCGGCGCCGAGGAACGCGGTCAGAGCGAGGCGATCGCCCGCAACCTGTTCGAAATGGCCGGTCTGCGAACGCCTATTCTCGCGACGGTGATCGGCGAGGGCGGTTCCGGCGGCGCGCTGGCGATCGGCGTCGGCGACCGGTTGATGATGCTGCAGTACGCCACCTATTCGGTGATCTCGCCCGAGGGGTGCGCCTCGATCCTGTGGAAAGACGCCGAAAAGGCGCCCGTGGCCGCCGAGGCCATGGCGATCACCTCGGCGCGTTTGAAGGACCTCGGTCTGGTCGACGAGATCATCCCCGAGCCGCTGGGCGGTGCCCATCGCGATCCCGATGCCATGGCTCGCAGCCTGAAGAACGCCCTGGCCGAGAACCTCGATCGCTTGTCTGCGGTGCCGATCGATCGACTGCTGGAGAGCCGCTACGCGCGGCTGATGTCGTTCGGCAGCTTCGAGAAGACCTCCGCCTAGCCCGAATGATTTTTTTGAGCATAAACGTAGGGTGGGTTAGCGGTTTTTGCGTAACCCACCAGGGGTTGCGAAGCAACACAATGCAGGTTGACTGAGTGTCTGTCGGCACTGTTGGTGGGTTACAGCGCCTAACCCACCCGTCGATAGAGGAAACGTTTAAGTTAAGTGTCATTTCGCCTAGCCCGCGACCCATCCCGCGACTCATCCCTCGACTCATGCCATCAACGGGCTCCGGCGCTTGAGCTTCACGCCCGCGTCCCTGCTGCAGGCCTTGCAGCGCTTCCCGTCGCCGCCGCGCTACCGGGTCGCCCTCAGCGGCGGGCTCGATTCCACCGTCCTGCTGCATGCCCTGAGTGATTTGGGCCCGCTTCTCAACGCACCGATTGCGGCGATCCATGTCGATCACGGTCTGCAGAGCCGCGTCGACCGAGTGGGCCGAGCACTGTCGCCGGCTGTGCGCCGCGCTGGACATACCGCTCGATGTCCGCACGGTGTCGGTCGAGCCGGGCGGCGGGCAGGGGCTGGAGGCGGCGGCGCGAGCGGCACGCGAGCGGGTGTTCGCCGAGATCCTCGACGGCGATGAGCGCCTGCTGACCGCCCAGCACCAGGACGACCAGGCCGAGACGCTGCTGCTGCAGCTGCTGCGCGGCGCCGGCGTGCGCGGTCTGGCCGCCATGCCGGCACGGCGCCCACTCGGTGCCGGCTGGCTGGAGCGGCCGATGCTCGAATTCACGCGCGTCGATCTGGAAGCGTATGCCCGGGCGCAGGGCCTGCGCTGGGTGGAGGACCCGAGCAATCTCGAGCTCGATTTCGACCGCAACTACCTGCGGCACGAGATCCTGCCGCGACTTCGCGATCGTTGGCCCGGCGCGACGCGCACCATGGCCCGCTCGGCGCGGCATTGCGGCGGCGCGGTCGCGGCGATCGAGGAGCTGGCCGGGCAGGACCTGATTGAGTGTCGAACCCAGGCGGCCCATCGTCTCGAGATTCCGGCCCTGTCGAGCCTGCCGCCAAACCGTCAGGCCGAGGTGTTGAGGGCCTGGATTCGCGATAACGCTCATCCCGTTCCCGATCAAGTCAGCATCGAGCGCATTCTGCGAGAAGTCATCCCCGCGAGAGCGGATGCCGCCCCCCTGGTCGCCTGGTCGGCCACCGAACTGCGGCGTTTTCGTGACCAGCTCTGGTTACTGCCCACTGCGCAAGCGCATGACCCGCAGCAGGTCCTGGTCTGGTCGGAGCCGCAGCGGTTGTCGCTGCCGGCCGGTCTCGGCGAACTGCGACTGCCCGACGGCGAATCGCACCCGTTGGCGGGTCATTGTCGTGCCGGCCGGGTCACGGTGCGGTTTCGCTCGGCCGGTCACAAGTGTCGCTCGACCGGGGCCGCCGGTACCAGGAGCCTGAAGAAGGTGTTCCAGGAACAGGCGGTGCCGCCCTGGCTGCGCGACCGTGTGCCCTTGGTGTTCCTCGACGAAGCTTTGGTCGCGGTCGCCGATTACCTGAATTGTGCGACAGCGATGCTAGGTGACCAGGACTTCACGCTATTCTGGTCGCTGCAGGCCCCCTGGCGCTGATTCTCCCCGGCGTTTCGCTCCTAAAGAAGCCTCTCCGAAAGTCGATAGCCCGAGCAGACGCAAGCTTTTAGCTGTGCGTCATTGGGCTCGCGTCGCAGGTCGGCGTCTTAAGTAAAGGTTTCAGTTCGGAGAATATCCATGAAAAGGCAGTCCGGTTTTACCCTGGTGGAACTGGTGGTGGTGATCATGATCCTGGGCATCCTGGCCGCCACTGCTCTTCCGCGATTCATGAACGTACAACAGCAGGCGCATACGGCGGCGGTCGACGGCGTCTCGGGTGGCCTCGGTTCCGCGATCGCCATGGTCCATGCGCAGTGGATGGCCAACGGCGGCTCCGGTGCCGGCGCCGTAATCGGTTTCGGGACCGACAACGTCGAGGTCACCACGAGCGGTTGGCCGATCGGCACCGACGGGGACCTTAAACGACGCGGCCGACTGCAAAGACGTATGGGACAACCTGATGCAGAATCCGCCGGTCGTAGACACTAGTGCGGCCGATATTACGGGCGCTGATTATGAAGCCTCGTTCGCCGGTACCAGTTGTACCTATACCTACGAGGCCGTCGCGGGGAAGACCCTGATCTACGACACCAGCGACGGCAGTCTGGTCATCAACAACTAGAAGTCCGCGTGATCGAGCGCCCCGGCAACCCGATCACCGGATCTGAGGCCAGCCGATCGCAGGCACGCTCAGCAGCCACTCGACGCCAGCAGGGATTCACGGTCGTCGAGTTGGTTGTTGTCATGGTGGTGCTCGGGATCATCGCAGCCACCTTCATGCCGCGCTTCTTCGCCGCCAGCAAGTTCGAGGAGATGGGTTTCGCCGACGCCACCGCAGGTGCGCTTCGCTATGCGCAGAAGCTTGCGGTGTTCACCGGCTGCACCACCCGCGTTCAGATCTCCGCCGGCGGCTACGCCCTGTGGCAGCGGGCCACCGATTGCGAGACCGGCGTCTTCACCCGCGCGGTGCAGCGACCGGGCGGTCAGCAGTGGGCGCAGAGCGCGCCCACCGGGGTGGCGGTCGGCAGTCTGGATATCTATTTCGACGGTATCGGCAGGCCCTATGACCACGCGACCGCGACCCCGCTGAGCACGCCCGCCGGTGGTTCCTTCACCGTCGGCTCCACCTCTGACAACGGCTATCGAACCACCCATATCGCCGGCGAGACCGGCTTCGTCGGTGCCCCATGGGCCACGCCCCCCAGCTGAGTCGCGCGACGCGGCGGTCGGAATCGATGTCAGATCGGTGCGACCCTGGTCGAGTTGATCGTCTCCATCGTCATCATCTCGGTCTCGGTGACCGGCATCATGATGGTGATCTCCAATACCACCCGCGCCAGCGCCAACCCCCTGTTGCGCACCCAGGCGACGGCGATCGCCGAGGCCTATCTGGAGGAGATCCTCAGTCAGGCCCTGAACGACCCGGATACCACCGAGACCGGCGCCGCCGAGGCCGGTGAGACCCGTGCGACTTTTGACGATGTCTCCGACTATCACGGCCTGGCCGATCCGGCGGAGCGGTCGATCAATCGGGTAACCCGATCGTCGGCCTGGAGGGCTACAACGTCTCGGTCGACGTCAGCGCCGCCAGCGTGAACGGCGAGACCAGCAAGCGGATCGAGGTGACGGTCGGCCATGACGGCGATCCGGGGCTCGGCATTCGCGTCGCCGCGCACCGGTTGAACTGACGGGGATCGCCCGGCATGTGCGACCGATCAAGACATCGAGGTTTCACCCTGGTCGAACTGGTGGTGGTCATCGCCATCGCCGGCATCCTCTCGACCGTGATGCTGCAGTTCATCACCGCGCCGGTGAACGCCTATGTCGCCCAGAGCCGGCGGGCCGTTCTGGTCGATGTCGCCGAGCTGGCGCTGGCGCGCATCGCCTACGACGTCCGTCAGGCCCTGCCGAACAGCATCCGCGTCAGCCCCGATGGGCAGTCTCTGGAGATGTTGCGCGTCGCCGGGGGCGGGCGGTATCGGGCCGCGCCCGCCGGCGATCCGCTCAGTTTCGTGCCGACCGACGCCGACACCCGCTTCGATGTGCTCGGTCCGCTGAGCAATCCGGGGACCCTGGCGACCGGGACCCTGGCGAGCGACTGCGCCGACGGCGCTGCGGCCTGCGTCGTGGTCTACAACACCGGCCAGGCCGGGACCGACGCCTGGAACGGCGACAACATCGCCACCCTGAGTGCGATCAACACCGTCGCCGGCCCGCCGTCGGTGACCCGGGTCGACTTCGTCACCCCTTTAAGCGGCGGCCAGACGGCATTCCCGGCCGCCTCGCCCGGTCAGCGTTTCTTCCTGGTCGACAGCGCCGTCGGTGTGATCTGCGATCCGGGCGCCGGTACCGGCACCCTGTACCGCGCCGAGGGCTATGGCATCCACGCCAACCACGCCGACGTCGATATCGATCGCCGAACTGACCGCGCTGAGCAACCCGGCCGAATACGCCACGCTCGCCGATCGCGTCAGTGCCTGCAGCTTCACCTACGATCCCGGCTCGCCGAGCCGCGCCGGGGTTCTCAGTCTGCGGCTGAGCGTTTCCGAGGCGGGCGAGCAGGTCACGCTGATGCAGCAGGTCCATGTCTCGAACCAACCATGACCGGAACCAGACGACAAGCCGGCTTTACGATCCTCAGCGCGCTGTTCCTGCTGATCGTACTGGCCTCGCTGGGCGCCTACATGGTCAACCTGAGCACGGCTCAGCACCTGTCAACGGCACTGACGGTGAATGCCTCGCGGGCCTACTACGCGGCCTACAGCGGACTGGAGTGGGCGGCGGACCGAATCGTGGCGCTGGCGGCTTGCCCGGCGGTCCCGACCAGCTTCGCCGTCGAGGGCTTCACGGTACAGCTGACCGCCTGCAGCAAGGAGGCGGTCAGCGAGGGCGGGTCGAGCTATGGCGTCTACAAAATCTCCATTGAGGCGACCCGCGGCAGCTTCGGTGAGCCCGACTACGTTCGACGCCGTCTGTCGGCGCTGCTGAGGGATTGAGGTGCTCGCAAGTCATCGGCCGAGTGATGCAATTGCCTGGGTGCTCGGGGTGTTGCTGGCGCTTTATCTGCCGTCGGCGCAGTCGGTGAACTGCGCCTCCGTTTTCCCCAATGCCGCCAGCACCACCGAACGGGAGTTGAAGCTGGAGACCGACGCTGTTCTGATCAACACCGGCGACCGTGTCCTGACCACCGATGATCTGCGGCCTGCGGACAGCACTCATTGCGACGGCGCGGCCTGCAGCGCCAGTGGCAGCCGGGCCCCGCAGCCGAGTTTACCGGCTAACACATCGAGCACGGACTATGCCAGCAGTCCGCTAAGTTTCACTGCAGGCGATTATTACTACGACGACTTCAATCTCAACGCCGGTCTGAACCTATCGATCTCCGGTGGGACGGTGCGCATCCACGTCAAACACGACCTCAAGATCCACGACGGCGCCACCGTCAACCTAGCTGGAGATGCGATAGAGCTGATCTTTCTGGTCGGCAACAACGCCGAGATCCGACAAGGTGCCCAGGTCCATGCGGTCATCTACGCCGGCCACGACCTGAAGGTGGAAGACGACGGCCAGGTCACCGGTGCCCTGACCGCAGAGAAGGTCGAGGTCAGGAAACGCGCCCAGGTCACCTACACGCCGGTCCAAAACGCGGACATGGGGTCGTTCTGCAGCCCGGGTCTGCCGGCGTCGGAACTGTGCTCGAGCATCTTCACCAATGCCGTCGGGGCCACCGCCGACCGGGTTAAATTGAGGAACGGTTCCGCCCTGCTCAACACCGGCGACCGGGTGCTGCAGACCGACCTCCTGGAGCACGAGGGGACCAACGCCTACTGCGACGGCGCGGCCTGCATCGCCAGCGGTGATTGGAACACCATCATTGCCCTGCCGCCGAACACCTCGACGACCGACGTCAAGGAGACCTCGATCGACCTGTCGGCCGGGGATCACTACTACGACGACTTCGAGCTGGAGGACGACGGCGTACTGACGGCCTCCGGTGGAACGGTCCGGGTACACGTCAAGCATGACCTGAAGATCCGGAAGCGCACCTCGGTCAATGTCGCGGGGAAGGCGACCCGTTTGATCTTCCTGGTCGGAAACAACGTGACGATCGAAGACGATGCCCAGGTCAAAGGCTTCATCTACGGCGTCAGCGATGTACTCGTCAAACCTCGGGCCCAGGTCTCGGGGTCACTGATCGGTGACAAGGTCGAGGTGCAGAGCGACGCAACCGTGACCTACGTTTCGGGCGAAAACCTGATTGTCGAGGGCATCTGCGCCGGGGCGATCGACGCCTTCGCCTTCAACTGCACGGCGAGGGGCGATGATCCCGTGTCCGGTCGTCTGTATCTGCAGAAGGTCGGCAATGCGTTTGTGTTTGATGTGATCGCCTTGAAGGACGCCGACGAGGACGGTAGTGCCGACGGCATCGAGACCGAGTTCGCCAGCGCCGAGGACCGAGCGGTCACCGTCGAGCTGGTGAATAATGCCACCGGCGCGGCCTGTGCCGCTCGTCCAGCCTTGTCGCCGGCGGTCGCCCAGACCCTGACCTTCACCAGCGCCGACTACGGGCGCAAATCGGCGGCGGCCACGACAGTGAGCAAGGCCTATCGCTCGGTCGGCTGCCGGGTGACCGATACCAATGCCGATCCGGCCGTGGTCGCCTGCTCGGGCGACAGCTTTGCCATCCGGCCCAGTGACTTGACCCTGTCGGCGCCGGTCGTGAACAACAGCGGCGCGAGTGGTACGCCGATGCAGGCCGCCGGCAGCGGCTTTTCCCTGTCGGTCTCGGCGACGATCGGTTATGACGGTACGCCGCAGATTGATAACTCCAAGCTTGGCGCCCACGCGGGTGCAGTTCAGACCGGTACCCTGAGCGGGGCCTTCGATCCTGCCAACGCCGCTACCGGCGTGGCAAGCGGGGCGGGCTTCAACTACAGCGAGGTCGGCAACTTTCGCTTCGCCGCGCAAGGGTCTGTACGACGCCAGTTTCAGCGTGGTGGATCAGCCGGGCGACTGCAGCGACGACTTCTCGAACACCGCGGTCGGCGGCAAGTTCGGCTGCAAGTTCGGCAATACGGCCGACTCGGTCTGGGTCGGGCGCTTCACGCCCGACCATTTCACCGCGGCGGTGCTGTCCGCCGGGGTGTTGAGCAACACCTGCGTCGCCGGCGGCTTCAGCTACCAGGGCGAGGACATCGCCTTCGGATTCGATCCATCAATTCAGATCACCGCGCTCAACGGCGCTGGCGATGTCACGCAGAACTACACCGGCGCCTACGCCAAGCTCAGCAGCGCCTCGTTCACCTTTGCCGGCGTGACCGGCGATGGCAGCGCTCTCGGGGTCGACGGTGTGACGCCGGTGACCGTGGTCTGGACCGTCGGGGTGCTCGGCCTGACGGACAATACCAACGGCACGCACGACCTCGGCCTGTCCGGCGACCGCTTCACCTGGGGGCGCGGGGCCAATGACCGGGTCGCGCCCTTCACCACCGACCTGGAACTGAACCTGACTGCAATCAGTGACGGCGACTCGGTCGCCGGCAGCGGTCTGCCCGCCCTGATCGAGCCGACCGGGGTCGGCATGCGCTATGGGCGCCTGGCGCTGATCAATGCGCATGGCTCCGAGTTGCAGGACCTGGGTGTGCCGATGCGGGTCGAGGAATATCAGGGCACGGCGGTCGGGTTCGTACCCAACACGGCCGACAGCTGCACCGGCGTATCCGGCTTCGTCGTCAGCGATCTCAACGCCGGCGACGGCCTGCTGCCGGCCGAGACCTGTATCTGGGACGACGCCAATATCACTGGCCTGGGTTGCGCCGGACCCGGGCCGGTCCTGGCACAGTTCACCACGACTCCTCTGGCCGGAGCATTCAACCTCAACCTGAAGGCCCCGGGAACGGGCAACTCCGGCGCACTGGCGATCTCGGCCGACGCGCCTGCCTGGCTTGAGTTCGACTGGACCGGTTCGGGCGACAGCGACCCGAACGCCCGGGCGACCTTCGGCATCTTCAATCGCAACACCTCGATCATCTATCAGCGCGAACTGCGCTGAGCCTGGTCGTGTCGTTTAGGCGACGCGGTTTGTGGGAGCGGCGCCTCGCCGCGAATGGGCATCCGCTAGGCACCTTCGGCGCGAGGGCGCACCTCCCACGGGTTGGCCTCCCACCGGTTCGCCTTGTGGGAGCGGCGCCTCGCCGCGAATAGGCATCCAGTAGGCACCTTCGGCGCGAGGGCGCACCTCCCACGGGTTGGCCTCCCACCGGTTCGCCTTGTGGGAGCGGCGCCTCGCCGCGAAGGGGCATCCAGTAGGCACCTTCGGCGCGAGGGCGCACCTCCCACGGGTTGGCCTCCCACCGGTTCGCCTTGTGGGAGCGGCGCCTCGCCGCGAATGGGCATCCAGTAGGCACCTTCGGCGCGAGGGCGCATCTCCCACGGGTTGGCCTCCCACCGGTTCGCCTTGTGGGAGCGGCGCCTCGCCGCGAAGGGGCATCCACTAGGCACCTTCGGCGCGAGGGCGCACCTCCCACGGGTTGGCCTCTCACCGGTTCGCCTTGTGGGAGCGGCGCCTCGCCGCGAATGGGCATCCGTCAGGCACCTTCGGCGCGAGGGCGCACTCTCCCACAGGTTTCCTATACTCCGGTGGAGTCAGGCTGACCCGGAGGCCGCCATGCGTCACGCAATACTGACCCGGCAGCGCCTGGCCGGGATCTTTCTGCTGGGCCTGCTGTTGCTGTATTCGCCTGTCGTGACGCTGTTCGACCGGGCGACCGAGTGGGGCGGATTCCCCATCAGTTATCTCTACCTGTTCGGCGTGTGGCTGCTGCTGGTCGTTCTGGCGGCGATCACGGTCGAGGGTGGAGACCGCTAGCCTTCGCCCGACTATGCTCAGCGCCTCGCTGATCGTCGTCTATTCACTGCTCTATCTCGGCCTGCTGTTCGCCATCGCCTACTGGGCCGACCGGCGCGCCGATGCAGGCCGCTCGGTGATCGGCAGCCCGACGGTCTATGCGCTGTCGCTGGCGGTCTACTGCACGGCCTGGACCTACTACGGCAGCGTCGGCCGCGCCGCCGCCAGCGGCGTCGGCTTCCTGCCGATCTACCTCGGCCCGACGCTGATCGCCGCCCTGTGGTGGCCGCTGCTGTCGCAAGATGATGCGCATCAGCAAGAGCCTACCGCATCACCTCGATCGCCGATTTCATCGCCTCGCGCTACGGCAAGAGCCAGCTGCTCGGCGGCGTGGTGACGGTGATCGCGGTGGTCGGCATCGTGCCCTACATCGCGCTGCAGCTCAAGGCGATCTCGCAGAGCTTCACCATCCTGCAGAGCTATCCCGAGGTCGACAGCTGCCGCGGCGGCGGTGCGCATCCCGCATACTGCAGGACACGGCCCTGTACGTCGCGCTGGTGCTGGCCGCGTTCACCATCCTGTTCGGCACCCGCCATCTGGACGCCACCGAGCGCCACGAGGGCATGGTCGCGGCGATCGCCTTCGAGTCGCTGGTCAAGCTGGTGGCCTTTCTCGCCGTCGGCGTGTTCGTCGACCTACGGCCTGTTCGACGGCTTCGCCGACCTGTTCGCACGCGCCGCGGCCGGCCGGGCTGATGCGATCTCGCTGATCGATCAGGGCGTCGGGCGGCTACGAGCACTGGTTCTCCCTGACGCTGCTGGCCGATGCTGTCGGTGATGATGCTGCCGCGCCAGTTCCAGGTCACGGTGGTCGAGAACGTCGACGAGCGCCACCTGCGCCGCGCGGTCTGGCTGTTCCCGCTCTACCTGCTGCTGATCAACCTGTTCGTGCTGCCGATCGCGCTCGGCGGCCTGCTGCACCTTCGCCGGCACCGGCGTGGACGCCGACACCTTCGTCCTGATCCTGCCGCTGGCGCACGCGCCAGCAGCGGCTGGCGCTGCTGGCCTTCATCGGCGGCCTGTCGGCCGCCACCGGCATGGTGATCGTCGAGACCATCGCGCTCTCGACCATGGTCTGCAACGACCTGGTGATGCCGGTGCTGCTGCGCGGCGCTGGGCGGCATGCGCGCCGGCGGCGATCTGAGCCGGCCTGCTGCTGCGGCATCCGGCGCGGCGCCATCGTCGTCGTCCTGCTGCTGGGCTATCTGTACTTCCACCTGGCCGGCGAGGCCTATGCGCTGGTCAGCATCGGCCTGATCAGCTTCGCCGCGGTCGCCCAGTTCGCGCCGGCGCATGCTCGGCGGCATGTACTGGCGCGGCGGCACCCGGCGCGGCGCGCTGGCCGGGCTGCTGGCCGGCTTCGCGGTCTGGATCTACACGCTGATGCTGCCGTCGTTCGCCAAGTCGGGCTGGCTGGCCGGCCGGCTTCCTGCAGCACGGGCCCGTTCGGGCATCGCAGCTGCTGCAAGCCCGCAGGCAGCTGTTCGGCCTGGCCGGGCTGGACGAGCTCACCCACTGCGCTGTTCTGGAGCCTGCTCGGCCAACGTCGGCGCCTATGTCGGCTGTGTCGCTGTGGCGCGCGCCGACCGCGCAGCGAGGCCAGCCAGGCGCCGCTGTTCGTCGACGTCTTCAAGCACGCAGCCGGCACCGATCGGGCCGGCCTTCTGGCGCGGCACGCGCGCGAGGTGCGGACCTGTTCAAGCCTGGCCGACGCGCTTCCTGGGCCCGGCGCGCGCCCGGCAGGCCTGTTCGCGCGACTATGCGCGCCGCACCGGCGCGGTCCGCGCGATCGAGCGACCTGCCGGCCGATGCGCAGACTGGTGCACTTCGTCGAGACCCTGCTGGCCGGCGCCATCGGCAGCGCCTCGGCGCGGGTGATGGTCGCCTCGGTCGCGCAGGAGGAGCCGCTGGGGCTGGACGAGGTGATGCAGCATCCTCGACGAGGCCTCCCAGCTGCGCGCCTACAGCCGCGAGCTGGAGCAGAAATCCGCGTCGCTGGAGCGCGGCCACCGCGCGAGCTGCGCGCGGCCAACGAGCAGCTGAAGGAGCCTGGACCGGCTGAAGGACGACTTCATGTCCTCGGTCACGCACGAACTGCGCACGCCGCTGACCTCGATCCGCGCCTTCTCCGAGATGCTGGCCGACGACCCGACATGGTCGAGCTGGCGGAGCGCCAGCAGTTTCCTCGGCATCATCGTCAGCCGAGACCGAGCGCCTGACCCGGCTGGTCAACCAGGTGCTGGACCTGGCCAAGATCGAGTCCGGCCATGCCGACTGGCAGACCGAGGACGTCGACCTGACCGAGCTGATCCGGCAGGTCGTCGACACCACCGAGAAGCTGATCAAGGAGCGCGACACGCGGCTGGTGCTGGACCTGCCCAACCACCCCTGCGTGGTAACGGCCGACCCCGATCGCCTGATGCAGGTCCTGGTCAATCTGATCTCCAACGCGGCCAAGTTCGTGCCCCGGGACCGGGGCGAACTGGGTATCCGGCTGAGCGACGAGGGCGAGGGTTTCCGAATCGGCGTCACGGACAACGGTCCGGGAATCGCCGCGGCCGACCAGGCGCTCATCTTCGAGAAGTTCCACCAGGGCAGCGGTGGGTCGGACAAGCCGGTCGGCACCGGGCTCGGCCTGCCGATCAGCCGCAGATCGTCGAGCACCTCGGCGGACGGATCTGGGTCGACAGCGAGCCGGGGAAAGGTGCTACTTTTATTGTTGAGCTGCCGAGAAAAAACCACGGTGCGAACGCCTAGATGCCAAAAACCGTCCTGATTGTCGATGACGAACCGAACATCGTGCTGTCGGTCGAGTTCCTGATGAAGCGCGAGGGCCACGAGGTACGCACGGCCGGCGACGGGCAGGAGGCCCTGGATAAGATCGCAGACGACCGGCCGGACCTGGTGATCCTGGATGTGATGATGCCGCGCAAGAACGGCTTCGAGGTCTGCGCCGAGATCCGGACCAATCCCGAGCTGGCCGGGCTGCCGATTCTGATGCTGACGGCCAAGGGCCGCGAGGCCGAGATGAAAAAGGGTCTGTCACTCGGGGCCGACGCTTACATCACCAAGCCGTTTTCGACTCGCGACTTGGTGGCCAAGGTCAATGAGTTGCTCGGCAATCCGCAGCAAGGGGAATAACCGGAATGATGCCGCAGACGCGCCGCTCGACCGCCTCCGCGCAACCGCGGCCGATCGCGTCGATCCAGCCTCTACAGGTCGACTTGGGCATGGGCGAGGTTCCGCTGCGGCGGCTGGTTCGAAGGGAGCCTCTGGTGATCAAGCCGGACTGGACGCTGCGGAGTACCCTGTTCGAGCTCAATCAGGCGGGACTGCAGGCCGGGGTGGTGGCCGAAAGCGTGGACGCGCCGCTTGGCGTCGTGTCCCTGCGCGATCTGATCGACGCCATCACTTTGCAGGGGGCCGAACTGACCGAGCCGACCTTTGCCCATATGACGGCGGCGCCGGCGACCCTGCCGGTCGACGCCCCGGTGCATCGGGCCCGCGTGGCCATGATCCGGCGTCGGCTGACTCATCTTCTCCTCGTCGAGTCGGACGGGAGCCTGCACTCTCTGCTCTCGCCGGGGGATCTGCCCGGGTTTCGCGAGGGTGGTGCCGAGGAACTGATCGACGGCATCGTTGCGGCCGGTAATGTCGACAGCATGGCGCGTGCCTCCAGGGCGGTTCGCGAACGCGGTCGTGAGCTGTTCAACAGCGGTCTGGGTGTCGAGGCCCTGTGCCAGTGGATGTCGGGGCTCAATGATTTGATCAGCACGCGAGTGATCGAGCTGGTCGCTGATGAGTTCGACCTGCCGCCGGTCTCCTGGTGTTGGATGGTGTTCGGTTCGGAGGGTCGTCTGGAACAGACATTCGCCACCGACCAGGACAACGGGCTGATCTTCCAGCCGGACAACGAAGCGGATACCCGGGAGGTGCGACAGGCCTTGCTGCCGTTTGCCAAGGCGGTGAATCAAGCCCTCGATATCTGTGGCTTCACCCTGTGCCCGGGGGACATCATGGCGGGCAACCCGACCTGGTGCCTGTCCGCCGAGGAATGGCGCCAGCGTTTCCGCAAGTGGATGGCACAGCCGGACCCCAAGGGCCTGTTGAACGCCTCGATATTTTTCGACTTCCGGCCGCTGTACGGCCAGGACGAACTGGTCGACGAACTGCACCAATGGCTGCTGCCACAGCCGGTCGGGCAGCCGCGCTTCCTGCGCGCCATGGCGCTTCAGGCGCTGACCTGTACGCCGTCGCTGGGCTGGTTCGGTACCTTCTCCTACAGCGGTGGCGCCCGCTATCCGCATACCATCGACCTGAAGACCCGCGGCACTCGCCTGTTCGTCGATGCGGCCCGCATCTGGGCACTGCAGGACGGCGTGTGGGCAACCAACACCGCCGAGCGTCTGCGCGCAATGGGGCGGTCTGCGAAACGGGCGGTGGCGGACACGGTCGGTTCGGTCGAGGCCTTCGACCTGATCCAACGCATCCGAATCCAGCGCCAGTTGGAGGGTGGCCGCTACGATGAGATCAACCGGGTCAATCCCACCCGGCTCAGCGCGCCCCAACGGATGATGCTCAAGGAGGCCTTCAAACAGGCCAGGCTGTTGCAGCTGCGCTTGCGCCAGGAGTTCGAGCGTTGAGCATCGACCCCATCCTGGGTCATGCGACGATTAGCGGGAACGGCGCCCTCGCCGCGATAGCGTCGGGATCGAAGTCGAATCGGCGCGAGGCGCGCCTGCCACAGTCGTGATGCCCATTTCAGCTGATCCGAGCGGAGTTGACGGCAAATCCATCCGATCTTGTCCTCTCACCTTTGGATTCGAGCCTGGCCGTCGGTTACACTGCTTGGCTTGATTTCGCGAGGTGACCCCATGCAGGACATCAATCCCCTAACCAACCAGATCGGTGATCTCAAGGGACGTATCGAATCCCTTAGGGGGTATCTTTGACTATGACGAAAAGAGCGAACGTCTGGACGAGGTACGGCGCGAGCTGGAACAGCCCGACGTCTGGAACGACCCGGAGCGCGCCCAGGCCTGGGCAAGGAGCGCGCGATGCTCGAGGCAGTCGTCGACACCATCGAGCAACTCGACACCGGACTGGCCGACGCCGGCGATCTGCTGGAGATGGCGGTCGAGGAAGAGCGACGCCGACACGGTCGATGCGGTCGCGACCGATCTTGGCGGGCTTCGAGGAAGAGGTCGCCGAGCTGGAGTTTCGCCGCATGTTCTCCGGCGAGATGGACGCCAACAACGCCTTCCTCGACATCCAGGCCGGCTCCGGCGGCACCGAGGCGCAGGACTGGGCCGAGATGCTGCTGCGCATGTACCTGCGCTGGGGCGAGCGCACGCGGCTTCAAGACCGAGCTGATCGAGGCATCGCCGGGCGAGGAGGCCGGCATCAAGAGCGCCACCGTCCGCGTCGACGGCGACTACGCCTACGGCTGGCTGCGCACCGAGACCGGCGTGCACCGGCTGGTGCGCAAGTCGCCGTTCGATTCCGGCAACCGCCGCCACACCTCGTTCGCCTCGGTGTTCGTCTCGCCGGAGATCGACGACGACGATCGAGATCGAGATCAACCCGGCGGATCTGCGCATCGACACCTACCGCGCCAGCGGCGCCGGCGGCCAGCACGTCAACAAGACCGACTCGGCGGTGCGCATCACCCACCTGCCCGACCGGCATCGTGGTGCAGTGCCAGAACGACCGCTCCCAGCACAAGAACCGCGACCAGGCGATGAAGCATGCTGCAAGGCCAAGCTCTACGAGCTGGAGATGCAGCAAGCGCAGCGCCGAGCGCGCAGGCGCTGGAGGACACCAAGTCCGACATCGGCTGGGGCAGCCAGATCCGCTCCTACGTGCTCGACCAGTCGCGCATCAAGGATCTGCGCACCGGCGTCGAGACCGGCAACACGCAGGCGGTGCTCGACGGCGATCTCGACCAGTTCATCGAGGCCAGCCTGAAGAGCGGGCTCTGAAGCGTCGCAAGCACGCAGGACCGAGTACACGACGAGCCATGCACGATCAGACGCAGACGACGAGAACAAGCTGATCGCCGAGCGCCGCGACAAGCTGGCGCGCGCTGCGCGAGCGCGGGCAACGGCCTTTCCCAACGACTTCCGGCGCGACGCGCCTGGCCGGCGACCTGCACGCGACGCTACGGCGAGCACGAGCAAGGACGAGCTGGAGGCGAGGCCGATCCGGGTGGCGGTGGCCGGCCGCATGATGCCGGCGCGTCATGGGCAAGGCCAGCTTCGCGCACGCTGCAGGACGTGTCCGGCCGCATCCAGCTCTACGTCGACGCGACGAGCCTGTCGGCCGAGGCTGCTACGAGCGATTCAAGAGCTGGGACCTCGGCGACATCGTCGGCGCCGAGGGCACGCTGTTCCGCACCCGCAAGGGCGAGCTGTCGGTCAACGTCGACGACGCTGCGCCTGCTGACCAAGTCGCTGCGCCCGCTGCCGGAGAAGTGCCACGGCCTGACCGACACCGGAACAGCGCTACCGCCAGCGCTACGTCGACCTGATCGTCAACGCGGCAGTCGCGCGAGACGTTCCGCACGCGCTCGCGCGATCGTCGCAGTCCATCCGCGACTTCTTCGATCGCGCGCGGACTTCCTCGAGGTCGAGACGCCGATGATGCAGCCGATCCCCGGCGGCGCCGCGGCGCGGCCCTTCGTCACCCACCACAACGCGCTCGACATGGAGCTGTACCTGCGCATCGCGCCCGAGCTGTACCTGAAGCGCCTGGTGGTCGGCGGCTTCGAGCGGGTCTTCGAGATCAACCGCAACTTCCGCAACGAGGGCCTGTCCACCCGGCACAACCCCGAGTTCACCATGCTCGAGTTCTACCAGGCCTACGCCGACTACCGACGACCTGATGGACCTCACCGAGGAGCTGCTGCGCGACGTGGCCGCGGACATGCTCGGCGGCACCGCAGGTCGAGCTACCAGGGCGAGACGCTACGACTTCGGCAAGCCCTTCGCGCGCCTGACGGTGCGCGAGGCCATCCTGCACTTCAACCCGGACATCGAGCGCCGCACGATCTGCGACGACGCTGGCAGCGCGCGCAGGCGTGGCCGAGCGCCTGGGCATCGCGCTCGAAGGCCAGCTGACGGCCTGGGCAAGCTGCAGATCGAGCTCTTCGAGAAGACCGTCGAGCACCGGCTCGATGCAGCCCGACCTTCATCACCGCCTACCCGACCGAGGTCTCGCCGCTGGCGCGGCGCAACGACGCCGACCCGTTCGTCACCGACCGCTTCGAGCTCTTCATCGCCGGGCGCGAGATCGCCAACGGCTTCTCCGAGCTGAACGACTCCGGAGGACCAGGCCGAGCGCTTCCGCGCGCAGGTCGCAGAGCAAGGACGCCGGCGACGAGGAGGCCATGCACTTCGACGCCGACTACATCCGCGCGCTGGAGTACGGCATGCCGCCGACCGGCGGGCGAGGGCATCGGCATCGACCGCCTGGTGATGCTGTTCACCGACTCCCCGTCGATCCGCGACGTGCTGCTGTTCCCGCACATGCGGCCGGAGGCCTGACGCAATCGCGTAGGAGCAGCACCCCCGCCGCACATGGATCGGACTCGGTCGGTGCGAGTGCACGCCTCCCACAGCGGAACAGCCCGCGGAGGATCAGCCCCTGT
>CAVXWS010000037.1:0-48778 GCA_963765415.1 uncultured Gammaproteobacteria bacterium
CGACGTATTGCTCGAGCGCTATGAGCTGATCACCAATTCGTTCAACAGTATCCGCCAGGATGCTAAGAAAATGGTCGAACAGATTGAAGACGGCAAGGTCGACACCTTCGAGCGCATCAGCAACGTCTGGATGAAGGTCACGCGCGGTGATATCGCGAGCCGTTTTGACAAGATCAAAGACACCTATCTGGACGTGACCGCATCCGCCAACGATCAGATTCAGCGGGAGAACAAGATCCTGGAGGCCTACCAGGACTTCCGTGGCGCGCTGAAGGAATCGGAGGTGTTGGCCCTCGAGGTATTGAAAAAGGCCGAGGCCAATCTGACCGAGGCCAAACAGAATGCTGGGCGAGGCGATGAAAACGGTCGAGGCGTTCACCGGTGACGACATTGCCGAGCGCGCACGATTGGAGATGGCGCGTGACCAGAAGGTGCGCGCGCTGCAGAACGAAGACAAGCGCTACCAGATCGCCAAGGATCTCTCCGATAATCTGACTGTCAGCTACAACACCTCGGAAGTGATCATGGCGCGCCTGTTGCAGACCACGACGGCCAAGGAGCGTGTGTACGGGCAGGCGGTGACCTTCTTCGGCACCAACGAAGTCGTCCTGACCGCGCTGACCGCCTCGTTCACGGGACTGTTCGGTCTGCACGAGGGCACGCAGACGATCGAGGCGATGAAGGACGGCGTCAGCAAATCGCTCGAAGACCTGGCCGATATTGGTGGCAAGGTACAGGATGCCGCGCTCCGGGCCGGTTACGGCCCAACCATCCGTGCCGAGTCAGTCAAGAAGCTGGTCGACTCGGTCGTCAACTGGCAGACGCGGTCGCACGAGATCATTGCGGAGATGCGTCACCTGGCAACCGAAAACGCCAGGGAGATCCGTGATGCCGTCGAAGACGGCAAGCGTCAGCTCGCCCGTCTGGCCGAGGAAGGCAGGGGGCTGTCACGTGAGCTGAAGGCATGAGTGAACAAGCCGCCGGCAGCGCCGCGGCCGCGGACAGTCCGCCGCTCGATGACATCATGCTGGCGATGGATGTCGTAGACACCCTGCGCCGTCGCGAACGACTGGTTGCCCGCGAACTGGATGAGGGGGGTCGGGAAGAGGACCTGAAGACTACGCCTCAAGCGTATCTATGCCCAGCAGGGCATCGACGTACCGGACCACGTCTTGGAACAGGGCGTTGCCGCACTCAAGGAAGACCGATTCACCTACAAGCCCCCGAACGCCGGTATAAGGCGGCGCCTGGCCCTGCTTTACGTGCGGCGCGGCAAATGGGGCAAATGGGTCGGCGGCGGATTTGTCGCCGCCGTGCTTGCGGCCGCCGGCAACTACTTCGCGTTCGTCGCGCCGGACAGGGCACTGCCCGAGGAACTGTCGCAGCGCCATGCCGAGGTGGTCGAATTGGCCGCGACCGACAACGCCCGTAGGTTGGCGCAACAATATCTCGACGCCGGGTCGGCCGCATTGCGCAGCGAGGATCGCGACGGCGCCAAAGACGCCTTGTCTCATCTCGAGCAACTGCGTGCGGCGCTCGAACAGGAATACGTGATCCGGGTGGTCAACCGACCGGGCGAACAATCCGGTGTGTGGCGCATTCCGGATATCAATCAGCAGGCGCGCAACTATTACGTGATCGTCGAGGCGATCAACCCGGCCGGCCAGCAACTGAGTGTGCCGATTCAAAGCGAAGAGACCGGCAAGACCGAACTGGTGCCGCGCTGGGGATTGCGCGTCGACGAGTCAACGTTCGAGGCCGTCAAGCGCGATAAGCAGGATGACGGCATCATCGAGAACGACCGTTTCGGCTACAAGAAGCGCGGTTACGTGAAACCGGAATACGAGATGCCGACCAGCGGCGGCGCGATTACCGAATGGTGAGAATCGGCGATGATTTCAGGACGACAGGCGCTCGGTTCGATTGACCAGGCGCTCAACAAGGCACACGAGCAGATCACAAGCCTGCAGGCCGAGATCAGCGCCGCCAGCGACCAGCTTCTTGCGCAGCAGAAGGCGCAGGCCGACGACTATCGCAGTCTTGCCCGGGTCCGCCTCGACCGTCTGGCGGACGATGAAGTTTTCGACACGCTCGATCACACCGAACAACAGCTGCTGATACTGCGCGGACGACGAGATACCGCGCTGGAGAAGCTGCAGCAGCGCATTGCCGAGGCCGAGGGACTGCGCCAGCGACACGAAGCCGAGCGACAGCAGCAGGCGGACCGGCTGGATAGCGCGGTCTCTATCGTCGACGAGGCAGAGGCGAAGACGCAGGCGCGTCTCGACGCAGATCCGCCATATCGCGAGCAGCGTGATCGCGCCGAGCAGGCCGAGCGAAAGGCCATGCACGCCGACGAGAAGGCATTGCGCAGCGAGGAAGAGCGCGAACACAAGGGCGAGGCATACCGCGCCGACCCATTGTTTATCTATCTCTGGGAGCGCCATTACGGTCTGCCCGAGTACGAAGCCGGAGGCCTGATCCGTTGGCTGGACGGCAAAGTCGCGCGTCTGATCGGGTACGCGGATGTACGCGTCAACTACGCCCGCCTGAACGAGATCCCAAAACGTCTGCGCGAGCACGCCAAGCACCTGAAGGATCTTGCCGACGCGGAGTTCCTGAAGCTCAGAAAACTCGATGAGATCGCGCTCGCGGCCGATGGTATCCCCGAGCTCGAGGAGCGTGTTGCCGAGGAACAGCGCTTGCTGGATAAGATCGACGCCCGGATCGCACAGGACGAACAGCATCACCAGTCATTGCTCAGCGAGCAGGCGCGTTTTGCCGCCGGTGATGACGATCACATGCGTGCCGCAGTGGAGTTTCTGGTCAACGAATTCCGGCGTGATGACCTGGTTCAGTTACGGCATGAGGCGATCAGCACGCCGTATCCAGACGACGATGTGGTGGTCAGCCGGATGTTTCAGCGTGAACAGGATGGGCAACAGTTCGAGGCCAGCATCCAGGGGCTGAAATCCGCGTTGGATCAGCAGCAGCAGCGGCTGGTCGAATTGGAATCGCTGCGTGTCGAATTCAAGCGTAATCACTTCGACCGTGCGGGATCGGTGTTCGCAAACGATTCGATGATCCCCGTGCTGCTTGGGCAGTTTCTGGCCGGCATGCTGGACCGGGGCATGCTCTGGAAAGTGCTGCAGGAGCAGCAGGGCTACCGGCCAAAGCATTCCGATCCGGATTTCGGTTCCGGCGGTTTCGGCCGTGGCACCGTGTGGAAGGGCGGACTGGGCGACATCATCGAGGGTTTGGGCCGAGGTGGTTTCGGCGGACTCGGTCGACGTGGTGGATTCGGTGGCCGCGGCGGCGGTGGTGGCGGTTTCCGCACCGGCGGCGGTTTTTGATCCGTTATCCGCTTCTTGTTCGGATCACGACGAGCTGTCCAGTCGGGTACTAAGCACCCGGACAGACGCTCCCGGCTCACCCATAGCTACGGCTATGCCTGTTATTCCGGGCATCCCGCCCTCCACCTTCGCGGGGCCCGTGCTCCGCACTGTTCTCGTTCGCTCCCGGCGATGCTCGGTTGATCGGCCCGGGTTATTCCACCGAGTTGTAGAACGCACTCATGGCCGGACTACCCAACGATAACGACCCGCAGGGCTTTGATGCTGTGACGCGGCCACGGTGGCGGTTGGCCTGGTGACCGGTGCCATAGTAAATAGCTCGCCGGTGAACCCATTGCCGCAGTGCGTTCGGGCGCCGGAACACCGGTTGGAGGCGGTTCGCAGATCAAACCGACCGCCGAGCGACGATAGCAAGGAGGGAATGCCGTCGAGGAAAAGGCCGTTTATACTGCTCATACGCGCCAAGTCGGCCATCCCGTCCAGGTTCGGTGACCGGCACGGTATCTATGGCCATCATGGTGGTGAAAGGTACAACGATGGGATAAAGACCGGTTCAGAACAATCGAATTGGAATACGCATGCCTGAACTTGATCACACGCTGGCCCTCATTCTGGCCGGTGGTGCCGGGAGTCGTTTACACCCCCTGACTGCGGAGCGGGCGAAGCCGGCCGTGCCCTTCGGCGGCAAGTACCGGATCATCGATTTCGCTCTCTCCAACTGTCTGCACTCGGGGATTCGAAGGGTGCTGGTCGTGACACAGTACAAGTCCCACTCCCTGCAGAAACACCTGCGCGACGGCTGGTCTATCTATAACCCGGAACTGGGCGAGTTCATCACTCCCGTCCCGCCCCAGATGCGGCGAGGGGGGGGATGGTACGCGGGCACTGCGGACGCGGTATTTCAGAACCTCTATCTGCTCGAGCGCAGCACGGATGAAGAGGTCCTGATCCTTTCCGGCGATCACATCTATCGCATGGACTATGCCGAGATGATCCGCTTTCACCGCCAGCATGAGGCGCCGGTCACCATCGCGTGTATGGAGGTACCCACCGAGGAGGCGCGCGGTTTCGGCGTCATCACGGTCGACGGGCAGGAGCGGGTCACTGCGTTTACGGAGAAACCCGAGGACGCCGTGGCGCTGGAAGCCGCCCCCGGCCGTTGTCTGGCCTCCATGGGCATCTACATGTTCAACAAAGCGGACCTGATCGCGCGCCTTCATGCGGACCATATACAAGCGGATTCCACCCATGATTTCGGCCATGACATCCTGCCGGGGCTGCTGTCAGACTCAGAAGTTTATGCCCATCGCTTCGACGGGTGCGTCGGACGCGTTTCACCGGATCGCTACTGGCGTGATGTGGGCACGCTCGATGCTTATTACGAAGCAAGTATGGCGCTGCTCGAGCCCGTGCCGCCGCTGGACCTCTACCAGGAGGACTGGATCATCCGCACCTATCAGGGACAGAACCCGCCGGCGCGCACTGTTCCCGGTGAGTCAGTTCACGAAGGTGTTTTAGTCAATTCGATTCTGGCCGGTGGCGTAGTGATCTGCGGTGGCGGAGTCGACCATTCCATCCTGTTTCCGAGGGTACGTGTTGACGACCAGGCAACCGTGCAGGACAGCATCTTGTTCGACGGCGTCCATGTCGGGGCAGGCACGGAGTTGCGTCGTTGCATCGTGGAAAAACGTGTTGAGATACCGTCCCAGGAACGAATCGGACTGGACCCGGAGAAAGATCGCGAGCGCTTCATCATCTCGCCCAAGGGGATAGTCGTGGTGCCAAAGGGGCATCAGTTCTGAAGAGTGCCCCGCGGAAAGATTTCGCCGTGGCGCGATCTTCAGTGGCACGTCACGAATCAGAGCGACGGCAGCACAGAAATGCCGCTGAACCTGGCTCCACCGCGCGCAGGAGAGCAATAATCACGGCCGGATCACTGACATCGTATCGATCAGCGGGCGTTCAGTCTCGATCGAAGACCGGGCCGCTGGTAACGTGCCCCGCTGTGCGGCAGCAACAGAAGCCAGAGCGCGACCCTCGTCGAATGCCATACACGCTACGTGATGCTCGCCAGGGTCGCGAGAAAAGACACCGAGACTGTCCAGTGCGTTCATCAAGCACGCTCACAAGCCACCGAGAGAGCTCTAATAGCCGCTAACCAGGGACCTCGGCAGAGAAATGGTCGGCCACAAACGCTCCACTTTGCCGATAGCGACCACCGCCATTCCCGAGCGATCCCTTTTTTCCAGATATGGGAGTTAGAAATAGCTCCCGACTCCAATGAGACGTTTCCGCCAGTAAGGGTCATGGACGAAGGCCCGGGATACCTGTTTACCGCTTGAGGGTGCATGAATGAAGCGTCCGGCACCCTCGTAGATACCGACGTGCCGACTCTTGTCGCCGTCGATTCTAAAAAACACCAGATCTCCTGACTGCATGTCTGAAACAGGTACGCTTCGCGCATCGGCACGCTGCCCTCGGACCGTTCGAGGAACCTGAATGCCCACCCGACGATGAACATACTGCACCAATCCGCTGCAATCGAAACCACTTACATCCGATCCACCATACCGATAGGGCGAACCCATCAATTTCCTCGCCACTGTCACTGCCCGAACTCGTTGTTGATCATGGGCGTGTTCTTTCCGAATCATGGGATCGCCAACTTCGGGCTGGGAGGCGCACCCCGCCAAGCCGATGGCCCAGATAAGCAGAAACAGCCTCGATCGGAATTGATTCACTGGTCGACCTGCCACGTTGTTGGATCTGTCTGAACGTAGGCGGTCGAGCGCACGGTTTCTTAATCGACGCGGAAAGGATTGGGTTTGGCCACCAAGGGCCAACAACCGAATCTGGCCGACGCGCCCAGTCCACCAGTACCGGAGTTTCACCGATCAGAACGCTGAGCACCAATAGGCAGAACTGAGTCACAGATCGCAGGGCCTCTCTTGCGGCGCTCTACTTTGGCGCTCTACTCTGCCGAGTAACTACTCAACGCGAAGGAGCGGATCAGCTGAGCCTCAACACAGTGCTGACTCGATCCGTGCGAGCTATACGGCAGAAGGTATGTGACGATTGTTGCGCACTGACCTCATCGCATCGAGGCTGCTCTGCCGGGCAGTAAACTTAGCGCCAGTTGCCCTGGCGTCTCAATGATCGAGTTGGGCCGACCACGACGAACCGATCAATGCCCGTCATGTTCTGAATCGATACATAGACGAGACCGATAACCTGCACGACGAGTTGACAAGTCGTTAATGAAGGGGATGTGCGTGATGCGCTTTGGCTCCGCGGTTGACAACTTCACCAGTGTACCGGAGGTCCCGGCAGTCCGGCCTGTCGCCGAACCATCGACAATTCAAAAAATGCTGGCCGGTTTATTTATCAAGGCATGCGCTCGATGTGTACCGCAACATCTCGTTACCAGGGTATTCGTCCGGGCGGCATGCCGGATAATCGACTTGTCGCGATCGATAGACGAGGCCAAGGCAAGCAGGCAAGTGCAAATCGACCCCATGCTCAGGATCGAGCATGAAAGTCGCAACTGGTCGGTATACATGACCATCGAGCATCTGGAAATCGTCAACAGCGAGATAGCCGCCTTGCTTCATCTGCTGTGTGCCGATCGGCAGAGCGACCGAGTTGTGCGTATCGAAGATGTCAAACCACGAATTGAGGCGGGTGCCGAGGTGGTGGAGGCGTTCGAGTCCGTGCTGATGCACTACACACAGACGGTAGCGGATCTCGGCTATCTGCGCGGCAGGGCACGCCATGTACACCCATGGTTTGGCCCCCTGACAGCGCTGCAGTGGCATGCTCTCGCCGCCCTCCACAACTACCTCCACAAGAAACAAATCGAGCGAATTCTCCGCGGTTCACCATCGATCTGATCTCGCGGCTCCGGTCTGCGACGACGAGAGGCCTAAGGCGGCCCCTCGGTCCCGATCTCGATGTTGACCACGGGTATGCGTGCAACGAGTACTTCTATGTCAATCCTCGTTTCAGACATAGGGGCAAATCAATTCACATCCAGCGCCCGGTGCCGTTCAAGTGGACGGCCACCGCCGATTCGATCTTCGGAAAACTCACGCGACTTTCGCAGCTTATTCGCGGGCTAGGCCTCACTTTCGACTGGCAGACCCGCGAGTTGCCATTCTGGGAAACCGCCTTGCAGGCGACGCGCCTCGATGCCCTTGGCGCGTAGACGAGCGACGGCCTCGAACGCCAGAACGCAATGTGGACCACGACAGTAGGCCACCACTTCTTTTTCCCGGTCGAAATGTCGCAGGTGCTTTTCGAGTTTCGCCAGCGGGATGTTGACGGCTCCGGGCAGATGTCCGGCCGCAAATTCCTCCTCGGGGCGGACATCGATCACGGTGACCAGGCCCTGGCGAGCGCGCTTGAGTAGTTCCCTGGCGGCAATGGGTTCGAGGTCGTCCTTCACCGTCAGGTACCGGCGGACCAGTTGTTCGACCTCAGCCAGATGGCGCTCGGCCACCTCACGCAGCTTATCCACCAGGGCCAAGACGTCGTTGTCGCTGAGACGGTAGTAGACGGTTACACCCTCCTTGCGTGCGGTCACTAACCCGGTCTGGCGCAACTGCTGCAAATGCTGTGAGGTGTTGGCGACCGAAAGACCGGAGACCTTCGCCAGGGCGTCCACGCTGCGTTCTCCCTGAGCGAGGAATTCGAGCAGTTCGAGTCGGTTTGCACTGGCAAGCGCCTTGCCGATGCGCGCGAATTGAGAAAACAGGGCCTGCTTGAAGCCCGTTGCAGCTGCTTTCTTGGCCACTCGATTTAACCCTTTCTACCAATGTTCAAATAATTAATTGATTATATGGGATCCAGTGGTCGGTATGGTGTTGATTTTGCAGCCGGGTCGCCTGGCGAGTGTGTATCGGCCCGCGGCGATCTACGGCTTGATTCGAGCGGGTCAAAGGGGTCAGACGTGAACCTGCCGCAGGGCCTGAGATCTTCACAGTCGGTCAGACGGAGTTGCTGGATAGGCTGATCATCGCACTGGTCGCAGGAGTTCATGTGCTGCTGGACGGCCCGCCGGGCTTGCCTGCATATTGCACGAGGGCGGACACTATACGGATGTCTTACCGCATGTATCACGGGTTTCAGATTCTGTGGAGGCCCTTGTCTTTGACGGTACGTTTTGTCCTGATCGGTTTTCTGAAAGATCCGGCGTTGCATCTCGCCCGGCGACGCGCATGGAGGCGCAAGTGTCGCGGGAGGCACAGGACGCCGGGAGCGACGCCCCTCCCATCGCGCTTCGCGTTCCCGCTACGCGCGCTGGTCCGGGGCATGCCATCCCTGGCATGCCCGTTCGCCAGGCTGCGCCTGTCCCCCGGACAGACGCTCCCGGCTCACCCATAGCTACGGCTATGCCTCGTCGGCCGATCGAACGAGCTGCTTAGCCAAATTTCCCGGAAATTCCGATTCCCTCATGCAAATTGCAGGCTTGGCCAGAACCACCGCGGTGCGCGTTCCGATGATCGTGGTCTTGGCCTCTTTTTTGTACATTCGGTTCAAGCCCGATCTGATGCCCGGCGACTTCACCTGCAGTGAGGGCTACGAGCCGGCGAAGGGCGTGTTCCGTTTTATGCAGGGGGTTTGTTCGGCGAGACCGTGCTGGCCGACGAGATCGCCGAACTCGCCGAGGGCCGGGCGCGATCTGCCGGTAGCGGCTTGACAGGTATCCATCGGCTATCTAGTCTTTTATTCAATATATCTATTGAATAATATTCAATAGGCGGTTTTCCCGTTTTTATGGGATCTCGTCGGAGGATGACCGGGGTGGATTGGGAGGAATGGCTGCTCGCCCACGAGCCGTGGGTTCGACTTTGGCTCTTTCTCGGTGTGTTCGCCGTCATGGCGCTGTGGGAGGTGCTGGCTCCGCGCCGAGTACTGGGCTTCTCGAAGGCGATGCGCTGGGCCAACAATCTAGGCCTGGTGGTGCTCAATACCGTGCTTCTACGGTTGCTGTTTCCGGCGGCCGCGGTCGGCGTCGCCGCCTTCGCGGCGCGTGAGGGCTGGGGGCTGCTCAATCACTATGGCCTGTCGCTCTGGCTGGCGGTCCCGATCGCGGTCGCGGCAATGGACTTCGTCGTCTGGTTGCAGCACGTGATGGTGCATGCCATCCCCCTGCTATGGCGGCTGCACCGGGTGCATCACGCCGACCCGGACTGCGATGTGACCACCGGGTCCAGGTTTCACCCGATCGAGATCGTGCTGTCGATGCTGATCAAATTCGCGACCATACTGCTGCTCGGTCCGCCGGTGGTGGCGGTGATTCTTTTCGAGGTGTTACTGAACGCGACAGCGATGTTCAACCACGGCAACGTCGGTCTGCCCCGCGCTGTCGACCGTGTACTGCGCTGGGCGGTCGTCACCCCGGACATGCACCGGGTGCACCACTCGGTGGAGGACGACGAGACCAATTCCAACTTCGGTTTCAATCTGCCCTGGTGGGACCGTCTGTTTGGCACCTACCGAGAGCAGCCCCGGGCCGGTCACCAGGGCATGACCATCGGTATCCACGGTTATCGCTCGGCGCGCGAGGTCAGCTGGTTCACCGGTCTGCTGGTGCTGCCGTTCCGCGGCCGTGTTAGCGACTATGTGATCAATCGCCGGCACTGGGCGGATTCGGAGGGCGGCCATGAATAAGCGCCAGTCGCGCATCCAGCTGTTGCCGCTGGAGAATCCGGCGCAGCGCCCGGTCGAACTGGGCGAGGGTCCGGAGCGGCCGATCGCCATCGTCTGCCGCACCGACCGCCGCTCCGCCAAGGCCGCCGCGCTGCTGGCGCAACGGGGATTCGCCGACGTGCATGTCATACGCGACGGCATGGCCGCCTGGCTGGAGCGCGGCTGGCCTTGTCGGCGAGCGAAAGCGGCACTATGGGTCGAGAGATGACCGTGTACGAATTGTTGGAAGTCCCCTCTACTGCAATGGCACATGCGTAAGCGACTGGAGCGTGTGCGAATGACCGTTTCAGGGGTTCAGCCGGGCAGGCCCACTGCGCACCCGATACCCGCTATCACTCCGCACGTGCGGTCGCACGGCCTCTCACGCAGCTTGTCGCGGCAGACGCATCGCGGCGCTGAAAGAAATACCAAAAGTTTCTTAGGATTCGGACGATACGTTCATCGAAGCGAAGGCTGTGGTATGGACCCGGTGACTCGCTGAACCTAACCGGTATCTTTAGTCAGGGAATGAACGCCAGCGTTGTTGTGCTGTTCCGATATCAAGGAAACCGCCTGATACGCTGCTCAGTCTCAATACTAACCTTCTTGGTTCAAGGTTCGGGTCCATCCCACAGCCTTTGTCGTTGTCTCGATTTGATCCCGCGCCAACTGTCGCGCCGGTCTTCGCAGGTCCTGGGCTTCCGCCAACGCCGGTCAGACATTCCATAAAGGCCCACTCGTTCTTTGCTCTTGAGAAAGATCTACAGACGGAGCGAGGATTTGCGCGCTTCGCATTCGCTGTCACGCAACCCCGGCTGCGCCGACACTCCTCGCTTCGAGTCTGAACGATCGATGTCGACCAATCGGTAACCCTGATGCCCGTCGAGGACCCCTTGAGGTCCGTACAAATCTTTTAGGCCGAAAAGGCATATTAGGAGGTTATAATGCTCGGCGAGATTTCAAGATAGGTGCGAATATGTCCAACCCGGAACGTTTTGAACAGGCCGTTTCCCTGATTGATGCAGCAAACAACGAGGATCCCCATCAGGAGAGCGCAGACGGAAGAACCTGGCCCAAGGAACTGCTGTATTCAAACCGCATGTCGGAAATGCTCGAGCGCTATGCACCGGATGCAGACGACGCGATGAAGCTGGCGATTCGAGCGCAGCACATCCAACGCTGGAAATCCGCGCGGGGCGACTACCCCGAGGGTCGGCAAGGCTACCTTCAGTGGCGTACCGGACTTTACAAATTTCATGCCGAGACAACCGGCACTCTGCTAACCGAGGCCGGTTACGACCAGGAATTCGTTGAGCGCGTGAAGCAGGCTGTCGGCAAGCGGGCCATCAAGGTCAACAAGGATTCCCAACTGCTCGAAGACGTTACCGACCTGGTCTTCATCGAGCACTATATGCTGGCCTTTGCCCAGAAACATCCGGAGTATGACGAAGCCAAATGGCTCGACATCATCCGTAAGACCTGGAAAAAGATGTCAGAGCGCGCCCGGCAGTTTGCGTTGTCCGGTTCGGTCAAACTGCCAGAATCGCTGGTTCCGTTGATCCAGAAGGCTGTCTCGGGCACCTGAGGAGCACCGCTTTTCCAGCCCACCAGGAGTCTGCGCGGCAGAACATGACGGGCCTGCGGCCTCCCTACTTCGGCGTGCTCCGGCGCTCGTTTTCGTCGCATGGTACCCACTATGTTCCTCAAACGACCGCCAGATCAAACTCGAATTGGGTAACCCTCGGCATCGGCCAATTCTACCGCCCAGGCTCCCCGCCCGCATATTGCATGAGGGGATCGGAATTTCCGGGAAATCTGGCTGCGCAGTTTGGTCGATCGGCCGACCCGCTGCTGCGGGTCGCGGTGCTTATACCTTCAATGCCGGCGTCGATTCGGGCACACCATACACGACAAGGTCCCGCCTTCGCAGGTCTCATCGCTGCTGTTGCCGCATGAACCGCGCAGCGGGCGGCCGGTGAAGAAAAGTCCGAGCGCGAGGCCGAGCATCGAAAGTGCAAAGACAGCCAGGGTGGCGATGACTGCCATGCCTAACCCACGGTCACCAGGTCTTCACCGGCAAAGTTGTCGAAGTAGATATTGCGGTTGTCCACGCCCAGATCGAACAGCAACTGCAGCACGCCGATGGAAAGGGCGCGCGGCCCGCAGAGATAATATTCGCAGTCTTCCGGCGCCGGGTGGTCCTTCAGATAGGTGTCGTAGATGAAGTCGTGAAGATAACCGGCATATCCGCTCCAGTTGTCCTCGGGCTCGGGTTTGGACAGGCACAGGTCCCAGGTAAAGTTGTCCCACTCCGCCGCCAGCTTCTCGAAGTCCTCGCGATAGAGCGCATCGCGCAGACTGTGGGCGCGATACCAGTAGGAGATCTTGCGGCGGCTGTGCCGGGTCAACAGCTGATCGAAGACGATAGACCGCAGCGGCCCCATGCCCGCGCCGCCGCCGAGAAAGATCATCTCGGCGGCGGTGTCGGTGGCGCGGAACTCGCCGAAGGGGCCGGACACGAGCAACTCGTCGCCCGGCTTCAGGCCGAACAGGTAGGAGGACATGATGCCCGGTGGGGCATCCGGCACGCCGGTGGGTGGCGGTGCAATCTTGATGTCGAACTTGAGCTGGCCTTTCTCCGCTGGATAGCTGGCCATCGAGTACGCGCGCGTCACCGGATTGTCGCAGATGGAGACATGGCGCCAGAGTTCGGATCTATCCCAGCTCTTGCGGAAACGTTCGGGGATGTCGAATTCCTTGTAGGCCACTTTGTGCGGCGGACATTCGAACTGTACGTACTGGCCGGCAACGAACGGCACTTCCTCGCCGTCGGGCAGCGCCAGCACCAGCTCCTTGATGAAATCCGCGACGCTCTCGTTGGAAACGACCTTGCAGGTCCAGTGCCTGACGTTGAACACCTCCGGCGGCAGATCCAGCTTGAGATCGGACTTCAGTTTCACCTGGCAGGCCAGCCGGGCCCCCTGCAGGATGTCGCCGCGGGTCAGGAACCCCCGTTCCGTGGGCAGGGGTTGTCCGGCGCCCTCGACCTGCACCTTGCACATGCCGCAGGTGCCTTTGCCGCCACAGGCTGCCGGAACATGCACGTTGTGCGCCGCGAGCGCGTTCAGCAGTGTCTGCCCGGCCGGAACCGACAGGGCGTCGCCGGGCTCGTCGTTGATCAGCAGCAGGATGTCGCCCGCAGGCACCAGCTTGAGGCGGGCCCAAACCAGCAGTCCCACCAGCGTGACGATGACGGCCGTGAACGTAGCGACTCCAAGTACTATCTCGTGCATCTCAAGACCTCAGAGTTGAATCCCGGAGAACATCAAGAAGCCGATCGACATCAGACCGACCGTGACGAAGGTTATGCCCAGACCACGCAGCCCAGCCGGCGGGTTACTGTAGGTCAGGCGCTCACGGATGGCCGCCAGCGCAACGATCGCGAGCAGGAATCCGAACCCGGCGCCGAAACCGAACACCACGCTCTCGACAAAATCATAGTCGCGTTCACTCATAAACAGCGATCCGCCGAGTATGGCGCAGTTGACCGCGATCAGGGGCAGGAAGACGCCCAGGGACATGTGCAGAGCCGGAAAATAGCGGTCCAGCACCATCTCCACGATCTGCACCGTCGCGGCGATGGTACTGATGAACACGATGAACGAAAGGAACGTCAGGTCGACGTCGGCAAATCCGGGGTGCAGCCAGGCAAGCGCGCCCTCCGCCAGCAGTCGGTTGAGCAGGAGGTTGTTCAGCGGCACGGTCAGCGTCTCGACGAACACCACCGCGATGCCCAGCCCGAGGGCCGTCTCAACCTTGCGCGACACCGCCAGGAACGAACAGATGCCAAGGAAGAACACCAGGGCCATGTTCTCCACGAACACGGCCCGGATGGCGAGGTTGAGGTAGTGCTCGAGCATCAGTCCTTCTCCTGCTGCTCGGGTTTCCACACTCGCAGCGCCCAGATGATCGCGGCAATGATGAAGAACGCCGCCGGCGCCAGCAGGAACATGCCGGCCGGGGTGTACCAGCCGCCTTCGTTGACGGTCGTCAGAACCGGGTAGCCGAACAACCGCCCGCTGCCCAACAGCTCGCGCACGAAGCCGACGATCAGCAGCAGCACCGCGTAGCCGAGCCCGTTGCCGACGCCGTCGATGAAACTGATCCAGGGCGGGTTCTGCATCGCGAAGCCCTCGGTTCGACCCAGGACCAGGCAGTTGGTGATGATCAGGCCGACGAACACCGACAACTCGAGGCTGATTTCGTACAGGTAGGCCTTGAGCACCTGATCGACCACGATCACCAGGGAGGAGATGATCGCGAGCTGAACGATGATGCGGATGGCGTGCGGTGTGAATTTACGGATCAGGCTGACCACCAGCGAGGCCAGGCCGGCGACCACGATCACGCTGACCCCGAGCACCAGGGCCTTGTCCATCTTGGTCGTGACCGCGAGCGCGGAACAGATCCCGAGCATCTGCAGCAGGATGGGATTGTTGTCGGACACCGGGTCGACCATGGCCCGCCATTCGCGTTTGCCGAACCAGGCCATCTCAGAACACCCCCCGCATGCGTGCCTTCTCGAGGTAGGGGCCAAAACCCTGCCCGCTGAGCCAGAAGCGCAGCAGTTCGGTCACGCTATTGCTGGTAATGGTGGCGCCGGACAGCGCATCGACCTCATAAGGGTTCTCCGCCGGGCCCCCGACCTGGCCCTTCACCAGTCGTGATGGCCGGCTGCCACTGGTCGTCGAACGCCTGGCGTCCCGGCCATCGCGCGCGCCAGCGCGGATTGTCGACCTCGCCGCCCAGTCCCGGCGTCTCGCGGTTCTCGTAGAAGGCGATGCCGGCAATGGTACGGGTGTCGCGCTCCAGCGCGAGGAAACCGTAGAGGGTGCCGTACAGCCCCAGGCCCTCCACCGGAATCACCACCTGGCTGACTTCACCCTGGTCTTCGACCAGGTACACCTTGGCCAGATGCGGTATCCGGCGCACCCCGGCCGGGTTGTCGCCAACCGGGCGGCTGCTTTCGGGATCGCTGCGCGCCGCGCGCTGTTGATAGCTCTCGACGTCGACACCGGTGACGTACTCGCCGCTGCCCAGGTCCACCAGGCGGGGCTGGATGCGGCGGTTGAACAGCTCGAGGGCCTGCTCGGTGGATATCCGTTCGCCCGGACGGGTCAGCCCGGCGGCCTGCAGGACATTCTTGCGCAGGTAGAGCAGGCTGTTGATCTCCTGGCGATCCTTGAGCAGCACGCTGGCGGCGGACACGAACAGCGCGCAGACCACACACACCACGGTGGCGAAGGCCAGGGTGTAGGCGGGCGAATCAACTTTCACTGCGGCGCAGCCTCCTGCGGATATTCGCCTTCACCACATAGTGATCGATCAGCGGTGCGAACACGTTCATGAACAATATCACCAGCATCACCGACTCCGGATAGGCGGGGTTGACGACCCGCACCAGCACGATAAGCAGGCCGATCATCAGGCCGTAGATCCACTTGCCGCGTTCGGTCCATGCCGACGTCACAGGATCGGTGACCATGAAGACCGTGGCAAAGGCCCAGCTGCCGAGTACGAAATGCCACCAGAACGGCACCGCAAACATCGGATTGGTGTCGGAGCCGATGACGTTCAACAGGGATGCCATGACCACCGTCCCGACAGTGACGCCGGCCATGACACGCCACGACGCGACCCGCGTGTAGAGCAGGATCACTAACCCGATGAGGCAGGCGGCCGCCGAGGTTTCACCAAAGGAGCCCAGTTCAAGGCCCAGGAAGCTATCCCACCAAGAGACCCCGAAGCTGTCAGAGGGCAGGGCGTCCTGCTTCAGCTGCGCCAGTGGCGTGGCGCCGCTGTAGCCGTCGTACCAGTAACCCTGGGCGAGCGGTGTCCACACCTGGTCGCCGGTGATCTGGATCGGGTAGGAATAGAACAGGCTGGCGCGGGCCACCAGCGCGGGGTTGAGAAAGTTCATGCCGGTGCCGCCGAACACCTCTTTGGCGATGACCACGCCCCAGGTTATGCCGATGGCGGCCTGCCACAGTGGCGTCGTGGCCGGCAGGATCAGCGGGAAGATCAGGCCGGTGACGAAGAAACCCTCGTTGATGGGGTGTTTGCGCACGATCGAGAACAACACCTCCCAGGTACCGCCGACCACCATGGTCACCAGGTAGAGCGGGATGAAATACAGCGCGCCGTGGACGAGGTTGGCCAGCACGCTGCCCGGATCGTAGCCGACCCCGAACAGATCGATCAGGGCGTAGCGCCAACCGATCAGTTCCGCGCCGCGCTCCGGATCGAGCGCAAGGTTGGCCTGCAGACCCGCGTTGTACATGCCCCAGAACACGCAGGGCATCAGCGCGATGACCACGACGATCATCATGCGCTTGAGGTCGAGACCGTCGCGTAGATGAACGCTGCCGCGGGTGACCTTGCCCGAGGTGTAGAAGAACGAATCCAGCGCCTCCCACAGCGGGTGATAGCGCTCCAGCCGGCCGCCTGATTCGAAATGCCTGGCCTGACGATCGAGGAATCTGCGGAAGGCGCCCATTACAGGTCCTCGCGGATGCGCTCGAGCACTTCGCGCAGCATCGGCCCGTATTCGTATTTGCCGGGACACACGAAGGTGGCCAGGGCCACGTCCTCCTCGTCCAGCTCCAGGCAACCCAGCTGCTCCGCGAGTTCCAGGTCGCCGGCGATCAGGGCGCGCAGCAGAAACGTCGACTCGATGTCCATGCGGCATCACCCGTTCGTAGGTGCCGATGGGCACCATTGGCCGCGCGTCGCCATTGGTCGAGGTGCTGAAGTCGAAGCTGCGCGGGCGAATCAGCGCAGACCAGAAACGCGTTGGTCGCGGAGAACATCCGCGCCCCGGGTTTGAGCCAGCCGAGGATCTCCCGCTGGTCGCCCTCTGGCAGCACGGATATCTGATTGTGGTAGCGCCCCAGGTAACCGGTGATATCGCCATCGACGACGTGACCGCCGAGCACCGAGCCGGCAATGACGCGCTGTCGCCCGGGCATCAGTTCATCCTCGAGAAGTTCGCTGATGCGTGCCCCAAGGTGGGTGCGAACCAGGCGTGGTCGGCGGACGCCGGGGCCGGCAAGGGCAATGACGCGGCTGCTATCCAGGTGGCCGGTGGCAAACAGCCTGCCGATGGCGACCACGTCCTGATAGCCGATATGCCAGACGATCTTTTCCCGGTGCACCGGTTCCAGCAGTTGGATGTGGGTCCCGGGGACACCCGCCGGATGCGGGCCTTCGAAGCGCTCGTGGCGGATTTCGCTGCCCGCCGGCGTGCGCAGGCGCGTGCGTGCGCGGGTGCAGAGATAGGTGTAGCCGGGCGTCAGGCGGGAGACCACCGTCAGGCCCAGTTCAAAGTCCGCCTCGCGGCCCTGCAGCACCACCTCCGGATCGGGCGCCAGTGGATGCGTGTCCATCGCCGTGACGAAGATGGCGCTCGGCGCCGAACCGGGTGGCGGGATCCTCGAGTACGGACGCGTCCTGAAGGCGGTCCAAAGCCCGGCCTCGAGGAGCAGCGCGCTGACATCGGCGCCGCTGAGATTTTCCGGTGGCGCTGCGGTAAAGCTGTCGAAGCTGGTGTCGGCAGCTTGGTCGGAGTCTTCGTGCGGGGAGACCTCGATCACGACGGACAGCAGCTTGCGGCGCTCGCCGCGATTGATGGCGGTGATCCGTCCGGCGACCGGGGAGGCGAAACTCACATCGGGCGCGGATTTGTCGTGCAACAGGCGCTGGCCGCAACGGACCTGGTCGCCGACCTGGACCTCCATGCCCGGTTTGAGTCCGGGAAAGTCGTCTGCCAGCAGGGCCACGTGGGTGACGGGCGCCGCCGTCTTCGATCACCGGCTCCGGCGCGCCGACTATCGGCAGGTCCAGGCCCCGGCGGATCTTGTGCACCCCGGACCAGGGCCGACGGGACAGGAAGACCGCATAGGTCTGGCTTCTTCGCGTATGTCGCCCGATTTCCAATAGTGAAACCCTGTTGTAGAAGTCGCAAAAACCCCGATCGGCCGAGGGCGCGTCAGGTCGCGTCAGCCGACGGTGCTTTCGTGAGCGATGCTTAGCCCGTAAATCTCACCAGCCGGCCAACGGCTGATCGGTAACAGACTGAAAAGTAGTGGAAATAACCGCGCATGCAACTATTTCGAAAACTGACACTCTGTTCTTGCCGCTGGCCTATCCGGGTTCTGGCGGTTTCTCGCTCGCCCTGGCTTGGTCTTCACTCAAGCAACTAGCTTCGGCTCCGGACTGTCTGATTCTAGGACAAAATCCATGCGACGTTTCGTTCCCCCTTTCGCGCGGCCCGGCCCGCGCGTGTTGATTGGAGGCGAGTCACTCGTACTCGGCCGGACTCGACTGGACCGAAAAACGGGCACTCTTCCATACGCTGTCGGAACAAGAATCCTGCCAGGAATCAGAGCGTCGCGATCACGACGGCCGCCGATTGAGACGTAAGTCAAGTGAGCCGGAAGTCTTCCCGAGTATCCTGCCTATCGATTCCCGAGTGTTGGCCGCGCTCATGCAATATGCCGGCTATCCTTCAGGCGATGGACAGGTGTCTCGCCAGATTTTCCAGGCGCTGGCCGTTTGTACCAATGTTGACGAAGGGCCCCTTCTCCCCCCAGGGAGACAAGTCGGCAGGACAGCCGATTTGCACGCCGAAGGCGCCCAGGGGAGGCCCATGGGGACGTAGGCCATGAACGACGGAATGAGGGGATCAGAAAGCCAATGCTCATAGTCGATCCCCTCACCCCGGCCCTCTCCTGAGGGAGAGGGTGTGCGGCCGGGTGGCCGAGCGATCCGGCCTTCAACCGTAACCCGAAGCCAGCGGCTCTTCGCCGGTGGAGTATTCACCTCGAGGGGCGGCCTCTGGGTCAAAAGGTGTGCGGGATGCTCGATCGGGAGGGGCGCCGATGAATACCGCGGCGCCGTCCATGTCGTCCGGACTTGCGTTGAACACTCTGCGTGGATATTTTTCTCGTGCCGGCCATTACGCCATCGATACCCCAAACGGCTGTCTGCAACGCAGTCGTCAGCGCAGTTTCAATCCTTTATTCCTCAGCAGCCGCCTTCGCCCGGCGGCCATTTGGGAGTTTGTCGTGCTAACACGTGTTTTGCCGATCGCCCTTTTTCTGGTACCGCTGCCCCCGGTGGCGGCCGAAGTCGAGTCGAGTTTGTTGTCGCACACCCGTCAGATGACCTTCGAGGGTCGGCGCGCGGGTGAGGGATATTTCAGTGCAGACGGCTCGCGGCTGATCTTCCAGTCGGAGCGCGACGCGGCCAATCCGTTCTACCAGATCTACCTGATGGATCTCGAGACCGGTGATGTCGAGCAGATCTCGCCCGGCCATGGCAAGACGACCTGCGCCTGGATTCATCCGTCGAACAACAAGGTCCTGTATGCCTCGACACACGACGATCCGGCGGCGCGGGACAAGATGAAGGCAGAGCTCGATTTTCGCGCCGCCGGGAAGGAGCGCCGCTACAGCTGGGATTACGACCCGGCCTTCGACATCTACCAGCAGGACCTGATCACCGGCGAGCGTCGCAACCTGACCTCGGCCGAGGGCTACGACGCCGAGGGGGCCTATTCGCCGGACGGCCGGCAGATTGTCTTTGCCTCCAACCGGCATGCCTACGCTGCGCCCATGAGCGCCGCCGATGCCGAGGTATTCGAGCACGACAAGTCCTTCATGATGGACCTGTATCTGATGGACGCCGACGGCTCGAACCTGCACCGCCTGACCGACACGCCCGGTTACGACGGCGGCCCCTTCTTCAGCGCAGACGGCAAAAAGATCACCTGGCGACGTTTTTCCAAAGACGGTGCGACTGCTGAGATCTTCAGTATGGATCTGGCGAGCGGTGAACAAAGCCAACTCACGCGCATGGGCGTAATGTCCTGGGCGCCGTACTTCCATCCCGGCGGCGACTATCTGATCTTCGCCTCGAACCCCGAGGGTTTCGCCAACTTCGAGCTCTTCATGGTCGATGCGGCCGGTCTGCGCACCCCGGTGCGGGTGACCTACACCGAGGGATTCGACGGCCTGCCGGTGTTCTCGCCGGACGGTAAGACGCTGAGCTGGACGTCCAACCGTACCGCCGGCGGGCAGAGCCAGATCTTCATCGCCGATTGGGACGACGCCGAGGCTCGACGCCTGCTGGATATAGGCGGTCCGGGATCCGAGTCTGGCGCGGTTGGCCAGGCGTCAACCGTGGACCTGACGTCGACCGATGGCGCCATCCGAGCTGCGGATGCGCGCCTGCACGTCGCGCGCCTGAGCGACGACCAGATGGCAGGCCGATTCACCGGCTCGGCGGGTGAGCGCCGGGCGACAGACTATGTGGCGGGCGTGTTCGAACAACTCGGCCTGCAGGCGGCGGGCGACCAGGGTGGCTGGTTCCAGACCTTCAGCTTCGCCGCGGGCGCCCGGCTGGGCAAGGATAACCGCTTGGCGATTGCCGGGCTGGCAGAGCCGTTCGAGCCGATGCTGGACCGCGACTGGCGGCCGCTGGCGTTGTCGCGCTCGGGCGAACTCGCCGCACCGGTGGCGTTCGCCGGCTACGGCATCGTGGCGCCCGGCACCGACGAGGTGCCCGACTATGACGCCTACGGCGATCTCGACGTGCAGGGCAAGTGGGTGATGGTGCTGCGCTTCCAACCGGAATCGATCTCGCCGGCCTGGCGGCGGCATTGGCTGCACTATTCGGATCTCGCCTACAAGGCTGCGGTCGCGAAACGGCGCGGTGCCCTGGGGTTGATCGTAGTGACCGGCCCCCAGGCGGCCGCCAGTCACGACCTGGTCGAACTCAAGATGGATGCCGCATCGCCGGCGACCTCGCTGGCCGGGATATCGATCAGCGACGACCTGGGGGCGCGCCTGCTGGCGACCGCCGGCCACGACCTGGCGGTGCTGCAGCCCCGCCTGGACGAAGGCAAGGCGGTCGAGGTCTTCGAACTCCCGGCGCTCGAGGTGGCGGCATCAATGGATATCGCGCGCGAGCGTCGCAGCGCGCGCAACGTCGTCGGTCGGCTGCCGGCGCAGAGCCCTTCGGCCCTGGCGCCGGTGATCCTCGGTGCCCACATCGATCACCTCGGCCGCGGCGAGGGTTCGGGTTCGCTGGCGCGCGACGACGAGCGCGGCGCGATCCATCACGGCGCCGACGACAACGCCTCGGGCGTGGCGGCCATGCTGGAGAGCGCCCAGTACCTGACCGCGCTGCGCGCTCAAGGGCAACTGGCGGCGAGGCGCGACATCCTGTTCGCCGCCTGGTCGGGCGAGGAACTCGGCACCCTGGGTTCGGCGCATTTCGTCGAGCAGCTTGCCGCCGGAGGGGACCTCCAGGGAAAGGTCAGCGCCTATCTGAACATGGACATGGTCGGCCACCTCAGGAACAAGTTGTATCTGCAGGGCACCGGCTCGAGCAACGTCTGGCCGCGTGAGATCGAACGCCGCAATGTACCGGTTGGCCTGTCGATCGCGACCAAGCAGGACCCCTATCTGCCGACCGATTCCACCCCGTTCTACATGCAGGGCGTACCGATCCTGAATGCCTTCACCGGCGCGCACGAAGACTATTCCACGCCGCGTGACACCGCCGACAAGCTCAACTACGAGGGTATCCGCGATATCGCGCGACTGATGTCCGGCATCGCCCGCTCCCTGGCGCTCGCCGACACACCACCGGATTACCTCGAGGTGGAACGCCAGCAGAGCGGCCTGACGCGCAAACACCTGCGCGCCTATCTCGGTACGATTCCGGCCTACGGTCAGGATGAGTCCGTCAAGGGCGTGAAGCTGCAGGGCGCGGTCAAGGGCGGTCCGGCGGAAAAGGCCGGCATTGCAAAACGGCGATATGCTGGTCGGCCTGGCGGGCGTCGAGGTCGAGACCATTCACGATTTCATGAGCGCTCTGGCCGGCTTGAAGGTGGGTGAGACGACCGATCTCATCGTCGTTCGCGGCGGCGAGCGTCTGCAGTTGGAGGTGACCCCTGCAGCGCGCGATTAGCCTGCATATTGCATGAGGGGATCGGAATTTCGGAGAAGTCGGGCTAAGCAGCTTGGCCGATCGGTCGACCCATTCGCCGGGAGCGAATGGGAACCGTGCATGGCACAGGCCCCGAAGGGGTGATTCGAAAGGGGTCAGCGAAAGCAGCGAAAGGGGTCGGTGACGAATGGCACTTTCTTAAGCGTAAACGTAGGGTGGGTTAGCGGTTTATGCGTAACCCACCAAGCGTTGCGAAGCAACACAACGCCAGTTGAATGAGTGCCAGTCGGCGCCGCTGGTGGGTTACGGCACAAACAGCGTGCCTAACCCAACCTACATCGATAGAGGAATCATTTAAGTAAGTGCCATTTGGGTCGGTGACAAATACGAATCGTTCTAATTGTCGTTTGTCACCGACCCCTTTGGACCCAGACTCCTAGATGAGCAGGTCCTGGATCTGAGCGATACGCTCGGCGGCGTCCTGCTCGGCGTAGGCCTGGCGCGGCGAGTGGCCCCAGACCGGCCCCGGCCAGGCCGGGTCGCCGACGTACCGGGCGACGTGATGCAGATGCAGTTGCGGCACCATATTTCCAAGCGCGGCGATGTTCAACTTGTCCGGCGCGAACAACTCTTCCAGCGCGGAGGCAACTCGACACGATTCGGCCATCAACTGGTGGCGGGCGTCGACCGGCAGATGATGGATCTCGTGCACTCCGGGGCGTTTCGGCACCAGAATCACCCAGGGGTACCGCCGGTCGTCGAAGAGCAGGACCCGGCACAGCAGAAAATCGGTGATTGCCCGGGTATCGGCGGCCAGGCGGGAATCGAGCTCGAAGTGGGACATGCTGTTGCCGGAATCGGGTTGCGGGCCGCCAGTTTAGCGCAGCGCGGTTGAGTTCGGGTGCCTTGGCCCCCTGGCGACACGCAAGCTTCAAGGCCCGCTATTTCCACCCCGGACGTCGACCACCGCTCCGAAGGCGGCCCTTGGTCAGGCGGGTATGGACGGCAGAAACCCTCGGCATCCGCGAGCTCTACCGCGCAGACTCCCAGGTTCCGCACACCCCAACTGTGTCGGCGGGCGGTTGATGGGAGTTGATTGCGTAAATTGCACATTGGTTCGCGAAGCGGACAGAGCGGCCGTAGCCGGAAGCTGCGTTTAACGGCCGCAAATGCGCCGTCTCCGGTCATTCACCGGCGGTGGGAGCCCGGCGGCGTATCGGTCAGCCAACTATTCCGATTGACAAGTACCTGCTCGCAGGCCGTGTTCGATGATTTGTCGGCGCGGGTTGCGCGCCGACTGCATGGCCCATCGTGGTATGCCGGCTGAGGCCAGGTGAATCCGAGGAGCTGTGCCATCTGCCCGCGCGCCCGGTAGCGCTCTCTATACTTTCACTTTGAGAAGATGCCGGTGTCGGCCGGCGTCGGGACGGGTTACCGGAAACGGGGGTGTTCCTTGTCCAGCAAGTCAGATCAGCTCGCCTTCGAGCGACAGGTCCGTGCTCACGGGACCGAGCTCGTGGCCGGTGTCCGCGCGCAGACGCAAGCGGCCTCGATGGCGGAGAAATGGGTCCGTGCGCTGCTGGGCAGGCTGAATAGAGATCCGCAGTTTCGTATCCAGGCATTACGCTTCATCGATGTGCTGCCCAGCCTGGTCGACGATGCCGAACTCGTGCGCATCTTCAATGAGTATTTCGAGCCGCAGGAGTTTCCCCTGCCGCGATTCGGTGAATTCGCACTGCATACCGGTAAACTGCTCGGCGACCGGGTTCTGGCGAAGCTCATCCGTGCGGCCGCACAGACCCTCTCGCACCAGTTTCTGGCCGGTCAGGAGGCCGCCGAGGTCTTTGCCCGCATGGCGCAGCTGGAGCGGCAGGGGCGACGGATCTCGCTGGACCGGGTCGGAGAGCTGACCTTGTCCGAGGCCGACGCGGATCGGTATCTGCAGGTTTACCTGGACCTGATCGCGGCAGCGGCGCCGCGTAGTTCGGTGCCGATGCAGCTCTCGGTCAAGCTCTCGTCGTTGTACGCGAGGATCGCTGCGCACAGCGTCGACCGCGCCAGCGAGATCGTTCTGCGGCGTCTGTTGTTGCTGACCCGGGCGGCGCGTGAGGCGGGCGTCGGGATCACGCTGGACATGGAAGACTACGACAAGCGGCCGCTGGTCCTGCAGGTGTTTCGGCTTTGGCTGGCAGAACCTTCGTTGCGCGACTGGGCGGGGGCGGGGATCGCTTTACAGGCCTATCTGCGCGATGCGCTCGACGATCTTCGGCGGTTACGCGACCTGGCATCGCAGCGCGAGGCGCCGTTCCAGGTGCGTCTGGTACGCGGCGCCTACTGGGACCAGGAGTGCATCCGCGCCTTGCAGCATGGCTGGCCGATCCCAGTCTGGCGGCAGCAACATCAGACCGACCTCACCTACGAGGCCTGCATCGATCAACTGCTGGAGATGCATCCCAAAGTCGACACCGCGATTGCGACACACAATCCGCGCAGCATTGCCTATGCGATGGCACGCGCCGAACAACGGGGTCTGGGCAAGGCGGACATCGAGTTTCAGATGCTGTACGGCATGGCCGAGCCAATGCAGGCGGCGCTGCAGGTGCTGGGCTACCCGGTGCGCGTCTACCTGCCATTCGGTGAGGCGATACCCGGCATGGCCTACCTGGTGAGGCGACTGCTCGAGAACTCGAGCAGCCAGTCACTGGAGCGACTTGCCGATGCCGGGGAGGCGGACTCGGATCAGTGGTTCCAGGCGCCGGCAGCTGCGGACCCGGCCGACCAGCCGGCGAGCGTGCCGGCGGTGTTTGCCAACGAACCCGTGCGCCGCTTCGTCGAGCAGCGCGAGCGTGACGATTTGACGGCGGCCATCGAACGCGTCAGGTCACAACTCGGGGGTGGCTATGGGCCGCTGATTGAAGGCCGCGAGGCGTCTGGAACCGCGCATATCGAATCGATCTGCCCGGCCGAGCCGGAACTGCTGGTCGGCCGCGTGGTGGTGGCAGGGAGGGACGAGGCTGAACGCTCGATCAAGGCCGCCACCGCGGCGTTCCCTGCGTGGCGTGACCGCCCGGTCGGCGAGCGCGCCGCCCTGCTGCACGAGGCGGCGCAGCGCCTGTGTGCGGCCCGCGACGAGTTTGCCGCATGGGAGATGTTCGAGGCCGGTAAGAACTGGACCGAGGCCGATGCCGATGTCTGCGAGGCCGTCGATTTTCTGCGGTTCTATGCTGACGAGTCCGAGCGCCTCGCAGCGGCGCAGGGGGTTTCGCTGCCGGGTGAGGTCAACCGCTATTTCTACCAGGCGCGCGGCGTGGGGGTCGTTATTCCGCCGTGGAATTTTCCCCTGGCCATCATGACCGGTATGCTCGCCGCGACCCTGGTCAGCGGCAATTGCGCGATCCTCAAGCCGTCGTCGGATACCCCGGTGGTCGCCGCGAGGTTCGTGCGTCTTCTGCTCGACGCCGGTGTGCCGCCCGATGTGGTCAGTTTTCTGCCGGGGCCGGGGGGCGAGGTCGGCGAGTTCCTGGTGCGGCATCCGGCGACACATCTGATCGCCTTCACCGGGTCACGTGAGGTCGGCTGCCACTTGCTGCAGCGGGCCGCGCAGCTTGCGCCCGGGCAGCGCCACGTCAAACGGGTGATCGCGGAGATGGGCGGCAAGAACGCGATCATCGTGGATGCCAGTGCAGATCCGGACGAGGCGGTAAGCGCCATCCTGCAGTCGGCGTTCGGCTATCAGGGGCAGAAGTGCAGCGCCTGTTCGCGAGTCATCGTGGTCGGTGAACTGTATGCCGGTCTTGTCGAACGCCTGGTCGACGCGACCAGCGATCTGGTGATCGGCCTGCCCTGGGAACCGCATTGCGATCTTGGGCCGGTGATCAACGCGTCCGCTCAGCGACGTATCCATGCATTCATCGATAGCGCGGATCAATGGGGCGAGCAGATCTATCGCGCCGCCGTACCCGGCGGCTTGCAGGGGAGCTACGTCGGGCCGGCGATCTTCAAGGACGTTGACCCGCAAAGCCCCCTGGCTCAGGAGGAGATATTCGGACCGGTGCTGGCGCTGATCCCAAGCCGCGACTTCGGACAGGCGCTGGCGATCGCCAATGATACGGACTATGCGCTCACCGGCGGGGTCTATTCGCGCAGTCCGGCCAATCTGCAACGCGCGGCGGCCGAATTCGAGGTCGGCAACCTGTACCTCAACCGGGGAATCACCGGCGCCCTGGTGGCGCGACAGCCGTTCGGCGGTTTCAAGCTCAGCGGCATCGGCAGCAAAGCGGGTGGCCCGGACTATCTGATGCAGTTCCTGGAGCCGCGCTGCGTCACCGAAAATACGCTGCGCCGCGGAGTGGCGCCCTGGTGACGCGTACCGGGTGAATGGGTTGATTCATGCGACTTCGATTGTCACGTGCGGGCTCCAGACCGCTCCGGCGCTCCAGTCGACCACCAAGGTCTTGTTGACTCTCCATTTGCCACCCTCTTGGGTGACAGGCGTTATGCTGGAGACCCGCACGGCCCACTAGCCAAACGTATTTCGTAGAGGAAACGCCCATGGTGTTACGGCTTAAAGACTGGCTCATATTCCGGCTGGAAAGGGCGTTGGTGCGTGGAGCCTTATCCCGTTTCGCCGTCATTGCGCTGATGGTGTTGATTGTCTCCCTGGCGGGAGGTTTATTAATCCGTTTGCTGGCGCCGGAATTCGAATCCACCGCAGACGCGGTTTGGTGGGCCTTCCTGCGTCTGACGGATCCAGGATATCTCGGAGAAGACGCGGGTGCCGTCAAGCGCACGATTTCGGCCGTTATGACCTTACTGGGCTTTATTCTGTTTACCGGTTCGCTAATCGCGATACTGACCCAGTGGTTGGTTGAAACGATGCAACGACTGGAGCTTGGCCTTACGCCGGTCGCGCTAAAGAATCATTTCGTCGTCCTCGGCTGGACCAGCCGTACACCCACCATCCTGGAGGAAATCATGGCCTCGCAGGGCCGGGTGCGGCGCTTCCTGCGCCAGCGCGGCGCGCGAAGTCTGCACCTCGCGTTGTTGGCGGAACAGGCCGATGCCGTTCTGATGCAGGAGATCAGAGATAGACTCGGCGAACATTGGAACGCCCGTCAGATCATTATGCGCAACGGTTCCTCACTGCGCCTCGACCACTTGGAGAGGGTCGATTTCACCCACGCTGCAGCAATCATCATCCCGGCCGCAGATGCCGTCAGCAGCGGTTCGATTCAAGCCGATGCACGCACTGTCAAGGCGCTGATGACTCTGGGTGCGGCAATTGAGCAACAGGCCGATGGTGAACGACCGATCGTCATCGTGGAGATGCAGGATTTTGGCCTTGCCCGCCGCATGCGCTCGCTCTACCGCGGCCCACTCGAAATTATCGCCGGAGACCAGATGATCAGCCGTCTGATTGTCCAGACGGTACGCCGCCCAGGGCTCTCGCATGTCTATGACGAGTTGTTGAGCGACAGGACTGGCAATCAGATATACGTGCGTGACGTTGCAGAATTGGCCGGGAAGCCGGTGCAGCAGGTGGCGAACTCCCTTGCCGAGGCCGTTATGCTGGGCGTCGCTCGCCTCGACGCCGGCAGCTTTCGGGTCATGCTCAATCCGTCCGACGATCTGCAGTTGATGGCCGATGATCGGTTGGTGCTGTTGGCTCGAGGCTACGACGATACGGCACCGACCGAGGCTTTGAGCGGCGCGGCAACCCAGCCGGAGGAAATGCCGGCCCCCGAGGTTTCGACGCCAGGGGTACGGCGGGTTCTGTTGCTGGGCTGGAATCACCGCGTGCCCGCCCTGCTCGGCGAGTTTGCCTCCTATACCAGCGAGCAGTTCGTGATAGATGTGGTCTCAACGATTTCGGCAGCAAAGCGCAAGAGACTTGTCAAAGCTCATGAGGCATCAACTACGGGCGTCGAAGTCAGGCAGTTGGAGCTGGACTATGCGCTGCCGGCGCAACTCGAAAGCCTGGACCCGCTCAGCTACGACAATGTGGTCCTGCTCGCCAGCGAACGGCTGAAACCCGGAGACGAATCCGACGCGCGGACCATTCTCGGCTATCTTCTGATGAGCGACCTGGTGCCGACCGGCGGAAAAGCCCCCGAGTTTCTGATCGAATTGACCGACCTCGACAATGTCCCGCTACTGGAAGGTCGAGACGGCGAGGTCATCATCAGTCCCGTAATCATCAGCCACATGATGGCTCGCGTTGCCCTGCGGCGAGAGCTGCGGGCTGTATTCGACGAGATCTTCAGTTCCGGCGGCAGCGAAATCGTGTTTCGCCCTCTCCGAGACTATGGCCTGACCAGCCGCAACTATCGCTTTACCGATTTGCAGTTGGCGGCGAAGTCGCGCGGCGAGATCGCCATCGGTATACGCCGCGCAGAACGGGCGCCGAACGGTGGAGTTCTGCTCAACCCGCCGCGGGATCAAGAGTTCGCGCCGTCCGATGGAGATGAACTGATCGTGCTCGCTACCCATTCTTAGTTGGCGCTGACGTCTGGCAGAGCCACCGGCGTTGCCGGCGTGTCTCTGTCCTCCTGGATACGGGGTGTGTCTGCGACACGGTTTCGGAAGGTTCGATTGCTGAGCATTTGATTCGATCCAATGCGCGGCAGATTCGACACAGGCCGCGTATTTCCCGAACCCTCGGCCCGTCGTCTGATTGCATGGGTGGATGTTCTCGAGCCAGGACGCAATAAGGTCTCGCCTTGACAGAGATTGGTGGAGCCGAGGGGGATCGAACCCCTGACCTTCGCATTGCGAACGCGACGCTCTCCCAGCTGAGCTACGGCCCCGTCTGCATGAGGAAAGACTAACTCGCTGCCCCGCGCGATGGAAGTGGTATGCACCGATCTTTCAGCCTTGCAGTTCCTTTGGCGGCATGGCACCTGGTTCGGCGCCGCCGCGCAGCCGGGCAACCGCCACCAGTTTCGCGACCGCCCGCAGGGCGACCGTGAGTCGGGCGACGTCGGGCTTCTCATACTGCTTGAGTTCGGTGAGCAGTCGATCCCACTCCTGCATCGCGGCGTGATACTGATGCTTCCAGGACTCCAGCCGGGAGACGGCCGAGGCGCTGGTCATCCCTTCCTTGAGCACGGTGCGGCTGATCGCTCGATGGTGCTCGAGCAGTTCGTCGCGCAGTCCGTCCCGCGCGCCGCTCAGCCAGCGGTCCTGGGTCGGCAGGGCGCCGATCTGGCCGGCCAGCCAATCGAAGCCGAGCGTGGCGCCGAGGGCGAAGTACAGTCGGGCGGCGTCGCTTACCGGGACCTGGCAGTCGGCGGCAAGCTCGACAATATCCAGTCCTCGCGACAGGGTATCGAAACCGGCGACCCAAAGTGCCAGTTCGGTCGGCACGCCGTCGTCCGTCAGAGGCGCTGCCTGGGCCTCCAGAGCGGGGCGGTGACACTCGTCGATCAGCTCCGGCAGAGACGCGGCGAGCTCGGCGATGCCGTCGCGATAGCGTTTGATGCTGCCGCTGACGTCGATCCGTCCGCCGTTGCCCTTCAGCAGCCATCGGCTGGTCCGGACGATCAGGCGCACGCCGCTGGTCAGCATCTGCCGCTGGCGTTCGTCTGCTGCGCGGCTGTCCAGGTCGGCGACGGCAGACCATAGCCGGTGCATGCCGAAGACCTCCCAGGCGACCAGATAGGCCGTGACGGCGTCTGCGGCGCTGACGCCGAGATCCTCCTGCAGGTGAAACACGAAGGTGCTGCCCATGCGGTTGACCAGCCGGTTGGCGACGGAGCTGGCGACGATCTCGCGGCGCAGCCGGTGGTCGCGCATGCGCTCGCGGAAGCGCCCGCGCAGCGGTGTCGGAAAGTAGTGTTCGAGCTCCGGCGACAGGCAGTCGTGCTCCGGGATGTCCGAAGCCAGCAACTCCTCGTACAGAGTGTGTTTGGCGTACGAGACGAGCAGGGCGATCTCCGGTCGCGTCAGACCCTCGCCGGCGGTCGCGCGCTCGCTCACGCTCTCCTCGTCGGGCAGATATTCCAGGCCGCGGTTCATTCGGCCGCTCTGTTCCAGGGTGCGGATGAAGCGGGCGTGTTCGAGCAGCAGTTCGGGAGCGCGACACTCGTCGAGACCGATCGCCCGGCTCTGCCAGTAACAGTCCCGCAGCACCAGACGCGCAACCTCGTCGGTCATCTCCTCGAGCAGGAGGTTGCGCTGCTTCACGGTCAGATCGCCGTCGGCCACCACCTGGTCCAGCAGGATCTTGATGTTGACCTCGTGGTCCGAGCAGTCGACGCCGCCGGCGTTGTCGATGAAGTCGGTGTCGAGCCGCCCGCCGCGGCGGGCGAACTCGATGCGGCCGAGCTGGGTCAGGCCGAGGTTGCCGCCCTCGCCGACGACCCGGCAGCGCAGACTCGTCGGCCGTCGACCCGCACGGCATCGTTGGCCGCGATCGCCGACGTCGGCGTGCGCTCCTGCCGGCCTTGACATAGGTGCCGATGCCGCCGTTCCAGAGCAGATCGACCGGCGCGCGCAGCATGGCGCGGATCAGCTCGGTCGGGGTCACGCTCTCGCTGCGTCGCAGCCGAGCGCCGCGCAGGCGCCTCGGCCGAGAGCGCGATCGACTTCGCGCTGCGCGGATAGACGCCGCCGCCCGCGGAGATCAGCTTCGCGGTCGTAGTCGGCCCAGCTCGAGCGCGGCAGCTCGAACAGGCGCTCGCGCTCGGCGAAGCTGGCGGCCGGGTCCGGATCGGGGTCGATGAAGATGTGGCGGTGATCGAAGGCCGCGACCAGCTTGATGTGGTCGCGACAGCAGCATGCCGTTGCCGAACACGTCGCCCGACATGTCGCCGATGCCGACCACGGTGAAGGGCTCGCGGTCTGGACGTCGATGCCGAGCTCGCGGAAGTGGTGCTTGACGCGACTCCCAGGCGCCGCGCGCGGTGATGCCCATCTTCTTGTGGTCGTAGCCGGCCGAGCCGCCCGAGGCGAACGCGTCGCCCAGCCAGAAGCCGTAGCTCGGCGGCCATCTCGTTGGCGATGTCGGAGAAGGTCGCGGTGCCCTTGTCGGCGGCCACCACCAGATAGGGGTCGTCGTCGTCGTGGCGCACCACGTCGGGCGGCGGCGGACGCACCTTGCCGTCGCCAGGTTGTCGGTCAGGTCGAGCAGGCCGCGCATGAACTGCCGATAGCAGGCCACGCACCTCGGTTCAGCAGGCTTCGCGCGCGCTCGGCCGGCGGCCGCTTGACCACGAAGCCGCCCTTGGCGCCGACCGGCACGATCACGGCGTTCTTGACCATCTGCGCCTTCATCAGGCCGAGCACCTCGGTGCGGAAGTCCTCCCGCCGGTCGGACCAGCGCAGACCGCCGCGCGCCACCTGGCCGCCGCGCAGGTGCACGCCCTCGACGCGCGGCGAGTAGACGAAGATCTCGTACGCGGGGCGCGGCTGGGGCAGGTCGGGGATCTGTTCGGGGCGCAGCTTCAGGGCCAGGTGCGGTTTCTGCCCGCCTTCGGCGTCGTACTGGTACCAGTTGGTCCGCACCGTTGCCTGCAGCACCGCGAGGAAGGCGCGCAGGATGCGATCCTGGTCGAGGCTTTGAACCGCGTCCAGGGCCTCGTGCAGCTCGGTGATCAGTCGGGTCGCCTGTTGCGCGGCGTGCTGGCGCTGGTTCGGGTCGAAACGCACCTCGAACAGCTGCACCAGCATCAGGGCGATGTCCGGGTTGGCCGCCGCTGCCTGGGCCATGTAGCTCAGGCTGAAGGTGACGCCGGTCTGGCGCAGATAGCGGGCATAGGCCCGCACCAGGGCCACCTGGCGCCAGCTGAGCCCGGCCTTGATCACCAGTCGATTGAAGTCGTCATTCTCGACCCGGCCCTGCCAGACCATGGCGAAGGTGTCCTGGAACAGCTCGCGCAGATCGCCGCTATCGGGGATTTCGTCGCCCGGGTAGGTCAGACCGAAGTCATGCACCCACAGCGGCGGTGCTTCGCGCCGGTCGACCCGGTAAGGGCGCTCGTCCTCGACCTCGACGCCCATGTTTTCCAGCATTGGCAAAGCCTGCGACAGCGGCAGCGGCCGGGCGTAGCGGAATATTTTGAAGCGCAGCTGGCCTGGGTTCGCCTCCAGCGGTGTGTACAGGCTCAGGCGCAGCTCGTGTTGTTCGTCCAGGTGCTCCATGTGCTCAATGTCGCGCACCGCGCTGCGGGCCGGGAAGTCCTCGCAATAGCCGGCCGGGAAGGCCTCGCCGTAGACCTGGAACAGGTCGCTGCCGCGCTCCTCGCCGAGATGTTCGAACAGCGCGGACTGCAAATGGTCGGCCCAAGACTGGACCGCGTCGGCGAGCCGCATCTCGATCTCTCGACTGTCGTACGCCGGGATCTCGCCCGGCCGGGTGCGGACCGTGAACAGGATGCGCGCCAGCGAATCGTTCTCCGACAGACTGACCGCGAATTCGACCTCGGTCGCGTTGAGAGTCTCCTCAAAGATGCGCTGCATGCGTTGGCGCACCTGGGTGTCGTAGCGCTCGCGCGGGGCAAAGACCAGGCAGGTGATGAGGCGGTCAAACGGGTCCTGGCGCAGAAATAGGCGCGGCCGCTGTTCCTCGGCCAACTGCATGATACCCACGGCGATGCGGTACAGATCCTCGGTGCCGATCTGGAACAACTCGTCGCGCGGGTAGGTCTCGAGGATGTGCGTCAGGGCCTTGGCCGAGTGGCTGTTCGGCTCCAGGTCGGCCCGCTCGAGCACCTCGGCCACCTTGCGCCTCAGGATCGGGATTTCCTGCGGCAGGCGAATGTAAGCGCGCGAGCCGTACAGGCCGAGGAAGCGGTGCTCGCCGCAGACCTTGCCGTTGGCATCGAAGCGTTTTACGCCTATGTAGTCGAGGTTCGCCGGACGGTGCACCGTGGCGCGAGAATTGGCCTTGGTCAGGATCAGTAGTTCCGGCACGCGCGCCCGGGCGCGCAACTCCGGAGTCAGACCGGCGAAGGCGCGTGACTCGCTGGTCTCGGCCTGCTCGCGAAGGATGCCCAGCCCAGTGCCGCTGACGATGCGCAGGGCCGCGTCTCCCTCGGTGTCGGTCAGGTCGTAGACCCGATACCCGAGAAAGGTGAAATGCCCATCCGCCAGCCAGCGCAGGAAGGCAATCGATTCGTCGATCTCGGCGGCCTGCAGCGGCGGTGGCTTTGCCTCTATCTCCTCGATGACGGTGGTGACGGCCTGACTCATCGACTGCCAGTCCTCGACCGCCCGATGGACGTCGCTGAGTACCGTCAGCAGCCCTGCCTCGATCTCGTCCAGCAGTGTGGCATCGGTCTGGCGAACGATCTCCACATGCATCATCGCCTCGCGCACGCACTGCTCGTTGCGGCTGCCGCGCTCAAGGATCTCGAGCAGAGTGCCGCCGGCGTCACGGGTCACACAGACCATGGGGTGGATGATTCGCAGCACGGTCAGTTCGCGTCGAGTCAGCGCCATTCGCACCGAATCGATCAGGAACGGCATGTCCTCGGACACGATCTCCACCACCGTGTGCGGGCACTCCCAGCCGTCCTCCTCGAGGGCGGGGTTGTACACCCGGATCAGGGTCTCGCCGGGGCGTCGCTGACGCGCCAGCGCCAGGTGCGCCAGGGCGGCGCCATACAGGTCCAAGGGGTCGCGCGATTCGAGTATGTCGAGGCGCACCCGTTCGTAGTAGAGGCGTACGAAGTGCGCGGCGAGCGCCGAGCGCTCCTCGGGGAAACGTTCGCGCACCAGGTCCGCGAGGCGGTCGAGCAGTTTGTTGTGGGATTGTTGTGCTGTGGTCGTCATATGCGGGATCTTCGCCGGTGGGCTAAGTGCAACGTCCGGTTCCGTTCCGGCCAGCGGACCCAGGACGCAGAACCGCGACCGGGTTATCGGTTCGCTTCTTGAAATGTAGTTGATCCACGTGACTACCTTGGGAAACGCTGTCCAATCCGCGCCAAGGCGCCGAAGACCGAGGCGGCTTCGGCGGCGTTGGCTCACTTCCCCTCACCCCAACCCTATCGACTCGGGCTCCCAACTTCGTTTTACTTCCTCCATCCCTGGAGTCGTCGCGCCAGTGGGCGATGGCGCCGCCGCAGGCCTCGGCGTGGGTTGGCCCCAAGATTGCTTCAAGCGGGCACGTCCCAGCGGGCGTCGATCAGCTGTCGCGCCGCCAACTCCTCGAACGTACGCTCGGCGATATCGCTCGCCATCAGGCGCTCCAGGCGAACGTCGGTGACGTAGGCCTTGATCTTGAAGCGCAACAGGAAACGGTGGTCGTGGCGCGGCTCCACGAGGACGCTTACCGGCCGCTTGAGATAGGTATAGGGACAGCGTCTGGCAGCATCGGCGGCGAGATTCTTTACCGTCTGGACAGGCAGGGTCGCAGGCAGATCGAGATTCACCACGATCAGCTCGTACAGCTCACCGCTGTTTGAGTTCACCACGGCCTGCTTGAGGATCTCGGCGTTCGGCACCATCACGGTGTTGTCGTCGAAGGTCCGCAGCCAGGTCACGCTCAAGTCCAGCTGTACCACCTCGCCGTACTGACCGCCGATCTCGACCATGTCGCCGACCCGGAACGGTGGATTGAACAGCATCATCGTGCCGGCCATCAGGTTACGGATGCCGTCCTGGGCGGCCAGGCCCATGGCCAGGCCGATCGAGCCGAGCAGCGCATACATGACGCCCTGCGGCGGGTGAAAAATGACGAAGACGATGTACAGTGCGGCCGCCACCCAGGCAAACAGGCGCAGCACCGGGTAGACTTGCTGGACACGCAGGCGATGCCGCGGAAAACGCTGCGCCAGCCGCTCTATGCCGGCTTTCAGCGCGAGCAAGGCCAACCATACGACGAGCAGCACGCCGCCGGCGCGTAGCAGGCTCGGCACCGATATCATTTCCAGTAGCTGCTTGAGTACGTCCTGTTCCATCGCGCAGTTCCTCGGGCGCCTCAGTAAAGGTAGTTCGCCGTTTCCAGGTGTTTGGCCACCAACGCCCAGATCGGTTTTACGACTGCATAGCGGACCGCCGATTCATCGCTCTGCACACCGAGGCGCTCAAGCAGGCCGAGGTTGTGCAGGTATCCGAGGGACAGCGCACTGGCCTCGCTCGGCACGCGGAAGATCGCGCCGTGCTCCGCGACACTCAGGTTGCCGTGAGCGATCAGTTCCGCCAACGCCAGCAGTTCCGGACGTTCCAACTTCTGCAGCACGGACACCTCCAGCGCCAGCGGCGGCTCGATGCACCAGTGACCGGTCTCCTCCACCAGCCGGCAGGCCTGCAACAAACACGCGAAGGCCGTGTCCGGTTTGCCGCCGCTGCGCTGATGCAACTCGCGCAAGCGCGCCGGTCCCAGGCCGGCGGATGCATCGGCGGCCTCTGCCTCGCCGTCGGTAATGGGCGCGGCCACCCGCTGCAGTCGGTGACGCAGGACCTCGGCCAGCTCGTCCTCGGTAAAGTACGACAGTTCCAGGCGATGGGTGAAAAAGCGATCCGCCTGGTGCAGATAGATCAGCCGGGCAAAGGCATGACCGCGGCAGCCCAGGACCCAGAGATGCCGATCCTGTGTTGCAACCAGTAAAGCGCCGAACACGCGCACAGCCTCCAGCCCGGCAAGCCGATTGACCAGATAATGCCCGTCGTCGATCAGGATCACGCGGGGGGTGGCGGCATGCAGCAGCGCGATCAGCTCATGTGCGTCTGCCGGCTGCTGCTCCAGCTGAAACCACCCGGCGACCATGGCCAGCACCTCTTCGGGAGCGTGTACGCGCTCGGCAATAACCTGCAAGTCGACGCGCTCATCGGACTGCAACAACTCGGGGATCTTGGCCAGGAGGGAGGTGACGCCCGCACCCTGGGGGGAGGTGATGGCAAGCATGGTCGGCACACCGGCGCGCCACTGCTCGAGTGCCGCCTCGAGCACGGCGAGCGCCTCATCTCGGCCGACGAACCGGTCGTCCGGGGACCCCAGCGGTGCCGCATCGAAGGCGCGGCGAATGTCCTCGGGTAGCGCTGCGGATTGCTCGCCGCGGCTGATGCTTCGGGCCTGCCGCGGCGACAAGACGTCCTTGTCCGGTCCGGTTGCAGACCCGGGTTCATCACCCGACCCGTTCGCGGTGCGGAGTCGAAACAAGGTGCGCACCGCCAGCAACCCACGATGCGCTCTGTTCAGTAAATCGCCCACTTCTTGACCACTCCGGGCTGATATTGAGCCGTTTTGGCTCGACTCGATGCAACGGGACGCGAGGTATGCGCTGGCTGCCCTGTTCGCGCGTCGCAAACCTTTCCGTACTTCGGACGCTACGGCTCGCAATTGTAGGTTGTCTGAATCCCCTTTTCCTCAATCAAATGGGTATCGGCAAGGGGGTCTAACCGGAATGGCACTTACTTAAGCTTCTTGGGGTGTCCATGCGCCAGGACTTCCTCCCTCGCGATATGCCGAGGTCTGGTCAGCAGAGGAAAGGGTTTTGGTCGTCGTTTGACGGCTCGCGGCTCAATACGTCCAGGACGATTTCCAACCCTGGATCTGCTGAAAAACCCAATCGCATTGAATCCACACCAAGCCGAAGCCGATAGGGCAACGGGTTGGCGGTCCATCCTGGCGATGAATTGCCTCAAGCCGATAGATGTACAAACTCACTTTTCTGGCCGTTTGGGGACCGGGCCTCCGCAATGAACCTGCAAGGTTCCGTCTTCACACCACATGTGCTGCGCAAAGTCGTCGTAATACAGCATTACTGTGCCGTCTTCCCTCCAGTCAACCACCAGTGTCCTGCCTTCAATTTGGGCAGTCTCCTCGAGATATATCACTAAAGCGTTTAGGTGGTTCGGACAGGTATCGGTTTCGTCAAAGGCCTCAGGTTGCGCAGGGGGATGCACGGTCCCCGGTACATGCGAGGAAATGCCGAAGGCGCATCCAGCGATGATCGTTCGAATTGCTTTATTCATACCAATCCAGCAGCAGTTGCTCTGGCTGGGCCAGTTTATGCGAAAACGAGGTTTGACGTGCCCGGGCGGGTCTTTGCTGACCGATTCAGTCGGCATCTTACAGGGGGGGTCGGCCAAGGTGGCACGCTATATTCTTCAGAAAACCGATCCGGGTAAGGCGTTGCTCGAGGCCGCTTACCAGATTTGGTCTCGAGGCGCGTATTGCCTGCAGCGACGCGGCAACAGAGCGTCCGCCCATGTGGAATATGCAGGTTGCATCGTCGACCTTAATTCCGAGATGCCCGACACTGCGCTCTGATTCCCCGTAGCAGAACGAACGCTCCCGCTGAACAAGGGCAGTCACTCCGGCCGCTACTTCTGTCCGGCAGCAACGGGGCGACGGACCGACGACCTTATCGATCAGGCTTGCATTGTTGAACAATACGCGACCAGTAACCCCACAGGATGCTCAGCGGGGGTTGCGTTTGTTGGGCTTCGTCCTACCACATCCCAGCTGCAATATGCCGTTCCCGAATCGATCCGCGGCACGGTCCAGGGTTTCCAGCAGGCGTTCGTCCTTCTCGCGTTTCCTGGGTTGGTCGAAGAGGTCGACCTGCACCGACTCGATCGGTCGCCAGGCACTGATGCCCACGCCGATGAGACGCACCGGCTTGCGCGGCAGCTTGCCGTGCAGGAAGAGTGTCCAGGCCTCCCGCAGAATCACCCGTTCGTCGTGAGTCGGGACCGCAAGCGTGTGCTGGCGGGTGTGGGTCTCGAAGCCCACGAAACGTATCTTGAGCATTACCACGGAACCGGACAGGCTCTCCCGGCGTGCCGTTGCAGCGACCTCGGCGGCTAGTCGTCGTAGTGCATCGTGCAGGGCCTCCTGATCCCGGACGTCCTCCTCGAAGGTGGTCTCTTTGGAGATGCTTTTTCGGCCCCGCCCGGGTACCACCTCAGCGGAGGCGACCCCGAGGGCCTGATCGCGAAGGCTTGCCGCGGCCTTGCGCCCCAACTGCTCCTCCAGCTGACGAAGCGGGATGGCGCGTAACTGTGACACGGTCTTGATCCCCAGGCGCGAGAAGACCTTCTGGGTCCGACGGCCGACACCACGCAGGTTGGCCACGGGCATGGGCGCGAGGAAGTCCAGGACCTCGTCCGGGCGGACGACCATCAATCCATCGGGTTTCCGGTGTTCGGATCCAAGCTTTGCGATCAGCCGGTTCGGACCGATACCGACCGATGCGCGCAAACCCGTACCATCGAGGATGCGACGCTTGATCTCACGCCCGATGTCCTCGGGTGATCCGAGCAGCTTCTCCAGCCCCGTCAGATCCAGATAGGCCTCATCGACGGAGACAGGTTCGACGATGGGAGTGATTGTCCCCAGGATCTGGAATATCTGCCTGGATGCCTCCGCATACTTGGCCATATCGGGACGCAGAAAGACGGCATCCGGGCACCGGCGGTGAGCCTCGGCGATAGGCATGGCGGAGTGGATGCCGAATTTCCGCGCCTGGTAGCTGGCCGCCGCCACTACGCCGCGATGACCTGGGAGGGCGCCGACCACGACGGGGCGATTGCGGTACTCGGGGCGGTCACGCTGCTCGACGCTGGAATAAAACGCATCGAGATCGGCATGGCCGACCCAGCTCTTCTTTGTGCTGCGAGCGGTCATCGCTGATGGCGATTCGATGAATGACTTTGCATCCTGAACCTGGCTGTCTGCTTCATCCGGCTCAGTCTATCGCTACTATCGACGCGATGAAAAAAGTTGGCCTAAGATGTCCGCCGACCGATGCGACAAAACTGAGCTGGGAAGTGTACCGGTGCAGGATGGCCCGGAATAGATTTCGGACCGTTTCATGGATTTAGCGAGACTTTCGAGACTGGCCATGGGCTCACGGCACATCGCTTTGGCCGGCGTTGCGCTCGTGCTGTTTCTCGCAGTGCTCTGGATTCTGCACCGCGAGTTGGCGGGGGTTCACTTCGCCGACGTCGTAGGGCGTTTTCGAGCCGTGTCGTGGAGCGCGATCCTGCTGGCGCTGGGATTTACGGCGGCAAGCTACACGGCACTGATTGGCTATGATTGGCTGGCCCTGCGCCATATCGGTCGCCGGCTGCCGTTTCCCGGTGTGGTCGTGACCTCCTTCATTGCCACCGCTGTGGGTCACAACCTCGGCGTGGCTGTGCTCTCCGGAGGCGCGGTGCGTTATCGCCTGTATACCGCGGCCGGGCTTTCGGCCGCCGAAGTCGCGACCGTCATCGGGATCGTCGGTATGACCTTCGGTTTGGGGGTCAGCTTCGTGCTCGGCCTGATCATGCTGGTCGCGACGCCGGAGGCGGCCCAGGTCCTTCATCTCCCCGCGGCGCCGGTGCGGATCATCGGCGCCCTGATACTGACGACAATCCTGGTTTACGGGCTGTGGGGTGCGGTGCGGCAGACTCCGCTGCGTTTGCGCGGTTGGCAATTGGCCGTGCCTCGTCCGAGCACCACGGTGCTCCAGATTTTGTTCGCAATCGCGGTCGCGGTTTATTCCAGGATGGGGTAGAGAGCATCGGCACCCGGGCAGTACTGTCAGGGGCTCGGATCTTTTTCGGCGTTGCCGGGCATGGCGTTGTCCGCGGTCTGACGCAAACTGAGTTGTGGTCAACAGCACCACCAGAACCAGTGATTGAAGCCTGTTTCTTTTCCGATTATTCATATACCTGCCCCGTGAGTGCGGTCCCGATTGAAATGCCGTGGCCGCGAACATTACAAAAAATTTAAGATTACGCCATCTCTCGGTAAGCCGAATCGGCTTAAGGTCGACCGCAAGTACGGCGCGAGCGCCGCGCGGCTCGCCGGTTTTGCCGAGAATAAGCGAGTGAGCGGGGGTTGGAAGCGGGCGAAGCGCAGCGGGGTCGTCTTGCTGCTGGCCAGCGGCCACGAAAGACCTCCCCGGCGATATTGCCAACGATCTAGCGACCGTGACCGAACGGGTCGGGAACAAAGGAGCAGACCGATGAACGAAGTCTCAATCCACGCCTCGCCGGCAGACCCGGCCAGTGCCAACGCCCAGGCCCTGTCCCGCCTGCGCGAGCATCTCCAAAGCCGCGTATTGGGGCAGGCGACCCTGGTCGATCGGCTGCTGATCGCGCTGCTGGCCGACGGCCACCTGCTGGTCGAAGGCGCCCCGGGTCTGGCCAAGACCACGGCGATCAAGGAGCTGGCAGCGGGCCTCGAAGCGGAGTTTCAACGCGTCCAGTTCACGCCCGACCTGCTGCCCGCCGACCTGACCGGCACCGAGGTCTACCGCCCGCAGACCGGCGAGTTCCATTTCCAGCCGGGGCCGCTGTTCCACAACCTGATCCTGGCCGACGAGATCAACCGGGCGCCGGCCAAGGTGCAGTCGGCCCTGCTGGAGGCGATGGCCGAGCGCCAGATCACCGTCGGCCGTCAAACCTACGCGCTGGCCGAGCTGTTCCTGGTGATGGCGACCCAGAACCCGATCGAGCAGGAGGGCACCTACCCGCTGCCGGAGGCGCAGCTCGACCGCTTCCTGATGTACGTGCGCATCGGCTATCCGGCGCCCGAGACCGAACGGGCGATCCTGCGAACTGGCGCGGCGCGGCGCGCAGCACGTCGCCCGCCGCCGTGCCCCTGCAGGTCACCCGCGACCAGCTGTTCGCGGCCCGCGCCGAGGTCCTGCAGCTGCACATGGCGCCGGCGGTCGAGGACTACCTGGTCCAACTGGTGCTGGCGACCCGCGAGCCGGCGCCCTACGCGCCGGAGCTGGCACGCTGGGTCAGCTTCGGCGCCAGCCCGCGCGCAACCATCGCGCTCGACCGCTGCGCCCGGGCGCACGCCTGGCTGCAGGGCCGCGACTATGTCTCGCCGGACGACGTGCAGGCGATCGCCCCCGACGTGCTGCGCCACCGGGTGCTGATCTCATTCGAGGCCGAGGCCGAAGGGCGTCACGCCCGAGCGGGTGGTGTCGACCCTGCTGGCCCAGGTGCCGGTGGCCTGAGCATGGCGGCCGTCAGCCATTCCCCGCTGTTCGCCGCCCGCGGCGCGGACGTCGCCCACGACCCGGCACTGACCGTCAGTGCCCGCGATCTGATCGAGCTGGCCGGGGCCGCCGCGGCGCTGCAGCCGCTGCAGACCCTGGCGGCGCGCGCCCGTCGTGCCGGGGGTCACCTGTCGCTGCGGCGCGGTCGCGGCATGGACTACGAGGAGTCACGGGCCTACCAGGCCGGCGACGATATCCGCGCCATGGACTGGCGGGTCACGGCGCGGGCCGGCGAGCCGCACACCAAGCTGTTCCGCGAGGAGCGCGAGCGGCCGGTGGTGCTGTGTCTGGACCTCAACCCCGGGATGTTCTTCGCCAGCCGTGGGGCGCTCAAGTCGGTGCAGGCGGCGCGCGCGGCGGCGCTGTTCGGCTGGGCCGCGGTGACCCAGGGCGACCGGGTCGGGGCGCTGTTGTTCAACCAGGGGCATCACGAGCTGCGACCGCGGCCGGGGCGGCAGGGCATCCTGCGCCTGGTCCGCGAGTTGGTGGTACACACCGATCCGGGCGCCGCGCTGACCGGCGCACCTGCCGCCGGCGGGTTGAATGCCGCACTGCTGCGGCTGCGCCGCCTGGTTCGCCCCGGCAGCCTGGTGATCCTGATCAGCGATTTCTACGGATTGAACCCGGACAGCACTCAGCACCTGCTGTTCCTGCGCCGGCACAACGACCTGGTGGCCCTGCAGGTGCTGGATCCGCTGGAGACCGGCGCACCGCCGGCGGGTCGCTACAGCGTCACCGACGGGCGCGAACGCCGCCAGCTCGATGCCGTCTCGGCACGCGACCGTCGGCAGTACGAGCACGTCCTGGCGGCCCAGCACGAGGGCGTGAAGCGGCTTCTGCAGGGCTGCCGGCGTCGCCCTGCTCAGGCTCTCGACCGAGGACGCCGTGGCCGCGGCGCTGGCGGCGCAGTTGAACGCCCGGTCGGCGCCCTTGCGAGGCCTGAACGCCGGGCGGCGAGTGGCATGATGGCGTCGTCGACCGAACCGGCGCTGGCACTGCGCGACATCCACCTGCCGGCGCCGCCGCCCTGGTGGCCGCCGGCCCCCGGCTGGTGGCTGCTCGCGCTGGCGGTGCTGCTGCTGCTCGCGCTCGCGACCTGGTGGCTGGTCGCCGCTGGCGCGTGCGCCGCCGGCGCCGGCAGGTCGCGGCTGCTGCTGCTCCAGCTGGAGCAGGCAACTGACGCAGGCCCCGCGCTCCCGAGCGTCTGGCGGGCCTTTCCGAACTGCTCAAACGGCTGGCCTTGCAGCGCCACTCTCGCGGTCGAGGTGGCGGCGCTGAGCGGCGACGCCTGGCTGACGTTTCTCGATCGCACCGGTGGCGACGGCGCCTTCATCGTCGGGACCGGGTCGGGTGCTCGCCGATGGCGCCTACCGGCTGCAGACCTGGCGGACGGGATCGACGTGCCCGGCCTGATGCGGGCGGTACGTCTGTGGGTCAGGCGCAACACCGGCGGATACACCACCGGGGTCTACCGATGAGCTTCCACTTCGCCTGGCCCTGGCTGTTCCTGCTGCTGCCGTTGCCGCTGCTGAGTCTGTGGTTGCTGCCGCCGCGCGCCGGCGACTTCCCGCGGCGGCACTGCGCGTGCCCTTTCTTGGCGGTGTTGCAGGGCTCTGGCCTGCTGCAGGCGCCGTCGCGCCCGGCCGCCTGGCGGCGTCTGCTGGCGGTCGTCGCCTGGGTTTTGCTGGTGGTGGCCGCGGCGCAGGCCGCAGCTGCTGGGCGAATCGGTGCAGCTGCCGGTGACCGGGCGCAGCCTGATGCTCGCGGTGGACATCTCCGGTTCCATGATCAATGACGACATGCGGCTCGGCGGCCAGGCGGTCAGTCGGGTGACGGCGGTCAAGGTCGCTGGCGAGCGAGTTCCTGCGGCGGCGCGACGGGTGACCGGGTCGGTCTGATCCTGTTCGGCCGCGAGGCCTATCTGCAGGCGCCGCTGACCCTGGACCGGCAGACCGTGGCCGCCCTGCTCGACGAGGCACAGGTCGGTCTGGCGGGTAAGGAGACCGCGATCGGCGACGCGATCGGCCTGGCGGTGAAGCGGCTGCGCGACCAGCCGGAGCAGAACCGGGTGCTGATCCTGCTGACCGACGGGGCCAATACCGCGGGCGCGGTCGATCCGCTCAAGGCGGCCGATCTGGCGGCCCAGGAGGGCGTGCGCATCTACACCATCGGGGTCGGCGGCGAGGGCGTGGTGCATGCGGACGCCGTTCGGGCTGCAGCGAATCGCCGGCAGCGACCTCGACGAAGGGACCCTGCAGGCCATCGCCGACAAGACCCGGGGCCGTTTCTTCCGCGCGCGCGACAGCGGCCGCGCTGGCGCAGGTCTACGACGAACTGGATGCACTCGAGCCGGCCTCCAAGGACGCGCTGCAGCTATCGTCCGGCGGACGAACTGTACGGCTGGCCATTGGCGGCGGCGCTGGCGTTCAGTCTGCTGCTGGCCGCGCCGGGTATTGCAAGTCCGCCGTGCGTCGCCGCCGCAAACGGAGGTCGATCATGTTTGAACAGTTCCACTTCCTGCACCCGGTCTGGCTGTGGGCCCTGGCGCCCCTGGCAGGGCTGATCTGGTATCTGCGGCGCGCGACCGGACGCGGCCAACCCCTGGCGCCGGGTGATCGCACCGCATCTGCAGGCGCTGTTGCTCGGTGACGCGACCGGGGACGGTGATCGCCTTTGGCTGTGGCTGCTCGGTGCCGGTTGGCTGCTGGCGGTGCTGGCACTGGCCGACCCGGTGTGGGATCAGCAGCCGCGGCCGGTGTATCAATCGCAGACCGCCCGGGTGATCGTGCTGGACCTGTCGCGCTCCATGGCCACGGCCGACCTGCCGCCCGACCGCCTGACCCGGGCGCGTTTCAAGGTCGAGGACCTCCTGCGACTCGCCGGCGAGGGCCAGGTGGGCCTGGTGGTGTTCGCCGGCGATGCCTTCACCGTAACGCCGCTCACCCGCGACACGAACACCCTGCGCTCGCAGTTGCGCGCCCTGGACCCGGACATCATGCCGGTGCAGGGCAGTCGGGCCGATCTGGGGCTGCGCCAGGCCGGTGAGCTACTGCGCCAGGCCGGACTCCGGCAGGGCCAGGTCCTGCTGCTGGCCGATGGGGTGGCCGGTGGCAACGAAGCGGTGGATGCGGCGGCGGCGCTCAAGCACGCCGGCTACCGGGTCGCGGTGCTCGGCATCGGCACGCCCGCCGGCGCGCCGCTGAAGAATGCCGACGGCCGCACCCTGCACGACACGGCCGGGCGCATCGTCGTCGCCGGACTCGAGGAACCGCAGCTGCGCGCCGTCGCCACGGCCGGCGGCGGGCCCTACGTCGGCATCAGCGATGATGACCGCGATCTGAAGGCGATGCTCGCGGCGGCGGGTACCGGCGGCGAACTGCCCGGTGCACAGGCCTCGGCAGCCGCGCAGTGGGAAGAGCGCGGTCCCTGGCTGGTGCTGGCCCTGCTGCCGCTGGCGGCGCTGGCCTTCCGCCGTGGTTGGCTGTTCAGCGTGGTGCTGCTTGCGGTGGGCCTGGCCCCGGCCCCGCCGGCCGTGGCCGCGGCCGGCCCGGACTGGACGGCGGACCTGTGGCAGCGCCCGGAGCAGCAGGCGGCGCAGGCCCTGGCCCAAGGCGATTACGGGCGCGCCTCGGCATTGGCGGCCGATCCGCTGCGCCGGGGTGCGGCGCGCTACAAGCAGGGCGACTTTGACGCCGCGCTGGCCGACTTCGAGCAGGCGCAGGGCGCGACGGCCAACTACAACCAAGGCAATGCCCTGGCCCGTCTGGGCCGCTACCAGGAAGCCATCGAGGCGTACGGCAAGGCCCTGACCGAGCAGCCCGCTATGGAAGATGCCCAAGCCAACAAGGACGCGGTAGAGGCGCTGTTGGAGCAGCAGCGCAGGGAGCGAGAGCAACAACAGCAACAACAGCAAGGACAGCAACAACAGCAACAGCAACGCAGCAGGGACAACAGGGCAACAGGGCCAACAGGCGGACAACAGGGCCAGACAGGGACAACAGGGACAACAGGGACAACAGGGACAACAGGGACAACAGGGACAACAGGGACAACAGGGACAACAGGGACAACAGGGACAACAGGGACAACAGGGACAACAGGGCGGCGCCAACGGCGAGATGGCCCAGGACTCTGCGGGCGATGGGGGTTCGCGCCGACAGGACGAGACCAACACCGCGCATGAGTCGTCCGGCGCCGACGGTAAGGACGCCGCTAAGCCGGAGCCAGAAGCGGCCGGTTCCGATCGGGTTGCTCAGGCCGATGCCGTTAAGGACGCCGATCAGCCGACGCCCGCAGGGCAGGCCGCCGAGACCGCTGACGGTTCGCAGGCCATCGGCGATGCGGTGGCTGACACGCCGTCGAGTGAAAATCAGTTCAACAAGGCCGTGGAGGAGTTGGCACGGCGCGGCGCAGACGACGCTGCGGACCGCAGCGGCCGCGCCCATCGAAACGCCCAACGCGGCGGTGGAGCGGCAGGCAGCTGCCCCCAGTGAGGCGGAGGCCTTGAACAGCGAGGAACGGCTGGCCGCCGAGCAGTGGCTGCGGCGCATCCCGGACGATCCGGGCGGCCTGCTGCGGCGCAAGTTTCTGTATCAGTACCAGCAACGCCAGGGGCTCCGCCGGGCAGCGGCAGTCGGTCAGGGCTGGTGAGATGACCGTCCGGAGGAGTGCGATGTCGATGTCAAGCAGAAGATCGGTTCAAGACCATGGGTTCGGGCGTACTCCTGGTGCTGGCCTGCTCGTGCATCGGCCGTGCAGGCGGCGTGAATGCGCGTCTCAGTCAGAACCCGGTGTACGTCGGCGATCCCCTGTTGCTGACCCTGTCCAGCGATGCGGCGGCAACGGCGGTCAGCCCGACCTGTCGCCGTTGCAGCGGGATTTCGAGGTACTGGGCACGTCCACCAGTTCGCAGTTCAGCATGATCAACGGCCGCACCTCGTCGCTGCACCGAGTGGCAGGTGCGATTGTGCCGCGGCGCAGCGGTGATCTGACCATCCCGGCGTTGCAGTCCGGGTCCGAGCGCAGCCAGCCGCTGACGCTGAAGGTGACCGATACCCCGCCGCCGGCCGCCGCTGGCGCAGCGCGCGCAGCACCTGTTTGTCGAGGCGAGCGTCGACCCTGCGGCGCAGTCGCCCTATGTGCAGCAGCAGCTGACTTACACGGTGCGGCTCTATCTTCGATCGTGCACGTGCGCGACGGGAACTGACCGAACCGCGATCGCCGAACGCGGTCGTCGAACGGCTCGGTGAGGACCGCCGCTACACCGCGACGCGCGACGGCCGGCAGTACCAGGTGCTCGAACGCCGGTATGCGATCTTTCCGCAGCAGAGCGGAATCCTGAAGATCCCGGCGCTGCGTTTCGACGGCCGCATGGCCGGCCAGGACGACGACGACCGCCTGCAGCCGCGTGCCGCCGGCCCGATGCAGCGCTTCCTGCAGAACAGCCCGTTCGCCAACGACCCCTTCTTCCGCGGCGGCGGCTTCGGCAACGATCCCTTCGCTGGCCTGTTCGGCGATTCCGGGCAGCCGGTGCGAGCCTTCGGACCGGCGCTCGAGGTGACGGTGCGGCCGCGCCCCGTCAGCCAGGGGGGATGGCTGCCGGCGCGATCGCTGCGCCTGCGCGACAGCTGGGCCGACAGCCCGCCGCGCCTGCAGGTCGGCGAGCCGGTCAGCCGTACCATCACGGTCGAGGCGGACGGGCTGAGCGGGGCTCAGATCCCGGCGCTGGAACTGCCGGCACCGACTCAGCTGCGGACCTATCCTGAACCCCTGGAACACGAGACCCGAAACGACGGCGAGCGGATTTTCGGAATCAGCCGGCAGACGCTGACCTATATACCCAACGCGTCAGGCGAACTGGAGATCCCTCCCATCAAGCTCCCCTGGTGGGACACGACCAAGGACGAAGCGGCCGAGGCGCAGCTGCCCGGCTGGCAACTCACGGTGCTGGCCGGTGCCAGCCGGCGGACGGCGCAGGCGCCGCCCCCGGCCGTCGCGTCAGCGGCAGACATGCCGTCGCCAGCACGGCAGGCGAGCGGCGAGACGGTCACATCGCAGAACTGGCGTGAGGCCTTGCGCGCTCATTGGGTCTGGCTGTTGGCAGGGCTTGCCGCAGTCCTCGCCATCCTCGCTTGGATGGTGCTGCTGCGTCGCCGCCGCGCGCAGCCTTCTTCGTTGGCGGTCCAGGCGGAGACAGTTGCGGTCACCCCATCGTCAGTGCCCAAGCTCGACAGGGCAGCGGAGCTACAAGCCCTGGAAGCGGCCTGTCGCGATCGCGACGGCGCGTCAGCGGCCAAGTCCTTGCTGGCGCTGGCCGCGAGCCAATGGCCAGAGGCGCCGCCGCTGAACCTGGGTGCGCTCGCATCCCGGCTGGGTTCAGGCGCCGGTGTGGTGAGAGCGCTTGATCGGCACCTGTACGGCGCCAGCGGCGCGGACTGGCAGCCGGAGCTGTTATGGGATGCGGTCAAGGACGGACTGGTGGGGACTTCGGTGCCGGCAGCGGCGGAGACCGCCGATGAGCTGCCGCCGCTGTATTCCCAGCGTGCTTGAGCCCCTGCGGCGAGATCTTCGGGTTTGGGTGAAAGGCAATTGCTTAGACGATTTATCTATCGATGCAGGGTGGGTTGGGCACGCTGTTTGTGCCGTAACCCACCCGCTGCGCCGACAGGCACTCATTCAATACGCGTTACGTGGCTGGGCGACGCTTGGTGGGCTATGCAACAAACCGCTAACCCACCCGTTCGAGCTCGAGCAAGCGCCATGCGGGTTAAGGTGGCGGTGTAGCGGAGACACGGATCAACGATGCGCGTATTGATCGTCGAGGACGACGCCAGCACGGCCGACTTCATCGTCAAGGGCCTGCGCCAGGCCGGCTATACGCCGGACCATGTTGCTCGAAGGGGTCTGGGACTATCACTTCGATCCCCAGACCAATGTCATCGACGTACACATCAGCCGCCTGCGCGGCAAGATCGACAAGGGCGAGGAACAGCCGCTGCTGCATACCGTGCGCGGCGCCGGCTACTGCCTGCGCGAGCCCCAGGCGCCTGTCGATCGGCGATGAAACTGCAGCTACCGCGCAGCTTCACGTTTCGCCTGTCGCTGACCTACATAGCCCTGTTCGGTGTGTCGGTGCTGTTGCTGATGCTGTTCATCTACTGGGCGACCGCGGCCTACATGGCGCGCCAGACCGATGCCGTCATCGAGGCTGAGATCGGGGGGCTGGCGGACCTGGTCTGGAGCGTGGCCGAGTATTACGAACCGCTGGCCGAGGCCCGCGAGCAGACACTCGAGGTTCATACGAACACGCAGGTGAAACTGTCCGGTGATCGCGACCTGCTGTCCCGGGTCCTGGCCAACCTGTTGGACAATGCCATCAAGTACACGCCGCCGGGTGGACACATCGAGGTGATCCTGGCTCGGATCGGACCCGAGCGGGCGGAACTGGTGGTGAGCGATAGCGGCCCGGGTATCCCGCTGGCGGCGCGACAGCAGATCTTCCAGCGTTTCTTTAGGTGGGAGGCGAGCCGCTCGACACCCGGCAGCGGTCTTGGCTTGAGCCTGGTCGAGGCGGTGGCCCGACTGCACGGGATCGCGATCGAGATCGCCGACAATGCCCCGGGCGCGCGCGTCGTGCTGCGTTTCGCGACGCTGCCGGTCACCGCCGACGATCCGACCTCAATGGCCATTACCCAGCGATCTCAGCTTGGCCGGATCGTTGTGTGGGAGCGGCGCCCCGCCGCGATGGTACTTCGAACAAGGCCGCTTCGGCGC
>CAVXWS010000038.1:0-6342 GCA_963765415.1 uncultured Gammaproteobacteria bacterium
GCCATCTGTACGACATTCCGACCACGGGGCTGCGCTTTTTCACCGTCTACGGCCCCTGGGGGCGGCCTGACATGGCCCTGTTCAAGTTCACCCGAAATATCATCGCAGGCGAGCCCATCCCGGTATTCAACTACGGCAAACACCGCCGGGACTTCACCTATATCGACGATATCGTCGAGGGGGTTATCCGCGTACTCGACCAGCCCGCCCGGCCCAACCCGGAATGGAATGGCGACACACCCGACTCGGCAACGAGCCGTGCGCCCTACCGGCTGTATAACATCGGCAACAACGATCCCGTGGAACTGATGCACTACATCGAGACCCTTGAAAGCTGTCTCGGCATGAAGGCCGACAAGGAACTGCTGCCACTGCAGCCGGGCGATGTGCCCGACACCTATGCCAACGTGGAAGACCTGGTTGCTGATTTCGACTACAAACCGGCCACCTCCGTCGCGCAGGGTGTGGCGAATTTCGTCGACTGGTATCGCGAATACTACAAGGTCTGATCAGGCCAAGTCGTCAGGCTGCCCCGCCCGAAAGGCTACGGCGGCGAGCCACCCCGTGTTTCAGGCAGCCTTCCTCAGATGAACGCGAGCACTTCCCGCTCGATATCCTGCTTGTCGATCACCGTATCCTGCGCCACCGGCCTGTCGAACAGGGCCTCGATCATGGGCGGGATGGGCGTGTTCGCGGTAGCGGATATCGATTTCAGGGCATCGATATCGTGGCTGTCGTCCTCGCCGGTCAGGGCGTGCGCGATGGTCGGCGAGAACTTGGTCCATTCCGCAGTGGAATAGACGATGCCCGGCAGCGGCTTGTCGCGGCAGCTGGCAGTGGGCCTTGAAACAGGTGGCCGTGTGCGGGTCCATCAGGTAGCCGTCGTCGCGGAAGGTCTCGCCGATGTAGGCGTCGACCTCTGCATCGTCGGCGTAGTCGGCGGCAAACACAGCCTGTAGCGAGGCCAGCTCCTCGCCGGTCAAACGGTAGACCCGGTTCTCGTCCAGCTCGGCCATCAGCTCGCGCGTGCGTTGCGCACCGAACAGGTCGTAGAGCACACGTTCAACATTCGACGACTTGAGAATGTCCATGGCCGGCGAACTGGTCGCGATCACGTTGCGGTCACGCAGATCGTAACTCCCGGTGCGGATCAGCTCGGTCAGCACGTTGTTGCTGTTCGAGGAGATCAGGATCTTCTCCACCGGCAACCCCATCTTCATGGCGTAGTAACCGCCAAGCGCGTTGCCGAAGTTGCCGCTGGGCACGTTCAGGTACACCTTGTCGCCGATCGCAATCGCGCCTTGGCGTACCAGCTCCAGGTAGCTGTGGATGTGGTAGATCTGCTGGAAGATGATGCGGCCAAAGTTGACCGAGTTGGCGGCAGACAGGTGGGTGTGACGCTCGCGCAGCCTGGCCTGAAAGGAATCGGACGACAACAGGGTCTTGAGCGCGGACTGCGCGTCGTCGAAATCGCCGTGGATGCCGATCACCTTCAGGTTGGCTGCATCCTCGGTCACCATCTGCAGGCGCTGCACGTCTGACGTCCCGCCATCGGGGTACAGACAGGCCACCTTCACATTGGCGCGGTCCTTGAACGTCTCCAGGGTTGCCGGCCCGGTATCTCCGCTGGTCGCCGCGAGGATCAGGTAATGCTCGTCTCGGGCCTGGGCCAGGCTGGACAGAACCACGCCGAAGGGTTGCAGGGCCATGTCCTTGAAGGCCCGCGTGGGCCCGTGGTACAGCTCGGTGACGAACAGGTCGTCGCGCACCCGCACCACGGGCACCGGGTGCGCCGGGTCGTCGAAGCCGTCGTACAGATCCAGGGCACGGTCGATCACCGCCTGGTCGATATCCAGTTCGAAGGCATCGAGCACCGCGCGCGCCAGCGCCTTGTAGTCGCTGTCCAGGTGCGCGCGCAGGAAAGGTTCGCCCAGTTCAGGCAGGCTTTCGGGCACGTAAATGCCGCCGAAGGAGCACAGCGGGCTGAGTATGGCCTGGGAGAAGGTGACGGACGACGGGCGGCTGCCGTCGTTGCCCCGGGTTTCGATGAAATTCATGGTGCGCGCTGAGTGTTCAACAAAGCGGGCAATTATACCCCTTTGTTGCCACTGGGGTCGCGTAGCACCTGGGGATTCGCGTCCAGACACTCGAACAGGGGTCGCTTCCTGCGCCAAAAGCGCCAGGCCGAGCGTGCGTACCAGCGGTAGACCGTCCCGTTACCGGGATGGACATGTAGCTCCTCGCAGTCCCGCAGCAGGCCCGCCATGCGATCCTCGAGTTTGGCGAGTGCCTGCAGCCAGGCACCAGGGTCGGCACGCATCACCGCCCTGCCCGGTGCGTGCTCGACGATCAGTTCATCTCCGCCCACCGCGGCGCGCAGCGCCAGAAGCCCACGAGACAGGACGCAATCACCGACCAGCCGGGCCACCGGGCCCTGCCCCTCCGGCGGCAGGCTGCCCCCGCCACTGAACCATAGGCCGCCCAACATCGGACGCCCCCGGGCCTCGCGTTCGCGGTTGAATTCCAGGGCATGACACAGCATCTGGATCTCGTTGAGCAGGCCACGCCACCAACGCCGGTCCTCGCCATCGGGCAGGAAGAGGTCAAGACTGCGCCCAATCACTGTCGACAACGGGTGCGTCTGAATCGACGGTGTCCGATCGCAGTGCATGTAGATGCGCCCGGCGGGACTGCCGTACAGACACACACCGTCGTCCTTGAAATGGGCGTTGAAGGCCTCCACCAGCCCGGCTATCTCGTCGGCATCAAGCGGATCATCTTCCAGGTCGAAGGCCAGCAAACGGTCCAGGTCGGGAAGCAGTTGCAGGGGATCGGCGTGCAGCAGGAATCCCGCCGGCGCCTCGCCGGTGTCGGCCAGGAAACAGACCGCGGCGGTGGGCAGGTCGGCACCGGCCGGCGTCTCGACGCCGAAGAGGGCGAACAGCCCCCCGGCGTAGCCGACAGGCTCGACAAGCCGGTCGGCGCGCGCCAGCAGGATCTCCAGGCGCGGCAATGCAAGTCGATCTTCGCGCTCGAGTCCCGGCATGGGGCCGAGCAGGCCGGGCACGAACAGGTGGCGGATCACTGGGCCCGCAGCAGCGTTACACCGCTTGGCAAGGGGATCGGCCATTACCTGCGGTTGCGCGTGCGCTGCGGCGAGGCGCAAGGGCGCGCTAAACACGCAATTATCACGTTGCCGGAGCACTATGAGCTGTTCGAGGCGGATGCGGGTGACCTCGCCGGCCACGGAATCGAGCGCCTCGATCCCGCCCAGTGCGGCGTTCATCTGCGACTCGCGCACGGACTGGGTGAGCATCACCAGCGGGACCTGGGTCTCGCCCTCCGCCGGCTCCTTCTGCTGCATCGCCTCGATACTGATGCCGTGCTCGCCCAGGATGCCGGACACGGCCGCAAGCACCCCGGGGCGATCCTCGACCGTCATGCGCAGGTAGTAGGCGGTGACCACGTCGTCCATGGGCAGCACCGGCAGGTCGGACAGTTCGCCGGGCTGGAACGCCAGATGCGGCACCCGGTTCTCCGGGTCGGTGGTCAGTGCGCGGGCCACGTCGACCAGGTCGGCCACCACCGCGGAGGCGGTCGGCTCGCGAACCGGCGCCGGCGCCGTAGTACAGCGTCGGGCCGACGGCATCGCCCTTGACCAGCACCGCGTTCATCACGCCGTCGACATTGGCGATCAGGCGGCGTTCGGGGATCAGGGTCGGATGCACGCGCAGCTCGATGCCTTTCGTCGCGTGCGCCGGGTGACGCCCAGGTGCTTGATGCGGTAACCGAGCTGCTCGGCGTAACGCGACATCCTGCGGCTCGATCCGGCTGATGCCCTCGGTGTAGCACTTGTCGAACTGCAGCGGGATACCGAACGCCAGCGACGCCAGGATCGTCAGCTTGTGCGCCGCATCGATGCCTTCGACGTCGAAGGTCGGATCGGCCTCGGCATAACCCAGCGCCTGCGCCTCGGCCAGCACGTCGGCAAAATCGCGGCCCTTGTCGCGCATCTCGGTGAGGATGAAATTGCCGGTGCCGTTGATGATGCCGGCGATCCACTCGATGTGATTGGCGGCCAGGCCCTCGCGCAGCGCCTTGATGATCGGGATACCGCCGGCCACCGCCGCCTCGAAGGCCACCGTCACGCCCTTCGTCTGGGCCGCCGCGAAGATCTCGTTGCCGTGCAGGGCGATCAACGCCTTGTTGGCGGTGACCACGTGCTTGCCGTTCTCGATCGCCTCCAGCACCAGCTCGCGCGCCGGCGAGTAGCCGCCGATCAGTTCGACGACGATGTCGATATCCGGATTGTCGACCACCGCAAAGGCGTCGTCGCAGACCTCGACACTGATCCAGGCCCTCCAGGCCCTCGGACCTGATACTCGCGCGCCGCGGCATGCGCAACCACGATCTCGCGACCCGCCCGGCGGGCGATCTCCGCCGCATTTCTCACCAGCACGTTGAGGGTGCCGCCACCCACGGTGCCGAGGCCCAGCAGGCCGACTTTGACAGGATTCAAGACTTCTCTCCCCACTTGCTGACTCTATCCGGATCAGCCGACGGCCATGCGCCAGCTGCTCAGCCCGGCATCTTGACAAGGCCATCGCGACGCAACATCTCCTTGATGCCGCGCACCGCCTGCCGGGTACGGTGTTCGTTCTCGATCAGTCCGATAGCGCACATGGTCATCACCATACGAGCCGAAACCGATGCCCGGAGACACCGCCACCTTGGCCTCGCTGCAGCAGCTTCTTGCAGAACTCCAGCGAGCCCATCTGCCTGTACGGCTCGGGGATCGGCGCCCAGACGAACATGGTCGCCTTGGGTTTGTCGACCGGCCAGCCCATCGCGTTCAACCCATCACACAGCACGTCCCGGCGCCGCTGATACATGGCGCGGATCTCATCGACGCAATCCTGCGGACCTTCCAGGGCGGCGATGGCGGCAACCTGGATCGGCGTGAACATGCCGTAATCGAGGTACGACTTGATCTTCGCCAGCGCCGCGACCAGGGTCTTGTTGCCGAACATGAAGCCGACCCGCCAGCCGGGCATGTTGTAGGTCTTGGACAGCGAGAAGAACTCGACCGCGATCTCGTCCGCACCGGGCACCTGCAGAATCGACGGCGCCTTGTAGCCATCGAACGACGATATCCGCGTAGGCCAGATCGTGAATCACCCAGATATTGTTCGCCCGGGCGATCTCGATCATCCGTTCGAAAAAATCCAGATCGACGCACTGGGTCGTCGGATTGCCCGGAAAATTCACCACCAGCATCTTCGGTCGCGGCCAGGACTCGTCGATCGCCTTTTCCAGTTCCTCGAAAAAATCGTGCTCCGGCGTCATGGGCACATGACGCATATCGGCGCCGGCAATGACGAAACCGTAGGGATGGATCGGATAGGCGGGATTGGGTACCAGCACCGAGTCGCCCGGCCCCATGCAGGCCAGCGCAAGGTGCGCCAGCCCCTCTTTCGAGCCGATGGTGACGATGGCCTGGGTGTCCGGATCCAGGACCACGTCGATACTGGTCCTTGTACCAGTTGCAGATCGCGCGCCGCAGACGCGGCATGCCGCGCGACATCGAGTAGCGGTGCGTATCGTTGCGCTGGGCCGCCTCGACCAGTTTGTCGACGATGTGCTTGGGCGTCGGCTGGTCGGGGTTGCCCATGCCGAAATCGATGATGTCCTCGCCGCGCGCTCGCGCTGCCGCCTTCAACTCGTTCACGATAGCGAACACGTAGGGCGGCAAGCGTTTGATTCTGCGGAAATCTTCCATTTCGGGCGACGACACGGGGAAACCTCTGAGCGCTGGAGGGGCAAAAATAACAGACCGGTAAGCTACAGGAACGACTGTTAAAATGTCAATGAAATTAAATGATTAGGTGGCAGTCACAAGTCTCTGAAGGAACAGGCATTATCGGGATACCAGACATGAAAATGGCCCTCGACGGCGCCGTCGGCGTCAACATCATCAAGACCTATGAGCCCGGCCGGGTGCAGATCAGGGACAGATATTTCACCCGCAGTCTGATCGTGCTGCCGCGACCAGCTGTTCACCGACTGGCAGCCGGACGACGCGGGCACTCTGCGCGCGTCCACTTCGAACCGATCTCGAACACCGGCCCGAGGTGCTGATCCTCGGCACCGGCGAGACCCAGGTGTTTCCCGACCCGCCATCTTCGTGACCCTGATGGATCTGGGCATCGGCTTCGAGGTGATGGACAATGCGGCGGCCTGCCGAACCTACAACATCTTGTGTCAGAGGAACGCCGCGCCGCGCTGGCGCTGATCCTTTCCGCCAGGGATGACTGAGCCGGTTCGCCCCCCCGTGAGAGCGAC
>CAVXWS010000039.1:0-35077 GCA_963765415.1 uncultured Gammaproteobacteria bacterium
GCCGACCATGGTGATTTACCCTGAGCAAGATATGTTCTTGTGGCCGACTCAGGCAATTGATACTCCTTCACGTGTGGATGCTGAGTGCCGTATTGAATTCATTCAAGGCGGCCATTGGTCCATGCTGGATCACCCGGACGACGTCAACGTAAGGATGCTGGACTGGTTTGGTTCTGAAACCTACGACGTGCGAGCAAATGTGAAAGAAGCCTGATCTGTCTGGCAAGGTTGTGGCAGCCGGTGCACTTGCGCCGGCTGCCGCGGTGATCAGCAGCGGATTGCAATAATAACCTGGAGCTAACTGGGATGATGCAGCACTTCGGAAAACCCGGTGCGCGACTGTTCTATCGGTTTTGCATCATAGGCGTCTGGGCACTGACGTCGGTTCAGACTGCCTTCGCGCAAGACTTGAACAGCGCAGAGCAGTCAAGGGCTTTCGGCGGGCCGGATGCCACTCTGAACCGGATCGAGTCGGACAGCGTTTCAACAGATACGCCCCTCAAGCTGGATTTCATGAATCCCTGGTACGAATGGAAAGACAAACTTCATAAGGAGCACGGCCTGTCCTTCGGCGTGGAGTACAACACGACCTACCTGAGGGGCAGCGATCGCCTGCCGGGTACCGACAAGGGCGCGGTCGGGCGGCATCTTTCGCTTGAGCGGTGTCTGGGAGGCGTTCGGCCGGGGCACGGCTCACCCTGGCAACCTGAGTTTTCTTATCGAGCGCACGGACGAATTTACCAATACGGGGCCGAGTTCCTTACTTGGCGAGAGCCTGGGCTATGCCGGAATCTCAAACCTCAACTACAACGACGATGGTTGGCGGCTCAACACGCTCTATTGGGACCAGAGGTTCCAGGGTGGCAAGTATGAGGTGGTTGGTGGTTACCTCGATATCAGCGATTACGTCGACGTATTTCCGCTGGTCAGCCCCTGGACAGATTTTTTCAACTACGCCTTCAGCATTGGGGTCGGCGCCCTCGATCTGCCCAGCGATGGCGCACTGGGGTTTGCGGGGGCGGCCTGGCTGACAGATGACGTCTACGTAATGGCCGGCTTCGTCGACGAGAATGCGGATGCCACCGATCCCCGGGAAGGGTTCGATACGTTCTTCAACGATCGAGAGTACTTCAAACACTTCGAGATCGGCTGGACCGGCGCTTCACAGGAGGCCTATTACCTCAACAACGTTCACCTGACCCTGTGGCAGGCGGATGAAAGAGATGAGTTGGGCGTGGAAGACGGTTGGGGCGGCGTGTTCTCCTTCAACCACACCATCGGCGACAAATGGCTGGTGTTCGTGCGGACCGGGTGGGCGGAGGACGGCGGCAGCCTGCTGGAACGGTCGGTCAGCATTGGGGGCGGCTATACGCCCGGCGGCATGGCGACGCTGGGATCCGGAAGCCAGCTTGGATTCGGTGCCAACTGGGGCAGACCCAACGACGCCTTGTTTGGTACCGATCTGGATGACCAATACACCCTCGAGGCCTACTACCGGCTGCAGGTGAGCAAGGAACTCGCCATTACACCGAGCGTGCAGTTGCTGATCGACCCGGCGCTCAACCCGGACGAGGATCAGATCTGGGTAGGTGGCGTGCGCATGCGTCTGGCCTTTTGACCGATCCATCACCGTGTCCCGTCGCATCTCTTCCTAGTGCGAACCAAGCCAGGGCGTTCTTCAAAGCGACGACTAACTCTTCGGGGTCCACCAACGGGATTGTTGCTGCGGCCAACAGCGTGAATGTCGATCCGGATTCGCACCATACGAGTGATCTTCGGCGATGGTTCCGATGATGTTCGGATAGCCGGCATTCTGGCTGGTTTGCCGTCGACTGTTGGCGTGATATGGCCAGAACTGCCGACCGGCGCATGATTACACTCATCGCTATGAAAAAGCGCGCAAAATTGATCCGTTTCTTGCTGTTCGCCTTTGTCCTGATGCCCGTTGTGGCCAACGCAGGAGCAAGGAATCCCCTGCTGCCCGTGGATACGTCGAGCCCACGGGCAACGATGCAGAGCTTCCTGGCGCTTACCGAAGATGCAACGGCCCGTTACCGGGCGTATCGCGATGCGCCGAGTCGCGCCACGCAGCAGGCGCTGTTGCAGGTTGCGTTCAAGGCCGAGCGGCTGTTTGACCTGCGCGAGGTGGCGCCGGCAAGCCGGCTACAGGTGGCAGACCGGACCTTCTATCTGCTGTGGGAGGTGATTGCGCGCCAGCGCCTGCCGAAGCTTGCCGATATCCCTGCTGCGCCCGAACAGGATGAACCGCCATCGCGCTGGCGCCTGTCAGGCACGGAGATCACCATTGCGCGGGTCACGGAGGGTCCGTATTCAGGCGAGTACCAGTTCAGCCCCACCACGGTGGCTCAGGTCTCCGATTTCTACGACCGGGTGCGTGATTTACCCTATCGGCAGCCGATGGCCATCAAGGATGCCGCCCGCATCGATGAATTGTTCACCGGCTGGCTGATCCCTGTTGAATGGGTGGAATCGCTGCCGGATTGGGCAAACGCAAGCGTCGGGGGACTGGTATTTTGGAAATGGGTGGCGGTTGCTCTGTTGATCGGGTTGGAGTTCCTAATCGTAATTGCCACCTACCGTTGGGGACGCAGAAAAGAATTCGATGGCTCCTTTCGCTCTTTTCTGCGTTATGTGAGCGCGCCGATAGTGTTCCTTTTATTGATTCCCGTTACCGATTACTTCGCCTATCAGCAGATTCACGTTACAGGCCCCGTGGGCGGTACTCTGCAAGCAATAAGCTTCTTGTCGTATGGCTTCACGTCGGTTTGGTTGGTGTGGTTGACCACGAACCAGGTGGCCGAGGCTATCATCGCCTCGCCGCGTGTCGCGTCAAAAAGCCTCGACGCCTCTCTGTTGCGACTGGCCTCACGCACCATCGGCGTGGTAGCCATACTGATCCTGATCTTTCAGATCATGAACAAGCTGGGTGTGCCGGTGGCCGGCATGATAACCGGTGCCGGTGTCGGTGGCGTGGCGCTGGCGCTTGCCGCAAAGAGTACGCTGGAGAACTTCATGGGTGCGCTCAACCTGTTTGCCGACCGTCCGGTGCGTGTTGGTGACCTCTGTCGCTACGATGAAGATTCGACGCCGGGCTGGCGCCCGGTCGGCAGGGTGGAGTCGGTCGGTCTGCGTTCGACCCAGATCCGGCGTATAGACCGGACTCTGATTACGATTCCGAACGCCGAATTTGCCCAGCGCAATATCGTCAACCTGAGCGCGGCCGACCGCTTTCTGTTGAGTACGGAACTCGGCCTGCGTTACGAGACCACGGATGATCAGATGCGATTCCTGCTCGCGGCGTTGCGTGAACTGCTACATGCCCATCCAGAGACTATCCACACGGTGGACGACCCGATCCGGGTGCGCTTCGTCGGCGTTCGGCGACTATTCGCTGAACGTGGCGCATTCGCGCCTACATCAAAACAAGACACTACAATGAATTTCTCGCCATTCAGGAGGACATCCTGTTGCGTATCATGTCGGTTGTCGAAGATGCAGGGACCGGTTTCGCGTTTCCTTCCAGCACGCTTTACCTCGGTCGTGATGGCGGCCTCGATGTGGAAAAACAGGCGGCGGCAGAGAAACAGGTCCGTGAATGGGGCTCTGCGCAGACGCTGCCGTTCCCGGATTTCACCGAAGATTACCGGCGCAAGATTACCGACACCCTCGACTATCCTCCCGAAGGGTCACCTGGCGCCAATGACGGCTGAACGCAAGATCCCTTTCTGCACCCGCTGCCGGGTCCTTATAACTTTTCGCCGCCGGCAAATCGGAACCCCGGTCGAAGGCGACCGCCGACTCGGGAGCGCATAGGAGGGTAAAAGCGGGGCTTCCGCCATCACCCCAGCTTACGCGCCAGTTCCTCCGCCGCCAGGTGCGTATACCTGCGCAGCATGCGTAGGTCCTTGAAACGTATCCCTGAAGAGGCGACGCACTGGAGTATCGAGTTGATGGCTCAATACGCGGAAGTGACGCCATGGCAGGTGCGCCAGGTCTGGAAAGCCGCTGATTTGCGGCCACATCGGCTGAAGACATTCAAGATCAGTTCGGATCCCGCGTTTGCTGACAAGGTAGTGGATATCGTCGGGCTCTATATGAGCCCACCTGACAATGCCGTAGTTCTCAGCGTTGACGAAAAGACGCAGATTCAAGCCCTGGACCGCACGCAGCCCGGTCTACCACTGAATCCGAGTCGCATTGGCAGCCGGACCCATGATTACAAGCGAAACGGTACTGCCGCTCTGTACGCCGCTTTCAATACGCTCACTGGCAAAGTCATCGGCAAGGTCACCGACAAGAGCAATGGCAAGGAGTTTTTGTCGTTCCTCAAACTGTTGAATCGCCGCGTCAGCGCAAACAAAGATCTTCACATCATTCTGGACAACCTGAGCGCTCACAAGACGGCCGATATACGCGAGTGGCTCGAAGCTCACCCGCGCATCCATCTTCACTTCACTCCCACCAGTTCATCGTGGCTCAATGCCGTAGAAGGTTGGTTCTCTCAGTTGGAACGTCGCGCCCTATACCGTGGCGTGTTCACCAGTGTTCCTGAACTGAAGGCTGAACTGCGACGATTCATCAAGGTTCACAACAAGAACAGCGCCAAGCCTTTCAAGTGGACAAAACCGGCAAGCAACATCATCGCCGCAGTGGATCGCGCCAAGAATGCGTTACACAATTAACCGCATGGCCCACTAGGTAGTGGTCTTCGGGCCGTTCGGCTCAGTCGAACGGGCTGCTCTGCGGTGGTGCAGGCATCCCGAGCGACCACTCCAAATCAAAAGCCAGAGGTCAAAAATTGGCCGGTTCCGATCGGAGCAACAACGAGGACGAAGGCCCGTTCCTGGTCGGTTGCATGCATTCGGCGTTGTCCCAGAAAGCGGCCAGTGGAATCAATGGAGGTTCGACGAAGCTCAGCTATGCGAAACCTATCCGCAGAGACAGTCACCGGCCATAATCCTCAGCGCTATCTCATCATGCTACTGAACGACTTGCCGAATGCCACCAAAGTCGAGCAGATCGAAGCCTTGCTGCCATGGAACCTGACTCCGGCGCAGGTTGACGAACATTACGCCACGTATCCCAAGCCGTAGGCCATATCACGCAATCGCGTAAACAGCGATCCTGTGCCGTATCGATCGCTTACGCAGCTTCGGCATTTTCAGTAGTCTTTCCATCAAACATTGTTCGTTCCCATCAAGCGCAAGCCCATGTTGTTTTTTTTAGCGGAATAGCAGGTTTGTCAGTTTGAGAAGTGCCGAGTCTGATTCGTCACCCGTGCCAATACTGGAGTCGAAGACGGATTGCAGCTCATCCGGATGTATCCCGTCCCGGTCGCCGATTAAAACGATTCGCGATTCCGCTGCTTGTGTTCCCCATGTTCCTGATTCATCGAGGGTATAGCGTCGTCCCACCATCTGCAGCACGTACCGTTTGGTTGGCAGTTCCTCCAGGTAGATGAACCCCTTGGCGCGATAAACACCTTCCGGCAATGCATCGAGCACCCCCCGCAGTTTCTGCAGTGACAGGGGCGCGTCGCTTGTCCAGTTCCATGTACTGAAGTCATGCCCGACGTGATTTGCATCCGGGTTCTGTCCCCATGCTTCGAAGGGACGCGTTGCTACATGAAAGATCAGTTCCAGCGGAACCCGGCCATGACTGACCTCGATGATCCCCGAGCCCGAGCCCATTTCCTGTATCTGATTCCTGATACTCACAAGTTCATCGGGTGCAACAAGGTCAATCTTGTTGAGTACCACCAGGTCGGCGGCAGCGATCTGCACGCGCACCAGGTCAGCAGCCACTTCGAGTTCGCCAGGCAACTGTTCCGCATCCACGACGGCCAGTGTGCTACTCAACGAGAATAACGATCCCAGCTCGGTTTCCATGAAGGTATTCAGTACCGGTACCGGGTCCGAGACGCCGCTCAATTCTATGAGCACATGCTCCGGCGGTTCGGGCCGCTGCAACAACCCCAGACAGGCCGCCACCAGGTCATCACGGATGGTGCAGCAGATACAGCCATTGGCAAGGCTGATAGTCTCGCCTTCGACGCCAACGACGAGCTTGGCATCGATGTTGATCGCGCCGAAATCATTGACCAGAACAGCGGCGCGTACCCTATAGTTTTCGCTGAGCACATGGTTCAGCAGCGATGTTTTTCCACTGCCGAGAAACCCACCGATCAGGGTGACCGGTATTGGGCCTCTGCTGTCGCAAACCTTTGCATTCATCGGTCTGGCCGTTACGCTGGTTTGCCTGCCCCATAAACCGCTTGTCCCGGAAATACGTCATTCACGTTTTCAGAGTCCCGGACAACAACTGTGCCATTGACGAGAACGAATGGAATCCCGCTGGAAGGCAGTCCACTGCAAATGGATCGGTCGACGAACTCACCGCCGCCGTCGGCATATCCCGCCCTGAAGAACGGGGCCCAGCCGCTGTCGAGTTTCGTGCTGGCTGACAGTGCGGCACCCGAGCCGCTGCCGATGCCCGCGGCGCTGCGTGCATCGATCTGCCAGGCAGTCAACTGGACATTGTCGTCAAAGCGCTTTGCTCATGAACTGAACCACCCGATCGCGATGTGTTTGAATGTTTCCCCGGTATCAAACAGGTCCTCGATACCCTTGATGGGATCATGGGGCTGGCCGGTCGCATCAGCGATCCCCGCGAGAGCAAAGTAGTGGTCCGCAAATCTCACCCGACCCGCGAGGCCAAGGCCCTGGTTAGGTGCCGGAATGGTGGGATTCGTAGTGAACGCCAGGTTGTTGAAATCGGTCCACGGGTTGCCGAGCGTGAAAGCGTCGACGTAGTCGGTGGTATCCACGATCCCCGCTACAAATGACACAGCATTGTCGTTAAACGACTGCTGCCAGTAGAGATTCGTCAACAACCAGTCGGCATCGCTGAAAGTGACGGATGTCAGGCCGGCATATCCAGCGGTCGGGCCAAGGGCTTGTGGCGGAATATCCCCTCCTATCTTGCTCCGGTTCTCGACCTTGAATATCAGTGATCCCGTATCGGGTGTTCCGCGTCCGGTGGCTGTCCAGGCGCCATAAAAGCGGAAAACGCCACCCGTGGCGTCTCGCGGTCCCGGACTGCTGCTGGCATGTTGGGTCAGAAAATTCAGGTCGCCGCCAAAGGAGAAACCTTTTTCTGCGTTCAGGCGATCCTTGAAAGCATAATAATCCTTCGTGTCATCGGCAAACATGGGCTCGGCCTGCCTTGCCTTTGTGGCCGCAATCTGTACCGGGACGCTGCTCTTTCCGCCGAAACCGGCAGCAGTCGCTGCGGTGTCGCCTGTTCCTCGCGGCGCGTCCGCGATTGCGCTATCGGGTAGGCCAGTCATAGTGGCTACAAGCGCAATCAGCAGACCGGCCTGTGGGATGCATATCTGTTTGCCGGTCTGTGCAAGTCTTATTCGCATTTCATTACCCATTTCTTATGTGTCGCCGCGCAGTGGCATGTACTGCTGCGGATAGACTCGCCGGGTCTCGAACATGCCTGTGCGCCTTCTATCACCGGTTTGATGCCTGGTTCTGGCCATAAGGCGCCAACCCGACGATGCTGTCTGTCCGAGAAGCTGGAGGGCGTATGGGCTATCGATCACGGAGGTCAGACTCTCCTCGGGAGACCGCATGGGAAGCCAGACACTGGCGTGAAATGGCCAGTGGAGCCTGGCGATATCGGCCATACTTTCGCCAACGACAGTCCAACCGCGAGATGTCCGGTGTTCAGATGCTTAACGCTGCCGGCCAAGGAGAGCGAAGCGAAGGCCGGTAGTCCCCGTAGGCGTAGAGTCCGTGCGGATTTTCGTAGTGGCGAAGGGGTGTGTATCCCGTAGCCGGCGGAGAAAATCTGTAAGGACATCCGACACGCCGTCGAGCCATTTGAGGGAGTGCTGCGAAGCCAGCGCCGAGCTTGCGATGGTGTGGCGAAGCGGCACGGACGCAGGGCGGCCGGGGCATAATAGGTCGTCGCGTTGGCGAGTCGATTTTGGGACTTGGATGTCCCAAAATCTTTCACGAGGTAGCGACACTCTTGAGCCTGTATTATATTGTTCTGCTCTTTTCCGGGTGTGCGTCCTACGGTGTTGTCGATAACGTTTCGACCGAGGGCGTCGATCCCGCCAAACCCTATTCTGTAAAGGCGCTGGCGGGCCGCAGGGGTGGTGGCGAATTCTCATTGATGTTGGCCTTCTCGGGTGGCGGGTCGAGGGCAGGCGCGCATGCGAGATTGTTGCGGCTGGTACGTGAAAAGAAGGTCGATATCCCGCTGATGGATGGCATCTCCAAGATGACCTACCTGATCGCCCGATACCTGCAGGACAACGGAGTGGAGCAGATGGCGCACAAGGGGCGCATCCAGGTTGGCGCGGATGCCGATATCACCGTTTTTGATCCGGAGACCGTCAAAGATAACTCCACGATGAAGGATGGCGGCCTGCCGTCCACCGGGATTCCTTATGTGGTGGTCAATGGCACCATCGTGGTCAAGGATTCCAAGGTATTAAAAGGCGTGTATCCGGGTAAGCCCATAAGGCGGCAAGTGAATTGAATCAGCAATCCCAACGACAACCGTTATAGAAACCGGAGAGCAATATGAGATGACAAGACATAACCTTCGCAACCCCCGGGTCGGTGCCTGGCTCACCGGTATGATCCTGCTCGCTGGCAGCATGCCCACTGTCGCATCGGATGTTTCTTCCGTCCCGGAAGACTGGCAGCTCGGCGCCGAGGTGTACTTCTGGGGTGCCTCCATCGGCGGCACTTCTGCCACCGGGGGTGATATCGACATCGGCATCAACGATCTGCTTGACAACCTGGACATGGCCATTATGGGTGCGTTTGGTGCCCGCAAGGGAAAATGGACGTTGGCGGCGGACGTGATCTATCTGGACGTGTCCGAAGAAAACGACGGCCAGCTCACCCTGCCGGTGGGTCCCGGGGTGAACATTACTGACGAGGCCGATATCAAGCTCAAGGGCTGGATCGTGACGCCGAGCGTGCGTTACAACCTGATCGAGAATGAAAAGGGTAGCCTGAACGTGCTGGGTGGCGCCCGTTACCTGTGGCTGGACGCGGAAATCAAGGTAAAGGAGAGCGGCCCGCTGGGGAGCCGCCAAGCCAAGGCTTCTGATTCCGGACATGTGTGGGACGCCGTCGTCGGAGTCAACGGTCAGATCGAGCTGGCGGATAAATGGTATCTGCCCTACTACCTGGATGTGGGCGCCGGTGATTCAGATCTCACCTGGCAGGCGTTCGCCGGCGTGGGTTACCGCTTCAAGAAGGTGGATGCACTGCTTGGCTATCGCTACCTGGATTGGGATTTCGACGACAACGAGGTATTCGACGATCTCAATTTGAGCGGGGTCTTTGTAGGGGCCAAGTTTTGGTTCTGACGGCAGACCCTGCCGTCTGCCCGGAAGGTCCCCAGGGAAGGTGAGCCGAAAAAGTCATTTGCGCTGAACGCCCCACCTCTGAAACACGATAGCTGCGGTTCGCAAAGCAAAGAGGGAATAACATGCAAATCCTTACCCATAGTCGAATTTTTCCCCGCGGCAGTATAGTTGTCCGGGCTGGAGAGCATGCAGGCCAAGGGCCTGATTACCAAGGAAGAGTACAACCAGAAGAAGAAGCAGATCCTGGACAGGATGTAACTAATGGGTAAGCTCGCTGTCTTCGTCTTTTTGGTCGGTTTTGCCCTGGCCGGCTGCACCACAATCGGCCCGCAGAGCGTGCCGCGTGACCGCTTCGACTATAACAAGGCGATTTCCGACTCCTGGAAGGAGCAGACGCTGCTGAATATCGTAAAGCTGCGTTACGCCGATATGCCGCTTTTCGTCGAGGTCGCTTCGATCGTCAGTGGCTATACACTGGAGAGTGCGGTCAACCTGAGTGCGAGAATCTATGACGGCGGTTCTGCAGCCGAGTTTGGCACGGCCAATTTTGGCTCGATCGGCGGTTCAGGGAAGTACACGGATCGGCCGACGATTACCTATGCGCCGATCACCGGCCGAGAGTTCAACAAGACCTTCATGACCCCGATACCGCCGAGCGCGGTGCTGTTTATGGTCCAGGCGGGCTGGCCGGCAGGTATGGTGCTTCCGCTCACCCTCGAGGCGATCAATGGACATCGCGCCCAGCGATCCAGCGGGATGCGACAGGAGGCCGGTCAGGCAGACTTCTACCGTGTTATCGAGTTGTTTGCCATGCTCCAGCGAGCAGGTGCAGTCGGTATGCGGGTGGATCAAACAGACAGCACGCGGGATTCGACCGTCATCGTAATCCGCCGTGATCGCTTGTCGCCGGAGATCGTTGCGGCCTCAGAGGAACTTGCTCAACTGCTGGGCATCCGCGGCGATGCCGCGGAATACACGGTCGCCTATGGCGAGGTCGCCAGGAACGACACCGAACTGGCCTTGCTGACACGTTCGACCCTTGCGATCATGGTGGAGATGGCGGGGCAGGTCAGGGTGCCCGCAGAGCACGTGCAAGATGGACGCGCCCCTGCCTCGCTGGCCGATAAGGGCGATGCGAATTCCGACAAGCGCCGACTCATCGATATTCACTCGGGTAGGGTAAAGTCGGACGACGCTTTTGCAGCGGTGAAATACCGTGACTACTGGTTCTGGATAGACGACCGCGATTTCAGGTCAAAGCGGACTTTTGCATATCTGATGCTGCTATTCTCACTCACTGAGTCCGGCGGAAAGGAAGGACTGCCACTGGTAACCATCCCAGCCGGATAAGTTTTTGTACGCGCAATGTACACCGGCTATACCCGCTGATCGCCGGCGAGCAAAGCCCGACCTACAACGGGATTCGTTACCGCCCGCGAGTGTGGAGTATGTTTGAAAAGTGCTGAACACGCCCGGATGGCCGGTAACTTCGAGAGGTCTCGGGTGTGCGGTTAATAGGTTCGATTATCAATTTCACAGGAAAACCGTTATGAAAGGTAGAAATGGTCTCTGGGTCCTGTTGGGCCTGCTGATAAGCGCGTGCGCTTGGGCAGCTACCGAGGAGTACACCTTCCCGATACAAGACTCCTATGCGGCGACGGTCGTGGGCACACCGCGGGATGTGGCCGCGGAGCCCAAGCCCTTGCGTGGCGCGAACGTCAGGAACTTCAACCTGCAGGTCTTCGAAGACCGGGTGAAACCGGATGTGTTCTGGTACGACCGGGGTCTGCGCTCGGCGGTGGCCTATCAGGACCACAAGGCGCCGTTGATCTTTCTGATCGCCGGCACCGGGGCCAGCTTCGATTCGCCGAAGAATCGGGGGATGGCGCGGGCCTTCTACAAAGAGGGCTTCCACGTGGCGGCTATCTCCTCGTCGACGCACCCCAATTTCATCGTATCTGCCTCTACCTCCAAGCTGCCCGGCCACATCGTGGATGATTCCAGGGACATCTACCGGGTCATGGAACTGATGATGGAGGAGATGGGCGACCGCATCGAGGTGAGTGACTATTACCTTGCCGGTTACAGTCTGGGTGGCGCGCAGGCCGCCTTCGTGTCCAAGCTGGATGAAGAAAAGCGGGTCTTCAATTTCAAGAAGGTCCTGATGATCAACCCGCCGGTGAGCCTGTACAACTCAGTCAATATTCTCGATACGATGCTCGAGGAGAATATCCCCGGGGGCCTGGATAATTTCGACGCCTTTGTGGACCGTCTGATGGATGCGTTCACCGAGGTCTACACCACGGTAGATCATGTCGAGTTCAACGACGAGTTTCTATATACGGTCTACCGACATCGCCCGCCAAAGAACGATGAGCCGCTGGCCGCGCTGATCGGCACCTCGTTCCGCATCTCGTCGGCGAACATGGTGTTCACCAGCGATGTGATGACCAATGCCGGCTATATCGTGCCGAAGAACCGCGTGCTGTCGCGTAGCGAGTCTTTGACCGGTTATTCCAAGGTGGCGCATCGGATCACCTTTTTGCAGTATTTCGATGAACTGCTCTACCCCTACTACAAGTCGAAGCAATCGGGCCTGACACGCCAGGAACTACTCGACCGGCTCAGCCTGCGCAGCATCGAGGATTACCTGCGCAACAGCGACAAGATCTACGTGATGCACAATGCCGACGACCTGATCCTGCAGAAGGGCGAGATCGATTTCTTCACCGAGGTGTTCGGTTCGCGGGCAAAGATTTATCCCTTCGGCGGTCACTGCGGCAACATGGATTACGAGGTGAACGTCGATCATATGCTTGGCCTGTTTGCTGATGCAGGGGCAGGAAAATGAACCAGAGGATTTCAATGATGTACGCAGCACGCATTCTGTTCGTATCGCTGTCCCTGCTGTGGCTGGCCGGCTGCAGTAGCACGCCGAAACAGAAAGGGCCCGAGATACCGGCGATGCACCCGGTCGAGGACGTGGTGAATCCGGACGTGAACTACGTCGTGGATGTCTACGACCCCTGGGAGCCGATGAACCGCCGGATCTACAATTTCAACACGCATTTCGACCGTTACATCTTTCTGCCGGTGGTCAGAGGCTATGAGTTCATCACGCCGGATGTCGTCGAGGACAGTGTCTCCAACTTCTTCTCGAACATCGGTGAGATGGAGAACTTCATCAACTCGGTTCTCCAGCTGAAGCCTGAGGCGACCTTCACGGCGGCCTTCCGGTTTGTGATGAACAGCACCTTCGGCGTGCTGGGCCTGTTTGACCCGGCCACCAGTTTGATGGATACGCCGGAGTGGGACGAGGACTTTGGTCAGACGCTGGGACACTATGGCGTCGGCGACGGTCCATTCATCGTGCTGCCTATCCTCGGGCCGTCGAATGCGCGTGATACCACGGGTCTGATTTCGGATTCTGCGATGTGGGCTGCCATCGATCCGCTCAATTTCGACAGCAACGACGATCTCGAAGTCCCGTATTACCTCCTGCAGGCGATCGACAAGCGACATCAGACCAAATTCCGCTACTGGGAAACCGGATCACCGTTCGAGTACGAGCTGGTGCGTCTGCTGTATGGCAAGTACCGCCAGTTGCAGATCGCCAAATAGGGACTTGATCGGCAATCCAGGATCGGGACCTTCAGACCGTGGTGGCGGGCAGAAGTGGCAGGTTTTGCCTGCAGTTCCATGGTAAGAGGCTAATGTAGAGCCAAGCCTTATAAGAAGGGGCAGAGAGACACAATGAAGCTTATAGGTTCCTGTCTGGCGTTGATTCTTCTTTCCGGGTGCGCGTCCTACGGTGTGGTAGGCAACAAGTGAGAGTCCGAATCTGAATCCAAACAGGGCTATTCGATAAAGAGCGCCGGTGACAGAGGCGCCGGGGATATCTCGCTGATGCTGGCGTTCTCGGGGGGTGGTACCCGCGCCGCGGCCCTGGCCTACGGGATTCTGCTGGAGCTGCGTGACACCACGGTGGTGATAGACGGGCAGCCGCGCAGGCTGCTCGATGAGGTGGACCTTATCAGCTCCGTCTCGGGCGGAAGCTTCACTTCGGCCTATTACGGTTTGTTTGGCGACCGTATCTTTGAGGACTTTGAAGAGGTATTCCTCCGGCGCAACGTCCAAGGCACATTGCTGCACGGCCTGTATAATCCGCTGCGCTGGTTCAGCAGAACCGGGCGGACGGAGATGGCAGTTGATCTCTACGAAAAGACCGTGTTCCAAAACAAGACCTTTGCGGATATGCAGCGCCAGGGTGGACCCCTGATCCTGATCAATGCGTCGGATCTCGGTTACGGGGTGCGTTTCTCCTTCATTCAGGAATACTTCAATCTGTTGTGCTCGGATATCAACTCGTATCCGGTGGCCCGTGCGGTCACGGCGTCGTCTGCCGTGCCGGTGTTGTTCGACCCAGTGGTATTGCAGAACTACGCGGGCTGTGATCGAAGCAAACTGGCATGGCTGGAGAGTGCCCGAAAGCGGGTTATCGACAATGCCGAGCTGACCCAGGTTGTCGAGGGCCTGGAGACATACGGGCATAAGGATAGCCGTCCCTACGTGCACTATGTCGACGGAGGTATCACCGACAACCTCGGGCTGCGTGCGATCTACGAGATCGTGGAGGTGGGGGCGGCCCAAGAGCCTTTTTGAAGGGGCTGGGTCGCAGGCCACCGAGCGGGCTGGTGGTGATTTCGGTCAATGCCTCCACGGACCCTGAGCCGGAAATGGACAAGTCCAACAAACAGCCATCGCTGGAGGAGACCATCGACGCGGTGTCGTCGGCGCAGCTGCACCGTTACAATGCGGCCACCCTGGAACTGATGGAAGAGACGCTCCCGCGCTGGGCAAAGGAGCTTTCGACCCCGGAGCGTACGGTCGAGTCACATTTCATCCAGGTCGGTTTCAACGATATCGACAAGCCCGATCTTCTCAAGTTTTTCAACCTGATCCCGACCAGTTTCGATCTCAGCGACGAGCAGGTGGACAAGTTGATCGAGGCGGGTCGCCGGTTGATCCGCGAGAATCCGGACTTCCAGAGTCTCCTGGCCGAACAAGGCCGGGCATCGGCCAAACGATCAGCGCGACCACTTGGTGCTGTCACGGGCATCATCCCGCCGGACTCTTCGGAACAACGCCGGATGGTGAGCCAGTTGACGGCCACCAGACGAGCAAGCCGTTGTGCCTGACAGGTGTATTCAGCCCCTGCACGAGCCGGTGCGGTGCCTCGTCAAGCACGGCGAACCAAAGGCCCCGCAGGAAGCCCGTGCCGAGGCGCGGGACGTTGAACGAGAAGCCAATACCCGATCCGCGGAACCAGAACCGCAGGGCGAGGCCTGGTTACTTGAATAAGAAATATTGTGTATTAGCCGCTGCGGCGCTGGTACTGCTTGCCTCCGGGGTAAGCCCGGCGTCTGCCGGAGGGTCCATGGCAGCCGCTGCGATGCCGGTGGAAAGCCCACGTGACGTCACCTTACTCGTCGAGGGGGAGCCGGTCAGGCTGCAGAACGGGCGCGCCGTGCGCCCGGCGGCGCCCGGGTCGGCCACCGCAATCAGGACGCAGTTGCTCGGTGCCCCGACCTACGGTGATATCGACGGCGACGGTGACACCGACGCGGTGTTTTTTCTGGTCCAGGACCCTGGCGGCAGTGGGACTTTCTACTACGTCGCCGCGGCGCACAAGGTCGATGGCGGCTATCGTGGCGGTACCGCGGTCTTGATCGGCGATCGCATTACCCCACAGCGCCTGGACGTTGTCCACGGTGTGGTCGTCGTTGATTACCTCGAGCGCGCACCGGGCGAACCGATGGCGGCGGAACCCGCGCTCGCGCGTACCGGTTACCTGATGCTCGAGGGTGACGCGCTGACCCTGGTCGGCTCACTGAAAACTGACCTGCCCTTCCGCTCGCTGGTTGCAAGCATCCAATATGCCGTCTTGTAGCCGTTCGGAGAGATGTCCTGGTTTATGTCCGGTAAGCAAATCATAGGAGACGTTGTTGGCTTAAAGGGCCAACGGCAGTTCTCGGCCGAGGACTGGACCGTCGGCCAACATAGCCGATCGACCGGTTTCTGATCGGTTACCCGCCATTCGCAGTTGAGGGTAAAGCGACTTAATAACAGCGAACGAAGTGAATCGCAACGACAGTAAGTATTCCAAGGCGTTGCAGGTGGATACTTACTCGATTCACCCCAGCTTCTGCGCCAGATCCTCCGCCTTCAGGTGCGTATACCGGCGCAGCATGCGCAGATCCTTGTGCCCGGTGATGCTGGCGACTTCCATGATGTTCAGCCCTTTCTCGAACAGCCGGGTGGTGGCCTCGTGGCGCAGGTCGTGGAAGCGGAGGCCCTCGATACCGGCCCGGCGTATTGCGCGCATGTAGGAGCGCTTTACCGCCTCGGTGGTGACGCCAGGGAAGACGTCACCGTGCAGGGCACGGGGCAGGGCGCGCAGTACGGCGACGGCGGTCGTCGACAGTGGCACGGTCCGCGCCTCGCCGTTCTTGGTATCCGGCAGGTGTGCGGTACGACGGTGCAGGTCGATGTGCTCCCAGCGCAGACGTCGCAGTTCACCCTGGCGCATCGCGGTCTCCAACGCCAGCTGCACCATTGGCAGCAACCAGCGATTGCGCGCCTCGCGGCAGGCCGTGAACAGTCGGGTCTCTTCGCCAGGTTGCAGGCGCCGGTCGCGCGGACGTCCGCCAGGTGGCAGCTTGATGTCACGCACCGGGTTATGGACAAAGATGCCCCATTCCTTGCGTGCTACTTCGAAGACATGGCCGAGCAGGACAAGATCCCGTTTGACGGTTGCTGGAGTCACTTTGCGCAGGCGCTCGTCGCGCCAGCGGGCGATGTCCACGCCGCGAACCCCGGCGACAAACCGGCGGGCGAGGGGATGACGCATCATCAGGCGCAGGCGGTTGGTCTCGGGCTCCGCGCCTTTCTTCAGCGGGGTGACCTCTTCCAGGTAGCGTTCGAGGAGTTCCTTGAGGGTGGTCGATTCGGCCTCGGCACGGGAGACGAACGCGCCCTTGTCCATCTCGACCTCGATCGCGCGCGCCCACTGCTCGGCCGCGGCACGGGTCTCAAAGGTCTTCGTTTGAAGCGGGTGACCTGCCGGACAGGAAGTCCCAATGCCGCGAAGCCCAGGGACGGGCGAGAGCGGCCTTCTTTCGGACCTGCGGCCTGCCACTGGTAGGGGCCACGTTTTCTGAAGGAGGCCATCGTCACACTCCGCTCGTTCGCGAACGAGTGTGACAACGCTGTGACAAATAATCGTTTGGGAACCTAATCGAGGGGTGTCGTGGTTCCTAAGCGATTGATTTGATTGGTGGGCGCGGCTGGGTTCGAACCAGCGACCCCTGCCGTGTGAAGGCAGTGCTCTCCCACTGAGCTACGCGCCCTGAAGAACCCGAAGTCTAGGGTCTGGACCCCGTACGGTCAATAAAATCAGCCTCGACTTCGCGTCATGCCGCAGCGTCATTCCGCGCGCGACCTTCTGCTAGAATCGCCGCTTCGTTTCAGGAACTCGGTTTTTCCAGACACAATGACCGTCAGAACCCGATTCGCCCCCAGCCCCACCGGCTATCTGCACGTCGGCGGCGCCCGCACGGCGCTGTTTTCCTGGCTCTATGCCCGCAAGCACGGCGGCAAGTTCGTGTTGCGCATCGAGGATACCGACCTGGAGCGCTCCACCCAGGAGTCGGTCAACGCCATTCTCGAGGGCATGACCTGGCTCGGCCTGGAGTACGACGAGGGGCCCTTCTATCAGACCCACCGCTTCGAGCGCTACAACGAGGTCATCGGCCAGCTGATGGATAAGGGGCTGGCCTATCGCTGCAATTGCAGCCGCGAGCGCCTGGACGAGCTGCGCGAGCGGCAGATGGCGAGCAAGCAGAAACCGCGCTACGACGGACACTGCCGGCAGCGCGAGGTGAGCATCGACGAGCCGCACGTGATCCGTTTCCGCAACCCGGTCGACGGCGCGGTGGTGATCGACGACCAGATCCGCGGCCGCGTGGCCATTGCCAATGAGGAACTGGACGACCTGATCATCCGCCGCACCGATGGCTCGCCGACCTACAACCTGACCGTGGTGGTGGACGATCACGACATGCAGATCACCCACGTGATCCGAGGCGACGATCACCTCAATAACACGCCGCGGCAGATCAACATGCTCCATGCGCTCGGGTGGGAGGTGCCGACCTACGCCCACGTGCCGATGATCCTGGGTGACGACGGCTCGCGCCTGTCGAAGCGCCACGGTGCGGTGAGCGTGATGCAGTACATGCAAGACGGTTATCTGCCCGAGGCCTTGCTCAACTATCTGGTGCGGTTGGGCTGGTCGCACGAGGATCAGGAGTTGTTCACGGTCGATGAGATGGTCCAGCTGTTCGACATCGATCAGGTCAACAAGTCGGCTTCCGCGTTCAACACCGAAAAGCTCACCTGGATCAATCAGCAGTACATCAAGAGCTCCGACCCGGCGCGGGTGGCGCATCTGGTATCGTCACACCTCGGTGATCTGGGCATCGACCCTGCCGAGGGTCCGGACCTGATCGAGGTGGTCGAGGCGCAACGCGAACGCGCCGGTACCCTGGTCGAGCTGGCCAAGATTTCGGCCTTCTACTACCGCGATTTCGAGTCGATCGACGGCAAGGCGTCCAAGAAGGCCTTCAAGGGCGATGCCGACAAGGCGTTGGCCGCGGTACGCGAGGCGGTCGAGGCGCTGCCGGACTGGACTCGCGAGGCCCTGCATGCGGCGGTCGAACAGACGGTAAAGGCGCTCGACGTCGGCTTCGGTAAGGTCGCGATGCCGCTGCGGGTGGCAGTGACCGGCGGCGCGCCGTCGCCGGATCTTGATCTCACTCTATATCTCGTCGGTCGAGACGCGACGTTGCGTCGCATCGATCGCGCCATCGATTTCATTCGCTCCAACCACTGAAGCACGGACGGACAAGATGAGCGGCCCTGACGTTACCGCCCCCACCAATTTCATTCGCCAGATCATCGACAACGATCTGGCGACCGGCAAACACACCGAGATCCGCACTCGCTTTCCGCCGGAGCCGAACGGCTATCTGCACATCGGCCATGCGAAGTCCATCGTGCCTCAATTTCGGTATTGCCGCAGGACTACAACGGCACCTGCAACCTGCGCTTCGACGACACCAATCCGCACAAGGAGAACGTCGAGTTCGTCGAGGCGATCAAGGCCGATGTCGAGTGGCTGGGCTACCGCTGGAACGCCCTGTACTTTGCCTCCGACTATTTCGAGCAGCTGTACGGCTTCGCCGAGGAACTGATGCGCAAGGGCCTGGCCTATGTCGACGATCAGACCGCCGAAGAGATGCGGATCAATCGCGGCACCCTGACCGAGCCGGGCATGCCCAGCCCGTACCGGGATCGTCCGGTCGAGGAGAACCTCGACCTGTTCCAGCGCATGCGCGCCGGCGAGTTTCCCGACGGCTCCCGAGTGCTGCGCGCCAGGATCGACATGGCCGCGCCGAACATCAATATGCGCGATCCGGTCATCTACCGGATCCGCCACGGCGTAGTGCATCATCAGACCGGCGACGAGTGGTGCCTGTACCCGATGTACGACTACACCCATCCGATCTCGGACGCGCTCGAGGGCATCACGCATTCGCTGTGTACGCTCGAGTTCGAGGACCACCGCCCGCTGTACGACTGGGTGCTGGACAACATCAGCATTCCCTGTCATCCGCGGCAGATCGAGTTCTCGCGGCTGAACCTCGAGTACACGGTGATGAGCAAGCGCAAGCTGACCCAGCTGGTGGACGAGAAGCGGGTCAGCGGCTGGGACGATCCGCGTATGCCGACCATCGCCGGTCTGCGTCGGCGTGGCTATACGCCGGCCTCGATCCGCGAGTTCTGCGAAACGGATCGGCGTGACCAAGTCCGACAGCACCATCGAGATGGGTCTGCTCGAGACCTGCATCCGCGACGATCTCGACCCGATCGCCCCGCGCCGCATGGCCGTGCTGCGGCCGCTCAAGGTGGTGATCAGCAACTACCCGGCAGGGCAGGTCGAGTCACTCGAGGCGCCCAATCATCCGAAGGACGAGAGTCTCGGCACGCGCACTCTGAAACTGACCCGCGAACTGTACATCGATCAGGATGACTTCCGCGAGACGGCGAACAAGAAATACAAGCGCCTGGTGCTCGGTGGCGAGGTCCGTTTGCGCAATGCCTACGTCATCCGCTGCGACGAGGCGATCAAGAACGACGCCGGCGAGGTCGTCGAACTGCGCTGCAGCTACGATCCCGACACCCTGGGCGTGAATCCGGAAGGGCGCAAGGTGCGCGGCGTCATTCACTGGGTCTCGGCGAGCGAGGGGGTGCCGGCGGAGGTGCGGCTGTACGACCGGCTGTTCAGCAAGCCCAACCCGGATGCCGAGAAGGGCGGTCGATTATCAGGACCTGCTCAATCCCGAGTCCCTGCAGGTACTGACCGCGGCCGTGGTCGAACCGGCCCTGGCCGAGGCCGCGCCGGAGCAGCGGTTTCAGTTCGAGCGTGAGGGTTATTTCTGTCTCGACAGCCGCGATTCCAGCGCCGGGCGGCCGATGTTTAACCGCATCGTCACCCTGCGCGATTCCTGGGGAAAATCGGGCGAATAATCCGGCTGCGACAGGCTAGACAGATTGGAGAATCTTACGTAACATACGCGCCTTCTTTCGGGGCCATAGCTCAGCTGGGAGAGCGCAACACTGGCAGTGTTGAGGTCGGCGGTTCGATCCCGCCTGGCTCCACCAACAATTCGATCATCCGTCCCGTTCGTCTAGAGGCCTAGGACATCGCCCTTTCACGGCGACGACAGGGGTTCGACTCCCCTACGGGACGCCATTTAAAACAAGGGCTTAGGAGAAATCCTAGGCCCTTTTTCTTTTGCGTACGATACTTGTACGGTGCTTTTTAGTATTCGGGTGTGTTTGGCGGGTACATTTCTTCGACCGTGCTGTGGTCAGCTGGGCTACCCGCGGACGCGAATTCGCCATCAAAGGCAATTTAGTTGATCTAGCCCGCATATTGCGTGAGGGGATCGGAATTGTGGGAAACCCGGCTAAGCAGCTTGGCCGATCGGCCGACCCATTCGCCGGGAGCGAATGGGAACCGTGCACAGCACGGGCCCCGAAGGGGTGGAGGGCAGGACGCCCGGAATAACAGGCATAGCCTTAGCTATGGGTGAGCCGGGACCGTCTGTCCGGGGGACAGACGCAGCCTGGCGAACGGGCATGCCAGGGATGGCAGCCCTGGACCGGCGCGCGGAGTGGTAACGCGAAGCGCGTTGGGAGGGGGCGTCGCTCCCGGCGTCCTGCCTCCTGCGACACTTGCGCCTCCGTGCGCGTCGTCAGGCGAGATGCAACGCCAGATTGTTCAGAAAACCGATCAGGACAAAACGCACGGTCGAAGTCATTGGCCTCAACGAACTCCAATACCCGTGATTCGTGCAATAAAACCTCGGCACAGTGTCCGCCCTCGTGCAAGATGCGGGCTAGGAGCCTGCACGGTAGAGCTGGCGGATGCCGAGGGTTACCCAATTCGAGTGTGATCTGGCGGTCGTTTGAGGAACATAGTGGGTACTATGCGACGAAAAGGAGCGTCGGAGCACGCCGAAGTGAGGAGGCCGCAGCCCCGTCATGTTCTGCCGCGCAGACTCCTAGTGTCCTGCGTCAGTCTTGGCTTCCTTTCAGCGAGTCGCAGACCGGTCAGATGCAAGGCGTGTCCTCGCTTTGGTTGACCGCTGCCTGACGATCGGGGAATACTCGGTTGAATTGGGAAAAGTGGGTCTGTTACCGATATTCAGCTCGCGACAGGGTGGACAGGTGAAATGCTGGTCAAGAACAGTATCATTCGTACCAAGGTAACCAGGCCGGGCATGCTGGTCTCTGAGGTGCTGGCCGAATGCGGGCGGGCGCACGTCCAGGCGCTGCCATTTGTCGACGAGTCAGGCAAGCTGACCGGCCGCGTCACGCTGAAGAACATTATGAAACTGGCCTGCCTGCCCGACTATATGGTGATGTCGGCGACATTGCTGGGAAGTTTTCTCTCTTGTGTTGACAATGCCCAGGAAAAAATCGAGCAGATACTTGCGAGCAACGTCGACGCTTTCGTTCGCGACTTGCATGTTTGCATCGGTTCTGACGAACCGGCGATAAAGGCGCTGGCGATCATGGAGCAAAACGATACCAGTTATCTGTTCGTAGTTGACGATGGCGAGTACCAGGGGATCATCACGATCCAGGGCATCGCAGATGTAATGTCGAAAATATATTCCCGCGTTCAGCACCCGGAGTGACGGATACCGTCCCGACCGGGCTTGTGGATCGGAATATTGACATCTTCACCGCAGGAACCTGCAACAACCGGTAAGCCCTCGACCGGCGCCTAGTTGACGAACCAAGGCTTTGGCACCGCTTCGTCGGAACTGAAGAATCCCGATCAAAAGATATGCCGACGTGCTTTATGCCGAGCATGCTCGCGATAGCGAGCAGCTTTAACCAAGCCCTGTGTACCGACGTAGATCCCTTGTGGCGACAGTATGTGATGGCCAGCGAGCCCTGCGCCTGTCGCTCCCCGCTCAGTACTTGACTGAGCAACCGTACGGGCGAGTCACCGGGGTGCCGATCGATTTGCCATCCGCCAGTTCCTGCAGCGCGATGCGCACATACTGGGTTGCGCGCGGGATGTCGCCGGGGTTGGCGCTGGCAATATTGTCGATGCCGCCCATGTAAACGAGTGTCCCGGCGCCGTCGATGACATACATGTGAGGGGTCGTCTTGGCGCCATAGGCACGGCCAATGTCGCCTTTGGGATCGAGTATGACCGCATGCGGCGCTGCGTTGCGGGAGTGGGTCAGTTCGTCGGCCTGGCCCGCGTTGACATGCCCTTGCTTTCCTGCCGAGGAAGAGATCACCGAAAGCCACACCACGCCCTGATCCGCTGCTGCGCGCTGCTGCTCCTGCATGTTGCCGGCGCCGTAGTGTTTGCGAACATAGGGGCAGTCGTGATTGGTCCATTCCAGCACGACCGTCTTGCCGGCGTAGTCGGCCAGTCGTTGGGTCTTGCCCTGGGTGTCGACACCCTCGAAGTCCGGTGCCGGCTCGCCGACACGCACGGTCGCAATGGAGGCGCCCGCGTACAGGGATAAGACGACGAGCACGGTGCTCAATATCGGTTTCAACATGGTCGGTCTCCTGTTCTAAAGGGTTTGAATGACGTCGGCGATGAGGCCTTCGGTCAGCAACTGCGGCAGCACTCGTGGTTGCCCGGCTGACGGTGAATACAGCAGGTACAGCGGTACGCCGCTGCGCCCATGGCGTTCCAGTTGGCGGGTAATCTTCGGGTCGCGACGGGTCCAGTCGGCCACCAGGTAGGCGACGTCGCGTGATTCGAACAGTTCCCGCGTCTCCCTGGTTGCCAGCGCTACCCGTTCATTGACCTTGCAGGTGATGCACCAGGCTGCAGTGAAATTGACGAACACCGGCCGGCCTTCGGCGAGCAGTTCCTGCACCCGCTGCTCGGACCAGGGTGGATACTCGGGTAGTGCGGCTGCACCTGACGACGATGGCATGCGCGTCAGCGGTGCGACGGCCAGTGCCATCAGGGCCGTCGCGCCGATTCCCAGGAGCCCGAGCCGCCAACCACTCGGCTGCCAGCGCCCGTACAGCCAGGCCGCCAGGGCAAGCAACACCAGACCTGCCAGCGCGGCGCCATATCCCCGGGCGTCGGTCTGCTGGCTGAGCACCCACAGCAGCCAGGCGGCCGTGGCATACATCGGAAAGGCCAGCGCCTGCTGAAAGGCCTTCATCCACGGACCGGGCCTGGGTAGAAAGCGTACCCAGGCGGGCAGTAGACTAAGCAGCAGCACCGGCAGCGCGAATCCGGCCCCGAGCGCAAGAAAGATTAACATCGCCTCCGTGATCGGACGGGTGATGGCAAAGCCGAGTGCGCTGCCCATGAACGGTGCGGTGCAGGGGCTGGCCACCACGGCGGCGAGTACCCCGACGGCGAAGGTGTTGGCCAGCCCCCGGCCCGCCGTCAGGGACTGTCCCGCGCCCATCAGACCGCTGCCGAGGGTGAACACACCGGACAGATTCAGCCCGACCAGGAGCATGAGATAGGCCAGCAGAGCCACCAATACCGGCGACTGTAGTTGAAAGCCCCAGCCGAGCGATTCGCCGCCGGCGCGCAACGTCAGCAGTGCCGATGCCAGCAGCGCAAAACTGAACAGCACGCCGGCGGCGTAGGCCAGACCGTGCCCGGCCAGACGGTGCCGCTTCTCGCCGGCCTCCTTGACGAAACCGAGCACTTTGATGCCGAGCACAGGGAGCACGCAGGGCATGACATTGAGAATGAGGCCGCCGAGCAAGGCGAAGATCAGCGCGGGGGCGAGTCCGGTGCTGGACGCGGGTGATGCCGACGTCGGCATGGGCGCGAGTTGCAGATGGAATCCGCGCCGCGCGACGTCGCCGCGTACACTTGACTCGACGACCAGCAGACCCTCGAGCGATGCGGCTTCCGACAGCGGTACGTCGCCGGCGGCCACCTCGATGACCAGCCCGTCCTCGGCTGCCCGCCAGCGCTGCGCGCCACTGGGATCAACAGGCCCCCAGGCGTTTGCGGCGAACCAGACGTCATCGGGTTGGTCGCCAATCAGGTCGCGACGGTCGATGCGGATCGACAGTGAATCACCGGCGCCTTGGTAGAACCCGGCAATCGGTTTGCCGGTGGGCCATTGGCTGCGGGCCGTGGCGAACAGCTCGGCGTTATCCGGTCTGGACCCGGTTGCGGGGCCCTCGAGTGCAAGCGCAAAGCGACCCGTCTCGGGGACACACTCTTCCCGGCAGACCAGCCAGTCGGCCTCGGCGAGAATGCTTAGCGCTCCGGTTTGGCGCGCTCCGCCGGGGACCCGGACCGGGACCAGCAAGGTCACCGCGCCTTCGTAGCCGTAGTTGACCAGGGGACCCACCCGTATCCGCTTTGGCACCGGCCACTGAATCTCGCCGGCCTGCCAGCCCTCCGGCAGCGTCCAGCGGATGACCGGCGCCGAACCGGAGGCGCCCGGGTTGCGCCAGTAGACGTGCCAGTGCGGGATCAGCTCGAAGTGCAGGCCGAGCCAAAGGGTCTGATCGGCCAGGCCCCGCGGTTGTTCGCCCAGCAGAGTGACGGTGGCATGCTCGGTGACCACCGATGCGCTGAGCTCGGCTGACCGGGCCGAGCCCGCCGACAGCGGCGACAGCAAAATCAAAGCTAATGCAAGGAACGGCCCTTTGGTCATTTTTCGTCAGCGATTACCAAATCAGCAAAGAATGACCATGGCGGACCGAGATTGGTTCACGCCCGCCGCGCAAATCGCATAAATCGCCGTCCGCCTCGGGGTTTGACGACCTGCCGAGCGCCCCGGGCTTTGTGGGGCATTCTCCCGGCAGGGCGTCGATCTGTCTTGGTTGTCGGGCAGCCGCCGGTCGTGCCGGCGACGGTCGGCATCGCCGTGGGCGGGCTCCTTACGCCTAAGTGCAAGCTCTGCTGCGAGACGCCAATTAGAGTCGCCGACAGGGGTGCCGTACACCCCTCGCTCTCAGGCGATAGACAGGTGTCTCGCTTGGTTTTTTTGGCGGTGGCCGTGCGTACGAATGGTAACCACCCCAGCCCTCTCCCTAGGGGCGATGTCGCAAAAGCCCCCTCTCCCGTTCCGGGAGAAGATTAGGGTGACGGGGCCGAAATGCCAAGACCTTGTTCTTCACGATCCTCTCTTCCTAGCCCGCATGTTGCAGTGCGCCGTGGAAAGGCGCACTGCAATATGCGGGCTAACGCCGATCGAATCCGCGAGGCCACGCTCAGAGCCTCTCACTGATGGGCAGTGCCGTTTTGATCGTCCTGGATACGGACCAGCGCCATCTCATTTCGCGGGTCGGGGGATGGCAGTTGACCTGCTGAGGTGGTCTCGCCGGGTGTCCCGCCAACCGAGTCAGGGGGGGACTCGCTTGGTTTATCGTCTGGGTAAGTTCCCCTTCGATCCTTCCGAGTCTGCAGTTTCGGTTTCTCCTCGAGGTGTCCATTTTCGTCGAGCACGCCGAGGTTTCGATCCAAGGGATCACTAAGAACCACGATGGGCTTTGACAAACCGACTCGGCGGACGAACTTGAGGGTCCAGCCCAGGCCTTCCAATCGTTCCAGAGCCTGCTTTTGAGCCTTGCTCAAGATGGTGTTGATGTTATCAGGAATGGGATTCATTCCTGTACGACAATCATTATCGGTTTCGGAGACATGCTCCGCTTTGATGTTCATTTTCTCCCCCAGCCAAAGAGAGTTCACGACATATAGACAATCGGTGCCACGGGTCTTTTCTTGATGAGATCCGCGTCACAATATCGCAATCTCGAGTCACCGAAGTGAAACGATGGACGATTCGTTTCAGGTTTTCGATGTCGCCGACACCTGTGTCGCCCGCAAACCCGCCGACCGCAGTTCATGGAGGCGTCCGAAGAATCGCCGCAGCGGCGACGACAAGGTAATTGATCGGTGCGTCATGTCAATCAACGCCGGGTTAAATTAAGTTAGGGTTCAATTCAGGAACGGCTAATCGGATCCTGAGGTCCACGACGACCGATCGCGCTGCCACAGCGTTTAAGGCCTGATCTGCGACCCTCGAGGGGGGTCTTTCAAGATGAAAGCAAAGCGCGGTTACCGAGTGCTCCGCTTCGGGCTGGTACCGCGGATTCTGCAGTTCTTTGTCGATTCCCCCCTGACTCCGCTGATCGTTGGCGCCTCCATTCTGCTCGGGCGTCCTCGCGGTGACTGCTGCTGCCGCGCGAGGAGGAGCCGCAGATCGTGGTGCCGGTGATCGACGTGTTCGTCCAGATGCCCGGCTCCACGTGCGGGAAGTCGAGCAGCGTGTCACCCGGCCGCTGGAAAAACTGGCCTGGGAGCTGCCGGGGGTGGAGTACGTCTATTCCACCTCCAGCCCCGGCCGCTCGCTCACGGTCGTGCGTTTTCTGGTGGGTTGGAACGAGGAGGAGGCTATCGTGCAGCTGTACCAGAAGCTGTACGCCAACCTCGACCGCATACCGTCAGGGGCCACCTATCCCTTGCTTAAACCCCGCCGGATCGACGACGTGCCGGTGCTGGCGCTGACCTTCCATGGCGGCGGTTACGACAGCTACGATCTGCGGCGTATCGTCGCCGCGGTGGACGACGTCGTGACCCAGGTGCCCGATGTCTCCGAGACCACCCTGATCGGCGGCCTGCGCCGCCAGGTGCGGGTGGAGCTGGACGCCAGCCGGCTCATCTCCTACCAGATCGACCCGGCGCACGTGCTGCGCACCCTGCGTGCCGGCAACCGCCAGGAGCGGGCGGGCAGCTTTCCATCACGGTGGCCACGGAGACACTGGTGGAGACCGGCGGCTTTCTGCACACCGCTGCCGATGTCGGGGCCGTGGTGATCGGCGTGCAGCCGGTCAGCTGGTGTACCTGCGCGATGTCGCGGAGATCCTGGATGGCCCCGAGGAGCCGGTGGACTACGTGCTGTTCGGTCGTGGCGGCAGCGCGGGGCAGGGCGGAGTGCCGAACCTGGAGGAGCCCGCGGTGACGCTGGCGGTCGCCAAGCGCAAAGGGGCCAATGCCGTAGCGGTGGTGGCCGAGGTGATGCGCAAGATCGAGCTGCTGCGCGGCAACCTGATTCCGGACGGGGTCGAGGTCACGGTGACCCGCGACTACGGGCATACCGCCCGCGAGAAGTCCGACGAGCTGCTGTTCCATATGGGATCTGGCGGTGGTGGGCGTGAGCCTGCTGATCGTCGTGGTGCTGGGCTGGCGCGAGGCCGGCGTGGTGGCGCTGGCCATCCCGGTGACGCTGGCGCTGACGCTGGCCACCTTCTACCTGCTGGACTTCACCCTGAACCGGGTGACGCTGTTCGCGCTGATCTTCTCCATCGGCATTCTGGTGGACGACCCGATCGTGGACGTCGAAAACGTGGTACGGCATTTCCGCCTGCCGGAGAACCGCGGCCGCCCACTGAAAGAAGTCACGGTCGAGGCGGTCAACGAGGTGCGGAGTCCGTTGATCCTGGCCACGCTGACGGTGATTGCAGCGGTGTTGCCGATGGCCTTCGTGCAGGGACTGATGGGACCCTACATGCGGCCCATCCCGATCGGGTGCGACCGCGGCCATGCTGTTCTCCATGACCGTGGCCTTCGTGGTCACGCCCTGGGCCGCCTACCGCATGCTGCGCTGGCATGCCCGCCAGGGCGAACAGTCGCAAGATACGGAGGATTGGTTTACCCGTGCCTACCGCCGGGTGATGGGGCCGATGATCCGTCGACCGCTGTTGGGCGTGGCGTTCCTGGTCGACCATCACGCTGCTGCTCGTGGGTGCGCCTGGCCATGGTCGATGACGGGGGCGGTAAAGGTCAAGATGCTGCCTTACGACAACAAGAGCGAGCTGCAGGTCATCGTCGATACGGACGAGGATGCCACGCTGGAATGCACCACCAATGTGGCCCGTCGCCTGGCCGCCAGACTGCGCGAAGAGCCGGAGGTGCTGAACTACCAGATCTATGCCGGCACCGCGGCACCTTACAACTTCAACGGTCTGGTGCGTCACTACTTCCTGCGCCGCGGCCCCAATGTCGCCGACATCCAGGTCAACCTGGTCTCCAAGGAGGAGCGGGCGCTGCAGAGCCACGACATCGCCAAGCGCATCCGCGACAAGATCCGGGATCTGGCGGTAGGCTGCGGGGCCCGGATCAAGGTGGCCGAGGTGCCGCCGGGACCGCCGGTGTTGCAGACCATCGTGGCCGAAATCTACGGCCCCGATTACGCCGAGCAGATCGAGATCGCCCGGCGGGTGCGCGAGCTGTTCGAGGAGACGCCCGGCGTGGTGGATGTCGACTGGTACGTCGAGGCTGACCAGCCGCAGCTGGTGTTTCGTTTCGAGCAGGAGAAGGCGGCGCTGCACCAGGTGAGCGCGGAACAGGTGGCACAGGTGGTGCGGATCGCCGAGGCCGGGGCCGATGCCGGTCTGCTGCACGCCGCCGAGGAAAATGAGGATGTACCGATCCGGGTGCGTCTGCCGCTCAGACAGCGCGCCCAGCCGGCGGAGCTGCTTCCCATCCCGGTCTGTGCCGGACGCAACTGCGTGCCCTCTGGGAGAGCTGGTGGACATTGTCCGTACCGTGGGCGAGAAGAGCATCTACCGCAAGAATCTGCTGCCGGTGGTGTATGTGACCGGCGACGTCGCCGGCGCGGCCGAGAGCCCGATCTATGCCCTGCTGCAGCTCAACGACAAGATTCGCGCGTACGTCCCCGCCGGCCGCAACGAGCCGATGGAGATCTGGAATGTCCGCCAGCCCTTCTCCACCTTGCTGCCGTCGCTGAAGTGGGACGGCGAGTGGCACATCACCTACGAGGTGTTCCGCGACCTGGGCGTCGCCTTCGCCGTGGTGCTGGTGCTGATCTATATTCTGGTGGTGGGCTGGTTCCGCTCGTTCCGCACGCCGTTCATCATCATGGCGGCCATCCCGTTCTCGCTGGTCGGCATACTGCCGGCGCACTGGGCGATGGGTGCCTTCTTCACCGCGACTTCGATGATCGGTTTCATGGCCGGAGCCGGCATCGTGGTGCGCAACTCGATCATCCTGGTGGACTTCATCAAGCTGCGGGTCAAGCAGGGCATGCCGCTGGTCGATGCCGTGGTCGACGCGGGTGCGGTACGCTTCCGCCCCATGATGCTGACCGCAATGGCGGTGGTGGTCGGCGGCAGCGTGATCCTGTTCGATCCGATCTTCCAGGGGCTGGCAATTTCGCTGATGGCGGGAGAGATCGCCTCGCTGCTGTTGTCGCGCATGGCGGTGCCGATCATTTATTACCTGTGCATGCGTAACCATTACCGTGTCGTGGTTGCCGAGGAAGAATCTGTGCCTTTAGCAGGACATTGAAAACAATCTCTCGATCGCGATTTTAGAGTCTCCAAAAGGGGATCTGTAAACCCCTCGCCTATAAGCGACGGATGGAACCGTTCCTTCTCCCACAGGGAGAAGCTTACGACTGCAGGGATGCAGGAGGTAGAGCGAAGCAGGATGCCAGAGCCGAGGATGAGGGGAGCGAAATTGAACGGGTTGATCCCGATCCCCTGACCCCGGCCCTCTCGACTCGGGTTTCGAACTTCGTTCAACCTCCTCCATCCCTGGAGTCGTCCCGGTGGGAGAGGGGGCAATCGGCCGAATGGCCGATCGATCCGGCTTTCAGCCGTAACCTGAAGCCACCGGCTGTCAGCCGATGGAGAATACATCGCTGTCTTCCTGGAAGCCTCCGCGCGGGGCGCGAGGCTCCCCGCACAGCCGTAAAAGCGCCTAAGCCGCGTCGTTAGAAGGTATCTACTTGACTCGTAGGCCCGAAGAACAATCATACTTAGGGGAGGAGGGGATCTGCGCGGCGCTCTCCGCGGAGGCGCCTGCAGGGAACAGATGGCAGCCGCCGCTCCGAAGTTCATCGGGTGCCTCGTTCGGGAAGTCAGGCGGACGCTTCGGAAATGCGCGTCGGAGTTGCGTAGGATAAGAGTACCCATACAGTACGGGTCTCAATAAACTGGGTTCAGACGGGGGTTTGAGGTGCGAGATGCTGAAAATCGTGCATAAAGATTCAGGTGAGGTTCTTGCGACGCTGGACGCGGACAGCCTCGTTGGTGCAGATCTCCGCGAGATGGACCTCGGAGGTGCGGATCTGGCCGGGGCCGATATGAGGCAATGTCGTTTGGACAATGCGGACCTATCAAACGCCGATCTGCACGGGGCTGTGCTCGATGGGGCATCCCTGGTTTCAAGTCACCTCGACGGCGCCAATCTTCGAAAAGTCAGTTTCGTCGGTGCGCGTTTCAGTTCGCTTCATCAGCAAAGCGCCACTTCGATGGATCGCGCGGATCTGAGAGAGGCAGATTTCTCCCGTGCCGATCTTCGCAGAGTCTTGATCGACGAGTGCGATCTTCAGGGGGCGACGATGACGCACGCCGATATGCAGGGCACTTATTTTTGCCACAGCAGTATGAAGGGTGTCGTTGCGCACAATGCGCTGCTGATCGGCGCCAATCTCCGGAACACGAATCTCCGCGGAGCGGATCTAAGAGATAGCCACCTCAACGATGTCAATCTGGTCAGCGCGGATCTGACCGAGGCGAATCTGGGCAGCAGAAGGGCGGATGGTTTCACGGTGATCAACCGAGCAAACTTGCAGGGTGCAACCCTACATCGCGCCAATCTGCACAACATACACGGCGAACACGTCAACTTCCGCTATGCCGACCTGACCGGGAGTGATCTCAGCGACGGCGTGATCTGTGGAAGTGATATGCGCAGCGCCAATGTCACCGACGTCGATTTTTCCCGGGTGGAACTGGCTACGGTCTCGATGAGATTCGCCAATGTCAGTAAGGCGAAGAATGCGGATATCCCGGCCTATAAGACTGATTTGCGTTAGCAATGTCGACCAATTCCGGCAGTCGGCATGTTGTTAGCCCGCATAAGATGTGATGAAGCGAAAGATGAAGACTCCGAGGCTAGTTGATTTTAGTGGGAGCAACCTCCGGGTTTGCTACCCAACCTTGTTCATCGTGGCGCTACTCTTGGTCTGCAGCCGAGGGCTTTCCGCCGCCTCATGGGACACTGAGCTGGAAAACGGCCAGCAGATCCGCGTCGATCCGACGACGAACCGCCCCCTCATCGAATCTGGCGCCGGACAGGGGCGGCCTTTGTGGGATGGTGTGCATCGGCTGCGCGACGGTTCGACGATAACCATTCGTTCCGGAGTTATGGTGCCGAACGAGGAGTTGGAGGCATCGAGTCACATCGGGCCGGCGGATGTCGCGAAGGACGAGGCGGCGGACGCGTCGACCGATTCTCCGACGGTTCTAGAAGACTACTGCGACACGCTGGTCTTGAAAACTTGTGGTCTACGAAATTCATGTGAACAGAGTGAACCTTGTCAACTGTCGAGACAACTCAGAGCAATGCAGCGGCAGCCGTCTGGTCATTCCGAGGACAATCTCACTTGGGCCGAAAAGCGCTGCCATGAGGCGCTCGACGATGACGAGCGATTCACTGCCTGCGACCAGGAACCATCGCTTCTGACTGCGGGGTGCGAGGAGTTGCTCGAGTATGTCTGTGGCACGGCGCGGCGCTGTTTCGAGTCCGGATCTTGTGTCGTTGCACGCGATCTGTTCAGCCAAGAACAGGCGGCAGTCGATTCGCATGCAACGGAAGAGATCACTAATATTCGCCACAGCTGTCAGAAATTGCTCAGTGAACACGCGTTCTTTCCCCCTTGTAGGTAGTCCTCCTGGCGAGCCGCGATTCTGAGATCGTCGATATCCCCGCGGATCGGTTTCGCCCTCCCGAGGCGGCATTCATGCCTTGAAGCCGCATCAGGGTGTCCGTCCTGATGCAAACTGCGGCTCTGGACCTGAGTCACTCCATTACGATAGGCGACTGTGGTCGGGTGTCGACGTGTAATTGGAAGATATCCGGTCGCGCATAGTGGCCGGCGACGTCGAAGGTGCGTCGAGAGATCGCCACCCGCGCCAGATCCAAGTCGGCGTAAAGTAGCTCTTGTCGCTCGTGCAATGGGCCGGCAACGACATCGCCCCCCGGCGCGATGACAACCGAGTCTCCCGGGTTGATCCAGTCTTCCTCTGACGGATAGAGCCGGTCGCGGTCGGGGAAGTCTTCGGGGATATCGCGATTGCGCAGAGCGACTCCGGCGCCCACCACCCAGCAGGCGCCCTCACGGGAGATGTGTCTCAAGGTACCGATCCAGTCGTCGCCGCTGTCGTAAGTGGGTGCAATGTAGACCTGGACACCTTGGGCATAGAGGGCGAAACGTGCCAGAGGCATCAGGTTTTCCCAGCACAACAATGCGCCAAGGCGACCGCAAGGGGTTTCGACCACCTTCAACCCGGAGGCGTCGCCGAATCCCCAGACCATGCGTTCCGGATTGGTCGGCATGAGTTTTCTGTGCCGATTGATCAGGGCGCCATCGGGGCCGATGGTGACCACGGTGTTGTAGAGGGTCGCGCGACTCAGGCTGCCGTCGCGTTCGTGCAGTCCGCTGACCAGGGTCATCTTGTGTTCGCGCGCTGCCGTCCGAAGTGGGGCGAGACCGTCCTGCTCCAGGTCGACGGCGTTATCCAGCAGACGTTGGTGAAGCTGCTCGCTGATATCCCAATCGATTCCCGGACGCAGTCGCCAGATCCAGGCCGGATAGCCGGGGAAGAACGCCTCGGGGAATATGGCCAGCTCGGCCCCCTCGGACGCAGCCTCGGCGATCAGTGCGACCGCCTTGTCGAGCGTCTGCGGCAGGTCGAGCACTACCGGGGAGTGCTGAATGATGGCCGTTCGCATTTTCTGACTCCCAATAGACCGGTCGAATCGCACGACCCGATGGATAGTGTAGGCGGGGCCTTCTGCGCGCGCCCGAATAAGGCCTGCGGACGGGCCGAAGGTCTCCGCTCTGTTTCGTTTTCTCGAGTTTCCTCTGGTGGGCCATCCAGCATCAGTTTGGTGCCTTGACCCAAGGGAGCGGTCTCCCACTGCGCGAGTACGGTTGCCATAGGCTTGATCGAATCGAACTTTGCCTGTGCGGCAGCCATTGGATGCTCCAATAGTTTGAACGAGAATCACGTCGTGTCGTGGACCTGCCGACACCAATGGCTGGAGACGCCGGAAAACTCCTGTCGAAAACACGAAGATTTTTCCGAATATCGATAATAAGCTAGAGAATCAGAGGCTTACCGGCACAATTGGAAACCCGAGAAGCCGGCTCTTTGCGTTCGCGAGGGGAGAGGTGGCCCAGGCCGACGATAACAGCCGCGTTACTTCCAATCAGCTTCGGATCGGCGCGTGCCGAGTGTTCCCGGCCCGAAACCAGATCGAGAGCGATGGGCAGCTTTTGCATGTCGAGCCCAAGGCCATGACCGTCTCGCTGAGACTGGCAGACCATCCCGGCGAGCCGGTACCGCGCGAGGTGTTACTGGAGACCGCTTGGTCCGGCACGGTCGTCAGCGACGATGTGCTGACCCAGGCGATCATCAAGCTGCGCAAGGCGCTGGGCGACAGCTCGCGATCACCGGAAACCATCGAGACGATCCCAAAGCGCGGCTACCGGCTGCTCGCGCCGTTGAAGGTCTCCGTCGATGTCCTCCCCGCGGCAGGCAGGCTCACCCGATCACGGGCTATCCGGTCAGTCGCCGCCAGCTTATTGAGCTTGATCGCGATCGCTGCGTTGCTCGCGATCTTGGGCGGAGCCGAATACGGATCCGGAACCGGCAATGCCCCGAACGGGGTCCGTGCCGTTGAGCGTAACCTTGATGCCCTTCGCGACCGTGGGGGACGGTGTTCGACAGCAGAACTTTACCCGCGGCATTACAGCAGGCCTCACCACCGATTTGTCGCAGCTCTGAAGCCTGCGGGTCATAGGGTCTTCCATCGCCGCGGAGGCCCCCGTGCCCGCGGCACGCTATCGGGTCGAGGGGAATGTGCAAACAGACGGGGAACATTTACGAGTCAATGTTCGAACTTTAGAGTCTCCAATAGGGGATCTGTAAACCCCTCGCCCTTGGGCGACCGATGACTGTCCCTTCTCCCGCCGGGAAAAGGCTAGGATGAGGACGCCTGAAAAAAGCGGCGTGATCCCGATCCCCTCACCCCAACCCTCTCGACTCGGGTTCCGAACTTCGTTCTACCTCCTCCATCCCTGGAGTCGTCCCGGTGGGAGAGGGGGCAATCGGCCGAATGGCCGATCGATCCGGCTTTCAGCCGTAACCCGAAGCCACCGGCTGATAGCCGGTGGAGTATTCATACTCGCCGTCTGGTTGGAAACCGATCCAATGGTCGACGAAGCGCAGACCAGGCAGTTGGCCGACGCGTTGGCAGTGGTTGGGTTTTAATAGGTCGGGGCCATGGGTCTATGGTGAAAACGGAGTGCGTACGGCGGCTGTCGGTATGCCCGAGCTGCTGACTATTCGCAGGGTCTTATTGGGGCTGGCTATCGTCCTGCTGTTCTGTGCGGTCAAGAATTACATCGCTTTCCTGGCCAGAGGTAGTGCCTGGTGTCCGTATCTTTGCCCGTCGTCCTTTGGATGGCACGTCCTGGATGATGCCCCGTTGGGCCTGAGGCAACTCTTTGCCGCGCAGCGGTGGCTGCTGCTGTCTTCCCGGGATTTGATCGACCAAGTCTTTGTCGCTCCGGCAGGGCTGATAACCCGGTTGGTCGCCGCCCCGGTGATCGAAGAGATCATCTACAGAGGCCCCATGTATCTGACTCGACGCTACGCGAGTCGCCCGTTATGGTGGCTGTTCGGCATCATTCTGGTCCTCCTGTTCGCACTCAGTCATGGTCGCAGTGGTATCGGCATGCTGCCTTTGCTTGTGCTGGGCGCATACAACCTGTGGCTGGTGGCTGCGACGCGGCGCCTGTGGCCGGCTGTAATGCTGCATTTCTTGTATAACTTCTTCTTCGCGTCGATGCCGCTCTACCAGTCACTCTGGGCAAGCGATTGATCGCAGCCGGTCACAGGCTCGCCACGCATCTCGCCGAAAAGTCTATTTGGCCGGCTGGTGAGCAATACGTAATCCTA
>CAVXWS010000040.1:0-17799 GCA_963765415.1 uncultured Gammaproteobacteria bacterium
CTCGCGCCGATACGCAGCCCACGATCACGGCCCCGGGAGGCATGCGCTGGCGATGGAATTTCTCGACTATCTCAAGATCCTGGTCGTCAAGGACGGCTCCGACCTCTACCTGAGCACCGGCGCGCCGCCCAGCGCCAAGTTCCACGGCGAGCTGAAGGCCCTGACCCGCGAGCCGTCCAGCCCGGCGAGATCAAGGAGATCGCCTACGGCATCATGGACGAGCAGCAGATCGCGAGTTCGAGCACAAGCTGGAGATGAACCTGGCGATCAGCGAGTCCGGCGTCGGCCGCTTCCGGGTCAACATCTTCCTGCAGCGCAACGAAGTCGCCATGGTGGTGCGCAACATCAAGGCCGAGATCCCCAATCTCGGAACAGCTTGGTCTGCCGGCCATCCTCAAGGATGTGATCATGACCAAGCGCGGCCTGGTGCTGTTCGTCGGCGCCACCGGCTCCGGCAAGTCGACCTCGCTGGCGGCGCTGATCGACTCACCGCAACCGCAACAGTCGCCGGCCACATCATCACCATCGAGGACCCGATCGAGTTCGTGCACACCGCACAAGAGCTGCATCGTCAACCAGCGCGAGGTCGGCGTCGACACCGACAGCTACGCAGACGCGCTGAAGAACACCCTGCGCCAGGCGCCCGGACGTGATCCTGATCGGCGAGATCCGCGACTCGCGAGACCATGGAGCACGCCATCGCCTTCGCCGAGACCGGCCACCTGTGCCATCTCCACCCTGCACGCCAACAACGCCAACCAGGCGCTGGACCGGATCATCAACTTCTTCCCCGAGGAGCGCCGACCAGCAGCTGCTGACTGGACCTGTCGCTGAACCTGCGCGCCTTCGTCTCGCAGCGCCTGGTGCCGACCACGGACGGCAAGCGCGCCGCGGCGATCGAGGTGCTGCTGGGCACGCCCACGGTGCACGAGCTGATCAAACGCGGCGAGATCAACGGCCTGAAGGACGTGATGGAAAAGTCCGAGATCATGGGCATGCAGACCTTCGACACGGCCCTGTTCAGTCTGTACAAGGAGGGCCGGATCTCGCTGGAGGAGGCCCTGAAGAACGCCGACTCGCCGAACAACCTGCGCCTGCGGATCAATCTCGACGCCCAGGGCGACAAGACCGTCACCAGCAGCGGCGTAGTACTGGAACTGGAGGACGTGGTGGAGCCGGAGCCGGAAACCGAGGAAGGCAAACTGGATCAGCGTTTGTCCTCGGTCGAGTCGGTTGATATGGGCTGATAATCGACGCAGCCACCCAACGACCCAGGGGTAGGAGTCGAACCGACTCCAACCTCTCTCGCTATCTAACGATCGAGAAACCCCGAGCGCGCCAGCAGGTCCAGATCGACCGCCGGAGCATCCGGCTCGGCGGCTCGCGCGCCGAGCAACAGACGCTCGAGATAGCGCGCCACCAGATCCACCTCCAGGTTCACTGAACGGCCCGGGTGATAGCCGGCCATGATGGTCTCCTGCAAGGTGTGCGGCACGATGTTGAGTTCGAATCGGGCGCCACTGACCACATTGACGGTGAGGCTGGTGCCGTCGACCGTGATCGAACCCTTTTGGGCGATGTAGCGTGCCAACTCGGCGGGAGCCTCGACGGTGAAACGCACCGAACGGGCATCGTCATGGCGTTCGACAATCTGACCCAGGCCATCGACATGCCCGCTGACGAGATGACCGCCGAGCCGGGTCGCCAGGGTCAACGCCTTCTCCAGATTCACCATACTGCCGGGCTTGAGCTCGCCGAGCGTGGTCACCGAAAGCGTCTCACGCGAGACATCGGCGGCGAAGCCGTCTCCCGGCAGCTCGACCGCGGTCAGGCAGACGCCGTTGACCGCGATGCTGTCGCCCGGGGCCACATCGGTCAGATCGAGTTTACCGGTGCGCAACCGCAGCCGGACGTCGCCGCCTTGGGGTTTGAGTTCGGCGACCTCACCGATCGCCTGGATGATCCCAGTGAACATGCCGAGCCTTCGTATCCAGTCTCTGTGGGCGTCGATTATACGACCACCGTCCCGCCGGGGCAGAATTAAAGGCGGTTGGGAATGTGCCGCTCAAGACCCGTAGATCGATATCGCGAGACACTCGGCTCATGCGTTTTACCGTTGGTGCAAAGCTCGGAGCGGGATACCTGGCCCTCACCCTGCTGCTCGTGGCGAGCGGCGTCGCCGCCTATCTCGCCACGAACAGTCTCAAGGACTCCCTGGAACTGGTGACCGGTCCGGTACAGGGCACCGCCGACGGTGTCGCGCTGGGCATTCGCGGGGTGCAGATGCAGATGATCGGCGTCGACAAGGCGCTGCGTCTGTCCATTCACGAGGCCGGCCCCATACTCGAACAGGGTCGCGCGCTGACCCGGCAGGCCTATAGACGGATTACCGAGCTGAATCTACTGTCGGCGCAACGCCTCGCCCAATTGGACGCCGCGACCGAGCGCTTCGATCGTGGGCGAGAGGCACTGCTCGAGCTGGACCAAGCCTACCGCACCGAACTGGCGGCGCTCGGCAGCAACATCGACAAGGTCCAGGGACTGCTGCTGGAGATCGAAGAGATCGCCAGTCAGGTCCTGGTCGAGGCGGAGTGGAACGCGAACCTGGCCGAGGGCGAAGACGCCGGCAGCCGGGATACCGAGGCCTGGGCCGTGGTCGCGGCAGGAACCGAGGCGCGCCTCGCCCTGATGACACGGCTATACGAGTTCCGCCGCATACTCACCTCGCCGCAGGACACCGAGATTCGGCAATCAGCCGATAACGCCCTCGCCGATTTTCATATCTACACGGCCGAAGTCAGCGATGCGAAGATGCTCGTCGACCAAACCGCGAAGTCGGGTCCATACGCCGGGATCAGCTATCGAGAGGCCCTGACCGACCTGGTCGCCGAGCACGAGCGTACCTTCGAACAGGCCCTTCGCAGCAATCGGCAATTGGAACAGGCGCGGCTGGAATACAGCGCGACCGCCGATAAACTCATGCGCCTGGCCGCCGAGATCGAACGTGACAGCAAGGACCTGAGCCGTGCCGAGCTGCGGCAGGCACAATCCGCCGAATCGATCACCACCACCGGTATGCTGATCATTTTCGTCACCGGACTGGTACTCGCCGCGGCCGCCTACTGGATCAGCATGCGCGTCGTCGCTCGCCCAGTGGCACAAGCCGCCATTCGCCTGCAGGAGATCTCCGAAGGCGACGGCGATCTCACCGTCCGCCTGGAAGAAGAAGGCGCCGACGAGGTCACCGACCTCTGCCGCGCCTTCAATCGTTTCCTGCAAAAGGTCGAGGGCATCATTGCCGATGTCACCCGGGCGGTCGGCCAGCTGACCGACTCGGCCGGTCAACTGCTCCAGCAGCATGGGGAGGATGCGACCCGTCTGCAGTCGCAGCAGAACGACACCTTCCAGGTCGCTCAGGAGATGGAGGAGATGGCGGCCTCGGTGGCGGAGGTTGCCTCGTCGGCCGAAGTCGCCCTGGGGAGCGCAAAACAGGCCGAGGCCGAGGCAGTAGAGGGGCATGCGACCGTCGGGCGCACCATCGCGGCGATCGAGCGTCTGGCGCAACAGGTCGAAGAGGCCACCGCAACGATGCAGACCCTGGAGCGCGAAACCGAGGCCATCGGCGGGGTACTGGACGTGATCGGCAGCATCGCCGAACAGACCAACCTGCTGGCGTTGAACGCCGCCATCGAGGCGGCCCGCGCCGGCGAGCACGGGCGCGGGTTTGCGGTTGTGGCCGATGAGGTTCGCACCCTGGCGAACCGCACCCAGCAGTCCACCAGTGAGATTCAGCGGATGATTGAACGTCTGCAAAACGGCGCCCGGGCCGCCGCCGGCGTCATGTCTCTGGGCCAGGACCAGGCCCGACTGACGGTCGAGGAAGGGGCTCGCACGGAACACGCCCTGGAACGAATTCGCGAGGCGGTGACGTCGATCCATGGTCAGAATCGGCAGATCGCCACGGCCGCCGAACAACAAAGCGCCAGTTCGAGCAAAATCAACGAGGGGATCGCGCGTATCAACGACCTCGGTCAGGAGATCGTCCACAGCTCGCAGACCACAGCCGGCGCCGCCGAAACCCTCAACCAGCTCTCACGTCAGTTGCGAGGGCTGGTGCAGCAATTCCGGATCAACACCGGCAAGGATTGAATCGAGCGACAGTTCGCGCCGGCGTTTATCTGGGCCGGGCGATGATCCGCAGGTCGCTGCCCACCTGGCGAACGTCGACCAGTTGCAGTTCCACGCGCTGCGCCATCTGCTCCAGACCCGGCAACACGAACAAGGCCCGAGCGGCGTCGCCCATCAGGTGCGGCCCGAGATAGAGCACCAGTTCGTCGATCAGCCCCGCCTTGAGAAAACCGCCGGCCAGGTTCGCACCGGCCTCGACCAGCGCCTCGTTGACCTCGCGGACCGCCAGCCGATCCAGCACCTCGCCCAGGTCGAGTGCGCCGTCCTTCATCGCCACCTGTTCGACCTCGGCGCCCTGGTCGCGCAGGCGATCGGCGTCAGCGGCCGAACCTCGGCCGTGCAGCACCAATACCGAACCGGGCAGACCCAGGATGCGCGCTGTCGCCGGCAGGCGCAGCTTCGGGTCGAGCACGACTCGCAGCGGCTGTCGAACATCGGCATCGTCCTCGACGCCGCGCAACTGACTGGCGTTCAGGCGCACGTTCATCGAGGGATCGTCGGCCAGTACGGTGCCGATCCCGGTGAGAATCGCCGAGCTGCGGGCGCGCAGGCGCTGTACGTCGCGCCGCGCCGGCTCTCCGGTAATCCACTTGCTCTCGCCGTTGGCCATGGCGGTTCGGCCATCGAGACTGGCCGCCAGTTTGCAGCGCACCCAGGGACGGCCGCTGGTCATGCGCTGGATGAAACCCGGATTGAGTTCTCGCGCGGCGCTCTCGAGGACCCCGACCTCGGTGGCAATACCGGCCTGGCGAAGACGGGCAAGTCCGGATCCGGCGACCCTGGAGTTCGGATCCTGCATCGCCGCCACCACTCGGGCTACCCCGGCCTCGATCAGGGCGTCGGCACACGGCGGGGTGCGACCTTGATGGCTGCAGGGTTCGAGGGTGACGTAGCAGGTCGCGCCGCGCGCCCGCTCACCGGCGGCCGTCAGCGCCAGGCGCTCGGCATGGGGCTCGCCGGTCCTGCGGTGCCAGCCCTCGCCCACCACCTGGCCGTTGCGTACCAGCACGCAGCCGACACGGGGATTCGGGTCGGTCGTGTACAGACCGCGTTCGGCCAGCTGCACGGCACGCGCCATGTAGCCGAGGTCGTCGACCGCATTCACGACTTGCCTTCGGTCTCGTCCTGCAGCAGGTCGAGCTGTTGGCGCCGTTCTTCCGGGGACAATTGCTGCTGCAGTCGATCGATCTCTTCACGGAAGGCATCGACATCTTCGAATTGGCGATAGACCGAGGCGAAGCGGACATAGGCGACCTGGTCCAGGCCCTGGAGCTGCTCCATCACCAACTCGCCGATCTGGCGCGAGGATATCTCGTTGTCGCCGCCGGCCATCAGCTTGCGGGTAACGCGGGCGACCGACATTTTCGACCTGTTCGGTGCTGACGGCACGCTTTTCCAGCGCCCGCATCATACCGGAACGCAGCTTGGCACCGTCGAAAGGGACCCGGGTGCCGTCGCTCTTTACCACCCGGGGCAGATTCAGTTCGACCTTCTCGTAGGTCGTGAAACGCTCCTTGCAGACCGTGCATTCGCGCCGGCGGCGCACCTGATCGCCCTCGCCGGACAGGCGCGAGTCGATGACCTTGGTGTCATGTGCTCCGCAGAAGGGGCATCTCATGTCGCAAGCCTACTCTTTGCGCGGCCGGCCACCAAGTACCACCGGTCGAGCGCACTGGGAGGCGCGCCTCCCGCCGATGGGGCTTTGTTCCAGGCACTATCGCGGCAAGCGCGCCGCTCCCATAGGGCTGTCAGGCCTGGTAGACCGGGTGCTCGGCGCAGATCGCCAGGACCTTCGTCTTGGCCGCCTCGATCACCGCCTGATCGCCGCGGGCATCGATCACGTCGCACATCCAGCCGGCCAGATCGCGACACTCGCTCTCACCGAAACCGCGGGTGGTGATCGCCGGCGTGCCGACGCGGATGCCGCTGGTGACGAACGGCGATTGCGGATCGTTCGGCACGGCATTCTTGTTGACCGTGATGTTGGCCGCGCCCAGCCCGGCGTCGACATCCTTGCCGGTCAGGCCGGCCTCGATGAAGCTCACCAGGAACAGGTGGTTGTCGGTGCCGCCGGAGACGACGTCGTAGCCGCGCTCCATGAACACCTCGGCCATGGCCCGGGCGTTGCGCACCACCTGCTGCCTGGTAGGTCTTGAACTCCGGCTCCATGGCCTCCTTGAAGGCCACCGCCTTGGCGGCGATGACGTGCATCAGCGGGCCGCCCTGGGTGCCGGGGAACACCAGCGAGTTGAGCTTCTTCTCGATCTCGGGATTGGCCTTGGCCAGGATGATGCCGCCGCGCGGGCCGCGCAGGGTCTTGTGCGTGGTGGAGGTGGTGACGTCGGCGATCGGCACCGGGTTGGGGTAGACGCCGGCGGCGACCAGGCCGGCGACGTGCGCCATGTCGACCAGCAGGTAGGCGCCGACCTGCGTCGGCGATGTCGCGAAAACGCTGCCAGTCGACGACCCGCGAGTAGGCGGAGAAGCCGGCGATGATCATCTTCGGCCTGTGCTCGCGGGCCAGGCGCTCGACCTGCGTCGTAGTCGATCTCGCCGGTCTCGGCGTCCAGGCCGTACTGCACGGCGTTGTAGAGCTTGCCGGAGAAGTTCAGCTTGGCGCCGTGGGTCAGGTGACCGCCGTGGGCCAGGCTCATGCCCAGGATGGTGTCGCCCGGCTGGCAGCAGGGCCATGTAGACCGCCGGCATTGGCCTGCGAGCCGGAGTGCGGCTGCACGTTGGCGTAGTCGGCGCCGAACAGTGCTTTCGCGCGGTCGATCGCCAGCTGCTCGGCCACGTCGACGTACTCGCAGCCGCCGTAGTAGCGCTTGCCGCGGATAGCCCTCGGCGTACTTGTTGGTCAGCACCGAGCCCTGGGCCTCCATCACCCGCGGGCTGGCGTAGTTCTCCGAGGCGATCAGCTCGATGTGCTCTTCCTGACGGCGCTCCTCGGCCTGGATCGCGGCCCAGAGTTCGTCGTCATAACCTTCTATCTGCATGGATTTTTCAAACATTTCGCTGTCCCCGCCTGGCTGCTGACTGGATGAGGGCGACCGAATCGAGGCGGCTCGGAGGCGCCCGGCACAGGCCGTAAGGCGGCCTGAAAATAGCGACGGCCCCAGAAGGGGCCGCCAGTTAGGACCCGCTTGTCGGGCCCAGGTTCGGCGCACTGGACGCCGAACCGACTTGCTTGGGGTGGACGATGGGACTCGAACCCACGACGACCGGAATCACAATCCGGGGCTCTACCAACTGAGCTACGCCCACCATTGAAAACTAACTGTTCGCTACCTTCCCGGGCTTGCTTGGCGCCCCGAGGAGGATTCGAACCCCCGACCAATAGCTTAGAAGGCTACTGCTCTATCCAACTGAGCTATCGGGGCTGTTCAACTCAACTCCGGCCACCGCCTTGGCGGAAAACCAACTCCATCAATGGTCGGGGTAGAGGGATTCGAACCCCCGACATCCTGCTCCCAAAGCAGGCGCGCTACCAGACTGCGCTATACCCCGCGTCTAGGATCCGCTTTTCAGCGAAGCCCGATATAATACGTCTCTGGACGCCGGATCGTCAACGCCGGGGACCACCCCGGCAGAGATCCAAGTTATGATCCCTGGTTTTCCGCAGCTAGGCGAAGAGGTTGTTCCCGGTGAGTGCACAGATCCTGGATGGTAAAGCCATTGCCGCCGACATCCGGCAGCAGGTCAAGGTGCGGGTCGACCAGCTCAAGGCCGCCGGCGGCAGGGCACCCGGCCTGGCCGTGGTGCTGGTGGGCGAGAATCCGGCCTCGCGGGTCTATGTGCGCAACAAGCGCAAGGCCTGCGCCGAGGTCGGTTTTCACTCCGAGCTGATCGAACTGTCCGGCGATACCAGCCAGGCGCAGTTGTTCGAACTGATCGACGAACTCAATGCCCGGGAGATCATCGACGGCATCCTGGTGCAGCTGCCGCTGCCTGAGTCACATCGACGAGGAGGCGGTTACCGAACGCATCCTGCCAACCAAGGACGTCGACGGCTTCCACCCCTACAACGTCGGCCGCCTGGCGCTGCGCATGCCGCTGCTGCGCCCCTGCACGCCGCACGGCGTGATGACCATGCTGGCGCGTACCGGGATCGATCTGGCCGGGAAAGACGCGGTGATCATCGGCCAGTCGAACATCGTCGGCCGGCCGATGGCGCTGGAACTGCTGATGGCCCGCTGCACCATCACCGTCTGCCACAGCCGCACCAAGGATCTGGCCGAGAAGATCGCCGCGCCGACATCCTGGTCGCCGCGGTCGGTCGGCCGCGGTTCGTCCAGGGCGAGTGGATCAAGCCCGGCGCCGTCGTGATCGATGTCGGCATCAATCGACTGGACGATGGCAGCCTGTGCGGCGACGTGGACTTCGACCCGGCGGCCGAGCGCGCCGCCTGGATCACCCCGGTACCCGGCGGCGTCGGCCCGATGACCATCGCCACCCTGTTGGAGAACACGCTGCAGGCGGCCGAACTGCACGCCGCGGGCTGAGGGATCCGCGTCCTTGAACCGGACCCGGCCGACACACTGCCTATGGTTGGCAAATTCGTGAGCAACTGGTTGAAGCAGTATTTCTCGGTACCTCTGCGATTGCTCGCCGCACTGGTAGATTTTTTTCGCGCCAATCGACGGCGAGTGAAGACGTTGATGGCAAGACCGCTGCTGGTCCTGATCTCCCGGGCCCTGGTGATACTCACCGTGATCGCTTGGCTGCTGGTCTCGGTTTTCGGCGACGGCCGTCAGGGAGACCGGCTTGACCAATGGTTGCGCGATCTGCGCCAGACGGCCGGATTCGAATCCGAGTGAACCGATCTGTCCGGTCCATAGCCAACACCGAGTCGGCAGAAGACGCCGGGCTACAGGGACGCGAGCACCGCTCGATAGTCCGGCTCCTGGGCAATCTCTGGCACCAGCTCGGTGTGAATCACCTTTCCTTCCCCGTCGATCACCACCACCGCTCGGGCGAGCAGGCCGCCGAGACGCCCTTCCGCCATGAACACCCCGAAGTCTTGGCCAAACTCTGGCGAGCGATAGACCGAAGCCGACTCCACGTTGGAGATGCCTTCGGCGCCGCAGAAGCGGGTCAAGGCAAACGGCAGATCGGCCGAGACGTTCAGCACCCTGGTGTTGCGCATGCTGCCGGCCTGTTGATTGAACTGCCGCACGGACTTCGCGCAGGTGGGCGTGTCGATGCTGGGAAAGATGTTCAGGACCAGCCGCGAGCCGGCGTAATCGGCCAGACTGACGGCGCTCAGGTCCGCCTTGCGCAGCGCGAAATCCGGGGCCGCACTGCCGACCGCCGGCAGCTCGCCGCTGGTTTCCACGATCTCGCCCCGGGATGAGATGGTTGCCATGCTCCTCGCCTTCCGCCATCGGCCGAAGACTTGCCGGCCGCTCGCAATTGCCACCCCGTAACTCTAGTCGGATAGCCACGCCCGTGCACCCCGCCGTTGCACCTCGAGTTTCCGCAACCGCTCTCCCCGCCGCTCTCGCGGTCGAAGTGCTCGCGACAGGGAGTGCCCGGGTGGATCGGCATCACGGCGGAAAGCCTGTCGACAACAAGCCGCCCAGAAGCGCCTAAGATTGCCGATGCAGGGTCTCGACAACAAGACCTCAACGCCAGCGGGGAAGCGCGCATGAGCAAGATGCTGTGTCACTACATCCAGGGCGCCCATGTCGACGGCACCAGCGGTCGCTTCGGCGACGTCTTCAACCCCGCCACGGGGGAAGTGGCCGCCCGCGTTCCTCTGGCCTCGGCGGCGGAGACGGCCGCGGCGATCGGCGCCGCCGGCGAGGCCTTTCCCGGCCTGGCGCGACACCCCGCCGCTGCGCCGCGCCGCGGTGCTGTTCCGCTTCAAGGAGCTGCTCGACCGGCACCTGGACGAACTCGCGCAGCTGGTCACCGCCGAGCACGGCAAGGTGCTCAACGACGCCCGCGGCTCGGTGACCCGCGGCATCGAGGTCGTCGAGTTCGCCTGCGGCATCCCGCACCTGCTCAAGGGCGAGTTCTCGCGAGAACGTCGGCACCGACGTCGACAGCCACTCGATGCGCCAGCCGCTCGGCGTGTGCGCCGGCATCACGCCGTTCAACTTCCCGGCCATGGTGCCGATGTGGATGTTCCCGATGGCCATCGCCTGCGGCAACACCTTCGTCCTGAAGCCCTCCGAGCGCGATCCCTCGACCGCGCTGCGCCTGGCCGAGCTGTTCAGCGAGGCCGGCCTGCCGGACGGCGTGTTCAACGTGGTCAACGGCGACAAGGAGGCGGTCGACGCGCTGCTGACCCATCCCGAGCGTGGCGGCGGTGAGCTTCGTCGGCTCGACCCCGATCGCCGAGTACATCTACCGGACCGGCACCGCAGCACGGCAAGCGCGTGCAGGCGCTGGGCGGCGCCAAGAACCACATGGTGGTGATGCCCGACGCCGACCTCGACCAGGCCGTCGACGCGCTGATCGGCGCGGCCTACGGCTCGGCCGGCGAGCGCTGCATGGCGATCTCGGTCGCGGTGGCGGTCGGCGACGACACCGCCGACGCGCTGGTCGAGCGACTGGCACCGCGGGTCGCGCGCGCTCAAGGTCGGCCCGGCGACCGACCCGGACGCCGAGATGGGCCCGCTGGTCACGCGCGCAGCACCTACGAGCGGGTCAGCGGCTACGTCGACCTCGGCGTCGAGGAAGGCGCCAAGCTGGTCGTCGACGGCCGCGGCATCGCAGGTCGCCGGCCACCGAGACGGCTTCTTCCTCGGCGGCTGCCTGTTCGACCAGGTCACCGCCGAGCATGCGCATCTACCAGGAAGAGATCTTCGGCCCGGTGCTGGTCGTGGTGCGGGTCGCCGGACTTCGAGACCGCGCTGAACCTGGTCAACGCGCACGAGTACGGCAACGGCACCGCCATCTTCACCCGCGACGGCGACGCCGCGCGCGACCTTCGCCTCACGCGTGCAGGTCGGCATGGTCGGCGTCAACGTGCCGATCCCGGTGCCGATGGCCTTCCACAGCTTCGGCGGCTGGAAGCGCTCGCTGTTCGGCGACATCCACATGCACGGCCCGGAGGGCGTGCGCTTCTACACCCGGCTGAAGACCGTCACCTCGCGCTGGCCGACCGGGATCCGCGCCGGCGCCGATTTCCACATGCCGACCATGAAGTGATCGATCGGCCAAACACGGAGCACGCAGACCGATGAGCAAGATAGGATTCATAGGCGCCGGCATCATGGGCCGGCAGATGGCCCAGCACCTGCAAGTCGGCGGCCACCAGTTATTCCTGTATCGTCACCGCTCGCTGCTGCCCGAGGAACTGCTGGGCGGCGGTGCGACCGCCTGTACCTCACGTCGCGAGGTCGCCGAACAGGCCGATATCGTCATCATCATGGTGCCGGACACCCCGCACGTGGCACGAGGTGCTGTTCGGCGAGGAGGGCGTCACCGAGGGCCTGCGCCCGGGCAAGCTGGTAATCGACATGAGTTCGATCTCGCCGATCGAGACCAAGGACTTCGCCGCCCGGATCGAGGACGCTCGGCTGCGACTATCTGGACGCGCCGGTATCCGGTGGCGAGGTCGGCGCCAAGGCCGCCACGCTGACCATCATGGTCGGCGGGTCTCGGGCGGCCTTCGAGCGCGCCACGTCCGCTGTTCGAGCTGATGGGCAAGAACATCACCCTGGTCGGAGACAACGGCGCACGGACAGACCTGCAAGGTCGCCAACCAGATCATCGTCGCGCTGAACATCGAGGCGGTCAGCGAGGCCCTGCTGTTCGCCTCCAAGGCCGGGGTCGACCCGGCGCGGGTGCGTGAGGCCCTGATGGGCGGATTCGCCAGTTCGAAGATCCTCGAGGTGCACGGCGAGCGCATGATCAAGCGCACCTTCGATCCCGGCTTTCGCATCGAGCTGCACCAGAAGGACCTCAACCTGGCACTGTCCGGCGCGCGGGCGCTGGGGCTCAGCCTGCCTAACACCGCTACCGCCCAGGAGCTGTTCAACGCCTGTGCCGGTCAGGGCTGGTCGGGACTGGATCACTCGGCCATGGCCAGGGCCCTCGAACTGCTGGCCAATCACGAGATCGCCTGACACCGGCGCCATCACGCCCGAGGAGACCGAAGATGCCGACCATCCATGCCACCGTCACCCAGCTCGACCATTCCGCCTCGCTGGCCGAGGTACGCGGCCACCGGCTGACGATTGACCGACCCGAGGCCAAGGGAGGCCAGGACAAGGGGCCGATGGGCGGCGAGGCGCTGCTGATGGGCCTCGGCGGCTGCTTCATGAGCAACCTGCTGGCCGCGGCCATTGCCAGAGATATCCAACTGAGCGGAGCGCGCGCCGAGATCGAGGGAGACCTGGCCGATGCCCCGCCGCGTTACACTGCGATACGCATGCAGGTCAGCGCCCGATGCGAGCCGGCCTCGGAGTTGGCCAAGTTGGTCCTGATCGCCGACCGCGGCTGTATCGTGAGCAATACACTGCGCGGCGCGATCGATCTGAAGGTGGAATGTGTCTCCAAACCCAGGCCGAGTTGACGCCCGGCAGGTCATACTGGTCCAGAACGTGCTTAGATCTAACGATCGGCCACCGGGGGGGAGAACTGCTGAAAACCACGCTCACGGCGCGACTGTGCGAAGAAAGACGGCAACAGGTCCATACCAACCCGACCAGGCCCCGAGTAAATTTGGGTCGAAACGGCGCAACCATCGGGTCAAATTGACCCAGTTGGCGATGTCCCTTTTTGAGGGAAAGTACGTCGGCGCAGATCCTGACGGTCCGCCGGACTTGTACAAAGGCTGATTGAACAATTATCGACAGGCTCTAGAGTTAGCGCAGGGAACATCGGAAAGCGTCACCCTTCGCGGCGCCCAAGTAACCGGAGACGCCCGGCTATGGGTTCATTAATGCGGATACCGAATAGGCGACGACGGCACAGCCCGGTTCGCAGCAAGCCCGCGACAGGCGGCATCAACAACACGAAGACCGGAGGCATGAGATGAGCGAAGAGAAACAAACCAGCACGAGCAACGACCCGACTGCGACCGAAGGAACGAGCCGACGTAAGTTCCTGAAAGGCAGTCTGGCCGCCGCGGCCGGGGTCGCCGCCGGGACCTTCGGCGCACCGGCGGTGGTGACCGCGGCAGCGCCCAAGGTCATGAAGATGCAGACCTCCTGGCCTTCGTCCGACATCTGGATGGACTTTGCCCGCCAGTACGTCGAGCGCGTCGAGGAGATGTCGGGCGGCCGCCTGAAGATCGACCTGCTGCCGGCCGGCGCCGTGGTCAAGGCCTTCCAGGTGATGGACGCGGTCAACGACGGCGTGCTCGACGCGGCGCACACGGTGCCGGTCTACTGGTACGGCAAGAACAAGGCGGCCTCGCTGTTCGGCACCGGCCCGGTGTTCGGCGGCAGCGCGACCACCATGCTGGCCTGGTTCAATACCGGCGGCGGCAAGGAGCTGTACCGCGAACTGACCCAGGACATCATGGGGCTGAACGTCTACGGCTTCATCGGCTTCCCGATGTTCGCGCAGCCGTTCGGCTGGTTCAAGAAGCCGGTCACCACGGCCGCGGAGCTGAAGGGCTTCAAGTACCGCACCGTGGGCCTGGCGGCCGACCTGATGCAGAAGATGGGCATGAGCGTCGCCCAGCTGCCGGGCGGCGAGATCGTGCCGGCGATGGAGCGCGGCGTGATCGACGCGTTCGAGTTCAACAACCCGTCGTCGGACATGCGCTTCGGCGCGCAGGACGTCGCCAAGTACTACTACCTGTCGTCCTACCACCAGGCCAGCGAGAGCTTCGAGTTCCTGTTCAACAAGGACTTCTTCGACGATCTCGATGACGACCTGAAGGCGATCCTCGAATTACGGTGTCGAGGCGGCGAGCACCGCCAACTACCGCGATGCGCGATGGACAACTACTCGCAGGATCTGCAGAAGCTGCAGACCAAAGACGGCGTGAACGTGGAGCGCACCTCGAAGGAGATCCTCGATGCCCAGCTCAAGGCCTGGGACGAGATCATCCCGGAGCTGGAGAAGGATCCCTTCATGAAGAAGGTGCTCGACAGCCAGCGCGCCTGGGTCGAGCGCGTCGTGTACTACGAGCTGATGAACGCGCCGGACTACGCCCTGGCCTACAACCACTACTTCCCGGGCAAGCTGAAGCTCTGATCTGACGGGTGCATCTGAACGCGCACGGCGGTATCGTCCGGATACCGCCGTGCGCTTGCGGATAACAGTCATCAACTCGAATTCTGAGGGGAAGCGGATGCTCGGCTACATAGAGTTCGCCGATCGCCTGTCGGCCTGGTTCGGCAAGGCCTTCGCCTGGCTGATCATGGTCATGGCCCTCGGCGTCGGCTACGAGGTCTTCGTGCGCTACGGCTTCAACGCGCCGACCAGCTGGGCGTTCGACCTGTCCTACATCACCTACGGCACGCTGTTCATGATGGGCGGCGCCTACACGCTGTCGCGCGGCGGCCACGTGCGCGGCGATTTCGTCTACCGGCTGTGGAAGCCGCGCACCCAGGGCACGCGTCGAGCTGGTGCTCTATTTCCTGTTCTTCTTCCCCGGCGTGCTCGCGCTGATCATCTCCGGCTGGAAATATGCCGAACGCTCCTGGCGCTACCTCGAGGTCAGCGTCAACAGCCCGGCCGGCATACCGATCTTCCAGTTCAAGACCGTGATCGTCGCCGCCGGCATCCTGCTGTTCATCCAGGGCATCGCCCAGGTGTTCCGCTGCATCATCTGCATCCGCACCGGCGAGTGGGTCGAGGCGGCCGAGGACGTCGAGGAGACCGAGGTGCAGCTGGCGCGTCGAAGGAGCAGGAAGCCGGCCATTTCGCGGCCGACACCGCGCGCGAGGATGCCCGCGGACTGAAAGATGAGTACAAAGAACTGAATCAAAACCAACGACGAGCAGCGGAGCTGAGCCATGTCCGATCCAATTGTCGCGCTCTGCATGCTGGCGATCTTCCTGTTCATCATCCTGCTCGGCTTCCCGGTCGCCTTCACGCTGATGGCGATGGGCATCGGCTTCGGCTACTACGCCTATTTCGACGCCCGACCGCATGTGGCGCGCCTACAACCGGGCGGTCGAGGCCGGGTGCCGATCAGTGGACTCAGATCGCAGCTCTGGGTCGAGGGACTGTTCAACAACCGGATCTTCGACCTGTTCGTCAACCAGACCTACTCGGTGATGGCCAACGACGTGCTGACCGCGGTGCCGCTGTTCCTGTTCATGGGCTACATCGTCGAGCGCGCGAACATCGTCGACCGGCTGTTCTCAGACCCTGAACATCGCCGCGCGCCGCGTGCCCGGCTCGATGGCGGTGGCCGCGCTGATCACCTGCGCGCTGTTCGCCACCGCCACCGGCATCGTCGGCGCGGTCGTGACGCTGATGGGCCTGCTGGCCTTTCCGGCGATGCTCAAGGCGCGCTACGACACCAGCCTCGCCGCCGGGCGTCATCTGCGCCGGCGGCACGCTGGGCATCCTGATCCCGCCGTCGATCATGCTGATCGTCTATGCGGCCGCCTCCGGCGTCTCGATCGTCAAGCTGTACGCCGGCGGCGCTGCTGCCCGGGCTTCCTGCTGGCCGGCCTGTACATGGTCTATGTCGATCGGGCGCGTCGATGCTGCAGCCGAAGCTGGCGCCGAAGCCGACCAAGGAGGAGGTCGGCGATGTACTCGCTGGGCCAGATCGTCGTGCATGCTGCTGCACCTCCTTCTTCCCGCTCGCGGTCCTGATCCTGGCGGTGCTCGGCGCGATCCTGTTCGGCCTGGCGACGCCCACCGAGGCGGCCGCGGTCGGCGCCCTCGGCGGCCTGCTGCTGGCCTTCGCCTACCGCGCGCTTGACCTGGCAGCGGCTGCGCGAGTCGGTCTACCTGACGGCGCGCACCACGGCGATGGTGTGCTGGCTGTTCGTCGGCTCCTGGACCTTCTCGTCGGTGTTCTCCTATCTCGGCGGCGAGCAGATCATCAGCGAGTTCGTCACCGGCCTGGACCTCTCGCCGCTGCAGTTCCTGCTGATGGCGCAGGTGATCATCTTCCTGCTCGGCTGGCCGCTGGAGTGGTCCGAGATCATCATCATCTTCGTGCCGATCTTCCTGCCGCTGCTGCCGCACTTCGGCGTCGACCCGCTGTTCTTCGGCATCCTGGTCGCGCTCAACCTGCAGACCTCGTTCCTGACGCCGCCGATGGCGATGTCGGCCTACTACCTGAAGGGCATCGCGCCGCCGCACGTGCAGCTGAACGAGATCTTCAAGGGCTGCTTCCCGTTCCTGGCGATGGTGTTCTTCGCGATGATCATCCTGTACAACTTCCCGCAGATCGCCTTCTGGCTGCCGGACCTGGTCTATGGCACGCTGAGCAGCCGCTGACAGGCGACGCATGACGGACCCGGCCGACCTGACCGCGCTCGCGGCGCGCGACCGCCTCGCCAGCGGCGCGCTGCAGCGCCGTCGAGCTGACCGAGCGCCTGCCTGCGCCGGATCGCCGACGCGCGAAGCCGAGGTGCAGGCCTGGGCCTGCCTCGACGCCGAGCTCGCGCTGAGCCAGGCCGAGGCAGCTCGACGCGTACCGCGCAGACCGGGCGGCCGATCGGGCCACTGCACGGCCTGCCGGTGGGCATCAAGGACATCATCGACACCGCCGACCTGCCGACCGAGAACGGCACCGTGCTGCGACGCCGGGCGCCGGCCGAGCGAGGACGCCGCGCTGGTCGCGCGGCTGCGCGCCGCCGGCGCCGTGATCCTCGGCAAGACGGTGACCACCGAGCTGCGCCTATCTCGCACCGGCAAGACCCGCAACCCGCACAACCCGGCGCACACGCCGGGCGGCTCGTCAGTCGGCTCGGCCGCGGCGGTGGCCGCCGGCATGGTGCCGCTCGCGGTCGGCACCCAGACCGGCGGCTCGGTGATCCGGCCGGCCTCGTTCTGCGGCGTCGTCGGCTTCAAGCCGACCTTCGGCCTGATCCCGCGCACCGGCGTGCTGCGCACCTCGCGGCGGCTCGACACGGTCGGCACCTTCGGCCGCACCATCGAGGATGCCGCCCTGCTCGCCGACGTGCTCGCCGGTCACGATCCGGCCGATCCCGACACCGCGCCGACGGCCGCGCCGCGACTGCTCGAAATCGCCTTGTCCGATCCGCCGGTGGCGCCGCAGCTGGCGTTCGTCAAGACGCCGGCCTGGTCCGACATCGAAGCGGACTGTGCCGAGGGATTCGGCGAACTGGTCGAGGCGCTCGGCGACCACTGCGACGAGGTCGAGCTGCCGGGGATCTTCGCCGAGGGCGGACGGCCCACCGCCGCATCATGCTGGCCGAGATCGCGCACAACCTGCGCCACTATTACGACGAGGGGCCGAACAGCTGGCCGAAGAGACGCGCGCAGCGATCGAAGAGGGCCGCACGATCACCGCGACCGACTATCTGGCGGCGCTGGACTGGCGCGAGACCCTGTACGCCGGGCTGGAGGAGATATTCGAGCGCTACGATGCGATTGTCACACCGGCCGCCGCGGCGAGGCGCCGGCGGCCTGGACAGCACCGGCAGCGCGGCATTCAACGTGCTGTGGTCGTTCCTGGGCGTGCCGGCCGTCACCCTGCCGCTGCTCACCGGG
>CAVXWS010000041.1:0-12342 GCA_963765415.1 uncultured Gammaproteobacteria bacterium
AGGGCAGCGACGCCGGGGATCAGCGCCAGCAACACCTGGAGCATGATCTTGCCGACCTGGTCGTTGCCGCTCACATGGGGGGAGCTCGGGGTCGCGAACCGCAAGTTACCGGGACTCCTCTTTGGCCGGTGCCGGTGGTGCTCCCGCGGCCTCCGCCGGCGGAGGAGAAGGCTCGCTCTTGCTCTTGTCGGCCGCCGCCTTCTTCGCCGCGACCCGCTTCATCGCCGCCTCGATGGCGGCCTTCTTCGGATCGTTGCCGCCGGCGCGGGCGCCGGCCGGTTTCTTCTCCAAGGCGTCCTTCTTCTTGCGCAGTCGGGCCTGGCGTTCGCGTTCGATCCGCTCCAGACGGGCGACCCGCAGCTCGTGGCGGCGCCGGGCGAGGTCGGACTTACGCCGCTCTCGCTCCAACGCCCAGATCTCGGTCTTGGCGAAACGGTAGTACTGCACCAGCGGGATATGGGCCGGGCAGACATGGGCACAGCAGCCGCATTCGATGCAGTCGAACAGCTGGTAGTCCTGGATCTTGTCGAAGTCCCTGGCCCGGGCGTACCAGTACAGCTGCTGCGGCAGCAGCAGCGCGGGACAGACCTCGACGCAGCGAGCGCAGCGGATGCAGGCGCTGGCCGGCTGCGGATCGGGCAGTTCCTCGGCGCTGGCGGCCAGGAAGCAGTTGGCGGCCTTGGTCACCGGAACCTCGTCGTGATGCAGCGCAAAGCCCATCATGGGCCCGCCGAGCATCAGCCGGTGGGCGCGCTCGGTGTAACCGCCGGCCGCGGCGATCACCTCGGTCGCCAGCGTGCCGATCAGCACCTCGAAATTCCCCGGCCGGGCGACGCCCTGGCCGGTGACGGTGACGATCCGCGACAGCAGGGGCCGGCCGTTCAGCACCGCCTCGGCGACCGCCGCCACGGTGGCGACGTTCTGGCACAGCATGCCGATCTCCGAGGGCAGGCCGTGGCTGGGCACCTCTTTGCCGGTCAGCACCTTGATCAGCTGCTTCTCGCCGCCGCTGGGGTACTTGGTCGGGACGACGACCACCTGGACATCGTTCAGCCCGGCCGCGGCGATCGCCTCGCGCAGTGCGGCGGCGGCCTCGGGCTTGTTGTCCTCTACGCCGATCAGGCACCGCCGGGCAGAGAGCATGTGCAGCAGGATGCGGATACCGGAGACGATCCGCTCGGGACGCTCGCGCATCAGCCGGTCGTCGCAGGTGATGTAGGGCTCGCACTCGGCGCCGTTGATGATCAGGGTGTCAATCCGCTGCCCGGCGGCCGGGCTGGGTCTTGACGCTGGTCGGGAAGGCGGCGCCGCCCATGCCGACGACCCCCGCCCAGCGGATGCGCTCGCGCAGTTCGCCCGGGTCGCACTCGAGAAAATCCGGCAGGCCGGGCGGCAGCTCGGTCCACTCGTCCCGGCCGTCGGTCTCGATGACGATGCAGCTCGCCGTCGAGTCCGGAAGGATGCGGGATGGGCCGGTCGTCGATCTCGACCACGGTCCCTGAACTCGGGGCGTGGACGGGTGCGCTGATGTATTCGCGGCTGCGGCCGATCACCTGACCCTTGAGCACACGCTCACCGACCTGCACCAGCGGGCTCGATCGCCTGGCCGATGTGTTGCTGCAGCGGCACTACCAGCTCTTGCCGGCAGCGCCACGGGCTGGATCGGGATCTGGTTCGACTCGGCCTTGTGCTCCGGGAGATGCAGACCGCCGTAGAACTCGAAGATCGGTGCCGGAGGCGGCACTCATGCGCGCCTGATCCTGATCGCTGCGGTTCTTGCGCCGGTGAGGGCCATCGCCAGGTCTCGGGGCTGGCCTCCAGCGGGTGCATGTCGATGCACTCGACCGGGCAGGGCGGCAGGCAGAGCTCGCAGCCGGTGCATTCGCTCGATCGATGACCGTGTGCATCTGCTTGGCGGCGCCGAGGATGGCGTCGACCGGGCAGGCCTGGATGCACAGGGTGCAGCCGATGCATTCCTGCCTCGTCGATCAAGGCGACCGCCTTCGGCTTCTCCGCGGCATCCTCGTCGTCCAGCGGCACCGGGTCGCGGCCGAGCAGGTCGGCCAGGGCCTGCATGCCCGCTCTCGCCGCCCGGCGGGCATTGGTTGATCTCGGCCTCGCCGGCGGCGATGGCCTCGGCATAGGGCCGGCAGCCGGCGATAGCCGCACTGACCGCACTGGGTCTGCGGCAGGACGGCGTCGATCTGGTCGGCAATCGGATCGCCTTCGACGCGAAAGCGAATCGCGGCAATAGCCCAGCAACAGGCCGAAACACCAGGGCCAGACCCGCGATCGACGAGGACGGCGGTCAGCATCACGTCGGTCACCAGCCCGGCAAAGCCCATGAAGGCCATCGACATCAGGCCGGCGGTGACCAGGGCGATGGCGTTGCCCCTGGAAGGGCTCCGGCACATCGGCCACGGCGACGCGCTCGCGCACCGCGGCGAACAGCACCAGCACCAGGGAGAAACCGAGCGCCGCGCCGAAGCCATACAGCGCCGACTCGACGAAGCTGTGCTGCTCCTGGATGTTGAGCAGGGCCACGCCCAGCACGGCGCAGTTGGTGGTGATCAGCGGCAGGAAGATGCCCAGCACCTGATAGAGCATCGGGCTGGTCTTGTGCATCACCATCTCGGTGAACTGCACCACCACCGCGATCACCAGAATGAAGGCGATGGTGCGCAGGTATTCGAGCCCGAGCGGCACCAGCAGGTACTCGTTGATCAGGTAGCTGCAGACCGAGGACAGGGTCAGCACGAAGGTGGTCGCCAGCCCCATGCCCATGGCGGTTTCCAGTTTGCGCGACACGCCCATGAACGGACACAGCCCGAGGAACTTCACCAGGACGAAGTTGTTGACCAGGACCGTGCTGACGAGGATTAGGGCGTACTCGGTCATTGTGACCTGATGCGTGGATGCCAGAACGCAGCATAAGCAAGCGCCCAGCGGCCTGCAAACCTCGGACAGTATGGGTTTTTGCTATCCCTGATGCAGCGCAAGCGGGTTGTCGCTCGCGGTTGCCCGACGCGGTCCGGCTCGGCCGCTACTTGACCTGCATCCCGGGCTGGGCGCCCTGCGTCCGGGTCGAGCATGAACAGATCCTTGCCGCCCGGCCCGGCGGCCAGCACCATGCCCTCGGACACGCCGAAGCGCATCTTGCGCGGCGCCAGGTTGGCGACCATTACGGTCAGCCGGCCCTCGAGATCTGCCGGGTCGTAGGCCGACTTGATCCCGGCGAAGACGTTGCGGGTCTCGCCGCCGAGGTCGAGGGTCAGACGCAGCAGCTTGTCGGCGCCCTCGACCTGTTCGGCCTTGGCGATCCGGACGATGCGCAGGTCGACCTTGGCGAAGTCGGGGAACTCGATGGTCGCGGCGATCGGATCCCTGCTCAGCGCGGTCTCGGCAGGCGCCGACGTCGCGCCGGCCGCCGCGGCCTTCAGATCCTCTTTCGAGGCCTCGACCATGGCCTCGATCTGCTTCGCTTCGACCCGGGTCATCAGTGGCTTGAACTTGGCGATCTCGTGGTCCAACAGCGGCGTGGCCAGCGCCGCCCAACGCAGCGGCTCGATCTGCAGGAAGGCCTCGGACCGGGCGGCGGTGCCGGGCAGGATCGGGCGCAGATAGCCGATCAGCAGCCGGAACAGGTTGAGCCCGATGGAGCAGATGTCCTGCAGTTCCCGATCCTTGCCTTCCTGCTTGGCCACCACCCAGGGCTGCTTCTCGTCGATGTACTGGTTGGCCTGGTCGGCCAGGGCCATGATCTCGCGCATCGCGCGGCTGAATTCGCGCTTCTCGTAGTGCTCGGCGATCGCCTCGCCGGCGGCGACGAACTCGATGAAGAGCTCGGGCTCGGACAGTTCGGCCGACAGTCGGCCGTCGAAGCGCTTGCTGATGAACCCGGCGCAGCGGCTGGCGATGTTGACCACCTTGCCGACCAGGTCGGAATTGACCCGCTGGGCGAAGTCCTCGAGGTTGAGGTCGATGTCGTCCACCCCGCTGCCGAGCTTGGCGGCGAAGTAGTAGCGCAGGTACTCGGGATCCAGGTGCTCGAGATAGGTGCGGGCCTTGATGAAGGTGCCGCGCGACTTGGACATCTTCTGCCCGTTGACCGTCAGAAAACCGTGGGCATAGACCGCCGGTGGGCTTGCGGAAGCCGGCGCCGTGCAGCATCGCCGGCCAGAACAGGCAGTGGAAGTAGACGATGTCCTTGCCGATGAAGTGGTAGAGCTCGGCGTCCGAGTCGGCGGCCCAGAAGTCGTCGAAGTCCAGGCCCGCGGTGCGGTCGCACAGGTTCCGGAAGCTGGCCATGTAGCCGATCGGCGCGTCCAGCCAGACGTAGAAGTACTTGCCCGGGTGGTCCGGAATCTCGAAGCCGAAGTAGGGCGCGTCGCGCGAGATGTCCCACTCCTGCAGGCCGGCTTCGAACCACTCGTCGAGCTTGTTGGCGATCTCCTGTCTGCAGGTGCCGGTCGCGCGTCCAGCCCTGGAGCATGTCGCTCGAAGTCGGCCAGCTTGAAGAAGTAGTGCTCGGATTCCTTCTCGATCGGCTTGGCGCCGGAGACCGCCGAGTACGGGTTCTTCAGCTCCGCCGGGCGAATAGGTGGCGCCGCAGACCTCGCAGTTGTCGCCGTACTGGTCCGGCGCGCCGCACTTCGGGCACTCGCCCTTGATGAAGCGGTCCGGCAGGAACATGTTCTCCTGACCGGGTCGTAGGCCTGGGTGATCGTCCGCCTGGCGATGTGCCCGGCGTCGCGGTTGCGCTCGTAGATCGTGTTGGCGTAGTGCCGGTTCTCGTCCGAGTGGGTCGAGTGGTAGTTGTCGAAGCCGACCCGGAATTCGGCGAAGTCGGCCTGGTGTTCCTCGGCCACCCGGGCGATCAGCTCCTCCGGCTCGATGCCCTCCTGGCGGGCGCGCAGCATGATCGGCGTGCCGTGGGCGTCGTCGGCGCAGACGTAGCAGCAGCGGTGGCCGCGCATCTTCTGGAAGCGGACCCAGATGTCGGTCTGGATGTATTCGACCAGGTGGCCGATGTGGATCGGGCCGTTGGCGTAGGGCAGGGCGCTGGTAACGAGGATCTGGCGTGGCTGGTTCATGGGGCTGGGTGTTGATCACTGTTCTGCGGTCACCGGGGATGCGATTCTATCCCAGACAGCATCGGCGGGTTAGGGCATCGACCCGAGCGGGCGGCACCACAAATCCCATTTCGCTGGACCGGACGAGAAAGGAGGTCGAACATGCGCGAATCCGTGCAGGGCTGCATTCGCCGTAAGGCGGGGGGTTCGTGTCTATGCCGGTCTGCGGCTCGGCTGGCTGCCGGTGGTCGTGACGGCTCTTGGGATTCTACACGCCGGCAGACCGGGCTCGGCCCGACTGCTTTTCGAGCAATACGTCGGCGACCCGCGCCAACCGGTTTAAGCAGGTCAATGACCGACTCGGTTATGCCCAGGGCGACGAACTACTGCAACGCGTCGCCGAGCGGCTGCCGCAGGCGGTTCGTCACGGCGAAACCCTGGGTCCGCCACGGCGGCGATGAATTCCTTTTCCTGCCCAGCGCGCCAGCCGCAAGGGTCTGGCTCGGGTTGCCGAGTGGATTCGCGCCCTGCTGAACGAATCGTTTGAAGTGGCCGCCGCCCAGCTGCGCATCGACGCGGGTATCGGCCGCGCCCTGTACCCGAGCGACGCGGGTGACCGCGACGGCCCGGTCGAGGCCGCCGATCGGGATATGTACCGGCACAAGTCCGCCACTGAGGCCGCAGGCGGGGCAATAGCCCTGTTGAGGCAGGGGCTTTGACCGAAATCCGCCACGAGAGACCCCGTTATATAACCCAGTGCGGAACTTGGGAATTGGCGGTTGATGTTGTACAGTTCGCCCCCAATTTCACCCCATCATTAAATCGCGACTCAGCCCGGTCCAACCGAGGCGGTCCAGGCCAGGCAGGAGATTCTAGCCATGTCGGAAGTCACCCAAGAGCAGATCGAAGCGGCCATCAAGGGTTATATCGAGCCCCATCTGGAGAAGGATCTGGTCGAAGCGAAGTCGATCAAGGGTATCGAGATCAACGGCGATCAGGTCAAGGTCAAGGTCGTGCTCGGCTTCCCTGCCAAGGGCGTGTTCGATCAGATCGTCGAGGCGGTCAGAAAACAGGTCGAAGCGGTCGATGGTGTTTCCGCCTGTGCGGTCGACATCAGTTCGAACGTGGTCGCCCACTCGGTGCAGAAGTCGCTGAAGCCGATTGATAACGTCAAGAACATCATCGCCGTCGCCTCCGGCAAGGGTGGCGTCGGCAAGTCGACCACCGCGGTCAACCTGGCACTGGCCCTGTCGGCCGAGGGCGCCAAGGTCGGCATGCTCGATGCCGACATCTACGGCCCGTCGCAGCCGCGCATGCTGGGTATCTCCGGCCAGCCGGAGTCGAAAGACGGCAACAGCCTGGAGCCGATGAACAGCTACCATCTTCAGGCCATGTCGATCGGATTCCTGATCGACGAGGAGACGCCGATGATCTGGCGCGGCCCGATGGTCACCCAGGCGCTGGAGCAACTGCTGAACGACACCAACTGGTCGGATCTTGACTATCTGGTCATCGATCTGCCGCCGGGCACCGGCGACACCCAGCTGACCCTGGCGCAGAAGGTGCCGGTCTCCGGGGCGGTGATCGTCACCACGCCGCAGGACATCGCCCTGCTCGATGCGCGCAAGGGCTTCAAGATGTTCGAGAAGGTCGAGGTGCCGGTGCTCGGCATCGTCGAGAACATGTCGATCCACATCTGTTCGAAGTGCGGACACGAGGAACACATCTTCGGCGAAGGCGGCGGACAGCGCATGGCCGAACAATACGGCGTGCAATTCCTCGGCGCCCTGCCGCTGGAGATGCGTATCCGCGAGGAGACCGACTCGGGCAAGCCGACCGTGGTCGCCGAGCCGGAGTCGCGAACCGCGCAGATTTATCGCGAAATCGCGCGCAAGACGGCCGCAAAACTGGCGCTGCAGGCGAAGAGCTACGCCTCGAAATTTCCCAACATCGTCATTCAGAACAACTGATCGATATACGCGGATATCCATAGACGGCCCAAGCCCGCGTTTTAGCGGGCTTTTTTTGGTTCGCCCGGCAGGGCGCACCCAATTGCGTTGCAACTACCCCGGATAGGTCCTATGGCACTACCGCTCCCAACTTGGTAGTCAACCCGTGCCGAGCTTCGGCGGAATGACACCCCCGCTCGTGCAGGCTAACGCTCTCGTGCCTCTGCCTCCGGCAGCCTGGCTGTTCGGCTCCAATCTGATCGGGCTGATCGGCTTCCGTCGCGCTACCCGGAACGCTAGCGGTCACGATTGACCGCTCCTCCATATTGAAGGGCGGCGCGTCTTTTTGATCGGCTTAGCCGTCCCGCATGCCCTTTTCGGTACACGCCCGGGGCCCAGGCTTCAACCTGCAAGGTGAGCACCTTTCCGCCCTGTCGCGGACCGACGGCAATCCGATACGTGATCGTCGGCCAGGTAGCACTTATCCCCATTCTGAAGCGGCAGCCCTGCCGTTCGAGGTAGCGACCGATGTGCGGTGCAAGTGTCTGGGTCAACCGGATGAGCCCCGCGATCGTCGGTTTCTTTACCCAGCGGAAACAGAGTGTGCCTCGGGGGACTCGACATCTTCGCCAGAGAGATCCCGGCTAGCTAGTGTCCGTCCAGAAACTCCAGTAATCCCTTCTTCCTCAGGGACGACTCCAGGGATGGAGGAGGTAGAACGAAGTTCGGAACCCGAGTCGAGAAGGTTAGGATGAGGGGATCTAAAATCAACAAGTTACCGCCCTATCGATCCCCTCACCCCTGCCCTCGGTAACTGCTCCTTGCGTTACTCTACCTCCTGCGTCCATGCAGTCGTCTCCCGGAGGTAGAGGGTGTTTCTGGACGGACACTAGCTAATCACGGCGGGGCAACAGCTCCCAAACCGGGTCATCATGCCAGTTCAGGGGTGTGGGACTGTAAAAGGCCTTGTCCAGCTTCACTATCCTTTCCCGCAACGGCTCGTCCATGCGTTCGGCAAGTCGCGGCAGGTTGTTCGGCGCTTCGTTTGGCCACACGATCTTGGCCCACTGCAGTAGGGCTGTCCGAGCGGCTTCGGCATCGCCTTGCTCGTAAGCGACTCGAACCGCGCGAATCGCGCTTTCCTCTGCCGTCTCAGGCTTCGGTTTCGCCGGCGGCGGGGCAACGGGTGCAGCGGCTCGTACCTCACGAACACCACCTTGAGAACGCCAGCGCGTCCAGAGCAGACCCAGACTCCCAAGCCAACCTGCCGCCAACAGCGCAACCAGCCAACCCGGATACCCGCATCCCGGCTGGAGGCCCGCCCGGGGCACCGCTGACTCTTCTGCGGATGGCGATACTGAGGGCTCTGTGCTTCGAGAAATCGGGCGTCTAGGTTCTGCGTCACCCAAGGGCGGGATATCGTACATTGGCGCGGTACGGCCCAACGGCGAGTCCATTGGTGGATAGCTCGGATCGAAAGCAGAAGCGCCTGGATTGAACGCCGGGTAGTTCGGGTCGGCAAGGGGCATGTCGTAGGGTGGCGTCTGCAAGTTGAACGGCACCCACGGGCTTTGCGTCGCTGGCCATGATGGCGTTGGCGTCGGTGCTTGATCGTCCTGCCCTGACAGGGGCAACACCGTCACCGATTGTGCCGCGCTGCGTTCGTTTCCGAATGCGATCGAGGGTATCTCCAGGCTGCCGCTGCGCCTGGGCAACAGGGTGAGGGTCAGAGTGCTGCGTTGGGTGCGATACCCGTTTCTAACCGAAGCCTGTTGCCGCACGCTGCGATTGATGATCTGGAAGTCCTGTTCAAGGACCGATAGATCGGGTGGCGAAACCGATGGTCCCGTGCTCTCCAACGTCAATTGCAACGGTTGACCCTGGGTCACGGATGTCTGGGATAGTCTGGCGCTCACTTCGGCGTGACCCGGCGCTTGAACGCCGAGCGTCGCCGCCACAATCGCCCACAGCAGAATTCTCTTGCCGATTTTCATGGTCCCTGGACCCGCCAGGTATTGATACTACGTCTACTAGGATTCTAGACCCGTGTGTCCGCGGCGGCCCCGCGACCCGGTCGGTCAGTGCATCTGATGCGCAAGCCGTTCGCGCAGATTCCGCAACCGCTGCACCCAATCCTCATCGAGTCGGCCACGGCGTTCCAGGAAACCCGGCAAGGCCCACTGCAGCCCCTGGTTCAGCGCATAGTCGAGCAACTCGTCCCGATTATCGAACGACACCTGATCGAACATGGTGAGCGAGATGTCGGCATCCCAAGAAGTCCTGGTCCGGGTCGAACATCTGATTATCGTGGTCAGACATGGTGGTCTCCTCGTGCTTCCCCTGTCGCAATCCCGGCGGGCGCCGGTCCAGGGGCATGGAAACCGTCACCACGCTTTAGCAGTCGATTTCTATCCCGCCCCTGCAAGCTGTGATGCTCAAATCGGGCGGTGCCGATCAGGTGTCCCCGTCGGCCTCACTATTATCTCGCAGGTGGTGCTGCGGAGCCAGCTGCGGTGCGGCGTCGCGTGGGCCGCCAGGAGCCCGTAGAGCGCCTCTCGCAGCCGATCACACAGCCGGCGAATGACCGCAGTTGGATCGTTTGCTGCCGTTCGATGAGGTGTGCGGCCATGACCGCAAAGTCCGCTTTTCGGCCGGTCGGCAAACAACGCCCGAGCGAATCCGTAGTTTGGAAAGCTGGAATCCAGGCTGACACCTGGTTGAAGGTTGGGTTGACCCCGTGACTGACAACCTAGGTGTATTTTCAATGAAACACAAAGCGCTTTTGAGCATCTATTCATGCGTTCTGTTGCGCGCCGTTGCTCAAGTTCTTGATGCGGATCTTGACTAGTGTTGAAATGATAGTGAAACGAAAGGGAAAAGCAGATGTCCCGTTTGATAACTGCAGTCGCGCTGGCTCTTGTTTGTGGTTTCAGCTACGGCGCGGAGGTGTACAAATGGGTCGACGAAGAAGGAAACGTTAACTTCGGTGACTGCCCTCCCACAGAGTGCAAATCTGATCGAGTCGAAATACACTCAGCCCCTAGCCCTGAGCGAGCAGAAGAGACTCGAAAAAGAACAAAGGCGCTCAACGAATTTTTGAGGGGCGCGGAAGAGCAGCCAGGCAAGACAGCCCCCCCAAACCGAGTTCCTGGCTCTACTCAGGCAACCCTTGGCCTACAGCGTGACCTTTTACGTCTGATGTGGCTAGTAGATTCCGCTAAGGATCCGACTTGCAGCAGACGCCGAATCCTAGACACGAAGGTCGTCAAGGTAAAAACTGGCCCCAAAGCGTCCGTGGTAGAGTGTTGGAGACTCGAACGATGCGGCAAATCCATAGAATATTTCGTTGAATTCACCAGTTCCCCCCAAGGCGGCACATACTTTCACTTGAAAGATTCGCCCTGATAACCGCACTGCGACTTGCGTTGATATACCCTGGCTCAATAGCGTAGGTGCCATGGCCATAATGCTATTGGTCCTCTCCGCCGGTTAGCAACTAGAGGCGATAAAATGAAGCGCATCCTCCCGTTTTCACGGAGGGGCATCAATAGTCTGCCTCCAGACGGGCATGAGTTATCGCACCGGGCGCAGGCGGGCGATCGATAGTGCGCCTCGAATATTTGATGGTTTGTCAGATTCTACAGGCTGCAATGCGTCATGACTTGCCGGTGAGCAGATGCTCCGTGACCGGCAGCTATTTCAAACAGCGGTCAGTCGAGCTGCGTTCTCGACTCTGACTACACTGAACGGCTGCTCCGGTTTGGGACCAGCCGCTCAAACCCTGGATGGTGACGGGTGGCAAAGTCCGCATTGCCGTCGGTCATTAACTCTAGGCGGTGGTCCGGAATCGATCCAGAGCAGTCCTTAAGCAGTTGCTAATGGAGAGCACCGCTGTTGGCCCGCAAAAACGTCGGGAGACAACACAGTGCGGACGAAAGCATCCAGACTCGAGTCACACCGACGATTGTTCGAAGCGGCCTTTCGACGGCCGCCTCGGGCATAGGTTCCCGGCAGTTCCAGTTCTGCGAGCGGCGCGGCTCGCCTGGCTGCTTGCTGGCGCCACGCACGCCCTGCATGAGTATGCGGTGAGTTTTCCTAGACCCCCACTGGCCCCTTGAACACCGAGGTAAAAAAAACCGGGCGCAGCGCCGCTTTGCAGTCTGCCGCGCCCAAGAGGGGGAGGATCAATTCGCTGCTGGATAGGGCAATCCTATACCGTCAAGCGTCGTCGGTGACCGACAAGATTATTCGTCCTGCAAAATGACCGCCGTGGCGCCACCTCGATCGTCGAACTCGATGGTCATCGTGACGTCACCGTCCAGCATAGACGCATAGTCGAGCAGACCGTCGTCGATCATGTTCTCCAGTGCTCGCACGGAAGGCGTCGAGACCACGATTTCGGTATCGCCGCCCCCCAGATCAGTGAGATCGATCTCGGCGTGCGTGGTGTCGGCCACCATCTCGTCGATCATGGCGTAGAGCTCATCATCGAGGATGCCTTCTGCGGCGTGGTGCGCCATCACGGGTGCCGAAAGAAGGAAGGCACTCAACGCAGCATAGGTCAGTGCTCTTTTCATATCGTCTCTCCTGCCTTGTTTTGCTGGTTAACAGTATAAGGGCCTGACCTCGGAAAAGTATTTCGCCGAGGTTGAGATGTGTTACCGACTGTTACATCGAGGCGGATGTCGGCGATAATGCAGAGGACCTGTCGGAACTCGGCGTCTCATCTGGTCTGCGAGTATAGGCAGTATTAAAGGCCTTTTCCGCCAACTGAATCGCCTGATCGCAGCCGTCGACACCAGCGTTCGGCCGCCCCGCTGACCATCGAACGGCATCAGGCCGGCATCTTGGTGCGCGAACCCATCCCCGAAACCCGTTCGCGGACGCGTTTTTCTCCATTCGCCGACCACCAGGCCAGCCGCCACCGTTGCCGCGCCTCTGGCGGCGCAGGCCACATTCGTGTTGATCAGGTGATCCGAATCAGTCGAACAGGCCCCGCTGGGGCGGCGCCCGGCACGGCGGCCGCCTCGGGGCTTGGGGCTCAGCCCCTTTCGCATCCAGGTGGGTGAGGATCTTGGCGATCACGTCGGGATCTTCGATACAGGCAATGATACGCACTGCTCCGGCACAGATCGGGCAGGTCTCGATGTCGATCCCGAATACGCGTTTCAGGCGTTGCGCCCAGGTCATCACAGCGCGGGCTATCGGAGCGTCCGCTATTGGCGAGTGTCAAACCAGTGAATGGTATGGATTGTCTGCCCGCAATTGGCCGACTGCCGCCCGTCACTAGTCTCGCTAGACGGTCCGCGATGCGTCAGTTG
>CAVXWS010000042.1:0-24558 GCA_963765415.1 uncultured Gammaproteobacteria bacterium
TTCCGGCCGTTGGCCTGTCCCGGTTCTGGCGGTTGGTTGCAGGCCATCCCTGGCCCGCACGCTGCGGGCTAGGGCGACCCGTTTCGCTCCCAGCGAAATGGTCTCGCTCGCGCTGGCTTTGTGTTACGCCAGCTCCCGGGATGCCGGTGAGATTTCCGGGCTAGACTCAGTACGTTAGGATCCGTGTCGATGAGAAGGCCAAGGGATCGGGGGAGCGTGAAAACGGAACACGAGGAAAGTGCAGAGGCACGGCAGCCGGCGGCCGAGGCGCCGTTCATGCTGGCCGATTGGGTTGTCGACCCGGCGGCCAACCGGCTGCGTCGTAACGACATCGAGATCAGACTCGAGCCCAAGGTGATGCGGGTGCTGAGTTTTCTGGCCGAGCACCACGGCCAGGTGGTGTCGCGCCGTAAGCTCGAGGCCGAGGTCTGGCCGCGCGTGATTGTCGGCGACGATGCGGTCACCAACACGATCATCAAGCTGCGCAAGGCGCTCGGCGACGATGCGCGCGATCCGCGCTATATCGAGACCATCGCTAAGATGGGTTACCGCCTGATCGCCGAGATCGGGCCGGCGGTCGCAGAGTCACCGAAGCCCCGCCAGACACCGGCCTCGAACCCAGCCCCGGCGAAGGTCTACACGGTCCCGGAAGGGGATCTCGCGGAGCGGCCAGCAGCCGCCGGTCATGTTCGCCGTTACTGGCCATGGGTGCTCGGCGCGGCGGCGACGATTGCCTTGGCGGGGATCTGGTTCATCCTTCGGTCAGCCGATTTGGCGCCGAATGAGAGGACGCCCGCTCCGACCGAGCGACCGGTGGTGGCGGTCCTGCCCTTCGAGAATCTGACCGCCGATCCCCAACAGGAATACTTCTCCGACGGCATCACCGAGGACTTGATCACCGAGTTGTCGAAACTCTCTGGTCTACAGGTCGTGGCGCGCAATTCTGTTCTCCCGTATCGAGACAACACCCTACCCGAGAGTCAGATCGGCGCAGAACTGGGGCGCGCTACCTCGTCAGGGGCAGTGTCCAACGGGCCGGCGAGCGCCTGCGGATCCATGTCCGCCTGAGCGACGCCGTTGAGGGACGTAATCGCTGGGCGGAACGCTATGATCGCGATCTGGCGGATCTGTTCGCGGTCCAGGACGAGATCACCGCAAGGGTCGTCTCTGCCTTGCAGGTGGAACTGGCGCCGTCCGAACGCCGGCGCCTGAGCAAGGCATATGTAACCAGCGTCGAGGCCTACGACGAGTTTCTCCACGGGCTCGATCTGCTCGGCCGGCGCTCGGGACCGGACAACGCCGAGGCCAAGGCGCATTTTGAACGGGCGCTCGAGCTGGAGCCGGGCTTCGCCCGGGCCTACGCCGGACTGGCCCAGGCCTATTCGCAAGACGCGGTCTACAGCCGTGGCCCGCAAGTCGTGCAGTCGCTGGCGACGGCCGAGGTATTGGCTCGCCAAGGTCTGGAGATCGATGACAGCGTTCCCCAGTTGCGCTACGTGATGGCGATGGTGGAGATGTTCAAAGGGGATCTGGCCAACGCGGTAGCCGAGGTGTCGCGCGCCATCGAGCTGAAACCCAGTTACGCTGACGGTTACGGTCTGCTCGCCCGAATTCTGCACTTTTCCGGTCGTCCGAAAGAGGGTCTGGAGGCCCTTGGACAGGCCGTAAAGCTCAACCCCAGGGTTCCGTCTTTGTACCGGATGGTCAAAGGCGCCTTGTTGTATCAGATGGGGGACAACCAAGGGGCGCTGCGGGAGTTGCAGGACTCGGTCGAGGTCAGTCCAAATCTGTTGTTAAGCCGCCTTACGCTGGCTGCGGTCTACGCGGCCACCGGTCAACTGGATGCGGCGAACTGGGAGGTGGAGGAGATCCTTGCCAACAATCCAGACTTCACGCTCAACGACCTTGACCACGGTTTTCCGATTCGCGACCCGGTTTACCATGATCGATTTGTCACCGACCTGCAACGCGCCGGCCTTGGCTACTGAGGGCGCGGAGCCGACCGGGTGGTGCCATCGGCGGTGGTACGTCCCTGTACAGCGAATTCATCCTTGATGGTGGTTCTTGGGTCAATCGTTTTCAGCGTTGCCCGCCCGACCTCCAACACCGTAAACCTGTGACGAAAACGACACGTGCCGCTCCGGACTATTTCTTGGGTGCATGTGCGGGGTTGACGAAGTCGGCCGAGGTCGGGCCGGTGCCCGTGATCTGGACGATCGTCTCCTCATCGGGTGTGGCGACGAAATGCGGCACACCCGCCGGTTCGGTGTAGAAACTGCCTGGGCCCAGTTTGATCAGCTTGGATGCGTCATAGACCTCACCCCAGCCGATGTACCAGGTCCCGGAAATGATGGTGTAGGTGCGGTCGTCCGGATGGCCGTGGGCCTGAACAACGCGTCCCTTCGGGAACTTGACCCGGTATACGTAGGGTCCGGGCTCCTTGCCACTGCTGATGATATGGGCCACGCCCAGGCCGGGTACACGGGGGTTGGGTTTCCAGGTCATTTGCTCCGGCGTCATCGTGAGGCCGGCCTCTACCGGCTCGCCGGCCTGGATCGTTGAGGACATGAGAAAAATGGTGCTGCAGATAGCGAGGGTCGATGTGAGATGTCGCATGTCGGTCTCTCCTGAGAATATTCGTTGTTTTGGACTTAGGTCCCGACTCACGATCCACTTCCTGTCGTCACTTGATCGCCCGTCTTCGGGACTTCACTGAAATATTTAGCAGGCGCGCGGCAAGAGCAGACGACCAACGGCCAACCTTTATCCAACGGTTGCCCGTTAGCCCGCATGTCTCGCCAGGCGAACCTGGTGAGACATGCGGGTTAGGGTCCGTCGGGGCGCGTCGAGCGCTTGCCTGACTCGCGCAGAAAGGGTTGGGGTCTTGTGAATGTTTGGACGTGGGTCGCGCGGGTGGCTTCGGTGACCGGCCCAGCCCGATCGGTGAGTCAGTCCGCGGTGATTTGCAGCGCCCGCGCCAGGGTCGTGACCATCAGACCGCCAGCGGCCTCGGCGCCGGGGCCGTAGCTGACCACCCCGTCCTCGTGGCCGAGCATGACGAACAGGCCCTGCTCAGGCGCCAGTTCCCCGGAATCGAACAGGCGCCGAACCGCGAGCGCCATCTCCGGCGTGCCGTAGGCGACCTTGGCGCCGGTCGCGGCCAGACCGAGCGCTCCGGCGTTGGTCCAGATCTCCGGCGAGTGGGCGTGAACGATGAAGTTCGCCGGCGCGGCGTCGTAGATCATGCCGTGGGTGATGGACTCGGACGAGGGCCGGCAGGGTCCGCGCGAGCACACCCGGTTGGCGGCCGCCTCCCAGGCGTGGACCTCGGCATAGTCCCCGGGGGCGAGTTCGGCGTTGCCGGCGGTCTGGGTGCCGCTGATGATGAAGCCGGACGGCGCGCGCCGGCTGATGTTGCCGTAGGCGTAGCCGCCGTAGCGGTCGGGATCCCGGCCGAGCAGGCCGAGTCGGTGACAGATCCGGTGCCAGGCGCGCAGAGCGGCCAGCTCCGAGGGCGGCAACGGATCCGCGGCACAGTGTTCCAGCTTGAACTTGATGACGCCTTCTTCCGGGGTGGGCTGCATGGTGATGAGCGGGGTTGTCGCAGGCTTTCGATGGTCGGGTCGGCTCGGACTTCTGAGTTTAACCCGAGTCGCACGGTGGATTGGGGGACCTTCCAGCCTCTGCTAATATACGCGGTTCGCCCTGCCAACGAAGTCCGCAAGATGTCATTGAACAGCACCGAAGAGATTATCGAGGACCTGCGCCAGGGGCGCATGGTCGTGATCATGGACGACGAGGACCGCGAAAACGAGGGCGATCTGATCATCGCCGCGGAGAAGATCACCCCGGACGCGATCAACTTCATGGCAAAGTACGGCCGCGGCCTGATCTGTCTGACCCTGACCCGCGAGCGCTGCCAGCAACTGCGCCTGCCGCTGATGGTCAATGCCAACGATCAGATGGAATCGACCAACTTCACCGTCTCGATCGAGGCCGCCGACGGCGTCACCACCGGCATCTCGGCCGCCGATCGGGCGACCACGGTGCTGGCCGCGGCGAAGGCCGACGCCCAGCCGCAGGACCTGGTTCAACCCGGCCATATCTTTCCGCTGATGGCCCAACCGGGCGGGGTGCTCGTGCGTGCCGGGCATACCGAGGCCGGCTGCGATCTGGCCCGCCTGGCGGGTCTGACCCCGGCCGCGGTGATCGTCGAGATCCTCAACGAAGACGGTACAATGGCCCGTCGATCCGATCTGGAGGTCTTCGCCGCACAGCATGAGCTGAAGATCGGCACCATCGCCGACCTGATCGAATACCGGGTGCGCAACGAAAAGACGGTCGAGCGGATCAACGAGTGTCCGCTCAACTCCCACCACGGCGACTTCCGCATGATCGCTTATCAGGACGTGGTCGATAACGAGATTCACCTGGCCCTGGTCAAGGGCCAGCCGGAAGCGGACCGGCCGACCCTGGTGCGGGTGCATGTTCAGAACACCTTCTGTGACATGCTCGGCTGTACCGGCAAGGAGTGCGGCTGGCCGTTGACCCATGCGATGGACAAGATCAACGAGGCCGGCGAGGGTGTGATCGTCATCCTGCGCAACCACGACACCTCGCGCGACATCGTCCAGCGCATCCAGGACCGGCAATACGCCGCACCCGGCGGTGAGCCGCCGGTGCGCGGTAAGATCGCCGATACGGAGCTGCGCACCTACGGGGTCGGGGCGCAGATCCTGGCCGATCTCGGCGTTACCCAGATGCGGGTGATGAGCGCGCCGAAGAACCTGCACGCCCTGGCCGGCTTCCATTTGGAAGTCAAAGAGTTCGTCGATTACGACTAGCCGCGAACCTGAGTCGAACACACACAAGGGATAGCTATGAGCATCAAAGTCATCGAAGGCGGCCTGACCGTCAACAAGGCGCGCTTCTGCATCGTCGTCGCCCGCTGGAACAGCTTCGTCGTCGACAGTCTGGAGGCCGGCGCGATCGATACCCTCAAGCGCCACGGCGCCGCCGAGGACGATATCACCGTGGTTCGTCTGCCCGGTGCCTTCGAGATGCCTCTGGTGCTGGACAAGGTTGCCGCGGCCGGCGACTACGACGCCATCGTTGCCCTCGGCGCGGTCATCCGCGGCGGCACGCCGCACTTCGAGTACGTCGCCGGCGAGTGCGTCAAGGGCATGTCCCAGGTCACCCTCAAGCACGGTGTGCCGATCGCCTTCGGCGTGCTGACCGTCGACACGATCGAGCAGGCGATCGAGCGGGCCGGCACCAAGGCCGGTAACAAGGGTGGCGAGGCCGCGGCCTCGGCCATCGAGATGGTCAATCTGCTGCGCCAGCTGGAAGCATGAGCCCGGCTGGCCGAGCATGAGCAAGAAACGCAGCCGCGCCCGCAGCCTGGCGGTGCAGGGCCTGTATCAGTGGCAGGTCGCCGGCCAGGACATCGGCGCGATCGTCACCCAGTTCATCACCGATCCGCAGTCGGGCAGTTTCGATCACGCCTATTTCAGTGATCTGGTCAAAGGGGTGCCAACCCGGTTGACGGAACTGGACCAGGCGCTCGGCCCGCACCTGGACCGGGACATCGCCCGAGTCGACCCGGTGGAGCGGGCGATCCTGCGCCTCGGGGCCTACGAGCTCACCGCCCATCCCGAGACCCCCTATCGGGTGGTGATCAACGAGATGGTCGAACTGGCCAAGACCTTCGGCGCCGAGCAGGGCCATCGCTTCGTCAACGGCGTGCTCGACAAGCTGGCCCGCCGGCTGCGCCCGGTCGAGGTGCAGGCACGGCGCTCGTAAAGTCGTGAGTGTGGGAGCGGCGCCTTGTGGGAGCGGCGCCTTGTGGGAGGGGCGCCTCGCCGCGAAGGTGCCTGAACGAGGCCGATTCGGCGCGAGGGCGCGCCTCCCACAGGGCGCGCCTCCCACAAGGTGAATTACAGCTGTTTACCGGTCGCATGCTTCGATGAACGAATTCGACATCATCCGCGAATACTTCGCCGATCTCGGTCCGGCTCGGGAGGATGTGGTACTCGGTGTGGGCGACGACTGCGCGCTGCTGGCGCCGCCGGCCGATCGCCAACTGGCGGTCAGCATCGACACCCTGGTCGAGGGCCGGCATTTCAGCGCCGGTGGCGACCCGGTCGATCTCGGCCACAAGGCGCTGGCGGTCAATCTCAGCGACCTGGCGGCGATGGGCGCCGCACCGGCCTGGGCGACTCTGGCCCTGACCCTGCCAAGCGCCGACCGGGCCTGGATCGAAGGATTCGCGCGAGGCTTCGCGGCGCTCGCCGAGGCGCACGGCGTGCGCCTGGTCGGCGGCGACACCACCAAGGGTCCGCGCTCGATCACGGTCCAGGTGCACGGCTTCGTCGAACCGGGTCTAGCTCTGCGTCGTGACGGCGCCCGCCCCGGCGATTTGATCTATCTCTCCGGCACGCTCGGCGACGCCGGCCTGGGGCTGCTCGCCCGCCAGGGGCTGTACGTCGACTCCGATCATCTGCGCTTTCTCGCCGGGCGTCTGGACCGACCGACGCCGCGTATTGAACTCGGCCGGGCCTTGGCGCAGCTAGGGCTCGCCAGTGCGGCGATCGACCTCTCCGACGGTCTGAGTTCCGACCTGCGCCACATCTGCACCGCCAGCGGCGTGGGTGCGCAGCTGTACCTGGAACAGCTGCCGGTTTCCGCCGCGGTGCGCGAGTATCTGGCCGAGACCGGCGACTGGTCGGTGCCGGCCTCCTCGGGCGACGACTATGAGCTGTGCTTCACCGTGTCCGAGCAGCGTCAGGGCGACGTCGATGCTCTGGCCGGCAAACTCGGCCTGGCGCTGACCTGGGTCGGCATGATCGAAGCCCGAGCGGGACTGCGCGCGGTCTATCCGGACGGCCGCGAGAACGCCGACCTGCCGGGCGGCTTCGACCATTTCGCCGGCGAGGACTAACGCGTCGTGGGCAAGGACCTGCCTAGACCCGACCTCGGCAATCCGCGCCACCTGCTGGCCTTCGGCTTCGGCGCCGGCTGCTCGCCCAGGGCGCCGGGCACCGCCGGCACCCTGATCGGCATAGCGGTCTATCTGCCGCTGGCGCGGCTGGATCTGTCTCTCTATCTGCTCGCCACCGCGGCGGTGGTCGCCATCGGGGTCTGGATCTGCGGCCGCACGGCCGACGATCTCGAGGTCCACGATCACCCCGGCATCGTCTGGGACGAGATCGCCGGCTATCTGGTGACCATGGCCGCGCTGCCGCTGCACTGGGGCTGGATGCTTGCCGGGTTCGTTCTGTTCCGGTTGTTCGACATCTGGAAGCCCTGGCCGATCGGCTGGCTGGACCGGCGGGTCGGCGGCGGGCTGGGGATCATGCTCGACGACCTGGTCGCCGGTCTGTTCGCCCTGGCGGTTCTGCACATCGTGCGGTTTGCGGCGCTCGTCTGACAGTTCGTTGCGACCCGGTCGCTATAGTTGGGAAAGAAACCTGCCCGTCGGCCGCTCCGAGGATCCGCTCGATGTCTTGTCGCCACATTCGCTGCCAACCCGCGCGTCTGCTTGTTCTCGCGTTTCTCCTGAGCCTGTCTCTGGGCCTGGCCGCGCCGGCCCTCGCGGTCGATCGGGTCAAGGTGCTGGCGCTGTTCCCCGACAAGGCGATGCTGTCGATCGACGGCAGGAACCGCGTCCTGGCCAGCGGCCAGACCAGTCGCGAGGGGGTCAGACTGATCTCCGCCGATCCGCAGTCGGCGCTGGTCGAGTTCAACGGCGAGCGCCGCGAACTGCGGCTGGGCTCGGCCGTCGCCGCCACCTACCAAGCGACCGAGCTCTACCGAGGTGCGGATTGCGAAAGGGCCGAGTGGCTCGTTTCGGAGCCCGGGCTGGGTCAACGGCCGGCCGGTCGACTTCCTGATCGACACCGGCGCCAGCGGGGTCGCCATGAGCCAGGTCGAGGCCGACCGGCTCGGTATTCGCTATCGAATGGACGGCCAGCCGATCGTGGTCTCGACCGCCTCAGGGGTGGTGCAGGGCTATCGGGTCGATCTGGACAGTGTGCGGCTCGGCGGGATCGAACTCAGCCGGGTCGAGGGGATCGTCGTTCGCGGTGACGCGCCACGACAGATACTGCTCGGGATGAGCTTTCTCGGTCAGCTCGAGATGCAGCAGACCGGCGACCTGATGCTGCTGCGGAAGAAGTTCTGACGCGCCCGTATCACACCCGTCAACTTCGTGCAGTTTGGGTTGGGTGCGAGAGCGGGAATCTCGAGCCTCTCGGCAGTTGTCGGAGTTTCTTGCAGTTGTTCTTGTGCAGCGATGTCTTGCCATTGTCAGCCGGCACGTCGAGGCGGTCTTCAGCGACTTCACGGTCCTCGCGGGCACGCCGCAGATCGCCACGGTGCCGCTGCCCGCGGCTTTTCGGTTGATGGGCACGGCGCTAGCCGGGCTCGGCGTGATGCGGCGCCGCCGACTGGCAGGTGTCGAAGCCGTGCACGGCTCCGACACCTGAAGCCGGGTCGGGTCGGACACAAGCCTGACTCAAGCCTCCGTGCGCAGGGTGGGTTCGCACCTCCATCGAAACCGGTCACCCTGGTTTTTTTAGCCGGGTGTCAGACCGAGTCTGAACGACTACCCTTTCGGGTAATTTCGTATTCGGTCGGCACTAACTTCAGGAGCGGTTTATCCTTGTCAATGCACCTGTCATCGGATCAGGTGTCCCGTTCTCCGCGGGAGTGTCGCTGATCGTGCGAAGGGGTCATCACCATGGCGGGTGAGAATGGCTAGAAAACTCGTGATTTTGACTGCCTCCGGCGACAGGATTCCATTCCTGCGTGGTGTCCTGGTGGAATCGCTGGTTCGCTCCGGACTCTCGTTTCAGGATGCGTACCTGGTGGCGCAGTCGGTCCGCGATAGCCTCGGGAACGACGCCGAGATCAGCCCGGACGCACTCAAGGAGAAGGTGGCCGCCGAGGTTCGAAAGCACTTCGGCGAGGTATTGGCCAAGTCCTATGAGCAGGGATCCTCCCGGGATCGGCAGATCATTGTCCGTACCTCGACCGACGAAGTCCCCTTTTCGGTTGGCCTGCTTTCCCGCTCTATCGAAGCCTGCGCAATCAAACGTGACGATGCCCTGGAGGCCGCGCAGTTGGTGCACGATCATCTGCGGAAGACGGACACTGATCTTATCGATCACCTTGCTCTGAGGCAGGTGGTCTACGAGAGTCTGAAGGAGCACTGCTCGCAATCGGCCGCGAATCGATTTCTCTCCTGGCGAAGTTTTAAAGAGAGTGGCCTCCCTCTGATCCTGCTCATTGGTGGCATAACGGGCTCGGGAAAAAGCACGCTGACAACGGAACTGGCTTATCGGTTGAACATTATCCGAACCCAGTCGACCGACATGATGCGTGAGATCGTACGATCCTATCTTTCTCGGGAGAACACACCCACGTTATCGTATTCGAGTTTTGAGGCCTGGCGGGGGTTGGCGAAAGAAGGCAAGCCCGAGCATGAGGTCGCCCATGACGAGGTCATCCAAGGGTTCCTCTCGCAGTTCGATGCGGTGAAACGTGGACTGGAAGCGACGATTGCTCGCGCCGTCAAAGAGGTCCAGGATCTGATCGTTGACGGGGTGCATGTTCTGCCCTCCAGGCTTGACCTGAATATCGACGAGAACCAGGCTGTCGTGATTCCGCTGATGCTGGTCGTCCCGAAAAAAGGCACACTGGCGAAACGACTGAAACACCGGGCAAAAGAGCAGCCTGAGCGATCCTCATCCCGCTACATTCAGGGACTGGATCAGATTTGGGCGCTGCAATCGTATCTCGTCACCGAGGCGGAAGAACACGACATTCCGTTAATCGTCAACAGTGATATCGACGAGGCCTTGCATGAACTCCTGATGCAGATCGGCAACACCATCACCAAGCGCTTCCCGCCCGAAACTCGATGACGTCGCGAATCGTGCCGGAACAGCCGCCCCACGTCTTGTCAGCGCGCAGATCCACAGATCGAGCACTCGCTTCGAAGCCGCTCTTGTGGGCCTATCTACCGGTTGCCTTGGTTTCCCTGCTTGGTGCGTCGATAACGATCTTTCAATTCGCCCAGTCTGTAGAAAGGGTAAAGAACGAGGTTGAGATCAAGTTCCGCGAGGCCGCTCACGACCGTGTGCTGGTCGTGCAGCGGGAAATCGCCGCCGCGCTTGCGATCACCCAGGACATCGCCAGCCTTTTCGAGGCGTCGAGGGTCGTGAGTCGCCGTGATTTTCGTACGTTCGTTGGTCCGGCGCTCAAGCGCTTCCCGGGAGTAAAGGCTTTGATGTGGGTGCCCAGGGTGTCGGCCGAGGAGCGATCTGACTTCATCGCGCGGGCGCGTGGAAGTTATCCCCCCTTCCGGATCAGCGAGATCGACCCTTCGGGCCAACGAGTCGACAGCGGCGATCGTCCGATCCAATACCCGGTGCTCTACATCCAGCCGTACGCCAGCAACAAAGAAACCCTGGGACTCGATCTGGCCGCCGACCCGAGCGTTGCGACCCTGTTTCAGGGGGCCGACCTCGCCCGATCCCCGCGAGTCTCGTCCGCGACCCAGTTCGACGACGGCGTCGATGAAAGCAAAGTCCTTGTGGTGGCGATCCCGGTGCTGTTCGAAGAAGAGGAGCCGGAGGACGTTCAGGAGCCGGCACTCCCGGGCAGCGGCCCAGTCAGAGGGTTTGCACTCGGTATTTTTTACATCGAGGACATCGTCGAGCTGGGCCTGGCAAACCTTCGTGCCGGCGGCATAGACATGCATTTTTACCGAGACCATGGCGTCGGCCCGGATCAGCCGATCTACACGCATTTGTCCCGTCTCCGAGACGGACAAGCATCCGGGCCGGACAAGGACGCTTTGGGTCTAACCGTCAGCGAGTACATCCCTGTCGGCAGTGAGCGGTGGCGAGTGGTGGCGAGTGCGGCGCCGGGTCAATTCACGATCGAGCTTGTCAACAGCTGGATGATCCTGGCGGGCGGCATGGCCTTTACCGCCCTGCTCACCGTCTATCTGGCATCCATCGTCGGCCGGGCCAGACGGGTGCGACTGGAGGTCGCAGAACGAACCGCACAACTGCGAGATGCAATCGCCGCGCTGAACACGGAGGTCGTCGAGCGCAAGTCAGCCGAGCAGCAACTACAGAACCTCAACGAGCAGTTGGAGCAGCACATTGCCAGTCGAACGGCCGAGGCGGAAAGAAGGGCCCAGTATCTGGAACAGTTCGCCTATGTGACCTCTCACGATCTCAAGGCGCCGCTGCGCGCGGTGAGCAACCTGGCGGAGTGGATCGAGGAAGATCTGTCCGAAAAACTGGACGACTCCTCGCGCGAACAGCTGGCCCTGCTCAGGGACCGGGTGCGTCGCATGCACGATCTGATCGAAGGGCTGCTGGAATATTCCCGGGTGGGCAGGACCGACAGCCAAGAAGAGGCGGTCGATACCCGCGAGTTGATCGAAGAGACCATCGATTCGCTGTCCCCGCCCAAGGGGTTCAAGATCAAGATCCGGGGCGAAATGCCCACCCTCTATGCGGACCGGCTGCAGCTGGGTCAGGTGTTCTCCAATCTGATCAGCAACAGCCTGAAGCACCACGTCGGGTCAAAAGGCAGAATCCGAATTGAGGTTGAAAGCGACGGCAAGGCCTACGAGTTCTCCGTGTGCGATGATGGGCCCGGGATCGCTCCCGAATACCACGGCAAGGTGTTCCAGATGTTTCAGACTCTGGCATCCGTTGACATGGGCGGCAGTACCGGTATTGGTCTGGCACTGGTCAAGAAGATCGTGGAAGAACATGGCGGCACCGTAAGGCTGGAGTCGGCCGTCGGTGAGGGCACTTGTGTTTTCTTCACCTGGCCGAGAAGCCGGACCGATCACTGACAGGATTGAACATGTTGCCAAAGCCATCGATCGCGAAAACCTGGAGTGCAGAGCCATGTTGAACATCGACGACGCGATACTTCTGGTCGAGGACGATCGAGTTGACATCATGACGGTGCAACGCGCGCTGAAGAAGAATCATATTGGCAATCCTCTGCATATCGCGCGCACCGGACTGGAGGCGCTTGACATGCTGCGCGGGAAGGGGGGGCATGAAAAGATATCGCCGCCACCCGCGCTGATCCTGCTGGACCTCAACCTGCCAAAGATGAGCGGTATCGAGTTCCTGCGTGCTCTGCGCAAGGACCCGGAGCTCCAACACCTGCACATCATCGTCCTGACCTCGTCCAATGAGCCGAAAGACCGTGCGGCCGCATTCGAATACGACGTCGACGATTACATCGTGAAACCTCACTCCTTCGACGAGTTCACTCGCGCGATAGCCACGATCCTGAGACTCTGGGATTCCTCGGAGGCTTAGCCCGCATGGCCCAACAGGGTGCTGGACCCGGAAGGGGCGCTATTCGGCCGCCTCCTTGTCCCGCTCGATCAGCGCGTAGGCCGAGTGGTTGTGGATCGACTCGAAGTTCTCGGCCTCGACCGTGTAGGCGCTGATGCGTTCGTGGTCGTTCAGCCGGCCGGCGACGTCGCGCACCATGTCTTCGACGAATTTGGGGTTGTCGTAGGCGCGTTCGGTGACCAATTTTTCATCCGGTCGTTTGAGCAGGCCGTAGAGTTCGCAGGAGGCCTGCTTTTCGACCAGTTCGATCAGCTCCTCAATCCAGACGAACTCGTTGGTCTTGACCGAGACGGTGACGTGGGAGCGCTGGTTGTGCGCGCCGCGGTCGGAGATCTTCTTGGAGCAGGGGCAGAGGCTGGTGACCGGCACCACCACCTTGATGAACATCTCGGCTACGCCATTGGTGATCTCGCCGATCAGGGTGACCTCGTAGTCCAGCAGGCTCTGCACGCCGGAGACCGGCGCTGTCTTGTTGATGAAGAAGGGGAAGGTCATCTCGATGTGGCCGGTTTCGGCTTCCAGTCGCTCGGCCATCTCGGTGAGCATGTCCTTGAAGGACTCGACCGTGATCTCGCGCTCGTGGTTGTTGAGGATCTCGACGAAACGCGACATGTGCGTGCCCTTGAAATTGTGCGGCAGGTACACGTACATGTTGAAGGTGGCGATGGTGTGCTGTTCACCCTCGCTGCGGTCCTTGACCCGCACCGGATGGCGGATGTCCTTGATGCCGACCTTGTCGATGGCGATACGCCGGGTGTCGACGCGCGATTGGACATCGTCGATCTCCTGGGACTTGGTGACGCTGGGTGAAACTGCGCTCATGCGTGTCGTCCGAGCCGAACCGGCTCTCTCCGGCTAAGTTTGTCGGTTCTCCGCCGATCGGCCGTGCCGCGGTCGGATGGGAACGCCGTGCCGTTTTGGCGGCCGGTCGATCCGGGGAACCTCCCATTATGCCTTCAGACGGTATTACGGACCAAATGCGGCGATCAACCGTTCAGCGCGCGCGGTTGATCACGAATCCGGCCAGATCGCGCAGCGGGCCCGCCGGCGGGCCGAGATCCTCCAGGCATCCCAGGGCGTGATCGAGCAAGTCGCGGGCCTTTGCGCGGGCACCGTCGAGGCCGAGCAGCGAGACGTAGGTCGGCTTGGCGGCCGCGGCGTCCTTGCCCTGGGTCTTGCCGAGGGTCTCGGTGTCGCCGGCCACGTCCAGAATGTCGTCCTGCACCTGAAAGGCCAGGCCGATGCATTTTCGCGATAGCGGTCGAGATTGTTCGAACGGCTTCGGATCGATCCCCGGTGCGGCCAGGGCGCCCAGCGCACGCTGGCGCGGATCAGGGCGCCGGTCTTGTGGATGTGGATGTTTTCCAGTTGCGGCCAGTCCAGTTCCCGGCCCACGGCGTCCAGGTCCAGGGCCTGGCCGCCGGCCATGCCGCGGGAGCCGCTGGCGAGGGCCAGCAGTTCCACCATCTGCAGCGCGGGACTCGGCCGGCGCGGTCAGCTCGGGTCCGTGACCAGGACCTGGAAGGCCAGGGCCTGCAGGGCGTCGCCGGCCAGGATCGCGGTGGCCTCGTCGAAGGCCTTGTGGCAGGTCGGGCGGCCGCGGCGCAGGTCGTCGTCGTCCATCGCCGGCAGGTCGTCGTGCGACCAGGGAGTAGGCATGGATCAGCTCCACGGCGCAGGCCGGGCCGTCGAGCTGCTCGCAGGGCACGCCCGGCCGACTTGCCGGCGGCGTAGGCCAGGCTCGGGCGAACCCGCTTGCCGCTCGCCGAGCACCGCGTAGCGCATCGCCCGATGCAGACGCCGGGGCAGGGTCTGGCGGCAGGCAGCCAGCGATCCAAGGAGATCTGGGTGCGGGCGTGACATTCGGCGAGATAGCCGCCCGGACCGGAATCAGCCTTCACTGTCGAATGCTTCCGGCCGGGCGTCCGGATCCTGGCTGGTGAGGATTTCCACTTTTTGCTCGGCGGCCTTCAATGCCTGCTGGCAGGTGCGAGTCAGGGCAACGCCGCGTTCGAAGGATTTCAGCGAGTCTTCCAGGGACAACTCGCCTTGTTCCATGCGCTCGACCAGGCTTTCCAGTTCGCTGAGCGCGTCCTCGAAGGACAGGTCGTCGGTGGTTTTATCGGTCATATTTCAAGGTCTGGTATCAGAGGCACTAAGCTATCTCAGCCGCGCGGTGCAGGCAATCGCTCGGGTGCGGTAGGGGCACCGGGCATTGTAAACTCGCGAGCCTATGCCTGCGGAGCGTGAATATCGATGACCCGACAGCTGAGGTGCCCACCGTCCTGGTTTATCGCCCTGGTCCTGGTTCTATTGTGCGTTCAAGCACCAACCGGGGCCGCGGACGATCCCTTCGAGCACATTCGCAAGAATACCGAGCCCGAGTTGCGTTTCGACGAGAGTCTGGTGGAGCCGTGGCGCGAGAGCGACGCCCAATGGCCGCCGCTGCCGGGTGACGATGAACTGGTAAAGCTGGCGGTCGACACGGCGCCGCCCGGTCTCGACGTCTATGTCGCGCCGGACAGCATCAGTGTCGGTGAACAGGATCGGGTCAGTCGGTACTGGCTGGTGTTGAAGTCCGATCTCGGCGGCTACAACGCCATCTACCAGGGGCTGCGCTGCAGCGCCGGTGAGTACAAGAACTACGCCTTCGGCCATCCGTCGCGCAAGCCGCAGGTTCGAGAATTCAAGGTCGCCGAGTGGCGGCCCGTGACCGGCAGAGGCGGTGATCGCTACGTCAAGGAACTGGCCCGTGATTACTTCTGTTACGATCGCTCCGCGCGCGCGATCGACCGAGTGCGCGATGCCTTGCGCGGCAAAGAGATCAGCCGCCAGCCGTTCATCCCTTGACACCCCGTTACCGAAACCGAGGTCTCCCAGAACGCCTTCCATGAGTGCCTACGACGCCTCCGCCATCGAGGTCCTGACCGGGCTCGAGCCGGTGCGCAAGCGCCCCGGCATGTACACCGACACCACGCCGCCCCAATCACCTGGCCCAGGAGGTCATCGACAACAGCGTCGACGAGGCGCTGGCCGGCCACGCCGACCAGATCGACGTGGTCGCTGCACAAGGACGGCTCGCTGACGGTCACCGACGACGGCCGCGGCATGCCGGTGGATATGCACCCGGAGCAGGGCATGCCCGGGGTCGAGGTGATCCTCACCACGCTGCACGCCGGCGGCAAGTTCTCCAACAAGAACTACCAGTTCTCCGGCGGCCTGCACGGCGTCGGCGTGTCGGTGGTCAATGCGCTGTCCAAGCGACCTGGAGGTCTGGGTCACGCCGCGACGGCCAGGAGTACAACATGGCCTTTGCCGGCGGCGACAAGGTCTCCGACCTGGAGGTGGTCGGCAGGTGCGGCAAGCGCAACACCGGCACCACGCATGCGCTTCTGGCCCGATCCGCAGTACTTCGACTCGCCAAGCTTCTCCGTGCCGCGGCTGCGAGCACGTGCTGCGCGCCAAGGCGGTGCTGTGCCCCGGCCTGCGGGTCAAGTTTCATCGACGAGAACAAGCGGCGAGACGCGACGAGTGGTGCTACGAGGACGGCCTGACGCGACTACCTGGCGGACGCCACTGGTCGAGTTTCGCGGTCGCTGCCGGAGGAGCCCTTCGTCGGCAGCTTCGAGCGGCAACACCGAGGCGGTCGACTGGGCGGTGCATGTGGCTGCCCGAGGGCGGCGAGGCGGTCGCCGAGAGCTACGTCAACCTGATCCCCACCGCCCAGGGCGGCACCCACGTCAACGGCCTGCGCACCGGCCTGACCGGAGGCGGTGCGCGAGTTCTGCGAGTTCCGCAACCTGCTGCCGCGCGGCGTGAAGCTGGCGCCGGACGACGTCTGGGACCGCTGCAGCTACGTGCTGTCGGTCAAGCTGCGCGACCCGCAGTTCTCCGGCCAGACCAAGGAGCGGCTGTCGTCGCGCGAGTGCGCGGCCTTCGTCTCCGGCGTGGTCAAGGACGCCTTCAGCCTGTGGCTGAACCAGCACACCGAGGCAGGCGAGCAGCATCGCCGAGCTGGCCATCGACAGCGCCCAGAGCCGCCTGCGCGCCGGCACGCAAGGTGGCGCGCAAGAAGGTCACCGCGGGCCCGGCCCTGCCCGGCAAGCTGGCCGACTGCACCGGCGAGGACCCGGCGCGCACCGAGCTGTTCCTGGTGGAGGGCGACTCCGCCGGCGGCTCGGCCAAGCAGGCGCGCGACCGGGAGTTCCAGGCCATCATGCCGCTGCGCGGCAAGATCCTGAACACCTGGGAGGTGGATCCCGGCGAGGTGCTGGCCTCCCAGGAGGTGCACGACATCTCGGTGGCCATCGGCGTCGACCCGGGCAGCGACGACCTGTCGCGGCCTGCGCTACGGCAAGGTCTGCATCCTGGCCGACGCCGACTCCGACGGCCTGCACATCGCCACCCTGCTCTGCGCGCTGTTCGTGCGCCACTTCCGCCCGCTGGTGCGGCGCGGGCCACGTCTACGTGGCCATGCCGCCGCTGTACCGCATCGACGTCGGCAAGGAGGTGTTCTACGCCCTGGACGACGCCGAGAAGCAGGGCGTGCTGGACCGCATCGCGGCGGAGAAGCTCAAGGGCAAGGTCAACGTGCAGCGCTTCAAGGGCCTGGGCGAGATGAATCCCGCTGCAGCTGCGCGAGACCACCATGGCACCCGGACACCCGCCGCCTGGTGCAGCTGACCATGGACGCCGGGCGACGACACCAACCAGACTGCTGGACATGCTGCTGGCCAAGAAACGCGCCGGTGACCGCAAGACCTGGCTGGAGGAGAAGGGCGATCTGGCCGAGGTCTGAGTCACAAGCGGCTGCGGCCGGCTGTGCTACTGTGCCCCGCCAGGCGCAAGCCGTGAAGCGCCTGGCGACGGCGGATACGGCGCAATGCGCTGCGCTGTTGCGCCCTGCGACTAGCCCCCGTTGACCCGGTCAAACATCGGTCGGGTCGGCCGATCCGTTGGGGGCGTCAACTCACGTATCTAAGGAAAGACAGGCCGTTATGACCGCAACCGCGACACCCTCCATTGAACTGATCCAAGGTCCCGCCGCGGGCAGTGGTCGCGGTGATGAGCACCGCCGCTCGCAAAGGCTGCGCGTGTTCCTGGTCACCTTCGGTCTGCTGTTCGTGCTCGGTCAGTTCGGTAATTTCCTGCGCCCGGCGGTCTACCGCGCCACGGTCACCCTGCTCACGGTCGAGCCCCAGGGGATCGATCGACGCAGCGCCGATGCCGATGTCGAGCACGTCACCATCCAGTCACGCCTGCTGCTCGGCGCCGAGCTGTTGCAACGGGTCATCGATCGGGCGTCCAGCGACGGGTTCACCGATATGCCTGAACTCACCGAGCTTGAGACCATGCTCGAGGTCAAGTCGGTGTCCGGTACCAATCTGGTCGAGCTGCGCGCCACCGGGGACGAGCCTACCCTGCTGTTGGCGATCGTCAACAGCTGGGCCGATGCCTATGTCGAGCGCCGCGCCGAGCGCGTCGCCGAGGCGACCGACCGAACGACCCTGGAACTGCGCAGCCAGCAGTTCGGGCTCGAGGACAAGATCGAGGCCAAGCAGCGCGATATCGAGCGGTACCGCGAATACCACAACATCGTCAGCGGGGAGCGCACCGAGAATCAGGTCCTCGCCCGGCAGAAGGGCCTGAACGATTCGCTGAACAAGTCGTTGGAGCAGCAGGCGCAAGCCCAGGCCCGGCTCAGCTCGCTGCTCGAGGCCGCCCGTCAGGGACGGGCGCTGGTCCCCCAGGAGGAGAGCCGGACCCTGGCGGTCATGGAGGAGAGACTGCAGAAACTGCAGGCCGCTTGGGCGGCCTTGAACGAGAAGTACACCCCCGCCTATCTGGCCCGCGACCCGGCCTACAAATCGGTTCCGGGAGAGATCGAAGACCTGCAAGGCAAGGTCAGCCGCATCAAGTCGGCCGGGAAGCGCAACATCCTCAATCAGGCGACCCAGGAGTACGAGGCGGCGACCGAGACGGTCGAGCAACTGCGGCAACAGCTGGGCGAACACAAGAGCCGTGCCGCCGAGTTCTCCACCCGCCTGATCCAGCACGAGAACCTGCAGGACGAACTGTCACGCCTGCAGGAGCTGCTCAAGGACAACCAGCAGCGTCTCGCCGAGATCGAGGTCAAGAACCGCCAGGAGTTTCCGCCAATGCAGATCGTCGATTACGCCGCCTTGCCGCGTAATCCGATCTATCCGCTGTATTGGCGGGATGCCGGCATCGTGTTCGTCGTGTCGCTGGCGATCGCCCTGTTCATGGCCTGGCTGGTCGACTATCTGAGCGAGCGCAATCGCCGCGACGACGCCCCGCTGACTACCACCGGGGTGAGGGTCTATGCGAACGAGCCGCGCCCGGCGATCCCTGCCGAGTCCCAGGCGGAGCTGGAGTTGAAGCCCGCGGTCCAGCAACTGCAGCAGGGCCTGGCGCGCGAACTCGAACTGTCCGAGCTGCAGGCCCTGCTCGACGTCGCCCCGGCCGATATCCGCACCGCCATGGGTCTGTTGCTGAGCGGGGTGTCGGCGGCCGAACTCGATGCCTTCGCCGCCGAGGACTACGACCCCGGCGCGGGTCGCCTGAGCCTGCACGGTGGCGCCGAGCGCGTCCTGCCGCTCGGCCCGGCGTTGCGCCGCTGGCTCGACGAACCCGATGTCGTGGCACGTCTGAGCGAGCACACCGGCGAGGAGATCCGCGCTGCGGTCGCGGTCGCCGCGGTCGACGGTGGCGTCGCGGATCCGACCTCCGTGACGCCCGAGGCCCTGCTGCATACCTACCTGCTGCATCTCATCCGCCAGGGTGCTCGGCTCGGTGAGCTGTCGCGGCTGGTCGGACCGGTCTCGGCGGTGCAGTTGCAGAAGTACGGTCGCTTTTCGCCACCGGGTTCAAATCGGCCGCTGGAAGAGATCGAGACGATTCATCCGGCGCTGGCGGTTTGACAGGCGGCATCGATCGTCCGGACCCGAGCCCCCCAGGCGCGAAACAATTTCCGGGTGCGTAATCAGGGCGAATATCTCGCCGTCACCGTCGCACAGCGCGGCGAATCGGCGCGGCTTGCCCGGGTCTGGGGGCACAAAAGGACCGCACATCCTTGGGTAAGCCGTGGAGGAGCAGAGGATGGATATCGACGAAATGAATCGGCGCTTTGCCTTGTTCGACGGACTGCGTTTTGTCGCGGGCGCCGGGGGCTTCGCCATGGCCGAGATCCGCACGCCGCAGGCCCAGGCCCTGGTCTCGATCTACTCGGGACAGGTGCTGTCCTACGTACGCCACGGCGACAGTGACGATCTGCTGTTTGTCAGCGAGCAGGCCTATTTCCAGCCCGGCAAGGCAATCAAGGGCGGGATCCCGGTCTGCTGGCCCTGGTTCGGGCCGGATCCCGAGGACAAGGGTCGACCCGGCCACGGTTTCGTTCGCAATCGCCAGTGGCAGGTGCGCGGTTCGGTCGGGGGCGCCGACGATTCGATCGTCCTGCGCCTTGGGCTGAGCGATACCGAGGAGACCCGTGCGATCTGGCCGCACCGGTTCGAACTCGAGATCGAGATAGAGGTGGGGGCCGAACTCAAGGTGGCCTTGGCGACCACCAACACGGGCACCGCGCCGTTGCAGCTGACCCAGGGCCTGCACACCTATTTTCGGGTCGGCGACATCGGCCGGGTCGAGGTGCTCGGGCTGGACGGCAGGACCTACATCGACAAGGTCGGCGACGGCGCCCGCCGCCAGCAGTCCGGAGCGGTGATCGTTGCCGCCGAGGTCGACCGCATCTATCTCGACGCGCCGAACCGGATACGCATCGACGACGCCGCCCTGGGGCGGTCTATCCGCATCGCCAGCGAGGGCAGCCACAGTGCGGTGGTCTGGAACCCCTGGGAGGAGGTCGCCCGGACGATGGCCGATCTGGGCGACGGGGAGTATCGCAACATGCTCTGTGTCGAGACCACCAACGCCGACGCCGATCGCGTCGCCGTTGCACCCGGGGAACATTGTCGCCTGGCCGCGAATTACCGCATCGAACCCGTCTGAACGCATCCCTGCGCCTTCGCATTAAGGCGTCCAAGCCCGGATCTGCTGCCTTCTCGGCCCGGCCGCGCAGGTTTCGCGCCGAATCGGATTCAGGCGTGGAAATGCTGCAATGCACCATGAATTGACCCTCATCAATCCCAAGAGCGGCGAGCCGGTGTTATATTAATTTATCAAATTCTAATGTATCGGCGGCGAGCAACCCCTTGGGACTCCAGATGAAGTTAAGATCGCCAACCTTATCCCTGACCCTGATCCTGGCGCTGCTGTCGGCGGGCGCGGCCGTCGCGGCCCCGAACGGCGAGGCCCTGTATCGGGAGTACTGCTCGGCCTGCCACCAGGGCCGAGGCAAAGGCGGCATCGGCCTGCCCCTGATCGACTCGACGTTGGCGGACGTCTCCGACGACTACCTGTTCAAGACCATCCGGCTCGGCCGACCCGGGCGGATCATGCCGGACTTTCAGGAGCTGAGCGATGCTCAGGTCCATGCGCTGGTGAGACATCTGCGCAGCTGGAGCGATCGGCCCGGGATGCAATTCGACCCGACGCCGATCGCCGGAGACCTGGCCCGCGGGGCGAGCCTGTACAAGTTGAACTGTGCCCGCTGCCATGGCGCGGACGGCAGCGGTGAGGGCCCGGGCACCGGGGTTACCCTGTCACGCGTGCGCGAGTTCATGATCATGCCGCCGGCGATCAACAACCCCGGTTTTCTGCAATCGGCACCCGATGCCCTGATTCGTCACGCCATGGTCAGAGGGCGTCTCGGTCCGGGCGGCGAGACGCTGATGCCGGCGTTCGAGAACGATATGAGCGAAGACGAGCTGAACGATCTGGTCGCCTTCGTTCGTTCGTTCGAACAGCACAGCGCCAGCGTCGGGGAACAGGAGGCCGAGGCCGCGCCGCCGTCGCATGTGCGCGAATCGCCCTATGACTTCAAGACCACGCTGGCCAATGTCCACCAGGCGCTCGAGGGGGCCAATTTCCGTCTGTTCCCCGATCGCTTCCTCGAAGAAGGCCTGACCGACGAGTTCAGCCACAACCCCAAACAGGTCACGGTCCGCTTCTGCAACTTCAACAAGCTGTACAACATGCTCAACACCGAGCCGCGCCTGGGTGTGGTGCTGCCGTGCCGGATTACCGTCATGGAGCAGGACGACGGCACGGTGCTGCTGGTCGCTCCGGGCATGAAGGCGATCTCGCACTGGTTCAACAACAGCGAGCTGGTGGAACTGGGCACCGCGATGGACGGGATCATCGTCGAGATCCTCGAGGAGGTGACGCTGTGAGGCCCCCGGTCCGCTGGCTGCTCGGCATCGCCCTGGGAGCGGTATTGATTGCTGGCCAGGCCGCTGCTCAACCGACCCTGACCGCGCGTACCGCCCTGAAGTTCGAGCAGGCCATGGGGGCGCTGACACAGACCCTCGGCGAGTACGGGTACGCCGTCGCCCACGTGCAGCGCTGCGACGGCGGCATGTCCGACTTCGGCTACAAGTCCGACTTCTACCGGGTGGTGTTCTTCGGCAAGATCGACGAGGTGCGCAGTCTGAGCAAGAAGCACCCTGAACTGGTGCCCTATCTGCCGTTGAAGATGTTGCTGTTCGCCGAGAAGGACGAGACCGTACTGGTGGTGCTGAACCCGCTCGATCTCGTCCGGCACTTCGAGTCCGACGAGCTGCGGGTCCAGTTCCAGCGCTGGCACAGCGACATCCGGGCCATACTCAACGAGATGCGCGAACTGCGCTGAGCCTTCCCGGCCTCCCACGGATATCCGCCCATGCCCGACAGCTAGGCACCGCCTTGTGGGAGTGGCGCCCCGCCGCGAATGGGCATTTGCAGGGCAGCTTCGGCGCGGGGGCGCGCCTCCCACAGCCTCGGCGCCGCGCCGCGATACGGCCTGGTCCGACTGCGGCCGATTCCGGGTGTACAATCCGCGGGCGCTTTTTCAGACGCCGCGCCCGCAACCGCTCTGACGAACTCAAAGACCGATGGATTACACCTCCGAAGGCATCGAACAGCTGCCGCTGAAACAGTTCACCGAGAAGGCGTACCTGGACTACTCCATGTACGTCATTCTCGACCGCGCCCTGCCGCATATCGGCGACGGCCTGAAGCCGGTGCAGCGGCGCATCATCTACGCCATGTCCGAGCTGGGTCTGTCGGCCGCGTCCAAGCACAAGAAGTCGGCGCGCACCGTCGGCGACGTGCTGGGCAAGTTCCATCCGCACGGCGACACCGCCTGTTACGAGGCCATGGTGCTGATGGCGCAGCCCTTCTCCTACCGCTATCCGCTGGTCGACGGCCAGGGCAACTGGGGCTCGCCGGACGACCCCAAGTCCTTTGCCGCCATGCGCTACACCGAGGCGCGGCTGACCGCCCTATGCCCAGGTGCTGCTGTCGGAGCTGGGCCAGGGCACGGTGGACTGGGTGCCCAATTTCGACGGCACCCTGGACGAGCCGGCGCGTGCTGCCGGCGCGGCTGCCCAACGTGCTGCTCAACGGCGCCACCGGGCATCGCCGTGGGCATGGCCACCGACGTCCCGCCGCACAACCTGCGCGAGGTGGCCGCCGCCTGCATCCACCTGCTGGAGCGACCCAAGGCCGACGCTGGACGAGCTGTGCGAGCACGTCCACGGGCCGGACTATCCCACCGAGGCCGAGATCATCACCCCGCCGGCGAGACCTGCGGACGATGTACGAGACCGGCAACGGCAGCGTGCGCATGCGCGGCCCGCTGCGAGCGCGAGAACGGTGACGATCGTGATCACCGCGCTGCCGCACCAGGTCTCCGGGGCCAAGGTGCTGGAGCAGATCGCCGCGCAGATGCAGGCCAAGAAGCTGCCCATGGTGGAGGATCTGCGCGACGAGTCCGACCACGAGAACCCGACCCGCCTGGTGATCGTGCCGCGCTCCAACCGGGTCGATGTCGAGCGGCTGATGTCGCACCTGTTCGCCACCACCGACCTGGAGCGCAGCTACCGGGTCAACCTGAACGTGATCGGCCTCAACGGCCGGCCCGCGGTGCAAGGACCTGCGCGATCCTGCTGGCGAGTGGCTGCGAGTTCCGCACCGAGACGGTGCGCCGGCGTCTGGAGTACCGCCTGGACAAGGTGCTCGAGCGCCTGCACCTGCTGGAAGGCCTGCTGATCGCCTTTCTCAACATCGACGAGGTGATCCGCATCATCCGCACCGAGGACGAGCCCAAGCCGGTGCTGATGGCGCGCTTCGATCTGACCGAGGTCCAGGCCGAATACATCCTGGACACCAAGCTGCGCCAGCTGGCCCGGCTGGAGGAGATGAAGATCCGCGGCGAGCAGGCCGAGCTGGCGATGGAGCGCGAGGACCTGGAGAAGCTGCTCGGCTCCGAGGCGCGCATGAAGACGCTGATCCGCAAGGAGATCGAGGCCGACGCGGAGAAATACGGCGACGACCGCCGCTCGCCGATCGTGGAGCGCGCCGCGGCCGAGGCGATGGACGAGACCGAACTGACCCCGAGCGAGCCGGTCACGGTGGTGCTGTCGGAGAAGGGCTGGGTGCGCGCGGCCAAGGGCCACGAGATCGACTCCGGCGGCGCTCAGCTACAAGGCCGGCGACGGCTTCCGCGACGCCGCCGCGCTGCGCAGCAACCAGCCGGCGGTCTTTCTCGACTCCACCGGTCGCAGCTACTCCCTGCCGGCGCATACGCTGCCCTCGGCCCGCGGCCAGGGCGAGCCGCTGACCGGCCGATTCAGCCCGCCGGCCGGCGCACAGTTCGTCGCGACTGCTCGGCGGTGATCCCGAGCGCTGGTGGCTGCTGGCCTCGGATGCCGGTTACGGTTTCCTGGTCCAGGCCAAGGAACTGCTGGCGAACAAGAAGGCCGGCAAGACCGTGCTCAGTCTGCCCAAGGGGGCCAAGGTTCTGCGTCCCTCGCCGCTGCTGGACAAGGACACCGACCGTATCGTCGCCGTCACCCACCAGGGCTACATGCTGGTGTTCGCGGTGCAGGACCTGCCGGAGCTGGTGCGCGGCAAGGGCAACAAGATCATCAATGTGCCGAGCAAGCTGTTCGCCGAGCGCGGCGAATTCGTGGTCGCGGTCGCCGCGGTGCCCGAGGGTGGGCGGATCAGACTGCTCTCGGGCAAGCGGTTCCTTGGGCTG
>CAVXWS010000043.1:0-114243 GCA_963765415.1 uncultured Gammaproteobacteria bacterium
CCTGGTGATGTACGACGAGGACCCCTTCGTCACCGACCGCTTCGAGTTCTTTGTCGGCGGCCGCGAGATCGCCAACGGCTTCTCCGAGCTCAACGACCCGGAGGACCAGGCCGAGCGCTTCCGCAAGCAGGTCGAGGAAAAGGACGCCGGCGACGAGGAGGCCATGCATTTCGACGCCGACTACATCCGCGCCCTGGAACACGGCCTGCCGCCGACCGCGGGTGAGGGCATCGGCATCGATCGGTTGGTGATGCTGTTCACCAACGCCCCGTCGATCCGCGACGTGCTGCTGTTCCCGCACATGCGGCCGGAGGGCTGACGCAATCGCTGTAGGAGCGGCGCCCCCGCCGCGAAGGCACATCGATCAGAGCCCTATCGGCGCGAGGGTGCACCTCCCACAGCGGAACAACCCACGGAGGGTCGGCCCCTGTAGGAGCGGCGCCCCCGCCGCGAAGGCACATCGATCAGAGCTCGATCGGTGCAAGGGCGCACGTCCCACAGCGGAACAGCCGCACGGAGGGTCGGCCCCTGTAGGAGCGGCGCCCCCGCCGCGAAGGCATATCGATCAGAGCTCGATCGGCGCGAGGGCGCACCTCCCACAGCGGAACAGCCCACGGAGGGTCGGCCCCTGTAGGAGCGGCGCCCCGCCGCGAAGGCACATCGATCAGAGCTCGATCGGCGCGAGGGCGCACCTCCCACAGCGGAACAGCCCACGGAGGGTCGGCCCCTGTAGGAGCGGCGCCCCCGCCGCGAAGGCACATCGATCAGAGCTCGATCGGTGCGAGGGCGCACCTCCCACAGCGGAACAACCCACGGAGCCGGTCGGCCCCTGAGGAGCGGCGCCCCCGCCGCGAAGGCACATCGATCAGAGCTCGATCGGCGCGAGGGCGCACCTCCCACAGCGGAACAGCCCACGGAGGGTCGGCCCCTGTAGGAGCGGCGCCCCCGCCGCGAAGGCACATCGATCAGAGCTCGATCGGCGCGAGGGCGCACCTCCCACAGCGGGAACAGCCCACGGAGGGTCGGCCCCTGTAGGCGGCGCCCCCGCCGCGAAGATGCATCGATCAGAGCGCTGCTGGCGCGGCGATACAAAGGGTTGGTGAAGCCCCTCAGCTATCGAGCAGCGAGCGGGCCTCGGCCAGCTCGGCGTCGCCCTCGATGTCGATCTGCTCCATGTTGGTATCGATGCCGACCTTGGCGAACGAGGGGACCTGCTGCCAGGTCTGCCAGCTGTCAGGATCGGTAGTCGCGGCGATGTGCTGCAGGCGCGCGACCAGTACGACGTCGACCATATCGGCCGTCGAGCCGCCGTCGTAGCCGGGATCCATGCAGCCCTCGGGGATGGCGATCAGGTTTTCCGGGAACTCCCAGTGCTCGAGCACCCGCCGCCCGACCTCCGGCGTGGCCGCCTCCACCAGTTCCTGAATGCCGAGGTCCTCGGCCTCGAAACCGTAGGTCTCTTCGATTCGGGTCAGGATGGGCAGGGCGCCGATGTTGTGGATCAGGCCGCCGAGGGTCGCCTGCTCGGTGTCGATGTGGCGAAGGTTGTGCGACAGCACCCGGCTGATGGCGGCGATCTGCAGCGCGTCGTCCCAGACGTGGCGAAATTCCTGGTCGAGTGTCGAGGAGGTGGCCTGGAACAGCTGTTTCATCGCCAGGCTGGTGACCAGGCTGCGGACCATCCGCAGGCCGAGGCGGGTGACCGCCCCCTGGACACTGTCGAACGGCTTGGGGCCGCGGTACATGGCACTGTTGGCCACCTGCACCAGGCGGGCCGAGATGGCGGCGTCCTGCGAGACCAGCTCGGCGATCTTGCGGGCGTCGGTGTTGTCGTCCTGCAGGGCGTCGCGAACCTTGAGCGCGATCTCCGGCAGGGTCGGCAGGGTCAGGTGTTTGCTGTCAATGTCTTGGCGCAGTTGTTCGACGAAGGAGTCTTTGTCGATAAGGGCTTGTTGCATGGTGAGGTTCCCGCGGTGTGGGCCATGCAAGCAGTAGCGGATATCAGGCCACAGACTTGAACGCCCCGGTCGGGGCGGCGGGCCAAGCCGTGAGCGTGAGCGCGACCGCTCAGGAGGCCTGTTCGACCGGGAAGCTGTAGGGCAGGTCGAGCAGTTCCACGGCCGGGCCGTCCTCGGCCCCGACGCGCAGATCGCCCGGGTCGGTCGCCGCCTCGGCGCTGGCGATCTCGACCACCACCAGGGCCTCGAACCCGCCCTCGGGCGAGGGCCGAACATCGACCACCCGCCCGGCGCCCTGGGCCGAGGCGCTGCGGATGGAGAACAGCTCGTCGCCCGGCAGCGGGGCGGTATCGGCCGTTACCCGGGCGCGGTACATGCGCCGTTTGAGCTTGCCCAGGTACTGCATCCGCGCCACCACTTCCTGGCCGGTGTAGCAACCCTTGGTGAAGCTGACCCCGTCGATCAGGTGCATGTTGGTCATCTGCGGCACAAAGGCCTCGACCGTCTCCTCGAACACGGTCGGTACGCCGGCGCGGATCTCCATCAGCGGCCAGAAGTCGGCGTTCGCCGGGCGGGCGAGCCCGGCGGTCTGCTCCCACAACGGCTTGACCGCCTCGAAGGTGCCGACGATCTCGAAGCGCGGCCGATCGCCGCCGAGCGCGATTACCGTCAGTTCTCCGTGCCGCACCGTGTCGCCGGGCCGTTGCGGGGCCTCGCAGGGCAGCAGGCCCGGCGCGCATTCGCCGGCGATGCCGATCCGCACCAGCTCGCCGCTGGCATCGCTGAGTTCGACCTTGGCCCTCAATACGAACATCCGCAGCCGTTTCAGCACCGCCTCCAGCCGCTCCAGCGGCAGTTGCAGGAACAGGTCGCCGTCGCGCTCGAACACCCGGAAATTGGCGATCATCCGGCCCTTGGGGCTGCACAGGCCGCTCAACTGGCTGTGCTCTGCCGAGACCTCGCGCGCGTCGTTGGTGACCTGGCCCTGCAGGAAGGTCCGCGCGTCCTCGCCATGCACCCGGATCAGGCCCCACGGGGAGAGGTCGGCCAGGGCGCAGTCCGGGGTGCCGGGCGCCTCTGGGAAGTGCGCATTCTGTCGATCGTCGACCTGGGCGCCTTGGGATTGCAAAAACTGCTGCCAGTCGCTGTGCATGGGAACGAATCTCCACCGAATTCCGAGTCTGCCGCGCGTTCTTCGCGCGATCACTGCCTAAGCCCGCACATCTCGCCAGGCGAACCTGGTTTTCGGGAAATATAGCGTCTAGACACTGAGGTTAAGTGAACCTGAGCATGTCGACGCCAGTGACACTCTGTTCTCTCCGGTTCTTGGCACCATCTGGCTGCGTATCTCGATCGATCCCCCTTGAACCATAGCTACGGCTATGCTTCTTTGGGCGATCGCCCAATCTACTTCCGCCAGATGGCCCCAATATTCCGGATCCTGGTGAGACATGCGGCCTAAGCCCGGTATCATACCGCCGCTCAGCTTTCCTAAAACACCCGTTCCCCAGCAAGGAGTGAATGTGCCCGATTCCGCCCTACGCCCCGGCAGCCTGGTCCTGTACAAAGTGCGCCCGGCACTGGTCACCGGCGTCACCGACAAGATCGAGATCGAGCTCGAGGGCGGCAAGACCAAGCGGGTGCGCGAGCGCGACGTCGCCTTGCTGCACCCCGGCCCGACCGCCGGTCTGAAGGGTCTCGAGACACCGGAGCCGAACCTCGAAGAGGCCTGGGAGCTGCTCGAGGGCGAGCAGGTCTCGCTGGCCGACCTGGCCGAGTTGCTGTACGGGGAATATACCCCGGCGACCGCCTGGGGGAGCTGGGAACTGGTCGCCGACGGGTTGTATTTCGAGGGTTCGCCGGCCGCTATCCGGACCCGGGCCGTCGGGCAGGTGCAGGCCGAAAAGGCCGAGCGCGAGGCCAAGGCCGCGGCTGCCCGCGACTGGGATGAGTTTATCTCCCGGGTCGAACGCGCCGAACTCGAGGAGGCCGATCGCAAGCGTCTGGCCGAGGTCGAGCGGGTCGCGCTGGGCAACGCCGAACACAGCCGCATCCTGGGCCATTTCGGTGTCCAGGAGAACCCCGAGCACGCCCATCGCTTCCTGCTCAAGTGCGGCTACTGGGCGGGCGAACACAACCCGCACCCGCAGCGAATCGGCGCCGCGCTCGAGCCGGTCGAACTCGCGGTGCCCGAGCTGTCGCAGGAGGCTCGGCGCGATCTCACCGGCCTCGAGGCCTTCGCCATCGACGATGCGGGCAACCAGGACCCGGACGACGCCATCAGCCTGGAAGGCGACCGGCTGTGGGTGCACGTCGCCGATGTCGCCTCGCTGGTCCCGGGCGACAGCGAGATGGACCTGGCGGCGCGAGCGCGCGCGGCGAATCTCTATCTGCCCGAGCGCATCGTCGGCATGCTGCCGGAGGCGGTCACCCATCGGCTCGGACTGGGGCTGGCCGAGGAGTCGCCGGCGTTGTCGTTCGGTTTTCGTCTCGGCGAGCAGGGGGTAGAGGACATCGAGGTGGTGCCGAGTCGGGTGCGGGTCACGCGCCTGAGCTACGAACAGGTCGAGCAGCGCCTCGACGAACCGCGCTTCGCCGCCGTGCGCGAGATCACCGATCGCTTTCGCCAGCTGCGCCTGGCGCGCGATGCGGCCGAGCTCGATCTGCCCGAGGTCAGCACCCGGATCGTCGACGGCGAGATCGTCATCCGGCCTCTGCCGCGTCTGGGCAGCCGGCAGATGGTGACCAACGCGATGTTGATGGCCGGCGAGGCGGCGGCTCGGTTCGCCCAGGCCAACGGCATTGCCATCCCGCACGCCATCCAGCCGCCGCCGGAACAGATCCGCCGGCCAAGCACGCCATCGGAGATGTTTTCCTACCGGCGCCTGTTCAAGCCGAGCAGCGCCAGCCTGCACCCCGGTCCGCATTTTGGACTGGGCCTGGAGCTGTATGCCCGGGCCACCAGTCCGCTGCGCCGTTATCAGGACCTCGTGGTGCACCAGCAACTGCGCCTGGCCGTCACCGGCGCGGAGCCGCTCGACGCCGAGCGAATCGCCGAACGGATCGGTGCGGCCGAGGCCGTGGGCGGACTGATCCGGCGCGCCGAGCGCTTGTCGAATCAGCACTGGAAGCTCGCCTGGCTGGCGCGCAATCCGGACTGGCAGGGCGAGGGTATCGTGGTCGCCCTGGAGGAGCGCAAGGCCGTGCTGCTCATCCCCGAGCTGGCGCTCGAGGCCAAGGTGCGCCTGAACGACAAGATGGCGCTCGATGGCCCCGCGCGCGTGGCGGTGCGGGAAATCGACCTCCCCGGACAGAGCGCTTATTTCCGGGTGCTCGAATGAAGCCGGAACCTATATACTGCCTAGTCTAACGAATCCAATAAATCGAGCCCTCACAGAGAGTTGATCATGTCGACAGAGACCGACAGCAAACCATTCGCCAGCAGTGGTCCGAACGCCGCTTCCGAGGAATTCCGCAAATACTGCGAGGCCGAATTCGAGCGACGGCTGAACTCCGGCGGCGCGTTCGATACCGAACCCTATCGTGAAGCCATGGAGATGGTGCTGAAGCGCCTGCGGCAGCTCGAAGAGGAGGGCGTGGCATGATCATCACAAGCGTCAAAGCCCTTAACGTCCTGAAATACGCCGAGCTGGCGCTCGAGAATCTGCCTGCCAGCGGCCTGATCGCGGTCAGCGGGCCGAACGAATCCGGCAAGAGCACCATCGGCGAGACGGTCTGCTTCGCGCTGTTCGGACGAACCTTTTCGCTGGCTGAAAAGGATCTCGCCAAGGTGATCCGTTGGGGCGAGAACGAATGCAATGTCACCATGGGTTTCGAGGTCGACGGCCGGGACTACGAGATCTCCCGCTTTCTCGACCGCGAGGGCTCGCACAGCGCCCGCCTGACGCGCGACGGCGACTCCGAGCCGGTCGCCAAGGGCGTTGACCGAGTGGCCGACGCGGTATTCGACCTGCTCGGTTACGAGTACGACGAGTTCATCGAGTCCTTTTATCTGGCGCAACGCGAGATCACCACGCCCCATCCGCACAGCCACGCGGTCAAGATCATGGCCGGCGTGGCTCCCTTGGAGTACGTCGCCCACGACTTCGAGAATGCCATCGAAGACCAGCAGGATCTGCTGGCCGAGATCGCCACCGAACTGGAGGCGACCGAGGCGGACGTCGCCGAACTGGATCTCGAAGAAGGCAAGCTGATCGGCCTCGAAGACGAGCGCAACGCGCTCGGGTCGCGTCGGCGCGAGGTCGAGGAGTCCCGCAACGAGCTGCAGTCGGCCCTGGAGACCTACCGAATCAATGCCGAGCAGATCAGGGCGGCCGAGAGCGCACGCGGAACCCGGTCGTTCTTCCGCTTCATCGTCTTGGTACTGGCGGTGGTCGCCGGCGGCGCCTGGGGACTGCTTAGCTTCGGTGAACAGCTGCCGCAGGCCCAGCCGGTGATCGATCTGCTGCGGCAGAACCTCGACAAGATCCCGCAGTGGAAAGCCGAATACCTGCCGTATCTTGGATACGCCGGCGCCGGTCTGGGTGTGCTGTTCCTGATCCTGTGGGGCATGGTCGGGTCCAAACGCGGCCTGGCCGGTCGTTTGCGCGAGGAATCCGGCGTCCTCGCCAAGGCGCTGAAGCGCACTCGGGCGATCGAGGGAGAGGCCTGTGAGTTGCGTCCCGTAGTGGAAGAGCAAGACACGGCGGAAGCGTATGAGGAGGAAGAGGGCGACACCGAGCTGCGGGTCGAGGAGCCGGAACTGCAGGAGATCACCGCGGCGCCCGAGCGCGCTGCCGACAGCCAATACGAGGCGATCAAGCCACGTCTGGAGACCGCCGAACTGCTCGTCACCGAAGCGGACAAGTTCGGCATCCAAGAAACCGACTGGCTCGACCATCAACTCGAGTTTCAACAGGCCTGCCTAGAGGACCTGGATCTGCAGATCAGCGAAGAACGCGAGCGAGCGCAGCAGGCGGCACGACTGCAGGAAGTATTGGACGGGCTGACCGAAAGGCGCGATACCGCCTCGCACCGGATCAATATCCGCGCGAAGGGGATGGAGCTCCTGTTCGGCGCCTCGAAGCACATGTCCAGCCTGTTCAATCGCGACGTCCGCGACCTGGTCGGACGGACCCTGCCGTTGTTCACCGACGACCGTTACGAACACCTCAAGATCGCCGACGATCTGAACGTCCAGGTCTTCTCCAGCGAGAAACGCGACTTCATGGACCTGGACGAGATCTCCAGCGGTACCCAGCGCCAGATCATGCTGGCGCTTCGACTGGCGTTGTCGGAGAAACTCCTCAACCGGGCCATCGAAGGCAAACAGTTCGCCTTCCTCGACGAGCCCTTCGCCTTCTTCGACGAAGAGCGTACGCGTCGGGCGATCAATGCCCTGACCAGCCTGAGTGAAGACATCAGCCAGATCTGGATCGTGGCCCAGGCCTTCCCGGATGCGACCGACCAAGGCTTCGCCTCAATCGTTCAATGTACCCGCGATCAGGATGTCTTGAAGCAGGTGGGTTGAGGTACAATCCCGCGCTTACCCCGGCTGCGGCCGAACAAGGGTAACCCGGAGAGGTGGCTGAGCGGTTGAAAGCGCACGATTCGAAATCGTGTGAGGGCTTATACCCCTCCGAGGGTTCGAATCCCTCCCTCTCCGCCATTTTCTACAATAAAAACAGATAGTTAAGTCCGAATTTTTAGCAATCTCAAAATCCCTCGGTACGGTCTGATTTGGCGCGACTTTTCAAACAGTTGCCAGCATGATCGATGCAAGTTGGTCGTTAGATCGCGTGTCGAGATAGCCATGATTTGGACACGATTTTGGAGGGTTGCAGGGCGCTGGCAATTGATGCAGCAGTTCACTGTAATCAAGTAACCCGTAGGTTGGGAAACACCTTCCGCGAGTGAAACCGGCCGCAAGCTGCCTGAGACCTTCGTTCTCACTTGCTGCCGAACCCGTCAAAGTCCGTGCTTTTGTCTCGAAGACGCCGTTGAGCAATCAATATGGTGTGTAAAGCTTCGTCAGGATAGTGCACGATTTACGTTCAGCCAGACGTTGCGACCCGTCGCTGGCAACCTGGTTGGTAAGCAAGACTCTGATGACCCAGATGATGAAACCAGGACGTAACGATCCATGTCCCTGCGGTAGCGGCAAGAAATATAAGAAGTGCTGCCTGCCCAAAGATGATGCTTCGGTTGCCAATCTGAGCTGGCAGAAGATGCGTCGTACGGAGGGCGAACTCGTCCATGCCTTGCTGAAGCACGCCGACAAGTATTACGGGCCGAGCGCCGCGGCTGAGGCCTGGGACGAGTTCTCTCTTTGGAGCGACGTGCCGCTGGATCCGGAAGCGGAGCCCGAAGTGGGATCGGCCTTCATCCCCTGGTTCGTGTTCAACTGGGTACCGGACAATGCCGAGGCGAGCGCGGCCGAGCATCTGCCGGAAACGCCGGTGGCGCTTCACTACCTCGAGCACGAGTGTGCACGGATTGATTCTTATCATCGCCGTTTCGTCGAAGAGATCTGTTCCCAGTCCTACAGCTTCTTTGTGGTTACGGATGTCGATCCCGGCAACGGGATGACACTGAAGGACCTGTTCGTTGGCGGGGAGACCTATGTTCACGAACGCCAGGCGACAACGATACTGAACAAGGGATCCATTATTTACTCAAGGATCATCGCGATGGACGGCGATGCGATCATGGTCGGCTGTGCACCGACCGTGATTCCGCCGGCGTACCTGCATGACTTCATCGACATGCGGGAGACTTTCGAGAATCGGGTCGGGAGGATCGATCGCGACGTTCTGAGGGAATACGATATTGAGTTGCGGACCATGTATTACGATATCCGGGAGGATCTGTACAACCCGGTTCCGCCGCAGATCCACAACACCGATGGCGACCCGTTGCAGCTGACCAAGCTTCACTATGCGCTCAGCTGCATGCCCCGGGAGGCGCTGGATGCCTTGGCCACACTAGCGCTGGTCGAATATGCCGAGGAACTGACCGATGGGGCCCACTTCGATCAGCAAGGAGAATTAAAGTCGGTCGAGTTTCCCTGGCTGAAAAAGGGCAACAGCAAAAACTCGGGGTGGGACAACACCGTGTTGGGCCACATCGTGATCGATGGCCAAGAGTTGACCATCGACGTCAATTCGCAGGAACGGGCCGACGCGGTCAAACGCAAGATAACTCGCCGACTCGGCAAGCGGGCGAGTTTCCGCCACGCGGTGATCCAGTCACCGGAAAAGATGCTCGAGGGGACCGCGCGCGGCGGTTCCGATGAAGGTTCAACGTTCGCTGGGTCATCCAGCGAAGAACTGCAGGCGCTGCCTGAGGTCCGGGAAAAGCTTCGGGAGATGGCTGATCAACACTGGAAGGCGTGGCTGGAAGCACCGCTTCCGGCCCTGCAGGGAGCGACGCCGCGTGAGGCGGCGAAAACGTCATCCGGCAGGGAACGGCTCGAAGCACTGTTCCTGCAGTTCGAACAATACAACGAGTCGCCGCAGCCCTTCAGCGCGGATGTGGCATCGCTGCGGCGCGCTCTGGGGTTGAGCTGAGAAGGTCACTCTGGAGCCGCGTTCGGCAGGTTTTTCGCGTCGACGATTATTGCCAGGGGCGACGAGACTTCAGTCAACCGATTTGGTCAAGGTATCCATTGGAAGAAACAGCTTGAGCGGTTGGCTGGGCAGTTGGATGAAACCGAATTGTCGATAGAACTTTGCTGCGCTTTCGTTCAGCGCGTCGACCATCACGGCGTAGACTGCCATCACCTGACTTGCCAGAGCGATCCGCTGTAGGGCATCCGCGATCAAGACAGCGCCGAGCCCCTGACCCTGGTAGGACTTGTCTACGGCTACACGACCCAGCAGCGCCACCGGAACCGGGTACCTAGGCAGCCGGTGCCGAAATTTTTCCGGAAGATCAGCGGCGGCGAGGCTGCCGGCACTCAGGCTGTAATAACCAATCACACGCTGCGGTTCATCTGGCGGAGAGGCGACGAAGACCCGATTGACCCGGCGCCGGATATCCTGGTTGGCATAGCGGTGGAGGTAGAGGTCGAGCGAGGCTTCGCCGCAGTCGAAGTTCTTCCGGTCGTGCCGTTTGCTGAGCGGCGTGATGACGAGTTCCAAGCGATTGATCTCTTACCGCTGGACGCGCTTCTTGTGTTCGGCGAAGGCCTTCCTGAGTTTGACATTCGGCTTGGGAGGACTTTCAAGGGCATCCAGGAACACCCCCCAATCGGCCTCATCCAACACGATGGACTCGTGTTCGTGAATCACCTCATCGGCCGCGTGCAGTGCCTGGCCGAGCACGAATTCTGACAGGCTCTTGTGGGCATAGGCGGCCGCCCGTTCCAGCTTTTGCTTCGAAAGGGTATCGAGACGGATGTGCATGCGTTCCTGTTTTACGGTTTCGGTGGTAGCCATCTGGATGCCTAGGTTGGAATATGTCCGAAATGTACGCCAAGTGTGCGGACGAAGCAATGGACGAAGCAATGTCAGTAGGGCGCCAGCCAAGCGGTTTGCCCATTGGCTGCTGGGCGGCGCTGGACACGATCTGGACACGATGCCTTTGTAAGATATTGAAATGATTGAAAGTATCGAGGGTTCGAATCCCTAACTCTCCGCCAATCAACAGATAAAAACGTTTTAAAAACAATATTTTAATAAAAGTTAATTCAATCTGGTCCCCCAATTGGTCCCCCAGCCTGGCCCGGTCGAACTCTACTGCGACTCGAAGCAGACAAGAAAACCGGACCAGCGATCAGCTGTGGACTGCCGGGTTTGATTGTCGTCGTCCATGCGTTTGTGCGTCGGGCGCATAGATGCTCCTCGATACCTGAACAAACCTGATAGCGCGACGCCTCCGCAACACAAAAAAACCCGCACGAGGCGGGTTCGAAAGTAGGTCGTATCGCGATCAGTAGCCCCACTATAGAACCTAAGTTCCTCGAAAAGCTGCTCTTGCCAGGCCCGATGAAGCATAGATTGCTCGGGATCGGCGAGAGTGGGGCCACGCGACAGGCGATCACCAAGGCGCAGGTGTTGGCTCTTCTGGTTCCACTACCCCCGTTCGACCTACAGCGCCGCTTCGCGGCCATAGTCGAATCCATCGAAAAGCAGAAAGCCCGCCTTCGCACCCACTCGCAGAGCTGGACATCCTGTTCGCTTCTCTGCAATCCCGAGCGTTCAACGGCGAACTCTGAGAGCTACTCCGGCGCCTTGGTGTTAATTTTACGCTAGTTCTTAACAACAAGGCTGCTTGACGGCAATGGATTAACGGCAAGCCGCTTTCTCTCTCAAATTCCGATCCTACTTAACATCGAAGTCCGTTGACGTTCACTTGTGGAGCCCAGCGCCATTAGTGTTAACTAAAGTAGAAATATTGACAACGAAAGCCTTTATGGTCAAGTATTGACGGCATCATGAACATAGAAACCTCGAAAGCCGTTACTTATCACGACGGGCTGTTTCCTCCCGAACCGTTAGATTACAGCCGGATTATGCCTGAGTTGCTGGCCGCGACTGATGCGCTCGCGCGCTACGACCAAATGCTTAAGGGAATGCACAACAGCGAGATATTCCTCGCTCCGTTGCGGAACCAGGAGGCTGTGATCTCATCGCGAATGGAGGGCACGATCAGCACCATGGACGAGATCATGCAACTGGAGGCCGAATATGGCGAAGACGTTAAAGAGGCGTCGGAATTCCGCTTCGAGGTGGTCGAGACGCTACTTTACCAACGCGCGCTGAGGACCGCCCGGGGGCAGATCGAAGAGGGGCGGCCACTCTCGGTTTCTCTGGTGAAGAGCATCCATCAGCAACTGCTGTCCCTTGGGCGCGGGGCGCAGAAGTCGCCGGGTGCTTTTAAGACCGAGCAGAATTACATAGGAGAACGCGGCAGCCGAGAGGTGAGCTTCGTCCCAATCGCGCCGGAGAAACTTGAAGGCGGAATGGAAACGCTGTTCGTCGTAATAGGCGATGAGCGTATTCCGATTCTGCTGCGCGCAGCTCTGTGTCACATTGAGTTTGAAGCGCTACATCCGTTCAAGGATGGTAACGGCCGAGTTGGCCGGATGCTCGTAACTCTAATGCTGTGGGTCGGTGGCGCCATTTCGGCTCCTCATTTCTACATCAGCCGCTACTTCGAGGACCATAAGGATCGGTACATTGCAACCATGCGAGAGGTTTCGGCGACAGGGGTGTGGGAAGAGTGGTGCGCCTTTTTCCTCACCGCTGTCGAGAAGCAGGCCATTCACAACCTCGAAGTCGCCGAGACGATCCGCGCATGCCATGAAGAGATGAAGATTATTTTTTCAGAGCTTCTGGCGTCTAAGTTTTCGATGGCAGCATTGGACTACGTGTTTACTAACCCGGTCTTCCGCAACAGCCGCTTTACCAAGAGCGCAGGCATCCCCCCACAGACCGCCGCACGATTTACCCGCTTGCTCCTGCAAGAAGGGCTGCTGGAAATCGTCGAAGAAGCCTCTGGAAGAAGATCCGCTATTTATCGCTTTGAACCGCTGATGGAACTGGTAAGGGTATGAACTTACCCCCCACTCCATGAGCAACTTCGCCTTCCTGCCGACCGAGTTCCGCGCTATCAAAGATGCCGCGACTACGGCAGAAGGCCACGTCAAGGGTGATCCAGAAGGTTGGTAATCAGGCGGTCCACAGCCCGCGCCCGATTCGTGAGTATGACGCGCTGCAGGTGGTCAAAGAGCTGCACCATATCTGTTATTGGCTGGTCCGAACCTATACGCCTGATGCCTCACGAGAGGGTGCGGGCTGGAGGGATGACCGGATACCAAGGCCGCTGCACCCAGGGGAAGTGGTACCGCGCAAAGACCTGGAGGCACTAGAGAAGAGACTCGCCGAACAGAACGAAGAAGCGCTTAAGCGCCAGCAAGAGCGTGACGCACTCGATGCCGAACTGCAGACACTGCGCGAATGGTTCGAAGAGGTGCGTACTGAGGCCGAACAACAGCCGGACACTCACGACTACTCCGAGGCCGACACTCGTACCTACTTGATCGACGTGGAACTGCACCGCGCCGGCTGGCCACTCGATCAACCTCGTGATTGCGAATACGAAGTCACCGGAATGCCCAACAAGAAGGGTATCGGCTACGCCGACTATGTGCTGTGGGGCGACGACGGTAAGCCTTTAGCGGTAGTCGAGGCTAAGAAGACCACAGTCGATTCCGAGGTAGGCCAACAGCAGGCAAAGGCAGTCGCAACTGGAGAGCCGCATTTGGTGGGACCGGTCGGCAAACCATCGCGGCGATACGAGTTTCATTGGCGCTTCGCTGCATTGAGCATGCGGGTGGGCGAAGGCCGGATAAGGTTGCCTCTGCAGTCCGCATTGCACCTGGCAAACGCACTGCAGGGCGCAAGCAATCCACAACTGGTTGGTGCAATCGCCGCCTGACGGGCTCGTTTGATTTGTCTTTATGGTTGCTTTGGGTCGGGCGGTTGCGCCCGACTCCCGCGTTTACACACCTGAATCGCTCACGACTCCTACCTGGCCCGCTGCATCACCTCTCGCAATGATCTCACTTCATCCTGCAGATCACGGATGGCCTGATGCAGGTGAACATTTTCGTCATGCACGACTGCGCTGATGTTGCTTGTTTCCTGCTCCTTCTGTTCCTCCACCATCGACTGCATGGTGCTCACGATGATCGCGATGAAGAGGTTTAGCATGGTAAAAGTGGCGATCAGAATAAAGGGCACAAAATAGGCCCAGGCCCAGGGGTAAACCTCCATGACTGGGCGTGCGATACCCATCGACCAGCTCTCCAGCGTCATGATCTGAAACAGGCTGTACATCGACTCGCCCAATGTCCCGAACCAGTTCGGAAACTGTTCACCGAAAAGGCCGGTCGCCATGACCGCCCCGACGTAGAAAAGGATCAACAACAGCCCGGCAATCGAGAGGATGCCTGGGATAGCGCGTAGCAGTGATTCGACGACGAAGCGAAAGCGCGGCACCATCGAAACAAGGCGCAGGATCCGCAGGACCCGTAACACGGTCAACGGTCCGCTCGATGGCAGCAGGGCGATCCCTACAACGAAAAAATCAAAAACATTCCAGGGATTGCGGAAGAAACGGCCGCCAAAGGCATACAGTTTGATCACGATCTCGGCGACGAATATGCCGAGTAATACACGGTCGATCAGATTGAGCAGGCTGCCGGCTGTTTCCATCGCCTGCGGTGAGGTCTCAAGCCCCAGCGTCACCGCGTTGATGAGGATCAGCGCGACGATGATGTGTTGTACACGCTCCGACTCTACCCAGTGGCCGAGACGAACCTTGATCTGTGTTTCCCGTTGCATATTTTCCTCATAGGCTATCGGCCGCCGGCCTCTTGATACCGCAGATCCAAGCCACGACACCATCGGGCTTGAATCGCCCACGCCATTGTTGACTATCCACCCCTCGCGTTGCGCGTTCAGCAATGGCTGCGCGGATCAGGAGTGTCAGTCAGATTGCTCGGCCAGGGTTCTAAAAACGTCAATTTCTCTCTTGGTGATCAGATCGAAGCTGGATCTCCTTTCTGCCGGGAGCCTGCATTAAGGGAATTGGCACCTGAACCGATTAATCGTCGTTGCTACCGCGCTTTAAGATTACCGCCTCTGGCGCCGGGTCAAACCAGCTTTCTCAGCGGCAAGCTCAGGGTGCGTGGCTGGGATTCAGCCTCTTACATGGCGAAGAACAATTTCAACAGCCTTTGAATTTTCGCTGACCGTCGTTTGGTCAGAGCCAATTGCGAGTCGAGGAGGAAGGCTGCGGTCTCTGGACACTTCGAAAAATTCGAGGATTGTGGCCTCAATTGGCGAATTATTTTTTCACCCGTCTAAACGCAAACTGCAGATGAGCAATGAATAAGGCGGGAACTCAGACAGTCTGATTGCAGTGACTGGCGGTAAGGTTCCGGCAAATTGAATCTTTACCAACTGGAGAAATATCTTGAACGCCAATGTGTTGACCTCAGAACGAATAGGCAGTGGCGTAGCGGCCGTTAGCGTACTTCGCAATACCTACCTTTTGCTGTCGCTGACGCTGGGCTTCGCCGCGATTACGGCGGGTCTCAGTATGGCGCTGAATCTGCCTCATCCGGGCATCATTCTGACGCTGGCAGGCTACTTTGGCCTGCTCTACCTGACGAGCCGATTCCGCAACCAAGGCGCTCGGCCTGGTGTTCGTCTTCGGGTTGACGGGGTTCATGGGTTACACCCTTGGTCCGGTGCTTAACGCCTATCTCGGCATGAGCGGCGGACCGCAGACGGTAATGACCGCGCTTGCCGCGACCGCGATCACCTTCGTGGGCCTGTCGGGTTACGCGCTGACGACCCGTCGCGACTTCGGCTTTCTCGGTGGGATGTTGTTTGTCGGCATCCTGGTGGCATTCCTTGCCGGACTCGGCGCGGTGCTGTTCGAGATGCCGGCGCTGTCACTGGCCGTTTCGGCGATGTTCGTGCTGCTGATGTCGGGTCTGATCCTGTTTGAAACGCAACAGATCGTCCGTGGTGGAGAAACGAACTACATCATGGCGACGGTCACACTGTTCGTCTCGATATTCAACCTGTTCACCAGTCTGCTGCATCTGTTCGGATTCGCATCGCAGGAGTAGCACGTAATCCCCATGCCGAGGTGTGAGAGTGAGGCGGGGCGCCCGACTGGCGGCCCAGAAGGCCGCAGTCGAACGCAAGGACACTGAAAGGAGCATCGAAAGATCATGATCGACGTTAAACAACTGCTTGGCCAGTATCTTGGTGGGCAAAATGAGGCAGCCGCCGGCGACGGCTCGAACAAGGCCGGGAATTTTGGTGGGCTTGCCGGCGGTGCACTCGCCGGTGGCCTGGTCGGGCTGCTCGCTGGCACCAAGACCGGGCGAAAGATCGGCAAAAACGCCCTGGCATATGGCGGTACAGCCGTGCTTGGGGGGCTGGCATACAAGGCGTGGCGGGACTGGCAGAGTGGCAAACCGGCGTTGACGCCGCAGACGCCGACGGCTGCGAGCGCCAACGCCGCGCGCCTCCTGCCGGTTCGGCCTTTCTTCCGCAACCGGGCCAGGAGGCCGATCTCAACCGCGCACTGATTCGCGCGATGATCGGTGCGGCAAAGGCAGATGGCGAGATCGACGCCCAGGAGCAACGACGTATCTTCAGGCAGGTCGAAGCACTGGGCCTGGATGCGGAGATGAGGACTTTCGTGTCCGAAGAACTGGCGCGTCCGCTCGACCTCGAGGAGATCATTGCACCTGCGGTCTGCCCCGAGACGGCTGCGGAGATATATGCTGCGTCCTTGCTGGCGGCCGATCCTTCCGGGCCGGCTGAAAAGGGCTACCTTTCGATGCTGGCGGCACGGCTGAAGCTCGAACCGGGCTTGGTCGATCATCTGCACGCCAACGTCGGTCAGGCTTTGTTGCCGGGCTGACGCCAGCATGACAGGCTGCCGGGCCAACGGTGTGTCGGGCGAGTCTGGCGCACCTGCGGTTGCGTTCGGAGGCCTGACACGAAAGTATATTCCAGCGTCCTTGACGGGCGCGCTGATACAGATCTCCAGGTCGGGTTAGGTCGAGCGTCGTCTGCTCGCGGTGTAGCGCAATGATCTTACGGTTGGCGCGCTTTGATGAAGGAGTCCGGTCAGACGGCGCCCGGGTGATGCTTTCGTCGATGCGCTGCTGGCGGGAGGCAAGGGGCAAACGCTCTGATCGAGGGGCCGGTGGGTGATTTTCTCCTCGAGGAAGAGGACCTCGAGCCGGCCAATTGTGGCGGTGGGTGATGGTTTTGCCGCTATCAAGAGCCTGATCGAACACACTATCGCGGTCGGCATGCATCTCTTCCGAGTCGATGCGGTGTCGCCGGGAACCCTGTTGGGTAATCTGTGCCGAGCCTGGGATGACGCACTCGAGAATTTCGTTTACCAGCGCCTCGAGCCGGGTGCCTCTCCAGTCGCTGTTCTGAAGGCGGTTGTGGGCTCATGTGATGATCTGGCAAAAAGCCGCCTGTACGCTACCGCGTCGGCCGGATGGATCGATGATTTTGTCGCGGCAGACCTTGAGCAGGGTGCGCTGGAAGAAAATATCAGGGTGAATCCGATCGACTCCGATTGAGCGTACCGGCCCTATACGAACAATTCACTGCGTGCGGCTTCGGTGATTGCCGACACCGCCGGATGCTTGATGCGACGTTCTGCAGAGATGAGGTAGTAGCGCTCGGTGAGATCCTGCGCGCGACCTATTATGGTGACCCCGTATTTGTCCAGCACGTCCTGCTCGACGGCGGTGGGTGAGGTGAAGACGCCGGTTCCGCGTTCGCCAAAGGCCTTCATAAGGGCGCGATCGTCGAACTCTGCCACCACCATCGGATTGATCTCGTGGCGTGTGAACCAGGCCTCGAGGTCTCGCCGCAGGGTACTGCCGCCACTTGGCATCAGCATGCGCGTGCCATCCAGGCTGGCGGGAAAGTCGGTCTGCAGACTCTTGGCGTGGTCCGGCGTAGCAAAGAAAGTGATCCCCGACTCGCCAAGGACATGGTTATAGGCGCGGATGTTGAGGGTCGGGCTGATCGGGCTGTCCGCCAGCACGACGTCCAGCTTGTGCACCGAGAGGTCGGCGAGAAGATCCACCAGCGGGGCCTCATGGCAGATAAGACGCACCGATTCGGTCATGTTGCAGAACGGGTTCGAGCACGCGGTAGGCCAGCAGTTTGGGAACGACCATGGCGACACCCACCTTCAAGGTGAGTGCGGCGCCGGGCGTGTGTCCCGCCAGAACATCCTGCAACTCGATGCCGAGCCGAAACATCTCGTCGGCGTAGGAAAACACCAGACGGCCTGTCTCTGTCATCACCAGGTTGCGGCCATCTTTCTCGAACAGCTTTGCTCCCACCTGTTGTTCGAGATCACGCAGCTGGCCGCTGATGGTCTGTGGGGTCAGGAACAGGGTCTCAGCGGCCTTGGTGATGGAGCCGTGGCTGGCCACAGACCAGAAATAGCGCAGGTGTTTCAGGTTTAGCTTGAGATTGGGCATGTGTTGCTGTTCCTGGCTTGTCGAGATCGTGCCGGATTATGCCATCTGCGGGACAGTTACCGGGGAGATGAAGTCCTGGGGTTTCGCCGCCAGCACCGAGGTCGTTGTCGTCTGCAGCACCTCCTCTGCCGTATTGCCGATGAAAAAGCCGGGAATGCCGGTGCGGCCGACCGTACCCATGACGATGAGGTCGGCGTCCAGATCCCTGGTTAGACCGTTGATGGTCGCGGCAGGATTGCCTTTCAACAGATGGACGTCGGATTGGTTGGTGCTCAGATCGTATTGCGCCAGCAGTCTGTTCAACTTGTCCGTGCGGCAAAGCCGGGTTTGCTCGATCCGTCTTTCGAGTTCGGCCTCTGAGATACGCGCGAAGCCACTGCGCAACATTGACTCGCCATGAAGACGCCATACGTGGACCACGCTGAGTTGTGCCGATTCGCGCTGCGCCAGCGAACTCGCCAGGTCCATCACCAGGCGCGCGCTGTCCTTGCTCTCGTCATCCACCGGGTCCACGGCGGCGAGGATTCTGCGGTAGGGCAGGGTCGCTGCGGGCCTCTCGATCCAGACCGGACAGGGCGACACTTGCGCATCAGGTGCATGTCGTTACTGCCAAGCAGGCGTTCGGAAAAGCCCTCCGGCGGCCGGCAGGCCTTGATTATCCGGTCATGGCGGTTGCTGAGTACGCTGCGAATAACCTCGATGAAAGAGGTACCGGTCAGCACCCGGGTGTAGATGATGTGGTCCGGTTCGTTGAAAGGCTCCACCATCCTTTCGAGTAGCTGGCGACGATGCTCCTTGAGGATTGAATTCAGGTCGCTGCCGAAGTCGCTCTCGATCTCCGCCGATGACTCCTGTTCCTCAACCACGTCGATCACAGTAAGGCGTGCGTCGTTGGCCCTCGCCAGGGCTGCCGCTCTTTCCAGTGCCGGGCCGTGCTCGGTGGCACCGTCGGCGACGAACAGGATGTTTTTGAAACGTTTCGTGACTTTCCTCCCGCCCGGTTCAGCCGGGCACCAGAACCAATGCCAAGAGAAACACGCAAACCAGCAGCCAGATCAGCGCCCCCAGCGTGCAGGCTGCCGCGGGACATACCGCCGTCGACATCAGCGCGCGAGGTGAAAGTGTCAAATCCTGCCATCGGGTTTTGCCGGTCCATATCCGCCGCGCTGTTTGCACGAAATACAGCAGATCGCCGGGCGGGACCGACGGCAGTGAAAAAGAGATCCGGCGGCGGCTGACGGTATAAACCATGACGATCGCAAAGCCTGCAGCGATCGCACCCAGCCCCGAGGTGGTCAAGGGCAGAGGCTGAGTGAATGGCAACAGGATCGCGAGCGCGGCCAGCGCCACCCAGACCAGCGACGCGTGATCGAAGGCCGTTGGCGCCGTCGCCTCTTGCTGCAAGGTCAGCCAGACGAACCTGGTCATCAGCAGCACGGTGCCGATGGCCGAGAATCCGAACAGCAGGGTGAAATCGAGTCCGCTGACGGCGATCGCGTCGCCCAGCATCAACTTGGTCCCCGCGCCGGAACTGAACGGCACGCCGATCATCGCCAGGCAGAGGATGCCCAGCACGGCGATCAACCAGGGCCGCGCCCCATTGCGCTGCCATTCGCCGAGACCGAGAAACAGGCTGCCCTTGACCATCAGATGGTGCATGGTGAAGGCCAACAAGGCGGCGAGGATCCCGGGTGCGGCATCTGGCTTTGCCAGTGCGGCGCCGAAGGCTGCCGTAATCAGCCCCATTTTCGCGATGCTGGAATAACCGAGCACCGCCCGCGGATCACGCTGGGCCAGGCCCGCCAGCACGCCCAGGGCAATGCCGACGACCCCGATCGCGATCAGAGGCTCGGCCCAGGCTGTCAGAGTCAGGTTGCCGGGCGGCAGAAAACGCATCCAGCCCAGCACGCCCGCACTGATCATCGGCCCGCTGAGTACCGCCGCGGCGGCCGCGGGTGCCGCCGGGTAGGCCAGCGGCAGCCAGACATGCAGGCCGGGCAGCGCGAGTTTTATGCCGAATCCGAGCAGCAGCAGTGCGACGGCCATATCCGGTATGGTCGCCGCCGTCAGCTCGGAAAAGCGCAGCGAATCCATGCCCTGGGCCAGCAGCACCACGGCCGAGAACAGCGCCATCTCACCAACCAGCGTCCAACCCAGGTAGATACGCGCGGCGCGGCGCACATGCTGAGAACGACGGTGCGCGATGAGCCCGGTGGCGGCCAGTCCCATGAGTGCGAAGCCGACGTAGAAGGTGACGATATCGGCGGCGACGATCAGCAGCAGGTTGCCGGCACAGGCCAGCAGGAAGAACACCCCGAAGCGGCCCAGCCGCGGGTCTCCAGCCATCGTCAGGGAGGCATACAGGCCGGCGAACAGCCACATCACGGCACTGAATATCAGGAAGGTCTTGCTGAGCGCGTCCAGCTGCAGGGTGAGCCCGAGCAGCAGCCAGGGGATCTCGACCGGGTTCCCACGCGGTACCAGCATCGCGGCCAGCAGTGCAGGCAATGCCGCAAGGGGCAGCAGGGTGCCGATAAATCGGCCCCGGGCAAACGCAAGCATCAGCAAGGGCGTCGACCATGCCAGTGTAAGCAACAGCTCGTTCATTCCCGGTACTCCCGTGCCGCGATGATCTCTGCCCACTCGAGCGGGCTATAGGGTGCAGCGGCGAAAAGACCGGCCGCCAGGGCCAGGGCAGCCGTGATGACAGGCGGCCAGAGCAGGAAGGCATGGGTCTCCAGGCGCCCGCTTTGGCCAGGCGCGCTGCAGGCCATTCCGCGGGCGCTTCGCGGAACCAGGCGCGATACAGGATGGGCAGGAAGTAGGCCGCATTCAGCAGGCTGCTGGCGATCAGCACCGGCATGACCCAGGCGGCCGCACCCGGCCTCGACGGCGCCGAGGCCCAGGTACCATTTGCTGACGAACCCGGCCACCGGCGGTATGCCGATCATGCCCAGGGCGCCGATGGTGAAGGCCAGGGTCGTGCCCGGCATGCGCCGTCCCACGCCGTTCATCTCGCTGACTTTATGGATGCCCAGGGTCTCGGCATAGTTGCCGGCGGCGAAGAACAGGGTGATCTTCATCAACCCCTGGTGCACCAGGTGGACCATGCCGCCGATGGTCGCGATCGGGCCGACGATCGCGGTACCCAGGGCGATGTAGGACACCTGGCTCACGGTCGAATAGGCCAGGCGCTTCTTCAGGTGATCCTGCGACAACGCCCGCACCGAGCCGTAGATGATGGTGACGGCGGCCACAGCTCCCAGGGGTGCGAGCAGGTTCAGTGAGTCGGCAAACTCGACGCCGTAGACGTCATAGACGACACGCACGATGCCGAAGGCGCCGGCCTTGACCACCGCGACCGCATGCAACAGGGCGCTGACCGGCGCCGGTGCGACCATCGCCTGCGGCAGCCAGCCGTGCAGGGGTACCAGCGCCGCCTTTACACCCAGCCCGACGATCAGCAGCAGGAAGATCCAGCTCAAGACGTGTTGGATCCAGACCCTCGATGTCGCCGAGGATGCCGCCCTGGGCAAAGTCCAGCGGCCCGGCGAGGGTCCGCAGCCAGATGGCCCCGACCAGCAGCAGCATGCCGCCGGCCAGCGTGTAGGCCAGATAGATACGCGCACCGCGGACCGCCTCGGGCGTCCCCTTGTGCGCCACCAGCGGGTAGGTGGCCAGGGTCAGCATCTCGTAGAAGATCACGAAGGTGAACAGGTTGCCGGCCAGCGCCAGGCCGACGGTCGCGGTGACGCACAGGCTGAAGAAACCGAAGAAGCGGCTGCGGTGCGGCGCGTTTTCGAGGTAACCGATCGCATACACGGTGGTGACCAACCACAGCAGCGTCGACAGGGTGACAAACAGCACCGAGAGTTCGTCGGCATGCAGCACCAGGTCGAGGCCGGGCGCCAGCGTCCAGCGCGTCTCGAACACCCGCTCGTGGAATACGCCCCAGATCATCATGCCGACCAGCAGCAGCTTCACGAACGCGCCGAGAAGGTTCAGGCTGGTGCGCAGGCGATGGTCGTCCTCGCGCAGCATGAAGATGATGAGCCCGGGCAGCAGGGAGCTGAGCACGATCAGCGCGGGCAGCCAGGATTCGAGGCTCATTGCTGTACCTCCATCAGCAGCGCACCCGGGGCGACGAAATCCCATACCGCCGCGGCGCCGAGACCGAGAACGGCGGTCGCGACGATGGCCAGTAGCAGGGCCGGCAGTTCCTCACGGCCATCGGCCAGTTTCTGCATGGCGCCATCGCCGGGGCCGAAGGCAAAGCCGAGCACGCGGAACACATAGGCGGCGGCCATCAGCGAACCGGCCGCCACCACCGGCACCCACAGCCATTGGCCGGTGGCGAATGCCGATGAAAGCAGCTGCCACTTGGCGAGGAAAGCGCCGCTCGGCGGCAGGCCGATCAGCGCCACCCCCGCCAATGCGAGGGTAAAGATGGTCACCGGCAGCGCCCGTGCCGTACCGCCGAGTTCCTCGATGCGGTCGTGCCCGGCATGCTGCTGGATCATGCCTGCGGCGAGAAACAGCGCGCTCTTGGCGAAGGCGTGGGTCAGCGCCATGAGGACCAGGGCACCGAACGCAGTATCACGGGCCGGGCCTGCCGGCAGGGCCGCCAGCAGTGGGAAGAAGATGAACAGGTAGCCGAGCTGCGCGACGGTCGAATACGCAGCCAGCAGCTTCAGGCGCTGTGCCCTGAGCGCGTTCCACGATCCCCACAGCACGGCCGCCGCGCCCAGCAGACCAAGCAGCCAGGCCGATGCGGGGTCCAGGGCCGGCGCGAAGAGATCCAGCCACAGGCGCATCATCAGGTAGACCGCGGCCTTGACCACCAGTGCGGACAATGCGGCGCTGACCGGTGCCGGCGCGTTCGCATGCGCGGGTGGCAGCCAGAAGTGCAGCGGGAACAGCGCGGACTTGACCAGCAGGCCGGCGGTCATCAGCGCCAGCGCCAGCCAGCTGGCCGGTTCCGGCTCGATCAGCGCGGCGAGGGCAAGCATGTCCAGGGTGCCGTAGCGGGCATACATCAGTGCGACGCCGGCGAGAAAGGCCAGTGATCCGAGCAGCCCGACGGTCAGATAGCGCAGTGCGGCCTCTATCGCGGCCCGTCCGCCACCCAGCGCGGCCAGTGCCACCGCACTCAGGCCAAGCAGCTCCAGCGTGACATAGATATTGAACAGGTCTGCAGACAGGAGCATCGCGTGCAGGGCCGCGAGCATCAGCAGCCAGATTGGCCAGAACTGCGATTGCCGGTTCGCATCCCGGAAATAGCCGGTTGCGTACCAGCCTGCGGCCAGCGCCACCGAGCTGCTCATGAGCAACAGGGCAACGGCCAGCGGATCGGCCCGCAGTGCGATACCGAGCCCCGGTTCCCAGCCGCCGAGTGCGTGTACCTGCGTTCCCTGACTGGCCACCTGCGCCATCAGCAGGCCGACCGCGGTCAGCGTCGCGAGGCCTGCAGCAATGCCGATCCAGGCGCTGCGCCGCGGCCAGATCACCGCGAGCAGAGCGGCGCCCAGCGGCAGCATGATTGGCCAGACAGGCAGGCTATTCATGTTCACTCTCCCGCAGCCGTCGGCCCAACGCGAGTGCCAGCGCGGTGGCGCTGACCGCGACCACGATGCCGGTCAGCACCAGGGCATGCGGCAGTGCGTCCGGTCCCTGTTCGGGACCACGGTAGGCGATCGCCACGAACAGCATGAACACCCCCGCGCCGCAGACATTGATCGCGATGATCCTGCCGAGCAGCGAGCGGCGCAGCAGGGCGCCGCGCAACCCCAGGGCGAACAGGCCGACGCCGGTGAGGGCATAGGTGATCTCGGCGAACAGCATCAGTCTCGCTCCCCGGCCCTGCCGGCCGTTTTCGCTGATTTTTCAGGCCCCCAGGTCATGGGGCGGCCACCGATGTAGGCCAGCGCCAGGGTCGTGGCGATCGCCAGCGTGGCGGCCGCCTCTATCAGCAGGATCAAACCGCCCGACCAGCCCCCGGGGTACTGGAGGAAGGCCAGGCCGAGGCCTGTCGTGGTGACCCCCACCAGCACGAATGCCGCGATACCCGCGGTAAGCAGGATGCGCTGCATCGGTGCCCGGGGAAGCCCCGCACTCGTGTGACCACCGAGGCGCAGCATCACTGCCGCGGCTGCCAGCATCGCACCGGCCTGGAATGCACCACCCGGGGCATGGGCGCCGGCCCACAGCAGGTAGCCTGCGGTCAGGATCAACAGTGGTACCAGCCAGCGGATCAGCCCATCGAGCAGCGGGCCGGCCGCCTGGTAGGGCACGCGGGCCGGCCCGAGGGCAAGGATGCCGAGCACTGCCGCCAGCAGCACGGCCAGTTCGAGCAGGGTGTCGTAGGCGCGGAAGTTCAGCAGTACCGCGGTCACCGGGTTGCCGACCCCGCTGTTGGGCAGTTGTGCCGTGATCTGGTCGGCCAGGCGCACCGGGTCGGCGGCCCCGAGCGTGTGGACCGTGACCCAGGCGAATCCCGCGGCCAGGGCGAGGCTCGCCAGACTGATCAACACCGCGACCGGGCCACCCCGGACATCGTCGCTTGTTTCGGCGTCAGGCTCGTCGCGCAATGCGGAGAGCAGCAGGGCGCCCGACAGGCCGGCACCGATCGCGGCCTCGGCAAGCGCCAGGTCGGGCGCCTGCAGGCGTGCCCAGACCACCGCGAGCAGCAGTCCGAAGGCGATGAAGAACACCACGCTGCGCCTCAGGTCGGGGCTGGATACCGCCGCCCAGCCGAGGCCGAGCGTCAGGCCGGCGAGCAGCAGGTCGAGCACTTGCCAAAGCTGCACTGCCATCATTTACCTGCCTGACGCAGCGCCTGCTGCGCAATCAGGTGGGCCGACGCGGCACTGGCAGCGAGTACCAGCACCCAGACGAGAAGCAGTTTGACGGCATTCAGCGCGCCGCCGTCGATCAGTGCCAGCCCTGCGCACAACAGGCCGAGACCCAGGTTGTCGGCCTTGGTCAGCGCATGCAGGCGCGAGTGCAGATCCGGTAGGCGCAGCACGCCGATACTGCCGGCGGCGAAGAATGCGATCCCGGTCAGGACGAACAGAATCCCGATCAAATCAGACATCGTCGATCTCCCGGCGGGTCAGGGCGGCTGCGGCGACGGCTGCCAGCAGGGCCAGTACCAGGGCCACATCGACCAGTGCCGGAATTGCCAGCAGTGGCGAAAGCAGCAGCAGTAGCGCGACACCCCCTGTTCCCAGAAGCTGCACCGAAAGCATGCGGTCTTGCAGACTTGGCCCGATCATGGCGCGGGTCAAACCCATGCCCAGGGTGAGCAGTAACAGGGTCGTGCTTGCGAGCAGGATCTGTGTTGTGGTCGTCATTGTTCTTGCCCCCTAGGCTCGTAATCGCTCTGGCGGTAGATAAGCGCCACTGCACGCTCCAGGCGTCGCAGTTCCACTTGCGGATTCAGGGCGGCGTCGAGCATGTGCACCCTGAGCCGGTCGCATTGAAGGTCTGCCGCCAGGGTGCCGGGCAGCAGGCAAACACAGTTTGCAAAGAACACGCGCGCGCCGGGTTGCTGCAGACCCGTACGGTAAAGGGTGAAACCCGGCTGGATGCGCAGGCGCGGCGCCAGTGTGCGCCGCGCTACGTCTATCCCGCCGCGCAGAGATTCCCAGAGAAACAACGGAAGAAATCGCAGTACACCTGAGACGGAGATCGTCCAGCGCTCACCAATGCCCAACCGGCGTGCTGCCCAGCCGGCGGCCAGCACCGTCGGCATCCCGATCAACCATGAGCCCGGGGCTCCACCTGACAGCAACCACCAGAGTGACGCAAAGGCGAGCAAGCTGAGAATATCGTGCCGATCAAGGGTCATGGGGGTCTGCCTCAGGCCCGGATGCCGCGCACATCTTCTGGCGCGTGCGAAGGCTCGATCGGGCGCGGTGAAAGCTCGACCTGCGGCCGGAATATGCCCCTCGCAAGCATCACCGCCGCGAATGCAATCAAGCCGAACTTCAAGGCTGCCAGGGCGGCCGGGATCGTCAGGAAGAGCATGTCGTTCGGATTCATTTCGGTTTTCCTTGGTGTTTGTTGTCTTTACTTGGCACCGCTTGTCTCCGTCGGTGCATGGATCAACTGTGAGCGTTTTCCATTAGAAATAAAAATCGATTTATTACGAAAAACAGTTCGAATTATCCGATCATCGACAAGCTGCCAGGCAGGCCTGATTGCCGGCATTTGCGAACTTGCAGCACGCTGGGCAGAGTTTGGTCAGAACGGTGGGTGTAGCTGGTTGACACAAGACAGCCGCCGGGACCCAAATGAGTCCGGGGGCAAGGGGGAGGACAGGGGTCAGGCGATCGTGTTCAGGCGAAATGGCGTTGCATGGATGCGCGGCGACGTCGCTGGATGGTTCTTACACAGCGTTCGAGGGCACGGGTGACGGCCAGGTCGAGATGCGACTGGACGTCCTCCACCTCGATCGGCGGGCCGTGCCGCAGCAGCGCGCGCAACCGGCAACGATGCAGTTTCGTGCCCAGGGGATCCTGAATGGTCGCGACATTCAGCTGCATGTTGTCAATGTCTTCACGGTGCCCGTTGAGTAAATACTGCAGCAACTGGGTGACGCGTTCGCGACCGACATCGTCTGCTGTTTCGAGGTGTACATGCATGATTTCTCACCTATGGTTCAGGCGACAAGGTCCAGCGAGCCGTAACGTGGTGGAGCCGGTTGCGCCGGTGCCTGCGTTTGGTCACGTAACAGACAGCCCACGCCACCGAGGGAGTGCAGGGCCTCGCTGTCGGCAGACTCCACCGGAAAGCGCTGCTGTGCAGTCAGGCGTATCAGTTCCACGCGCGGGTTCGGCTCGTCGTTCTTGTCCATACTGTCTCGTCGGCGCGGTGCGGGGCGATAGTCGCCGCTGATCACCAGCCTGTCCGCAATGCCGCTGCGTATAGCTTCGAGAACTGCCGCAGTATCCGCCACCGCGTGCCCCTGGCTGTATATGCGGCGCAGCACCTGCGCGGCGGTGCTGCATGCCTGGCTGGTCTCGAAGTCCGTCACGGTGCGCAGACATTCCGCTGCGGATTCGTGCAAGGTGGCGTCCGCAGGCATAGGCAGTGCACCCATCAGCCGGGCCACCGAAGACGATCGCAGTAACTCAGGGATTGCCCGCATCACATCGACGTCACCGGCAAGAAATACTGGGCAGGAACCCGCTTTGCCAAGGTGTCTTTCGATCAGCGAAACCTGGCTGAAAAGTCCCCCTGCCCGGGTCGCCTCAAGCTGGCTTCGGCCACCTGCAGGCTCTGTCACGGCATGCGCACTCGACGTCGCCCAGACCTTGACGGAGACATCACCGAGATTGACTTCCGCCAGTCGCAGGCCTTCGGGTTCGGCCATAACGATCAGGAACCGGCCGTACCGTTCCTTGAGCTGCACCAGAGGCAGCAGGATCGGCGATCTGGAGACGGTGAGGCTCATGCGGAAAGGCACCGCGAACGGCATGGCGGAAAGGAGGGACGCTTTGCCGTCGGCGGCCGCGAATATGGCGAGTCCACGGGCCCGCAGGGGCAGGTCGGATTCGAGCTGGGCCTCGATGACGTGGATACAGGCTTCGAGCGCAACGCGCCGTGCGGCCGGAACCCGGGCGAGCTCCGTGGCCAGGCGGTTGCGGACGAAGGATTGGAGCGTCGATTTGTCCTGGCCCAGGTCCAGGTAACAGCTAACAACCGCTCCACCTGCTGGCCTGAGATTCGCCAAGAGCGCGATCTGCTGCTGCAACTCTTTGATCCGAGTGACTGAAGGTCCTGGACTTTGCTTCATTCTCGATCTCCGTTTATCTCGGGGTTACGGGAACGAGTGTGGGGCAATACCGAGACTTGAAAATTCGTAATCCACACCTTTAGCGTTCGAATTTTTCGATCTATCAGCCGGATCATCTAATTTTCGTAAAATTCGAAGTGTTTGGGGTGTAATTTCGATTCTATCGATCTTTTCCCGGGCCTGAGATGGCCCTATCGTCTCCTACATCGACAACCACGCAACACGGAGTCAGAAAATGATCGAATCGATCCCTGTAACAGACCCGGTGAAGCTGCACAGTCAGATGCGCGACGGCAGGCCGATGCATCTGGTCGATGTCCGCTCACCCGCAGAATACGCCGACGGTCACGCGGCCGGCGCCTGGTCGATCCCGATCGACGAGCTGGATGCAACGAACCTGAAATCCCGGCTCGGAAACGATGCCGGTTCGGCGCAGCCGCTCCATCTCATCTGCACCAGCGGTCTGCGTGCAGCGCAGGCTGCACGCAAGCTGCAGGCGCAGGGGCTGCACAATCTCGTTTTGGTGGAGGGAGGTACCGACGCCTGGTCCCAACAACGACTGCCTCTGCAACGGGCCACCACCGGGGTCTCGATTGCGCGCCAGACTCAGATCGCGCTGGGTGTGCTGATCGTGCTGATACTGGCCAAGGGTGTGCTCCTGCACCCCCTGTTCTACGCGCTGACCGGCCTGCTCGGCATCGGTCTGATCGTATCGGGCTTGACCGCCCGCTGCGGGCTTACGGCCCTGTTGGCCAAGATGCCCTGGAATCGTAATCCGCTTGGCGGGAGCACCTCTTCGGCCTGACAAAAGGCGTAATGATCAGCTTATTCATTTTGGGAGAAAGACCATGATATTCAGACAGCTTTACGATCCGATCTCCTCGACCTACACGTACCTGCTTGCCGAACGGCAGGGCGGCGAGGCCCTGATCATCGATCCCGTCCTGGATCGGGTGACACAGTATCTGCAGTTGGTGGAGGAACTGGATCTGAAACTCGTGATGGCACTGGATACACATATCCATGCCGATCACGTAACGGGGATTGGCGAGCTGCGTTCCGCGGTCGATTGCGCGACCGCGATGGGCGAGCACAGCAAGGCGGAGTGTGTGACGGTACGGTTCAGCGAGGGCGAAACCTTGAAGGCGGATGGTATCGGAGTGAAGGCCCTGTACACGCCGGGTCACACCGACGACTCTTACAGCTTTGTGATGCAAGACCGCGTCTTCACGGGAGATACACTGCTGATCAGAGGAACGGGACGGACGGATTTTCAGAATGGCGATCCTGGCGCGCAGTACGACAGTCTTTTCAACAAACTGCTGGTACTGCCAGAAGATACTTTGGTCTACCCGGCGCATGACTACGAGGGGCGCACCTGCAGCAGTATCGGTGAGGAGAAGCGGCACAATCCGCGTCTTCAGATGAGATCGCGGCAGGCCTACATTGACCAGATGAACGCCCTGGACCTCGACCCACCCAGACTGATCGACGTGGCGGTACCTGCAAACCACTGCTGTGGCCTGACCATGGCGGCCTAGCTCTCGCAGATCCCACCACCGTCGCCTGGTGGTGGGATCTGATGCTTTTTCATTGAGCAAACGTTTTATTGGTAGGCGGCAAGGACAGTGGATCGGCGTCAGATCTATACGTGCCTTTTGGCAATCGGCCTGCGCGAACTGGTATGACTTGAGGATCACACCAAGGTTGATTCGATGCCGCATGAAACAAAAGAAGTGCCGAAATCTGCCTCTTTCCGGATGCCTTCCGGTTTTGGCTGAAACTCGGTTTCCTCAGCTTCGTTGGGCCTGCAGGACAGATAAGCATGATGCATCAGGAGCTTGTTGAGAACCGCAGGTGGATCTCAGAGCGCCGGTTCTTGCATGCGCTGAATTACACGATGATGCTTCCTGACCCTGAGGCACAGCAGCTGGCGACCTGTATCGGTTGGTAGTTGCACGGTACCTGGGGAGGCGTTGTCGCCGGGGTTCTCTTCATCGTCCCGTCGCTGTCGATCCTGATAATGCGCCGACAACGCCAACAGGGTGGGATGAAATCGGATCGCATCCTCACGGTGCTCAAGCACGGCCGATTTGAGGTTGTCATCCGGCAGTATCCTGGGCAATCCGCCCCGGGCCTCAAAGGCGGCGACATGGCCACGCAGGAAGCTTTCCATGCGTTGATTGAGATAGAAGCGCAAGAAGAGCTGACGGCTCCAGCTGAGCGCCATCAAGAAGGCCATCAGCGGCCGTTTTGCACGGCCGATCTGAACGTAATCAAAGTGACCCCAGTCGACCTGTGCCTGCTCGCCCGGCAAGGTGTGGAGTCGAAGATACGCTTCACACGATTTGCGCGGACGCAGTGACATCCGCCCGTGCGATCCCCGCTGCGGGGCGCCGTTGCCAGACCACGGAACGCGACCTTAAGTGGAATCTTCGTTGGGTTTCAGGCTGCCGGTTTGCGGTTGGCCTGTGTCGTAGTGCACTGCATCCGGGGTGCGTCGGTCCAGTGCGCCGTGACGACGCCGGGTATTGTGCAACATGAAGTAACCCGTCAGCCCGGCACGGAGTTCGGTGGGTGTTTCGTAGGCATGCAAGTACACATCTGTCGTTCGACGAACATCTTGTCCACCCAGCGGCCTTTGCCGTCGATGCTGATGGCGATGCCACGGGCGGCGTGCTAGAGGCCGGCAACCATGACCGGAAAGGCTCGCCGCGCTGCGCTCATTTCCGCAGATATGTTCCGCGATTCGGCCTGCTCTGCTCGATGATCGATGAATTACCGCGGATATCTACAGGTTGTCAGGTGTCAAGGTGTCTTATTGAAATTCATTGTCAGGCCCGGGCGGCCTTCGTGACGTTCAACCGCGCGCGACCGCCGTTCGATATGCCCGGTCGACGCCGAAAACCGGCACCCATCGTCACCAGCGCGGACAACATGAGTCCAAAGGCTGCTGGCACTGGAACGACGGTCGGGGTCTGGCGCAATGTGAATTCGAACCCGTTACTGGTCCGGTAATTTTCCGGTATGGCTATGGTCCAGTTTGGTACGTCCACGTGAAAGCTTATGGTGTCCGTCTCGCCATCGCGTAACACACCACCTTTGAAGATCAATGTATCGGTACCAAGCGGGCACGCCAAGCAGACAGCAAACGCCGTGGACGCCGGTTGATAGTATGACCCAGCAGTCAAATCCTCTTCGTCGAAGTCCAGTCCATCCGCCTCCGAGGAGATTGTGAAGTTGCTGCCGCTGCCAAATCCGAGTTGAACCGTGTAGCCGATCCAGTCCAGCCCGGTATTATTGGTCACCGTCTCGGTGACCACATACTCGGTAATGGAACTAAATAAGCAGATGATCACTTGGACTGTCGACCGCGGAAAAGACGATGTCGATGGGATCCAGCGACGTGAAGGTCTTTTGCAGCGACCAGGTATTCGGTGACGGCGGATTCGGACCTGAGTATATTCATTGGGTTCGACACCGGCTTGATCCGTATAGATCACGATCGATCAGACGTTCGACACGGACCCCGCGGGGTTCACGGATACCACAGGATTGGTTACTCCTGCGAACGCCGTCCCGGTCGTAAGCCCGAGCGTGGTGGCATAGAGGCAATAACCAAAAAACCGGAGCTTCTGTTTCATCGTCTTTCTCGCTCGTTCGACGTCTGCTGGACCGGGTCGCGTCGGGTACACCCGTTTATCTCACCACGCGGCAGCAATCTAAGCAATCTATTGGCATGCAAAGTGCCGGCCAACGCACCCATTATCACCTATCTGCTCTGAAATATCGGGGCTATATTTTCTACTTGCGGTTTCCCTTGTCAGGTCGGTGTAAACAATGCTGACATCGCCCGACTCATTGCCAACACACGGCAGGAAGCGGCAGACGTGTAACGAGTTTGACTCGAGCGCATCGGCGCCGCATCGCTGTCCGTTGGCCTCGCGCAACCCGGTGCCTGCGATATCGAGTGCCGGCCCAGGTGATGACCGCTGGACCGTCCGTACGGCTCGATGGAGACCCGGTTCCGTACTCCGCATCTGCTTCGAATGGATTCGTTATACGAACAGGTCTTCATGACTGCTCCCGCCCGGGGGGCGGCATGCTCGACAATGTAGGATCCGCATCGGCGAGCCGGACCGCAGAACGCACTTCTTGCCTGACCACAAACCCTTCCGACCGGGTTTCCGTGCCGCTGCGCAACGCCTCGTGCATAGCCCCGTTCCTAAACTCACCTGAACACACCTGTTCGGTCTTTTTACAGTTTTCCTGCGAGGGATTTTTACAGTCTGTGTAAGCAATTGTAAATTCGACTTTTTCTACTTTTGGTATTAACCTTGTATTCGTAAGTAGAAAGTAAAGACAGGTCGGCATGAGGCTGCGATTTAGCTAGGGAAGCGTCGAACGCGGCCCGCAGACGGGGGTGCGTGATGAGGTCTATCGAACAGAAACAGCAAATGCGCGGGCGCAGGGCAGTCAGTAAAGGGCGCGAACCCGGGGTCGCGAGGCGCGCCATCTACGCCACCGGTTCGCTGCTTGCCACCGCGGCGCTGACCAGCAGTGCGTTGATCGCAGCGCCACAGGGCAACCTGCCCGTGGGGCCGTCCGGAGGCGACCCCGTCGTCGTCGGCGGCACCGTCAGCAGCTTCGATCGCAGCACCCAGAACGAATTGACGATCAACCAGACCTCTCGCACGCGCCGCGCTCGACTGGGGGCACTTCGATACCCAGCCGGGCAACTCGGTCATCTTCAACCAGCCCGACGGCAGCAGCGATGTGGCGGTAAACCGGGTCGTCGGCGGGAACGGATTCATCAACCAGGCGACGGAGTTCATGGGCAGTCTCAGCGCCCCCGGACACGTTTTTATCATCAACCCCTACGGGATCGTTTTTGGTTCCGGTGCGGCGGTCAACGTCGGGGCGCTGCTGGCAACCAGCGCGACCCCGGACAATCTCACGGACTTTGTCAACGGCTCGGATACTCTGGAGTTTCGAGGGGGTGACTACGCCCGGATCATCAACGAGGGCGAGATCACCGTCGGGCCGGGGGGCTTTGCGGTGCTTGCCGGCCCCTACGTCGAGAACAACAGGCTCGTCGAGGTCGACGGTGCCGGCGGCCACGTCGAGCTGCTTTCCAGCACGCAATTCGACGTCGACATCAGTCGACGCGGAGACGCGTTGGTCGGTGTCTATGGCGACGGCGGCGTCGACGCCGACGGTCGCGTCGACCGGCCCGAGAACGTCACGGGCGGACAGGGTGAACTCGGTGTCACGAACACACCCGGCGCCACGCTGCGGTCGCCCTCCGGCAACATCTATCTGACCGCAAACATGATTCGCAACCAGATAATGGACCAGGCCGTCAACTTCAGCGGCATCGCCGACGCCGATGCCTTTGCCGGTGCGCCGGGAGGCGGCAGCACCATCATGGTCGTCTCGGCCGGTGACATCGCGTTTGCCAATGCCGATGTAAGAGCCGTCGCCGAGGGTACGACCGCGGACGCGGCACAGGGCGTCGACGCATCGGCCCTGATCGCCATGGACGCCGCCAGGGACCTGCGCTTCGAGGGAACCATGACGGCCCGTGCCGTGGTCAACGACGGGCTCGACGACCCGTCCGGACAAACCGCCGAGGCCGAAAGCTCGACGCGCCTCAGGGCGGGCCGCGACCTGTCGCTGATCGGCAATGTCTCGGTCGATGCCCAGGCCGTGACGCTCGGTGCGCAAGCGCGGTCCGATGCGCTGGCGCATCTGTACGCGGGCCGCGACGTCAACCGGGTCGGTGATCTCGGTGTCGTCGCCAAGTCTCAGGCCACCGCTCCCAGGACACAGCCTGAAGTATTTGCCCTGGGCGATAGCGATGCACGTGCCACCCTGAAGGTCCTCGCCGGCCGGGACGATGCCGGCAGCGGCCAGCTCACCTCGGGCACTATCGACATGGTCGGGGACAGTCGTGTCAGCGCGGACGGGCTGATGGTGCCCGGTGACGGCATTGCGGATGTAACATCGGCAAGCGCCGGAGCGGATGCGAGCGTCCTCGCTCCCGGCGATGTCAACGTCAGCGGCGCCTTCGACGTGAACGCCAACGCCCTGTCCTTCACGACGACCAGAGAAGACACTGCAAACGCCACGGGTCAGCTGACTGTCGTCGCAGGGGCCACCCGTGATCAGTTCGATACGGATCAACTCAGCAAAGCCTTGATTGCTCAGGACGATTTGACGGTCGCGTTCGGCCTCAACAACGCCGACCTGAATTATGCAGGTACGTTGTCGGTCGGTGCCACCGCACTCGCCGAGGGCGTGTACTCGAGCAACACCGGCGCCCGGGCAGTGGCTGCGCTGGCGGCCGGCGACGATATGGACGTCAGCCTGTCACCCGGCGGCGCTCCGGCTGCCAGTGACTGCCAAGGCCGACGTCATCGAATCCTTCGGCACGACGGAGACTGGCGCGGCGAAAAGCGACGCGGCAATGATGCTGACCGCGGGGCTGAGCCCTGACCCGGAGGCCAGCAACATCACGGTACAGGGTGGGGTCGGCAGCCTACGCCCATGCCAATCACCCGAGCGCACAGACCGAACCCCCGAACAACAATGGCACGGAGGTCTCCGTCGACTCGCCCTGGATCGAAGACGCGAGGGCACTGACCGCGCTGGTCATCGAGGGCATCGGCGGCCTTGACATCACCGGCACCGACCCACGCGCGCAGGCCGACACGGCGCCCATTCCCGCGTCAGCCGAGGCTGGGGTCGAAGGACGGGAAACCAAATACCAGCTCTGCCGCGATGGCAGTTGTGGAGAAGAAACACTCGGCATCTTCAGTGACCCGGCCATCGGGGTACAGAGTCAATCGCTGGTGCAGCTGATCATTCAGGAGGCCTTTCCACCGCCACCGGAGTCGATCGTCTTGTTGCGGTCCTCGATCGAGCCGATTGAACCTGCATTCCCCGGCGCCAAGCCCTTGAGCTTCCCAGGCGGTTACATGGACGTGGCCGACAGTGTTGGCGCAACCCTGCCTCCCGAAACCGTGCCTTTCGGGGGGGACCTCGGGGAAGCCCTGAGAACCGCACTACAGGCCGGCGCGGACCCCACCGCGATCCTGCCTGCTCCCGCCGCGGGCGGTGGTTTGTTAAGTGGCCAGGACGACTTTAGTTGGTCGCGTCCAAGCTTCTGCGATCAACTGGTATCGGGCGGCTGCCTGATCGGGGCGCCATCGCAAGAAACGCCCGGCAATTGATCCGCGCTCTCCAGGCCAGTCGGCGGGGAGGGTTTGCGCGGAACTCAGGAACCTCTGAACAAGTCCCGCCTGGACCTCTCAGAGGCCGGCGAGTCAGCCCGCATATTGCATGAAGGGATCGGATTTTCTGGCAAAAATCTGACGTCGCATCGCGTCCGAAGACGCGCACCGAGGCGCGAGTGTCGCGGGAGGAAGGACGCCTCGAACGGCGCCACCTCGAGCAATATGCAGGCCAAGCAGCCCCTGGGCTTAAGCTGCTATCATTCGCGAACCAAAATCACGGGGTGAACAATAAACAGTATGGAACTGCGTATGACAATGCAGATCGGCGCTGCAAACCCAAGGTTCACGATCAAACTCGCAGCACTCAGTACGCTATTGACGCTCACGGTCCTCATATCCGGATCGGCATCAGCGCAACTGTTAGAGTCGGTGCAGCCAGGCGTCGTCGATAGACCGATCATGCAGCCCCCGGTACCTGTCAGACGGCCGACACCGGTGCCGCCGGAACCGGAGCCGCTGTTTGATCGCGTTCCGGTTCCGGAGGAACCCGTTGCGACAATCAATCAGTTCGTGTTCAAAGGCGATCTGCTACTTAGGGAATCTGCCTTGCAGGTCATCGTGGAACCCTACCGCGACCGCTTACTAAACCGCGGTGACGTCGCCCAACTCAAGTATGAGCTGACCAAGTATTACTACGCGAAGGGTTATGTATTCGTCAAGGTAACCACGCCGCCACAGGACTTGAGTGACGGCACCATGGAGATCGTCATCTATCAGGGCCGCATCGGGGATATTCGGATCGATGTAGAGGAGGATACCTTGAACATGCGTATGGCTGAGGCGTTCGCCTGGTCCTTGAATCAAGGCGACGTGTTTCGAGAACGCACCGCCGAGACCGTGCTGAAGGACATCAACGATATCCCTAACTTGACCTCCGCCTTACGTCTGCGACCAGGCAGGGAAGTCGGCACTACCGACATTACTCTTTCGATCGATAAGGCCGAGGAAGACCGCCAGGTCTTGGCGTTCGACAACTACGGCAGCAAGTTCACCGGTCGTCCTGTGGCGAGGCTGCACCTGGAAAAAAGCAATCTCTTCAGAAACGGTGAGACGCTATCCGTAGATCTGACCAAGTCGTTCAGCGGCGATAATCACGAAGACCTGCGAAGCGTAAACCTGAATGCCGTCTTTCCCATCGGCTTCCAGAACTGGAAGACTGAGCTCAACTATTACAAGGCCAAGAACGAGATTGGTGAATTCCTGACGCCACTGGATATAGAAGGCGAGTCGAGCGAGTGGGAGATCGCCTTTTCGAAGAACCTGTGGAATCAGGTCCAACGCGTCGCTACGGTGAGACTCGGTGTCGACTCGGGCAAGTATGAAGCAGAACAGATTTTCGGAGGTACCAAGGACACCATTGCTCACGCCTTTGTCGAGAGCAGTTTCCTGCGCCGACGTGCCCGCTGGATCTACTACTCGAACCTGCGGGTCAGCAAGGGCGTTGGCTGGTTCGGTGCCGATAACAAGGGATCCGCTCCACCGCGTACCCGCCCCTTTGGTGACCCTCGTACCTGGATTGTCGACGCGCTGGTCTATTTCAATTTCAAGCTGAGTGACAGTGATTTTGTCCAGATTTACGGTCAAGGTCAGTGGGCCGATGAAATCCTTCTGGCGTCAGACCTGTTTGCGATTGGTGGTTATGGCAGTGTGCGTGGCTTCAATCTCTCGCAGGAGACCGGTGAGCGCGGTGTCTCGGGCACGATCGAATGGAATCACTACTTCGCACCGCGAGAGAACTGGCAGTTTCAGGTCGGCGCCTGGGGTGACTACGGGACGGTGGACAACGAGGCCGATTTCGCTGACACCTTAGATAACCCGCTGGCATCCATTGGCATCATGCTGGAGGCGGAATACGGCTACAAGGCAAGGTTCAGCAGTTACGAATTTCCGAAGCGTTTCGCAACAAAAGTTCGACTCGATTTGGCCTTTCCGGTAGGTAACTACCGGAACGTATCCGATGTGTCCAATAGTTCTCTCTATGTCCGTCTGATGCAAACCTTCTGACAGTGACGTGGTCAAGCGAAATCGGACACCTCGTTAAGCCGCAGTGGTCCATTGGCCGTTTCTCTCAAAGCCATCCGGACTCTGGTAATCCAGGTACGAATGCAGTCGCCGGCTGTTGTAGAACATCGCGATGAATTCGACGATGTTCGACCGCGCTTCCTCACGGGTCTGGTAACTGCGCCAGTAGCCCGTTCGGATTTCAAGGAGCCTAAGAAGTTCTCGACGACCGCGTTGTCCCAGCAGTCTCCCTTGCGACCCATGCTGCCATCGATACCGTGGCTGTTGAGCAGCTTCCGAAAGGCTCGGCTGGCCGTACCGCACGCCGCGATCCGAAAGTCGCCCCTTCGGCGGCTGACGGCTCCACTGCGCCATCCGCTGCGCCTCACAGACCAAGGTGCTGGCCAGACGTTGCCCATTGACCAGCCAACCACCCGGCGCGAGTATAAGTCGATCACCACCGCCAGATACAGCTACCCCTGCCGGGTCCACACATAGGTGATGTCACCGGCATGGACATGCTCAGGAGCTTCGACCGGAAATTCCGGCGTAGACGCGTTAGGGTAGGTCGATCTTTTGGCTGATTGCACTTCTGTTCGCTAAGGTTTTGAAATGTCGAAACAGATCCTTCTACTGACCTTCCTGTGCCTCGGCTTGAGTTCGGCAAGCATCGCCTCAGACTTGAAGCCGGGCGACGTCTTTCCGGCGACGAAACTCGAAGATCAGCACGGCGAACTGGTCACGATTTCCAGCGCCGCCAGGATAGTCATCTTCGCGGTCGAGAGGCCGGCGTCGGATCTGGTGAACAGCTATCTCGAGAAGAAACCAAGCGACTTCCTGGACAGGCACCAGGCGCATTTCGTTGTCGATATAAGCGGTATGCCGAAGATGATCACGCGCATGTTTGCGCTGCCTAAAATGCGTAAGCGCCCTTATGCCGTTCTGCTCGCCGAAGAGGCGGAAACCCTGGGCTTTATACCGCGACGGCACGACGAGGTAACCGTAATACGGCTCAACGAAGGTCTGGTCGAGAGTGTCAACTATGCCACGACTGGGGCCGACCTCGACGAGGTGTTTTGATGGATAGGTCACCGCATGTGGCTTATGGTTTTTCGAACTTGTGAACAATGCTTTCTGGAGATGACGATGAAGAATAGGCTGGCCCTGTTGGGCCTAGTGGTGTTTTTGACCGCCTGTGGCGAAGAACAGCAGGCGCAGAGTCCTGAAGAGCTTGCAGCGACAGGGCAGGCGAAGGGCGGTTCGCCGAGTGAGCCTATGCCCGTCGCTTCGGCATCGGTCGACAAGGCGGCCTTGGTGAACGAAGCGAAGGAGGCCGTGATGGCGCTGGCCGGTCCGCTCAAGGCCCAATTGCAGGCAGCCATCAAGACCGGTGGTCCGGCAGCGGCGGTGCAGGTCTGCCAGACGATCGCTCCCGGGCTGGCGCAGAGCGTCTCCGCGGCAAAGGGTGTGGACATCAAGCGTGTCAGTCTAAAGAACCGAAACCCGGTTATGGGCGTACCGAGCACCTGGCAGGCTGCCGTGCTGCACGAATTTGAGACGCGCAAAGACTTGGGGGAAGAGCTGCAGACTTTGAGCTACGCGGAAGTCGTCGGCAACGAGTTTCGGTTCATGAAAGCGGTGCCCACCGATGCCGTCTGCCTCAATTGTCATGGAGTCGATCTGAAGCCGGACGTTGCTGCCAAGCTCAAGGAACTGTACCCCAGCGATATGGCCACCGGCTTCAAGGAAGGCGATATCCGAGGCGCCTTTGTCGTGACGAAGAATCTCATGCGCTAGGGGCCCACTAGCGGACGGGCATGCCAGGGATGGCATGCCCCGGACCAGCGCGCGTAGCGGGAACGCGAAGCGCGATGGGAGGGGGCGTCGCTTCCGGCGTCCTGCCTCCGGCGACACTTGAGCCTCCGTGCGCCTCCGTGCGCGTCGTCGGGCGAGAGGCAACGCCGGATTTTTCAGAAAACCGATCAGGACAAAACGTACCGTTGACGACGAGGGTTCGGACGGATCAATAGTCGGTAATTCATGCAGTAAAGTTTCAGCTGTGTGTCCGCCCTCGTGCAATATGCGGGTTGGAGAAACCGCGCTCGAACCCTCAGCCGCGTCCTTGCGTTGGTGCTCTGCAGCGGTGCTGGTGAATCAATCCTTCACTCTCCACGACCGCACGGTGCGCACGGCCTTGCCGGGGCGAGCGGCGCCTCTATTCGCTGCAGGCGTCCACCAGGTAGACGATGGATTGGTAGGGCAGGCCGCCGTAGTAAGACAGCCCGATCTCGCAGGTGCGGCTGGTGGAATAACCGCTGCGGCAGCCCTCAGGCAGCGCTGCCGGCAGTTGACGCAGCGCGTGCTCGTTGAGTTCCGGCACGTTGAAGCCCTTGTCGCCGGCGAAACCGCAGCATCCGACTTCGTCGACGGTCGACCACCTCGCGTGCGCAGGCCTGAGCGATGCGCAGCAGCCTGCGTGTCGGTGCCCATCTTGCGCGCGCTGCACACCGGGTGCACGGTCACCGTCTCGTCGCTTGGCGTGAGGCGCAGGCGCGGCAGCAGCATCTCGTGCAGGCACTCGGTGATCTCCATGACACGTCAGGCGATCGCCGAGATAACGCTTCATGCGGTAGGCGCAGGGACTGGTATCGAAAACGATCGGCAGCGTCACCGCCTTCGCTGGCCGCGCGCAGCGCGGCCTCCAGCTCCGCGCGACTTGCGGTCGGCCGCATCCATCAGTCCCTTGCTCTCGAACGGCTGCCCGCAGCACAGGCCGGTCAGCCCGGCGGGGTAGATCGGTTCGAGGCCGGCCTTGCGCAGCACTCGCTCGGTCGCCGTGGGCAGCGAGTCGAGGTGGTCCTGCCCGCGGGCGGGGCCCATGTTGCGCGCGGCGCAGCTGGGAAAGTAGACGATGCGCTCGCGTCTCCGTCGCGGCATTGGCGGGTCCGGGCTCGAACCCGGCTGCGCGCGGCATCGCCGACGTCCACAGCGGCAGCCGGCCGCCGGTAAGCCTGCGCATACCGCTCAACGCTCCCGACATCGCGCGGGTGCCAACGACGTCCGTGCATGGCGTCCGCGACCCATAAGCCCGCACGGGTCGCGACGGTGACCGCGCCGAAATGCTCGGCGACGCGATCGCCGATCTTGTGCGCCAGGCTACCGGCCCGTTGACCGCGCAACGCCTTCACCAGCAGCCCGGTCTCGATGCCGACCGGACAGGCGGTGGCGCACAGACCGCAGGCGGCGCAGGTGTCGATGCCCTGGTAGTCGTAGAGAAGCCGCAGCGCCGTTCGCGTCGGCCTGTCCGCCGTCACGCTCGAGGCGGGAGATCTCGCGCCAGCCGACGATGCGCTGGCGCGGCGTCAGCGTCAGGCTGCGCGACGGACACTTCGGCTCGCAGAAACCGCACTCGATGCACTTGTCGACCAGCGGATCGCCGGCCGGCAGCGGCTTCAGGTTCTTGAGGTGGATCTGCGGATCGTCGTTGAGGATCACGCCCGGGTTGAGCAGGTCCTCCGGGTCGAACAGCGTCTTGATCTCGCGCATCAGCTGATAGGCATCCTGCCCCCACTCCATCTCGACGAACGGCGCCATGTTGCGGCCGGTGCCGTGCTCGGCCTTGAGCGAGCCGTCGTACTTGTCCACCACCAGGTCGGAGACCGCCTCCATGAAGTCGGCGTAGCGCGTCACCTCGGCCGGGCTGTCGAAGTCCTGGGTGAAGACGAAGTGCAGATTGCCCTCCAGCGCGTGGCCGAAGATGATGGCCTCGTGGTAGCCGTGACCGCGAAGCAGCGCCTGCAGATCGAGCGTCGCCTCCGCCAGCCGCGCGATCGGGAAGGCCACGTCCTCGATGATGACCGTGGTGCCGGTCTGGCGCATCGCGCCCACCGACGGGAACAGGCCCTTGCGCACCTTCCACAGGCGCGCGCTCTCGGCCGGATCGGTGGTGAAGGCGACCGGCTCGAAGGTGGCGAGTCCGGCCAAGCGGCATGGACGGGTTCCATATTTGCCGTCAGCGCCGCCGCGCTCTCGGCCGCGGTCTCCACCAGCAGGCCGGCGCCGTCGGGCCCGAGACTGTTCAGCGATGCCGGAATGCCCGGCTTGTCCTGCACCGAGCGCAGCGCCGCGCGGTCCATCAGTTCCACGGCGGGCACCGGCGTCGGCTTGAGCGCGGCCACCGCGCGGCAGGCGGTCTCGAGATCGTGGAACAGGATCAGCGCGGTGGCCTTGTGGGGGTGCTCGGGCACGGTGCGGTAGGTGATCTCGGAGATGAAGCCCAAGGTGCCCTCGGAACCGATCATCAGGTGCGGCAGGATGTCGAGCGGATCCTCGTAGTCCACCAGCGCGTTCAGACTGTAGCCGGTGGTGTTCTTCATCCGGTACTTGTGGCGGATACGTTCGGCGAGCCGGGCATCGGCCCGCACCCGATCGCCCAGTTCCGCGAGCCGCTGCAGCAATTCGCCGTGGGAGTGCGCGAACGCCGCGCGGCTGTCGACGTCCGGGTGTCCAGCACCGTGCCGTCGGCGAACACGATACGCGCCGCGTGCAGCGTGTGGTAGCTGTTCTGCGCGGTGCCGCAGCACATGCCGCTGGCGTTGTTGGCGGCGATGCCGCCGATCATGGCGGCGTTGATCGATGCCGGATCAGGGCCGATCTTGCGGCCGTGTGGGGCGAGCCTGCGGTTGGCAACGCCGCCCATCACGCCGGGCTGCAGGCGGATGGTCTCGGCATCGGGTCCGATCTCGCAGTCGCCCCAGCCGTCGCCGAGCATCAGCAGCACCGAATCGGTAATCGCCTGGCCCGAAAGGCTGGTACCGGCGGCGCGAAACGTCACCGGCGCACGGTGGCGGCGACAAGCGGCCAGCACGGCACGGACCTCGGTCTCGTTCTCGGCGACCACGACCAGCTTGGGGATCAGGCGGTAGAAACTGGCATCGCTTCCATAGGTCAGCAGCCGCAGCGGATCGCTGATCAGCCGCTCGCGCGGTATCACCGCCTCGAGTTCTGTCTTCAAGTCGTCATGGTGCACGCTGTGCATTGGACACTCCGATTTATCGGCTGAGCCGCACGCAGGCCGCGTCGGTCAGGTTCAGCATAGTCTAGTGGGCCACAAAATAAGTATCACTCAGCGGGGCTCGACGGGATGTTTGCCTTCCTGGTGATGCTGCCGTTGTCGAATTGAGACATGATGGGGGCTCCGATCCGCGAAATGGCCTTAGACTTGACCCAGTGATCGGTCTTGGCGATGAGGACGAACAAGGCCTCATTTTTGACGGTTTCATCGAACCGCTCGCTCCAAGGCGTGGTGGCTTGAATCGGGTTCGGGTTCGGCGGCGCTGAATCTGCCGGCTCATCGCTTGATGCCGCCGGATCGACGGCTAACGCGATATGGAATCTGGCGACGAGGGTCCCAGCGATATCGTGGGACATACAGTTCTCAACAGGATGGTGATCTCAAATGCGGCGTCTCAATATCAGCCATGTCACCGAATATCGCTTCCCCAATCTCGTCAATCTGCTTCCGCACCGGTTGCTGTTGCGACCCAGGGAGAATCACAACGTTCGGATCGAATCCTCCGCGCTCGAGATCGTGCCCGCTCACGCGCTGCATTGGAGGCGCGACGTATTGGACAACTCGGCGGCGTTGGTCAACTTCTTAGAGCCTTCGGATCTGTTGCGTATCTCCAGCACGGTGGATATCCAGCACTACGAGGAAAACCCTTTCGATTTCCTACTGGACGGCTACGCCTGCAATTATCCGTTCGACTATGCGGTGGAGGACCGTGCCGAGCTCGCACCCTTCCAACAACCCGTGTACGCGGCCGACCAGGAGGCGATACGACTCTGGTTGGACGGAATCGGCCTGTTGAGACCCTCCGAGACCTTTGCTTTGTTGGACCGGTTGAATCACGAGATCGGCGGTGGGTTCACCTACCAGATCCGGGAGGAGCCGGGTGTCCAGTCCCCCGCGCAGACGCTGGCGCTCCACAGTGGATCCTGCCGGGACTTTGCCGCGCTGTTCATCGAGTCATGCCGCCGTTTGGGCCTGGCGAGCCGTTTCGTCAGCGGTTATCTGCACACCTGGGATATCGACCCCGAAAATGCTTCGACCCACGCCTGGGCCGAGGTCTACCTGCCCGGCGCCGGCTGGAAGGGCTTCGATCCCACCAGCGGCGAGGTGACCGGCAACCGACACATCGCGACCGCTGTGGCACGCCATCCCGAAGCGGTGCCGCCGGTGGCCGGAGACTATATCGGATCACTGCAACAACGCCCGACATTGACGGTCGAGGTCCGGGTTGGTGCGTCCGTTACCTGACCTCGGTCCAGGAACAAACCGCGACTGGCAATCGGGTGAGACGCCATAGGCTTCGTTGCCTGGTCGCCGCGCTCCTCGATACCGCCCTTGCGGCGCTCGTTGTTTACTCGGAGACGACGGCGAGAACGGCGGTTTGATGATCAACGAGTTCCCTCGTAAGTGCCGTGAGGTGGTGGCTCTGGCCTCGGCCGACGAGGTGCCGCTGATCTCGGGATCCGGACCAGCGACCTCCCCGAATTGCGCCCGATATTACAGGGACGGATCCGGGCTCCCGCGCAGCCCGGCAACGGCCCGGAACGCCTGCGACAAGCCGTCGAGGATCTCGGGCGGGAGGACTCGTCGTTTCACATGGAAGGCGGCAGCTGGACCGAGGACCTGTCTTGGGTGAAGGGTTACGAGGGGGTGCTCAGCGCCATGGAGTCCAGCAGCGCGGAGTTCGATCGCGTTGTCAAGAAGGCGGGGATCGGTAACCATCCCCGCTACCGCAATGCGCTGTTCCATCTCCTGGCCAGTCAGACCAGCTGTTACCGCTACTGGGGCCAAGGCCGGCGGACCGACTACGGTCGCGAGATCTGTCGGCGAACCCTGGCCGTGCTGGCGCACGATTTCTGAGGCTCCTCTGGGGTTCTGTCCCCGCGCATCCGGCGTGTCGGCAGGCGACGTCGACCTGACGACTGGGCGACCGGGCGCCGTCCACCCCCGCCGCTATCCTTTTGGTATCCGACGGCTATGGTTGATAGTGCGCACAGGCGTTTGCGCCATCAACGTCACGCAGCCAGAGGGTTAGAGCCTTGTCCGAGGAACTGAAGAAAGCCGCACTTGACTATCACCTGCATCCCACGCCCGGGAAGCTGCAGATCAAGGCCACCAAGCCGCTGGCCAACCAGCGCGACCTGTCGCTGGCCTATTCGCCGGGCGTCGCCATTCGCCTGCGAGGAGATCGAGGCCGACCCCTGGCGGCGGCCAAGTACACCTCGCGCGGCAATCTGGTGGCGGTGATCACCAACGGCACCGCGGTGCTCGGCCTGGGCGACATCGGGCCGCTGGCCGCCAAGCCGGTGATGGAGGGCAAGGCGGTGCCTGTTCAAGAAGTTCGCCGGCATCGACGTGTTCGACATCGAGGTCGACGAGCGCGACCCGGACAAGCTGGTCGACATCATCGCCGCGCTGGAGCCGACCTTCGGCGGCATCAACCTCGAGGACATCAAGGCGCCGGAGTGCTTCGTCATCGAGCGGAACTGCGCGAGCGCATGAAGATCCCGGTCTTCCACGACGACCAGCACGGCACCGCCATCATCGTCGGCGCGGCGGTGCTCAACGGCCTGAAGGTGGTCGGCAAGAAGATCGAGGAGGTCAAGCTGGTGGCCTCCGGCGCCGGCGCGGCGGCGCTCGCCTGCCTGGACCTGCTGGTCGATCTGGGTCTGAAGCGCGAGAACATCATCGTCTGCCGACATCGACGGGCGTGGTCTACACGGGCGCGAGCCGAGCAGATGGACCCATACAAGGCGCGCTACGCCGGCGAGACCGAGGCGCGCACGCTGGCCGAGGTGATCGACGGCGCCGACATCTTCCTCGGCTTGTCGGCGCCCGGCGTGCTGAAGCCGGAGATGGTGTCGAAGCATGGCCGACAGGCCGCTGATCCTGGCGCTGGCCAACCCGATCCCGGAGATCATGCCCGAGGAGGCCAAGGCGGTGCGCCCCGATGCCATCATCGCCACCGGGCGCTCGGACTATCCCAACCAGGTCAACAACGTCCTGTGCTTTCCCTTCATCTTCCGCGGCGCGCTCGACGTCGGCGCGACCGACATCAACGAGGAGATGAAGATGGCCTGCGGTCTATGCCATCGCCGATCTGGCGAAGGCCGAACCGTCCGACGTCGTCCGTTCGGCCTACGGCGGACAGAATCTGAGCTTCGGGCCCGATTACCTGATTCCCCGGCCCTTCGATCCGCGCCTGATGGAGCATGTCGCCCCGGCCGTGGCGCAGGCGGCGATGGAGTCCGGCGTGGCCACGCGCCCGTTGCCGAACCTGGATGCCTATCGCGAGAGCCTCTACCACAAGGTGTACCGCACCGGCATGGCGATGAAGCCCGTATTCGATCGGGCCCGCGAGGACCCGCGCCGGGTCGTCTACGCCGAAGGTGAAAACGAAAAGGTGCTGCAGGCCGTGCAGCAGGTGTTGGACCAGGGTATTGCACGGCCCGTCCTGATCGGTCGGCGCGACGCCATTGCCGAGCGCATCAAGGCGATCGGGCTCAGCCTGGAGATCGACAAGGACTTCGAATTGATCGATCCCTTACTGCCCCCGCGCTACGAGGACTACTGCCGGATCTTTTATCGACGCGTGCAGCGTCGCGGCTATTCGCCGAGCGAGGCCAACGAGTATCTCCGCCATAATGCCACGGTCCTGGCGGCGACCATGGTAGCCAGCGGTGATGCGGACGCCATGATCTGCGGCACCGTGGGCCGTTACATGCACCACGTCGGCCACATCGAGGAGGCGATCGGACTCGCCAACGGCGTCCACCGGCTGACCTCGATGAACGCCCTGGTCCTGCACACCGGCACCCTGTTTATCGCCGACACCTATGTTCAGGTCGAACCGAGCGCGGAGGAATTGGCGGAGATCGTCCGCCTGACGGCCGACGAGGTCCGCTGGTTCGGCCAGGAGCCGCACGTCGCCCTGTTGTCCCACTCGGTCTTTGGCAGCCACGACTCGCCGTCGGCCCGCAAGATGCGCGCGGCGTTGCGGCTGGTGCGTACCCAGCTCCCGGAACTGGAGGTCGAGGGCGAGATGCACTCGGATCTGGCCTTGAACCCCGCGGTCCGCAGCGAGCGCTTTCCCAACTCCCGGCTGGTCGACCGGGCCAATCTCTTGATCATGCCGAATCAGGACGCGGCGAATATCGCCTTCAACCTGATCAAGACTCTGGGCGACGGGATCGCGATCGGGCCGATCCTGATCGGCGCCGCCAAGTCGGCCCACGTGGTGACCCCGAGCATCACCGTGCGCGGTCTGCTCAATATGACAGCGTTGGCTGCCGTAAGGGCGAAGTAGTCAATCGAAGAGACCGGGATGGGCTGGGCTTCGCGACCGGCCGCTGCTAAGTTCTGCTTAGCGAAGGGTTCAGCAACGGAGACGACTGTGAAGATCAGTGTTGATATCGATATTACCCCGGCCGAGATGCGGGATCTGATGGGCTTGCCCGATCTCTCGGGTCTGCACGATGAGATGATCGATCAAATCCGCAAGAGCATGGTGGCAGGCGAGGAGGGCTACGACCCTTTAACCCTGTTCCGACCTTACATGGCGTCCTCGGTCGCCGGTTTCGAAGGCTTTCAGAAGCTGATGAGTGCCGCCTTCGGGATGCAGTCGGCGGGCAAGGCGAAGAAAGAGGAGTGACGGCTGCATTCACGCCGAGGTGTTTAAGGACTGCCCGACTTCAGTATTCCCCGGGACAGACCGATACACGACTAAGCAAATTTCAAGGCGAGGGGAAGCGATGGAGATCAGCGGCGTCAACGCCAGCGCGATGAGTGCGGTATCTCAGGCGAAGACCGGAGATGCCGTCGCTCTGGCCGTGTTCAAGAAGGCACTCGATGTGCAGCGACAAGGTGCCATGCAACTGATTGAAGCCGCGCAGATCACCCCTTCAACCGGAGGTGGGCCGCTCGGCAGTCATATCGATATCAAGGTTTGACGTCATCCTGTCGCTGGCCGGCCGAGGTCTTGGTCGGTTTCTTCTTTGGCTGGAGCAACTGAACGAGCAGATTGGCATCGGCCGATTGCAGCACATGACCCCATGCGACCGGGATCGCGCGTGACCGGCCGCGCAGATCAGGGATCTGGTTCATGTCCTGGCTGTAGGCCGGTACCAGTTGGTCTCCTGCGAATCCGTAGCCGGCGCTGCGGATGATGGACACGTACTCGATCTTCGGGTGCCTCTGTCCATTCAGCCAGAACAGGAGACTGCCCGGTACCGGCGGGCCGAGGTCGGCGAGCGCGCCGCGCGACTGCTTCACCTGAGCGTATACCTGGTCGCCGACCTTGCGTTTCACCCACCACTTCTTCAGCCGGCCGAAAACGCCGGAGTCATCGGTCGCGTCGATCGCCTGCCAGGCGCGGGCGGTACCGAGATGCGGCGCGGCGATGGTGATCAGGCGCTGTACCTGGCCCTGGCCGCCGGTGATCAATGCCAGGCGGCTGACCACGCCACCGGCCGAGTGGCCGATCAGGGTAAGCGGGTCGTCGGGATGGCGTTTCTCGATCTCCCGCAGGATCACCGTCAGCGCCTGTGCCTGGTTCATCAAGGGCGCCTTCGAGGGCAGTTCGGTGACGTAATATCTGCGCTCGCCGGTCGTCTGGTGCCGGTCGACCCAGTGAACCAACTGGCCCTGGGTGACCCACGCGCCGGCTCGCTGCCAACCGGTGCTCTGCAGGGTCTGTTCGATCTCGCCGCTTTGCCAGGAGGTGCGGTCGCCCAGATAACCGTGGACGAGCACCAGGGTCTCGGCGCCCAGGTGCGCGTGCCAGGCCGTGAGCAGCAGAATGACCGAAAGTAACTGGCGGGTTGACACGATGTCCTCTCAGGTGAGTTTGGCGATCGTCGCGATCTGGCCGTGCACTACCTCGATCAGATCCTCGGGCGCGAGTTCGATCTCCAGGCCTCGCCGACCGGCGCTGACGTACAGGGTGTCTAACTCGAGGGCGCTCTGGTTCAGTCGCGTCGGCAGCAAGCGTTTCTGCCCCAGCGGGCTGATACCGCCCAGGCGGTAGCCGGTGATCCGCTCGGCATCCACCGATGGCGCCATCTCGACCTTCTTCGCCCGGCAGGTCTGGGCCATGGCCTTCAGATCGAGTTGGTGTCGTACAGGGATGATGCCGACCGCCAGTCGCTTCGCGTCACCGTCCAAGGCGACGATCAGGGTCTTGAACACCCGGCTGCGCGGCAGGTCGAGCTTATCCGCCGCCTCTTCGCCATAGGAAGGCGAGCGGGGGTCGTGCTCGTAGCTGTGAATGCGGAAGTGGATCGCGGCCTGTTCGGCGGCCCGCACGGCGGGGGTCAATATATCGGCCTGGCTGTTGGACTCGATGCTCGAGGATATAGCAAAGCCGGGGGTCTTGGTACGGTCGATCGGCCCGGGGTGACGAGCCGGCGGGCTGCGTGCGCAGTCGGGGTATAGTCGTCTTGAGACGATCGGTATCGGAGGTGATCTGTGGGCTGGTTCGATTTCTTATTCAGGAGAAAGGATCCGCTGCGGCGAGCCGCGGAGCAGATCGATCTCGACACGGGTGTGCTGGAGCAATGTCCGGTGTGCCGCGACATCGTCGACAAGCAGCGCGACGACCTGTTGCCGATGGCCGATGACCGCGCGGCGCGGTTGGTCGCCGAAGGCGATGCCCTGGTGCGGCCGTTCGGCGGCGATCTCGCTCGTTTACGGAAACTGCTGCGCGAGGTGCGCAAGCCCTGCGAGTTCAGCTGCCGTTGCGAGGCGCACGACTGAGGGCCTCGCAGCGTTTGTTTCGGACGCGTGGGCCATGTCGATCGTGGCGGAGGCGACCTCGCCAAATGCTTCGAAGGCCGCGCGCAAGTCGTCGTAGAGCGGGTAGGACAGATTGCGCACGCAGATCGTCTTCACCGTATTACCGAATCCACGCATAGCCTACAAATCCGATACGGGCGGCTCCGTCACCCGGTCTTCGGGCGGGGTTGTGAGGTCGGGAGCAAACCCTCCTCAACACCTTCCATTGTGTATGGCATCTTCGCGGAGAGGTTCCGGTGTCGGTCGCAGTGGGTGCCGGCGTCGGATACCCGGCGAGGAAAATGCGCCCTTGGCGGCGCCGATTCCCTGGCTCAGAATCGCATCTCGATCCTTTTCGCCACAGAGAAAGCCCAGCGGCCTTCCGGAATCCGTCATGCCGATCGTTACCGCGCTACTTCGATTTGCCGAGCGCCTGCGCTTCAAGACCTTGTTCCTCGTGACCGGGGGGCTGTTCATTCTCGATCTGGCCTTGCCCGATTTCATCCCCTTCGTCGATGAGTTGATTCTCGGCCTGCTGACCCTATTGTTCGCGGCCTGGCGCAAAAAGCCCGAGCAACGCCTCGAGAAGCCGGTGTCCGAGGCCGCCACCGAGGACGATCACGGCGCCGCTCGCGACCGCGACTGAGCTTGGGCATCTGTCGCACTTGCAGCAATTCCTTTACACTTGTCGCTTCGTCGCGTCCGACGCGGCGATCCGCAATGGCAGCCGTATCGGTCCCCCCGCGACATTTAGCTGTGAATCCGGTCAGGCCCGGAAGGGAGCAGCCGCAGCAGTGAAAATGGGCGCCGGGGTGTGGCTGGTACGGTTTGCCGCCACCGGTCGAGGTCGGCCGCTACGGTGCGCTACACTTTGCAGCCTGTCCGCGATCCAGAGCGCCTGATGTCCTATCAGGTCCTTGCCCGCAAATGGCGTCCCCGCAACTTCACCGAGATGGTCGGTCAGGAGCATGTGGTACGCGCCCTGGCCAATGCGCTGGATCACGACCGTCTACATCACGCCTATCTGTTCACCGGCACCCGCGGTGTCGGCAAGACCACGCTGGCGCGGATCCTGGCCAAGTCGCTGAATTGCGAGACCGGCGTCAGTTCGACCCCGTGCGGCGAGTGCGGCGTCTGTCGCGAGATCGACGAAGGTCGTTTCGTCGACCTGATCGAGGTCGATGCGGCCTCGCGAACCAAGGTCGACGAGACCCGCGAGCTGCTTGAACAACGTGCCCTATGCGCCGGTGCGCGGGCGCTACAAGGTCTACCTGATCGACGAAGTGCACATGTTCTCCGATTCCAGCTTCAACGCCCTGCTGAAGACGCTGGAAGAGCCGCCGCCGCACGTGAAGTTCCTGCTCGCCACCACCGATCCGCAGAAGGTGCCGGTCACCGTGCTGTCGCGCTGCCTGCAGTTCAACCTGAAACGTCTGCCGATCGAGCAGATTCAGGGGCAGCTGCGCCGTCTGCTCGAGGCCGAGCAGATCGAGTTCGAGGGCCCGGCGCTGTTCCTGCTGGCCCGCGCCGCCGACGGCAGCATGCGCGACGGCCTGAGCCTGCTCGATCAGGCCATCGCTTACGGCGGCGGCAAAGTGCTGGAGTCCGACGTCAAGACGATGCTCGGCGTGGTCAGCCTCGAGGCCTTGCCGGACCTGCTCGAGGCGGTACACGCCGGCAAGGGCGCGTTGGTCCTGGAGCAGATCGCGGCGCTCGCCGAACAGGCGCCGGACTTCGGTGCTGTGTTGCGCGATCTGCTGACCCTGCTGCATCAGACCGCGCTGGTGCAGACCGTACCCGAGGCGTTGGACCCGAGCTGGGGACATGCCGAGCGATTGACCGCTATGGCGCAGCGGCTCACGCCGGAAGATGTGCAGCTCTACTACCAGATCGGCCTGCTCGGCCGGCGCGATCTGCCGCTGGCGCCGGACCCGCGCAGCGGCTTCGAGATGACGCTGTTGCGCATGCTGGCGTTTCGCCCGGACGATGGGGGCGGGTCCAGCGCCGATCCTACCCGGCCGGCCAAGACGGCGCCGGGCGCGGCCGCTCAGCCGGCGCCTGCGGCAAAAAGCCAGACCAAGGCGTCCAAGGATCGGGCTCAGGACGGACTGCAATCATCGAGAGCGGCGCCGCCCGAGGGCCCCGATCTCGATGATTGGCACGGCACCTTGGAACAGCTCGGCCTCGGCGGTATGGCGGCGCAGCTGGCCAGTCATTGCACGGTCGCCGTATGGGACGGCAAGCGTCTGCTGCTGCATCTCGATCCGGCCTTCAAGGGCCTGATCGGCTCCAGGGCCGAACAGACGCTTGCCCAGGCGCTTCGGCAACGGGTCGGCGATCACCTGGACATAAAGATCGAGGCCCGCGAGCCGCAGGGAGAAACTCCGGCACGGCGGGCCGAGCGCGACCGCGAACAGCGCCAGGCCGATGCGGTCAGCGCGCTGCGCCAGGATCCGGTGGTCGAATCGCTGAGCGAAAGCTTCGATGCCGAATTACTCGAGGAATCCGTCCGTCCGACGGATTCGTAGTACCTGACACTCCTTGAGGAGGGTGACGCATGAAAGGGGCTATGGGCAATCTGATGAAACAGGCGCAAAAGATGCAGGCCGACCTGCAGAAAGCGCAGGAAGAACTGGCGAGGGCCGAGATCGTCGGTGAGTCCGGCGGCGGTCTGGTCAAGGTGACCATGAACGGCCGGCACGAGGTGCGCCGGGTCGAGATCGACGATTCATTGATGGGTGACGACAAGGAGATGCTCGAGGACCTGATCGCCGCGGCCTGCAACGACGCCGTGCACCGGATCGAGGAGAAGAGCAGGAGCAGATGTCCGGACTCACCGCCGGCTTGAACCTGCCGCCGGGCATGAAGCTGCCGTTCTGACAGCGGGCAACGTGTCGGACGCGCCGTTACTTACGCAGCTGATCGAGGCCCTGCGCTGCCTGCCCGGCGTGGGGCCGAAGTCGGCGCAGCGCATGGCCTTTTTCCTGCTCGAACGCGATCGCGAGGGCGGGCGGCGCCTCGCCGCTGTCCTCGACCGGGCCATGGAGCACATCGGCAAGTGTCGGCGCTGTCGGACGCTGACCGAGCGCGAGATCTGCAGCTTGTGCGCCAGCGACCGGCGCGACGATCGGCTGCTTTGCATCGTCGAGTCCCCGGCGGACGTCCATGCCATCGAACAGGCCACCGACTTCCGCGGCCGCTACTTCGTGCTCGGCGGGCGTCTGTCACCCCTGGATGGCATCGGTCCGGCAGAGATCGGGCTGGATCAACTGGAACAGCGGTTTTCCGAGGGCGCGATAGAGGAATTGATCATTGCGACCAACCCCACCATCGAGGGCGAGGCCACGGCGCACTATATCGGCGAGTTGGCCCGTGAACGGGGTATCAGGGCCACACGCATCGCCTATGGCGTCCCGCTCGGCGGCGAATTGGAGTACATCGACGGCGGCACACTGGCGCACGCGTTTTCCGGCAGACAGTCTTTGTAGACAGGATTGAGGACAACTGACATGACCGACTGTATTTTTTGCAAGATCGCCAACGGTGAGATACCGGCCGAGCTCATTTACGACGACGAGGATGTGGTGGCCTTTCACGATCTGAATCCGAAGGCGCCCGTCCACGTCCTGGTCATACCGCGCACTCATGTTGCCACGCTGAATGATCTTGCTCCGGAGCAGGATGCCCTGGTCGCCAGGATGTATCGGGCGGCGATCGAGCTGGCGAAACAGCTCGGGGTGGCCGAGGCGGGCTATCGTACCGTGTTCAACTGCAATGCCTCGGCCGGGCAGAGTGTGTTTCACATCCATCTGCACCTGCTGGCCGGCCGGCAGATGAGTTGGCCGCCGGGCTGAGGCGCAATGTCGCGTCGGGGAATCGGATCGGGCACGGCTTGAGGGCGGTCCAGCCAGGGGTGGCAGGGTTAAGTTAATTCTGGGAAGAATCTATAAGATTATATTTTTAAAGATTTATAATAGAACGTTCAATCTGGATTCTCGCATGATTCCCGAACCCCGCGTATACTTCGGGAACCTAAAGTCGCCGTAAGACTTGCCTTGACCAATCTCCCCGAATCGATCGGCTCCATCTGCACGCCCTCGCTCCCGGTGCGGCGAGCCGTTACGCCCGTTCAGCCTGCGCGCCGGGCCGATGATTCGATTCGTCGTCAGCGTGAGATGGCGCGCACCCCGGTACGGGTCGACAAGGCCGAAGGTCGCCTCGAAAATCTTCGTCTCGGAACCGCCGCCCTGGGCGACGACCGGCACGGTCGATACACGCAACGAGCGCTCGGCGCATACGCCGGCGTGGCACGCAACGACGATCGTGAATATGTGAGCCAGATGCTCGGAGTCGACGAGTTTGCCTGATACGATGGCAGTTTCAGCGACGGGCACGTCGCGCAGCCGTCGGCACACAGCCTTTCACGCAGATCCTTAGATCCATGGCCCTAGCTTCCGATTCCGCCGTTGCGGATGGACCCCTGTTCGAACTCAAAGCGGGCAGTTTTACCCTGCCGACCTTGCGTATCGGCAGCTCGGACATAGCCGCCTTCGAGCAATTCCTGGCCGAACAGACGTCCCGGGCGCCGGGGTTCTTCAAGAGTACGCCGGTGGTGATGGATCTGAGCCCGCTGCAGGGCCTGGATGCCGAGATCGACTTCGCCAGCATGGTCGGTTATCTGCGCGGCTTCGACATGGTCCCGGTGGGTATCCGTGGTGGAACCGAGCAGCATGCACATCAGGCCCGTTTGATGGAGCTGGCAGTCCTGCCGGAGTCGCGCGCGGGGCTTCGCCCCCCGACCCCCGAACCGGCCGAACCGGCGGCGCGAGCGTCCGCGGAAGAGGCCGAGGCCGTTGCATCGAAGCCGGTGCAGACCGGGCCCGCCGACCTCGGTCCGATGCGCTCCAAACTGATCGAGGCGCCGATTCGCTCCGGGCAGCGCGTCTACGCGCGCGGCGGGGATCTGATTCTGCTGGCGCCGGTCAGTTCGGGTGCGGAGGTGATGGCCGACGGCAACGTGCACGCCTACGCTGCTGTCCGGGGTCGTGTCCTCGCCGGGGTGCGTGGTGATGAAACGGCGCGTATCTACTGCCGTGATCTGAATGCCGACCTGGTTTCCATCGCCGGCCGCTACAAGGTCAGCGAAGATATCAAACCGAAGTTTGCCGGGCGTTCAGTGCAGGTGTCGCTGGATGGCGACGCCTTGGTATTTGAGTATTTGTGACCGGTCGCATACCGGTCGAGTCGTAACGGGAAGGGGATCAAGACTTGGCAAGAACAATTGTCGTCACGTCGGGTAAAGGCGGCGTTGGCAAGACCACTACGAGTGCGGCGGTGTCCATGGGACTCGCCGCGCGTGGCTTTAGAACCGCGGTGATCGATTTCGATGTCGGCCTGCGCAATCTCGACCTGATCATGGGGTGTGAGCGGCGCGTGGTCTATGACTTCGTCAACGTCATTCAGGGCGAGGCGAATCTGCGTCAGGCGCTGATCAAGGACAAGCGCAGCGAGAATCTGTTCATCCTGCCGGCCTCACAGACCCGCGATAAAGAGGCCCTGACAAGGGAGGGCGTGGGCAAGGTGCTCGACGATCTCGGCAAGGAGTTCGACTACATCGTCTGCGACTCGCCGGCCGGAATCGAGCACGGCGCGACCATGGCCATGTACTATGCTGATGATGCAATCGTCGTGACCAATCCGGAGGTCTCCTCGGTGCGAGACTCCGACCGCATGATCGGCATCCTGTCGAGCAAGTCGCGCCGGGCCGAGCAGGGCGATGAGCCGATCCGCGAGACGCTGCTGCTGACCCGCTATTCGCCGGAACGGGTGGAGCGGGGCGAAATGCTCAGCGTCGACGACGTGCAGGAGATACTGGCGCTGGAGCTGATCGGCGTGATTCCCGAGTCCGAATCGGTCCTGAATGCCTCGAATGCCGGTGTCCCGGTGATCATGGACGAGCACAGTATGGCCGGTCAGGCGTATTTCGATACGGTCGCACGCTATCTGGGCGAAGAGCTGCCGCATCGGTTTCTGCAAATCGAAAAGAAGGGCCTGTTCGGCCGGCTGTTCGGGGGTTGATTCGTGGCCTTACTGGATTATTTTCGAAGCAAGAAGCGGTCAAATTCAGCGGCTATCGCCAAAGAACGCCTGCAGATCCTGGTCGCTCACGATCGCGGCAACAGCCGGGCGCCGTCCTATCTGCCACAATTGCAGGAGGATCTGCTCAAGGTCATCCGCAAGTACGTGCAGGTCGAGCAGGATGCGGTCAGCGTCAATGTGGAACGCGATGCCAGCCATGAGATTTTGGAGTTGAATATCGTATTGCCAGAGACGCACCGATAAGGCCAGCAGGGCTGGCCTGGTCAGACTTCAATCGATCGGATCGGTCGCACCGTCTCGGGCCAGACAGGGGGAAAACGTGAACGTTGAAGCCGACAAGATGAAGGAAGTGACTGAAACGAAGCAGGTTGGACTGCCGTCCGACGCGGCTCTGTCGGATCCCGAACTGTATCTCAACCGGGAACTGACCTGGCTGGCCTTCAATCAACGTGTCCTGCACGAAGCTGAGGACGAGCGGACCCCACTGCTGGAACGGCTGAAGTTCATCGCTATCGTCGGCTCAAACCTCGACGAGTTCTTCATGAAGCGGATCGGCGGTCTCAAGCAGCAGCTCGGTGCCGGCATGATCAAGCCAACGGTGGACGGGCGGACGCCGAAGCGGCAGATTCTCGAATCCTATGAAATCGTGCGCTACCTGGAGGCGGGGCAGCGGGATGCGCTGTCGCTGGTGCTGCAAGAGTTGCGCAAACACGACATCAAGGTATTGCGCTATGAGGAACTGACCAAGGCCGACAAGTCCTGGCTGCGCGAGCACTACCACGACAACATCTTTCCTCTGGTGACCCCGCAGGCGATCGATCCGGCCCACCCGTTTCCATTCGTTTCCAATCTGTCGCTCAACCTGCTGGTCCACGTGCGTTACGCCGAGGGCAGCGGCAAGACCGCTCTGACCCGGATCAAGGTGCCGGTCGGCGACGGTGTGCCGCGTTTCATTCAACTGCCCGAGCGCAATCACTTCGTTCCGATTGAGAACGTGATTCAGCACAATCTCGATATGCTGTTGCCGGGCATTGAGATTGTCTCCAGCTACACGTTTCGCCTGACCCGCAACGCCAATACCGAACGTAACGAAGAACACGCCGACGACCTGTTGTCGATGATCGAGTCGGAGCTGCGCGACCGACGATTCGCGCCGATCGTTCGTCTGCAGATTCAGGGCGACATGGATGAGACAACACGCGGCATGCTGGCCGCGGAGCTCGGCCTGAATGAGCACGAGGACGTCTTCAATGCGCACAAAGATATCCTGGCGATGCGTGATTTTTTCCAGATCGTGTCGCTCGACGTTCCCGAGCTGCAGGATCCGCCGCATTATCCGATCGATCACCCGGAACTGGCCGACACTCGCAACATCTTCCACATCATCCGCGAACGCGGCCCCTTATTGTTGCAACACCCGTATGAGTCCTTCGGCACCTCGGTCGAGCGCTTCCTCAAAGAGGCTGCGCAGGATCGCAAGGTCAGGGCCATCAAGATGACCCTGTATCGCACCTCGGCCGGCACCAAGGTGGTCGACTACCTGATTCGTGCCGCGCGCAACGGCAAGCAGGTCGCGGTGGTGGTCGAACTCAAGGCGCGCTTCGACGAGGCCGCCAATATCCGCTGGGCGTCACGCATGGAAGAGGCGGGTGTGCATGTCACCTACGGCGTGGTCGGACTGAAGACGCACTCCAAGATCGTTCTGGTGGTGCGCCAGGACTACGGCGGGCTGAAGCGCTACTGCCACATCGGCACCGGCAACTACCATGCCGGCACCGCCCGGCTGTATTCCGATCTGGGGATTCTGACCAATGATCCGGACATCGGCCGCGACGCGACCGAGCTGTTCAACTATCTGACCACCGGCTACACCCCGCAGCGGGTCTACCGCAAACTGCTGCCTTCGCCGCGCATTCTGAAAAATGCGCTCCTGGAGAAGATCCAGCGGGAGCGCAAACTGCACAGCGCGGACAAGCCGGGGCTGATCCAGTTCAAGATGAACGCGCTGGAGGACGTCGATATCACCCGAGCCCTGTACGAGGCCACGCGTGACGGCGTTCGAGTCGACCTGATCGTTCGCGACACCTGCCGATTTCGCCCGGGCTTGCCGGGTCTGTCTGAGACCGGGCATGTCGTCAGTGTCGTCGGCCGCTTCCTCGAACACACGCGTATTTACTACTTCCAGAACGGTGGCGCCGAGGAATATTTCATCGGCTCGGCCGATGCGATGAAACGTAATCTGGAATCGCGAGTGGAAGTCGTGACGCCGGTCGAGGCGCCGGAGTTGCGCGCCGAACTGCGCAGCTTCCTCGATATCCAGTTCAACGACCAGCGCAGTGCCTGGGACATGGCGTCCGATGGCAGCTATCAACAACGTCAGCCGCGAACCGAAGAGGAGAAGATCGGCAGTCAGGACCGGATGATTGCGATGGCCGAGGAACGAATCAAGACCGCCACCAAGATTCCGAAACTGCGCGGCAAGCGACGCAGTGGGAGAAACCTGCGCTGAATCGGCGGACACGGTGTTTGCTGGCGGAGAAACCGAGAATTTAGAGTCCCCGATGGGGGATCCGTAAACCCCTCGCCTTTAGGCGACCGATGCAACCGTTCCTTCTCCCACTGGGAGAAGCTTAGGATGAGGGGATCAAAATTGAACGGGTTGATCCCGATCCCCTGACCCCGGCACTCTCGACTCGGGTCCCGAACTTCGTTCTACCTCCTCCATCCCTGTAGTCGTCCCGGTGGGAGAGACGGGGCAATCGGCCAAATGGCCGATCGATCCGGCTTTAAGCCGTAACCTGAAGCCGCCGGCTGTTAGCCGGTGGAGTATTCACACCGATCCAGGTATGGACTACGCGCTCCTGAGTCGGGTCAGCCTGACCAGCAGGACCGCCGTGATCGGCAGGGCAAAACCAAGGACCATGGCGGTCAGCATCAGCCAGCCGAGTTCGCCGTAGTCGGCCGGGACCTCGATCGTACCGCTGGCGCGGTCCTGGACCTCTCGGGCTACCGTGAAGATCTGATTGAGGTATTTGGTTCCGAGTTGGCTCGCCGATAGTGCCAGGTTGGTGAAGGAGGCCATCACGGCGAAAAAGGTCGCCTTGAGATTGGCGGGCGCCGAGTTGGCGATCCAGGCGAGCATCGGGATCATGGCGATCTGCCCCAGCGGTGATTCGAGCGCCGTGTCGACCAGGGCGATGAAGTGCGCATCGACCAGGCCCCCGGTACGCGCCGACGTCCACTCGTGCAGGCCGTAGTACATGCCGATGATCGGCAGATAGAGCAGCGTGCTCGCGATGGTCAGGAACACCACGACGTAGGCAATGGAGCGCTCCGCCATGAAACGGCGAAACAGGAACATGCCGAACAGCGTGAGGGCGCTGGCGATCAGCGACAGCACGGCAAGGAATTGCTGATCAAAGCCCAGTTCGTCGATCATCCACCAGGTCTGTCCTGCGCCCGGAGCTGGGCATGGCGCGGTAGACGAAGATGATGACGGCGGTACCGACCAGCATCAGTCGACCTTCCGGCTCGAGCAATCTGACGAGACGACTCATCAGGAAAACAACGATGGCCATCGAACCGGCGAAGATAATCTCCTTGTTGTAGCCGACGTCGCTCAGCCCCATGGCGAGGGTGAAGGCGACGAAGATTAGACTGCCGCCGAGTATCCACCAGTTCGGCTCGGTCTTTTCCACCCTGCCAAACGCAAGTTCGCTGGCCGCAGCGGCCGAATAGCCGCTCCCGCGCAGCCGCCGCAGTTGGCGCCGCTTCATAATGCCGCCCATCACCACGCCGAGCACAGAAACAATGGGGATAGCGAGGGCGAGTTCGTAGATACGGATGTAGGTCGCGACCTTTTGCGCCTCCGGCATGGCTTCCGCGTCCTCGAACAACAGGACGTTGAGCAGCGCGACGAAACCCCCCCGCCGATGATCGCGACCCTGCCCAGTGTCTGCATGGTGGTGTGCATCAGGCGGCGTATTGCGGGGTCCAGGGCCTCACCCTGGTCATCGACCCTTGGTACGGCCTCGACAGTCATGGCGTCGGCCACCACGTCCTGCACCACGTATCCGACCGGTGCCAGCAAGGCGCTTAGCACGTACCAGGCCTCGACGGGCATGACTGCAGCCATCACGTCGGGGTCGGTAAGGAGTCCCAGCATGATCAACAGGCTTGCCGTGATCATCCCGGCGCCGAGAAAGACCAGCACCGACTTGTAGCGCCAGATTAGATCGACCAGGTGTCCCAGCGGCATCTTGAGGGCCCACGGGATGCCGGCCCAGAACGCCAGGGCTGCAAGGAATTCGGCCGATAGGTTCGAGATAGTCCTTGACGAAGAAGGTGCCGACGATGCCGGTCAGTCCCGAGATGCCGGCCGCGGCATAGACCATGAGCGGCGGCAGGTAGGACAGGCGCATCTCCCGGCCCAGTTCGAAGATATTGCGGTCCAGCCAGCGCCAGACACGAGACCTCAGTCCGCTGCCTTGAGTAACTCCACCCGGGGGGTTGTGCTGTGATAAGGGTTCGGTCATTTTTCGGTGTGTACTTACATCGAAGGGGTTCGCTTTTGTTGGACAGAGGGCTAATTTCCGCCGATCAGCCGACAATTTTCGGCTGACCTGGCGGGCCGATTATGGGTTGGCTGAGCGCTACCGAATGACTCGCATGGCCCGCTTGCCTGAGTATAAATTCAAGGTTTCGGTCAAGCTTGCAAGAGGGTGGCCTCCGATACGTAGAAGTTCCGTACGTCAAGAGGGTATTGTGGTTACTTCTTGGGTTTCTTTTTTGCTTTTGCTTTCTTCTTTTCGCTGCTCGTGGGGGCTTTGGTCGATTTTTGTTTGGACGCCGCCGCCTTCGCTTTTACTTTTTTTCCAGACGACTTCTTGGCGGGCGCACTCTTGGTTGCCTTCTGCTTCTTGGAAGACGTCGTTTTCACCGCCGTCTTGTCGGCTGTTGTGGACTTTTTAGTCGTCCTTTTCGACGTGGAGTCTTTCTCCTGCGTCGTCGATCCCGACGTGGCCCTCTTGCCGCCTTTCGCCCGACAATAACCTTTGACCTTGCGGCCGTCTGTACGACTATAGCCTCCCACCCACAGGCACCCGGATTTCGTCGAACACTGGCCGGAAGACAAGCCCTTGCAGGCCGACTGCGCTTGAACAACAGAGCCGGCGAAGATCAGGAACAGAAAAATGGCTGGAAGCACTGGTCTACTCATTCCAGTTGAAGGCATTTTCTTACTCTCCTCTCGTACACTGAAAAAATGATTCGGCGACCCATGTCGCCGTCGACTTCGCTCCCCTGCGTGATCATAGGTCAGAGCAGCGTCGGCGAAAACAGCGCATTTACCTCAGCACTGAACAATGTTGCTGAGAAAAAGACAAAAAGGGGAGGAGGGACTAAAAAATACTCTCGAGGCGCAAACAGGGAAAAAAGGGGACGGAAAAAACAGTCCCTACGTCCCCTTTTTCTTCCTTTTCTTTGTCGTGGACGTTGCTTCGGGCTATAAATGCCTACTTCGCTTACGCAATAGGGGGCTTCAGTGAGTGAGTTCGGGCTGAAAGATCTAATGGTGCCAGTAGACCAGTATGCCTCCATACCCATGGGCGCATCGATTCTTGAGGGTATTGTTGCCTTGAAAGAGGCGCAGCGGCGAGAGTTTCAGGATCATCCTGAAAGGCATCGCGATCGTGCGGTGCTTGTCCTCGATCCGCAGGGCGAGGTTATCGGAAAGCTGTCGATGTGGTCGATCATTGGCTGCCTTGAGCCGAATTTTGATCGAGTCAAAGGCGGCGTCGCGACTTCGAAGGCGGCGTCGAGAGTCGGCTCGTCCCGACTTATGATCGACGAAGTAGTGGAATCTGCCTACCTGTGGCGCAGCCAATTACGCACCATCGCTGATGAAACGGTAGATATGAAAATCCAGGATCTGCTTCATGCACCACGCGAAAAAGAATTGATCGATGAGAGCAGTTCGCTGGAGAAGGCTATGCATCAGCTGGTAGCCGGACACTTCATGTCTCTGCTGGTTACCAGGGACGATCGAATAGTCGGGGTACTGCGTCTGGTGGATGTTTTCGAAGCCGTATGCCGCATGATTACCCGCGAAGATAGCCACGCAAGAGAAGACGATCGTATGTCGGGCCCTGAGTGAATTCCCAGACGGAGTCATGCCCTTGGGGCCGCTGAATCGGATCTGTTGGGTGGCCCAGGTTAACCGCATCAATTTTATCGATCGTGCAACGACGGTCGACTTGCTTGTTCAAGATCCGGCCCACTCGAAGACTCGGTGATCGTCGAGTGGGCCAGAGAAGCCCCCTGGCCGCGGTCCACAAGAGGCAATGGCGGCCAGCCAGATCGCGGCACGACCAGTCGGGATGGATTGACAAGAAAGGACTCGACGCCGGCAATTCGGGTTTGTCCGGGTTACTGAGCTATTATGGCTAAACCGCTTTTAAACCGCTCCGAACAAGAAATTACTGACTTTCGCTGTGATTCTGTCCGGCGCGCGACCTTTGCGGCAAGGGGTGCGGCGGTACTGTCCGCTTCAACCACCAGGGGTGCCCATGCATATACCGAGCAATAAGAAAGTTGTATGTATTACCGGAAGCGTCTGGACGGGAGGTCAGAGCGCGCCGCGTCATATGCTGGTGAAGGACGGTTTTCTGCGACCTGTTTGGTTTACCACAGGTCGCCCGCTGACAGATGCGGAATATTTTCATATCTCAGAGACCCAATTTCATTTAGCGAATGCCGAAAAGGAGGTGCTCGCGCACATCGAGTACGGAGGGAGCTTCGTCGGAGTGATGCGGGAAGCCTTCGAGTCCGCTATCGCAAACGCTGAAACGGGTATTCTTTTGGTCGGGCCTCCGGAGATTGTGGCGCAGCTGGCTGGAAAGATACCTCAGGCGATAATTTTCTCGTTCAAGGACACCGAGATGGATCTTTCCAAATACAGCGATGATGCAGATCGGGCCGGGCAACTTCATCGAATCGATGTGGACGTCCTTGAACCAGGGGCATGGAGCGCGGTATATCGTTCCATGATGGACATAATCGGGCTTCCGGCAAAAGCGAATCCGTTCTAACCCTGCCCGCAGTCCGACAAAGCCGTTCGCCGTATCGGCCGCAGCCCCAGTCCGATTGACTAATTCTGATCAAGATTGAACGGGCCGCAATCGACTGACTCTCCGGTCGTCCACCTGGGAATCGGCATCGTCGACTTGGCCATGCGGGCCAGGCAAAGGGGGCGTCGGTCTTATCGTCACAAACGGATCAGAAACGGATCAGAAAACGTGTGGTCTTATAAGTGGGGTCCGGTTCGGGAGGCTGGAATACAGACTGGGACGGCGCCGAAGGACGGGTTTGCGGTTGTGCTACTAGCCGGGGATACTTAACGGAATTGGGTAAGAAACGTCGATGATATCTGGCGCTCGACAACACGAGGAGAAGGCCTGATGGCGAATGAGGATGGTTTCCCCAGGGCCAGTGATAGTGATGCCGTGCTTCAGCAACAATATATGCGGGCGCTCAGTTCCTTCGAAGGGATAGTCCTCAGTCAGATCGACGTCAAGAACAAGTTGGGCGACCGGCTTAACTACAGCATCCGTACCGGGATCATTATCTTGGGTGTCTTAGCCTTTTCCATCCTGGTGTTGTTGTTGACGCTCACATCCCAGGTCACCCGGATGTCACAGGTAGTGGAAAAGATGAACCACAGCTTCACCGCTATCTCGGCCAAGATGGACAAGGTGAATGAGCACATGGTGTCGATGGAATCTCGTGTGGCGTTGATCGATGGTATCGACGGCTATATCGACGAGATGGACGACGAGATGGTCTCGGTCAAAGACAGTATGGGTGCTATCCGCTCAGCGGTGGGGGGGGTTCGGGGCAACCTCTCGAGTGTAAGAGGGCAGGTCGGAAACATCACTGTGACGATCGATCGGATGAATATGGAAATGCAGGCCATGACGCGGGAAATGCACAGGATGGGGAAGCCGGCGCGCAGCATGAACAAAATGTTTCCTTTCCCTTAGGAGAATCAGCATGACCGAAGATCCGCGGCGCGCGATTGTGGAGGTGATGGCACGACTGAGCAAAGAGACCCAGTTGCATCTCGACGAGCGCTACCGCCATTTTCGGATTACCGATGCCGTGATCATCATGGTGTCTTTCCTGCTGGTCGTACTGGCGATATTCAACATCTATTACGTTCGCGTTCTCTACAAAGACCTGGATGGCATCGTCGGCAACATGGATTCGATGTATGTCAACCTCACAATAGTTGACAATGATATGACGTCAATATCTCGGAGTGTGGAACTATTCGATGCGCATATCGGCCATATGAAGCCGATTCATGACAATATTGCGACCATGGCCCAAACCTTGCCAGATATGAGATCCAATATGGATCTCATCAAGGGAGACATGAACGTGATCGAGCAGGAGATGGGGCTGATTGGTGGCACGATGGGCAACATGGATCAAAGGATTCAACAGATGCTCGGCGGCATGTCGGTAATGCGCGAGAACATGCGGAGCATGGCGAACCCGATGGGGATTATGAATCCCATGCTGCCTTAACCGCCTTGTCGGTGGCGCTCGCACAAGGGGTTGTGCGAGTCGTAGCGCTGGAGCTGCGTCCCGTAGACATCAAGTAAGAAGCGGTTGTCGAGTGTTCTTGGTGGGCCGGCATTGTCTGGACCTTGGTTTGCCTCGTCGAGCTGACGTTGCCGATATTTCTTGCGGCATTGTTCGACACTTCGTTGATGGATCTGCCGTGGTGTCTGGAAACTCTGCCCGGCGGGGTTGCGCTGGCGTTTGCGGCCAAGGATTTCAGCATTAATCTTCGGACGCTCAGTGAACGGCGCAAGTCACAGCGTAAGCTACGATCCATGCAAGACAGCCGCCGCGTCTGCGTCGCCGATGCCGTCCGCTCGCTGCTCACGACTACTTGCCGATTGCGCACACCCGGGCGTATTCCAGGCGTATCGCGTTCAGCGTAAGCCACCAGACAGCGCATACCGCCAGCACCAGCCAGCCGAGCTGAGCGGTGCTCGCCGACCAGGGCAGCCATTGCGTGAGCAGCAGGATCAATATCGATCCCAGTACTTTGAACAGGCGATAGCCGAACATGTCGATCCACGCCTTGGCCTGAAAGATCAGCAGCGGTTCGATCGGAACATACAGCAGTTCCTTGGATGCCCGGTTTATGGAATAGGACAGCCCGCGGTCGGCAATCTTCAGGAAGGCGCCGGCCGCGAGGGTGGCGTTCGACATGTAGTAGAGGCTGCCGAGCATGACCGCGGTCGGCTGCGCGAGCAGCCCACCGACAGCGCCCAACCAGCGATGGACAAGTGGCGTGATCAGCAGATTGATCGCGATCGCCACGCCGCTCAAGACACTGAAGAACTCACCGAGGTAGGCTGTGCGCGCCTCGCGCTCGAGGATGCTGGATTCCACCACCTTCATGAACTGGTACTCGACCAGCGGCTCGACCATCTGCGCCAGCAGCAGCAGCGCGGCGATCAGCACCAGATAGCGATGGTGCAGGATGGCACGCCAGCCGCCGTCTCCGGTCGGCGCCATTGTTGCGCGCGCCGCGATGTTCCGTATACAGACCGAGCCGGCCCATGAACAGGGTCAGCAACATCAGCAGAAACAGGATGCCGGCCGCGACCAGCAGCAGGTCCATGGTCTCCAGGCCGGTCCGTTCGATCCAGAACGAGGACAGCGCGCCGCCGGCCACGCCGCCGAGCAGCCCGCCGGTTGCGATCATGCCATACCAGCGCTTGCCCTGTTCGGAGGTGAACGACCGTGTTGGTCAGGCTCCAGAACTGTTCCACCAGGATGACGCTGAGCATGTCGACGAAAATGTAGAAGCCGAAGGCGATGGGTTGGCCGGGTTCGCGAAGACCGGGAAAAAAGGCCAGCAGCAACGCGATAACGGTCGCGCAGGTGCCCAGCACCACCCGAATGCGGGCGTAGCGGGCGACGATGCGGTGATAGGCGGAGATGATTAGACCAAGACCGATCGCAGTCGCTATCCACACATATGGCAACTGATCGGCGCTCAAGGTCGTGATGAAGATCGACCTGCTGGCCGGTTTCAGGTGGTAGAGGGCGGCGATGATCAGGAAAAAATTTGTGAATAGCAACAATGACTTAGCGACAAGGCTGTTGCGGATTTCTGTCATATCCTTCGCAATATCAAGGGTTTAAGTTATAATGATCGGCTACGCCACGAAGGGGTGAGCGATCATGTATCGAATTCTAATGGTTTTGGGCCTGGCCCTCGGATTTTCATGCACCGTTCAAGCCACTGACCCGAACACCGAATTCCCGGCCCTACGCAGCTCCCAAGACTCCCGCCTACAGACGCATCTCGAATCCCGCATCAAGCACCTCAAGCTCGATGCGCCGGTGCGCCGCGGGCAGCTTTCGGTCACCCTCGTCGATGTCACCGATCCTTATCATCCCGAGCCTCGCCCAGGTCAACGGCGATGCGATGATGTACGCCGCCAGCCTGCCGAAGATCGCCATCCTGCTGGCCGCATTCGAACGGATTCACGAAGGCAAGCTGGCGTTCAACGACGAGAATCGACAGCTGATGACCCGGATGATTCGGCGCTCATCGAACACCGCCGCGACCGAACTGATCCGCCGGGTGGGGCGCGACTATATCAATACCCTGCTGACTTCGCCGAAGTACCGCTTGTATGACGAGCGCTACAACGGCGGGCTGTGGGTCGGCAAGGAATACGCGAAGGGTGTGGCCTATCAGCGCGATCCACTGCACAACCTGTCGCATGGTGCCACCACTTTCCAGGTCGCACGCTTCTACTATCTTGCTGGAGACCGGCCAACTGGTATCGCCAGAGCTTTCGCGCGAGATGAAGCAGATCCTGGGAGACCCGGCCATTGCGCACAAGTTCGTCAAAGGCCTGATGAAGACGTCGCCGGACGCGCAGATCTATCGCAAGTCGGGCACCTGGCGTGACTGGCACGCGGACAGCGCCATTGTCGAGCACGCCGGCCGCACCTACATCGCGGTTGCGTTGGCGCAGAACCCGGCCGGCGGCGAATGGCTCAAGAATCTTATCGCCGAGCTGGACGAGATCATTTTGCAACAGCCGACGCGGGCCGCAAGCCTTTCAGCAGGGCGTGCAGACGGGTCGCCAGCGTTTGGTGGTCGGCAGCCGAATTCTTCTTCATGACGTTCGATGTCATCGCGACCATGTAGAACAGCGTGGCTCGCCCGCGGGTGATTCGACAATGGCGACCGAGTTCATCAGATTCTCCACGTTGCCCTCGTATTTCCTGCACACAAAGCCTTCCTCGGGCTTGCAGCGGTACAGCGACCCCGATTTGAAATACACCGCCGCATCGTTCAGCGCGGGCGATGACGCATAGCGGATGCGCCGCTGGGTCATATAGATCAGGCGCTTTGATCTCCAGGCTCGACCAGGCATCGACCAGATTGCCCTGTTCCAGTTTCACCAGGTAGCGGATCAGTTCAGCGGGTGGTGGAGACGCTGTTGGTGCCGGGCACGCGGCGCTTGGCGTTGCGGCTGAAGAAGCTGCCCTGGCGCAGGCGTTCGACATCCAGTCCATTGCGGGTCACTGGCGCGGTGAGCGCATCGACCAGCAGTTCGCCGAGTTCCGTGGTGCGGTGTCGCGAAAGAACGCCTCGGCGCGCGAGGCCTCGACCGGGTACTCGGTGCCGAACTGGCGCAGCAGCATCAGCTGTTTGATGACCATGGTCGCCGCGCCGTTGGAGCTGGCGGAGAACATCCAGTCGAGAAAGGTCCACAGATTGGCCGTGTCGCCTTCCTGCAGTCGTACGCCGTGAGATGCGGTTTTCCTTTGGCAGCCAGAACGGCACCCGGTGATGTTCGTTGTGGATGAAGCTGTCCACTGTGACCATGCTGTCGTGCAGGACGCGTTTGCGCGCCTCGATGTCGTCGGGATAGAGATCAGCCAGCGTCTGGAACAACGCCAGACCGACCATCAGTTTGCCGACGCTGCCCGGATTGCGCAGGCGGCCGCCGTTGTGCTCGGCGTAGAGCGGGGCATCCGGATCACTCAGATCGAGCACGCTGATGCTGTAGTTGCTTGGCATCGGCACCGAGCATATCCGCGATCTTGCGGGTGAGTCCGGCATCCGCTGCGGGAATCTCGAAAATCGGGTCGGACCTGCAGCCGCAGCCGGATCTGCGCCGATTTCAGTTGTGCACCCGCTGGCAGCCGATTGCCCGCGACCTTGCCTTCCTGTGCCAGCCGAAAACCTTCCAGCCGTGCAATCCCGGTTTCCGGGTAGGCGTCGATCGGATAGGCCCCGGCCTGGCCGAGACAATGCGAGCAGCACGGCCAGCAGCATCAGGGGAAGGGTCGGGTGAAATCGCATGACGCAAACCTGGTCGAAAGTCTTGCGTACAGGGTAGCGAGCTGGAATGCGGACTGGCGACCCTCTTCCAACCCGGATCTACTGCAACGGCGGCTGGTGCAGATCCACGGTCACACTGCCGCCGGCGCTGTCGCGGTCCATGTCGATCAGATAGCCGCTGCGGCGCGCGCGCATGCTTTCGACGAAGGGACGGATCTGAAACAGTGCGAGCCTGCCGTCGCGGAAACCGAATTCGATATCGGCCGGCGCAGGCCGATCGCCTTCGCCCCTCGGCATTGGAATAGCGTTGTTCCACGTCGTCGGCGAGCGATCGAAGTTGTTCGATTTCCGCCACGGTCAGTACCGTATCGCGGCCGCTCGCGGGAAGTTTGCGGATGCCGCCCAGCGGCGCCGGCTCAGACACGCAGCGGGGCGCTTGCCTGGGCGAGCAGGCGCACCTCACCGGTGCCGCGGTGCACGCGCAGTTCCTCGGCGGCCTGTCCATCCACCGCGCCGCCAACGCCTTCGCCGACCGCGATCGACAGCCAGTCGCCGGTCACCGGTTTCGACGTCGGCGGTGACCAGTACACCCGATTTTTCCGAGGCGAAGGTCTTCAGCAGCAGCACGGCCGGGTAGACGTGTTCGGGCTGGGTCATGTGCGACTGCCGCCAGGCATAGGCGCGTTCGGTGAAAGGCGAGGCCCAGACCTGCTGAATCGCCTTCACCACGGCCTCGAAGCCGACCACGTTGGGTACGGTCAGATTCAGGCCCGCGCCGGTGAAACCGGGCAGATCCTCGACATTGGTATCGCTGCGCACGAATACGCCGACCGTCTCCGCGTCACCAAAGACGTCATCCATCATCGTGCGCAGTCGATTGCGGAACGCCTCGCCCGGCTCGGCGTTTATGATCCAGTGCCGCAGGCGCGCGAGGAAGCGCTCTGATCTCCCTGCTCTTGTGCGGCCGCATCGGCGATGCCGCGGATACGCGCGTATGCACTGCGCATCCAGTCGAAGACCGACGGGCCGCCGGCCTCGATCGGCTGCTCGAGCATCGCGCGGAATACGCCGAAGGGGATGGCCATGCCCGGATCGACTGCGTCCGGATAGGTATGCAGCAACTCGCCCAGATTGGCCGCCTTAGGGCCGACGATCGCGGCCTGAGTCCCGGGCAGCGGATGTCGCGCAGCGGCAAGAGATCGGTTTGGGCAAGGTCGAGTTTCGCAAGATCGGGTTTGATAGCCACGTCTTCCGCGATGGACTCGCGCCCGAAGATTGCCTCCCACTGCGGGCCGTCATCGCTGATCTGTACGGCGCCGCGCGGGCTGACCGCGAGCACGATCGGCCTTGCCGATATGCGGCTGTGATCTGTGCGATACGCTCTTCGTCGATCACGACGTTCGGGATCCCCAGATTGCGGGCCAGTAACTGCACGTGCGAAAGCGAACTGCCCTCGCCGCGGGTCAGGATGCCCGCGATCGGCGGGAGTTCGGGCGTGGTCGATGGCAGCAGATAGATCCCGTCGCGATCGTAATCGCCGTCGGCAGGCGGCATCAGCAGTACCCCGCGCCGCAGGCCCGGGATTGAGCGCGCGCAGGCCGGTTCCGACCTGCTGACCGAACAGCTCGATGGCGGATACCGATCAGGGCATTCGCCGTCCTGGATCAGGCCGTCCAGCACGCGGGTATAGGCCAGCAGCGGGCCGCCGCGCAGGCGGTCAGGCACGAAATGGGCAGGCCAGGGCGTCAGCGCCGACCAGCGTTTGCACGGTCAGTCCGAACTGGAATTCCATCGCCTGCTGCGCCCACTGCGGGACGCGGGCCAGATAGCGCAGGGCAGTTGTAGTAATCGGTCGCGCTCGAGATTCCGGCGTTCTGTTCGAGCCCGACGATGCGCTGGTCAATCGCCGCCGCTGCCGTTCGGACAGCAGCCCGCTGCCGTACAGCGCACCGGACAGCGACCGCAGCCATTGCAGACGGGTGGCGCGGCTCGCGCCGGGGTCGTGATCGACGAGCTGATTGCCGACGGCGTAGATCTCCTGCTCCATGGCGAGGCTGGCGAGCAGCAGTCGGACGCGATTGAGCGGTGTCAGCGAAGAAGGCCTTTCCCTCGAGCTGGTGCCGCCACTCGGCACCCAGCTCGGAGGCGATCGCTGCCCGCTCGGCCAGATCGGCGGCGCTCTTGAGTGCCTTTCGCCGCGTTCTGCAGCTGCCGCTTCAGATCGGCGTCGCGTGTATCTGTCGCGAGCTTTTCGAGTTGCCGCACGGCGGTTTGCGGCGCGTTGAGGTCGTCGAGCAGGATCGCGAGGCGTTCATAGCTTTCGGCGAGTTTCGGCAGGCCGCGTTTCGTCGCATAGTCGCGCACCAACCGGGCGTCCCTGGCGTCGGGGATGCCGTGGATCTTCACTCGCAGAGACGCAAAGCCCGGATCGTGCGTCGGCGATCTCGATAGCGAGCGGGCGCACCTGGGCGGCCACCTTCGGTTCTGCGGTCAAAGGCAGCAGACGGACCGCTTCGCGCAGCAGCAAGTAGCGCTCCGGACTCCCGCCACGCCTTGTCGTCGACCATCGTCATCAGCAGCCGGCGGGCGCCGGCCTGTTCGTCTTCCGCCTGGAACGCGCCACGGTAGTAGCGCGCCCGACGGAATATCCAGCCGTCGTCGACGCCGATCAGGAACTGCTCGAGAAGGATCTGGCGGAGCACATCCAGGGTCGGGTCGTCGCCGACGAATTCGAGCGGCATGACGTCGGCCAGCAGGTTTGCGACCAGATATCCCTCGCTGCGCAGCGTCAGCGCGCGCGCATTCCGTTCTCCGTGTTGTACGCCGCCGCCGCGCTCGCGACAGGCGCCTTCACCCGGCGGCAGCACGGCGCCATCGGCACAGAACCAGCGGATGCGCTTGAAGGGCCCGCGCGGCGCGCGCTTCATTTCGTCGATCCAGACGCGGAACTGGGCCTCGTTCAACTCGCCGGGGGGGGCATCCGCGGATGCGGTACGGCACAGGGTCAGCAATACAAAAATAAACCACGCCGGGCGGCTGCGGGAACTGATAGACGAAGTGCGCATATCGGCGGGCAAGTGGGTCATGCGGCCATATGAGGCAATGTTAACCGTCTTTTGCTTCGCCGGAAGCACCTTTCGCGCGCGCCAGAGCCACGGATCGTTCGTCGATCCGGGCCGCCAAGTTGCTCCAGCGGGGCCGGTGGTTCATTTACCGGCCTGCAGCCCCTGGCGGCAAGCCAAAAGCATCGGCGGTTCGACTGCCTGCGTCGGCGCCTCGTCGCCCTGAGCCTGCTCGAGCCCGCGGCGTATCGCGGCAATTTTCTCTACGAGCTTCGCGCGTTGTGGCGCATCCAATTGCTCGTAGAGGTCGATGACCATCGCGACAGTGCCCTCGCGTGCGCGATCTCCCCGGGCAATCATCGCTGCCGGCCGGCCCGCGAAGTTCGCCCACCAGTTGACGAGAAGTCTTTGCAGCGCTGAGCGGTCGGCGCCGGCACGCAGCAGCGTCAGCAGTTCGTGCTGTTTCTGTTCGCGATACAGGAGCCAGTCTTCGGCGACATCGGGTATGGCGGTTATCTCTTGCTCGATCCGGCGTAGCTGATCGGTCGACAGGTCGCCGGTCCAGCGCTCTATCCGCTCGACATAGCGATCGACGCGTTCACGCGCGCGACGCTGCGGATCGGCCGCGAGGTAGTCGTCGCGATATTCGCGGTTACGCTCCTGCATCTGTTCGGCCAGGTGGTTGATCTGTTGCGGCGATATGTCGAGCATCACCAGCGCAGCCGGTTGTGCCGCCCATTCCGCATGGCGCCGATAGATGCGGTCGACCGCATCTCGTAAGCAGGACAGATCCCGCGACACCTCGCCGCTCGACACACTGTCCTCCAGCGCACGCAGCAAAGACAGTGTCTCCGGCAACAGGTCGCGGCGATGTGCGGCCAGCGCCTCGCGCATCAACTCGCGCCACCGGTCGTCCTGGGCGCCGCTGGCGTCGAGCAGATCACCAACCCAGCGATTGATCAGCCAATCCGCGTTGTCGTACAACAGCTCGGTACGGCTGCAGGCCGCCGTCAACAACATCAGGAGAACGACAAGAAAGTGCTTGATCTTCACAGTCCCTGGGTCACTTGCGGTGTGGGTCTCTGGGTTCGACGCACCCGAGGTAGTCAAGAGTAGACATCTGCCAGGCGTGGTGGTTTCGTTGTCCACGGTCCGCCTAAACTTAGCCGAAGGCGACTCATGGGTAGATATGAATAAAAGCACCGGCAACATCTTACTATCGGCTGCCTTGCTGATTTGGGTCGCGGAATCGGCTGCACAGATCGTATTCGAAAAGGCCCGCTTGGAGTTTTCCAACGGCACGGCACTGATCGTAGAACTCGCCGACGCCCCGGCGACCCAGGCGCGGGGATTAATGAATCGCATGCATCTGGGTGAAGACGAGGGGATGTTGTTCATCTTCCCGAATGAGCGGCGGATGATATTTTGGATGAAGAGCACCTACATACCGCTGTCGATCGGTTTTCTCGACAACGACAGGCGTTTGATGTCGATACTCGACATGGAGGCGCAGGCGGTGATGGCCAGTCCGCAGAACTTGAGAAAATACATCAGCGAGAAACCGGGACGATACGCCCTGGAGGTCAATCAGGGGTGGTTCGAGAGAAATGGGGTCACCAAGGGTATGACCTTCGAGTTATTCGATATCGGGCCGAACAGATCACCGACGATTCGATCGTTACACCAGTATTGATTGGAATAGCCAGACGCAGGAAGGCGTAGTTGCTGTTCGAGTAGTATTGACATTGCTTCCTTTGGAAGCCGTTTTCTTTTGCCCTGGCTTACCGGAGCCGAATCCAGTCGTCCAAGTGCCGACCGACGAATGCCCGCGTCGTGGCGCGGTCGTAGTCGTTGGGAATTCTGCTAGGCCGGAATGCGGATCAAGCGAGCCATTGGAAAGGGAGCCGGCAATTGATAAACATTGGTACCACCATGCCGGGCAGCGATACCGGGATCTCAGGTCACAAGGCGGTTCAGAATACTTTGATAGACGCGCGACAGCGCCGCCAGGTCGCTCACTGAAACGCACTCGTTGGTCTTGTGGATGGTTGCGTTCAGCGGCCCGAGTTCGAGGACCTGAGCCCCGGTCGGGGCGATGAAGCGGCCATCGGAGGTACCGCCGGCGGTTGAGAGTTGGGTCTCGTAGCCGAGGGTCTCGACGATGGCGCTCTGGGCGGCCTCGACCAGTTCACCTGCCGGTGTCAGGAAAGGATAGCCCGACAGGGTCCACTCGAGTTCATAGTCGAGTCCATGCCGGTCGAGGATCTCCTGCACTCGTTGTTCCAGTTTTTGGTGATCGGTCTCGGTCGAGTAGCGAAAGTTGAACACGACCTCCAGCGCGCCGGGTATGACATTGGTGGCGCCGGTGCCGGCCTGGATGTTGGAGATCTGAAAGGTGGTCGGCGGGAAGTGCTCATTGCCCTGGTCCCATTGCTCGGCCGCCAGCTCCGCCAGCGCCGGTGCCGCCAGGTGCACCGGGTTCTTCGCCAGGTGCGGGTAGGCGACATGACCCTGGATGCCTTTCACCCGCAGTCGGGCGTTGTGTGAACCGCGCCGGCCGTTCTTGACTACGTCGCCGAGCCGCACCGTGGAGGAGGGTTCGCCGACCAGACACCAGTCGATCTGCTCGCCGCGTTGCTCCAGCGTCTCGACGACCTTGACCGTACCGTCGATCGCTGGGCCTTCCTCGTCGCTGGTGATGAGAAAGGCGATCGAACCTCGCGGTCGCGGATGTTCGGCAAGAAAGGCCTCGGTCGCAGTGATCATCGCCGCCAGCGAGCCCTTCATGTCAGCGGCGCCGCGGCCGTACAGCAGGCCGTCGCGGATCTCGGGCTGGAACGGATCGGACTGCCAGGCGCCGAGCGGTCCGGTCGGGACCACGTCGGTATGCCCGGCAAAGCAGAACAACGGGTCCCGGTCGCCGAGTCGCGCCCAGAGGTTGTCGACGTCGCCGAAGCGCATCGGTTCGATCGTGAAACCGAGCGCGGCCAGGCGTTCGGCCATCAGGTCCTGGCAGCCGGCGTCCTCGGGCGTGACCGAGGGGCGCCGGATCAGTTCGACGGCGAGTGCCAAGTGTCAGACATGCGCGTGTGCTGGATCCGAATTGCCGGACGATGCTCTCATCCAAAGATCTCCTGATATTGCTCGGGCTTGAAGCCGACGTGGCGTCGCTCGCCGTTGTCGAGCACCGGGCGCTTGATGATCGACGGCGTCTCGAGCATCAGGGCGATGGCCGATTCCTGGTCGATCTTCGCCTTGGTCTCGGCCGGCACCTTGCGCCACATCATGCCGCGGCGGTTGAGCAGGGTCTCCCAACCGAGTTCGGTGACCCAGCCGCGCAGGGTGGCTTCGTCGATGCCGAGTTTCTTGTAGTCGTGAAACTCGTAGTCGACGCCGTGCTCGGCCAGCCAGCTGCGAGCCTTCTTCATGGTGTCGCAGTTGGGGATACCGTACAGCTTTGCCATTCTCATTCCCGGTTCAGATGTCGCGCAGCAGTTCGTTGATGCCGACCTTGCCGCGGGTCTTCTCGTCGACCCGCTTGACGATCACCGCGCAGTACAGGCTGTACTTGCCGTCCTTCGAGGGCAGGTTGCCGGAGACCACCACCGAGCCGGCCGGGACGCGGCCGTAGCTGATCTCGTCGGTCTCGCGGTCGTAGATGCGTGGTGCTCTGGCCGATGTAGACGCCCATCGAGATCACCGCGCCCTCCTCGACGATCACGCCTTCGACGACCTCGGAGCGGGCGCCGATGAAGCAGTTGTCCTCGATGATGGTCGGGGCGGCCTGCAGCGGCTCGAGCACGCCGCCGATGCCGACGCCGCCGGACAGGTGCACGTTCTTGCCGATCTGGGCGCAGGAGCCGACGGTGGCCCAGGTGTCGACCATGGTGCCGTCGTCGACGTAGGCGCCGATGTTGACGTAGGACGGCATCAGCACGCACGGTCGGGGCGATGTAGGAGCCGTGGCGCGCCGTGGCCGGCGGCACCACGCGCACGCCGCCCTCGCGGAAGTCGCGTGAGTTGTAGTCGGCGAACTTGGACGGCACCTTGTCGTAGTAATTGGTGAAGCCGCCCTTGATGAACTCGTTGTCGTTGATGCGAAACGACAGCAGCACGGCCTTCTTCACCCATTCGTTGAGTCGCCCAGTCGCCGTTGACCTTCTCGGCGACGCGCAGCTCGCCGCGGTCGAGTTGCTCGATGGCCTGGTTGACGGCGTCGCGCACGGGGGTGCTGACGTTGCGCGGGGTGATCTCGGCACGGTTTTCGAAGGCGTCATCGATGATCTTTTGAACGTCGCTCATTAGCGGGGCTCCAGTTGAGAGTCAGAAGGTGGTAGTCAGAGGCTTTCGACGAAGCGTCGAATTCGATTAGCGGCGTCGACGCATTCGTCCAGGGGGGCGACCAGCGCCATTCGCACCCGGCCTTTGCCAGGGTTCGACCCGTCGACCGCGCGGGACAAGAAACTGCCCGGGAGCACGGTCACGTGTTGCTGCTCGAACAGCGCCGGGTGAAGTCGGTGTCCGGGATCGGAGTCTGCGGCCACAGGTAGAAGCCCGCCGGTGGCATGTCGACCGGCAGCGCCTCGGTGAGGATCTTGGCCACGGCGGCGAACTTCTCGCGATACAGGCTGCGGTTGTACACCACGTGTTGCTCGTCCGACCAGGCCTCGGTGCTCGCGATCTGATGCTGCAGCGGCATCGCGCAGCCGTGGTAGGTGCGGTAGCGCAGAAAGGCCGCGAGGACCTCGGCGTCGCCGGCGACGAAGCCCGAGCGCAGTCCCGGCGCGTTGGAGCGCTTCGACAGGCTGTGAAAGACCACGCAGTTGCGGTAATCGCTGCGTCCCATGCGGGCGGCGGCCTCGAGCAGCCCGGTCGGTGCCTGCTGTTCGTCGAAGTAGATCTCCGAATAACATTCGTCGGAGGCGATGACGAAGCCGTACTGGTCGGACAGCTCGATCAGCTGCTGCAGGGCCTCGGGCGACAGCACGGCGCCGCTCGGGTTGCCCGGGGAGCAGATGTAGATCAGTTGACAGCGCGCCCAGGTCTCCGGCGCCACCGCGTCGAAGTCCGGCACGAAACCGGTTGCCGCCGTGCAAGGCAGGAAACGCGGCTCGGCCCCGGCGAGCAGCGCCGCGCCCTCGTAGATCTGGTAGAAGGGGTTCGGCATGAGCACCAGTGGCCTGGCATCGCCGTGGTGCGCACGACCGCCTGGGCGAAGGCGAACAGGGCCTCGCGGGTGCCGTTGACCGGCAGCACCTGGTGTTCGGGGTCGAGGCTGTCGGCCGGCAAGTCGAAGCGCCGCTCCAGCCAGCGGCAGATCGTCTGACGCAGCTCCGGCACGCCTCTGGTCGACGGGTAGTTGGCCAGTCCGTGCAGGTGGCTAATCACCGCTTCGGTGATCAGGCCGGGTGTGGCATGCTTCGGTTCTCCAATCGACAGGGCGATGTGCTCGAGCTCGCGCGGCGGCGTGGTTCCCGACTTGAGGGCATTCAGGCGCTCGAACGGGTAGGGCTGGAGCAGATCGATGTTCTGGTTCATGCCGGAGGATTCACGTCGCGGTTGGGCCGACCGAGTAGGTCGGATCGGGTAGAACCGCACATTATATTTCCTCGAGCCGCATGCCAACAATTCGCGCCTATCTTCCCGTGATCGCGTTACTTTGCGCCGCCTCTTACTGGGGGCTGGTGTGGTATCCGCTGCGCCTCCTGGCGGATGCGGGCATGGCGGGCGTCTGGCAGACCTTGGTCAGCTACGCGGCCGCCTTCGGCGTCGGTTGGCTGTTGTTGATCAGGGCCCGGTGGCATCTGGATCTGAGCCATCATCCGTTCCTGTTTCTGTTGCTGGCGCTCGCCAATGGCTGGACCAATGTCGCCTTCGTCCTGGCCATGCTCGACGGCACGGTAGTCCGCGTTCTGCTGCTGTTCTATTTGTCGCCGCTGTGGACCGCTTTGCTGGCGCGCTTCATTCTCTGCGAGCGGCTCAACCGGACCACCCTGCTGACCCTGCCGGTCGGCCTGTTCGGCGCCGGTCTGATGCTGTGGCGGCCGGAGCTGGCCGCCGCGCCCCTATCGACGGCCGACTGGCTGGCCGCCTCCTCCGGGTTCGGCTTTGCCCTGGCCAACGTACTGGCGCGGCGCCTGGACGAGGTGCGGGTGCGCGACAAGACCCTGCTGGCCTGGGTCGGCGTGGTACTGGTCTCGCTGCTCGCCATCGCCGTAACCGCCGAGCCGGTGCCGCAGATCGAACCGGCGATCTGGGGCTGGGCGGGCCTGCTGGGGGTGTCGGGATTCATGCTCAGTACCCTGGCAGTGGTCTATGGCGTCAGTCACATGCCGGCGCAGCGCTCGGCGGTTATCCTGTTGTTCGAGATCCTGGTCGGAGCGGTCTCGGCCTGGCTGATCGCCGGCGAGATCATCGGCCCCCTGGAATGGTTGGGCGGAGGCCTGATACTGGTGGCCGGCTTCATCGCGGCCACGCGGCGGGAGGGTGGATAGGCCGGAAAGTCCGGGGCCGGAGTCGTACTCGACTCCGACCCCTTCAAGAGGGTGTGGCGAAAGTCCCCTCTCCCATTCCGGGAGAGGGTTGGGGTGCGGGGGCCGAAAGGCCAAGGCCTTGTTTTTCCTGATCCCCTCATCTCAGCCTTCTCCCGATGGGAGAAGGGATCAAGGCTTTTGCGACACCCTCCTCAATCGAGGGGAGAGATGCAAGTCGCCGTGAGTTCACTCATCACCCGTATGCACCATGTCAGTCTGATCGTCGCCGACACCGAGTCGGCCCTGCGCTTCTACCGCGACCTGCTCGGCCTGCAGGTGGTCGTGGAAAGGCCGGACCTCGGCTATCCGGGGGCCTGGTTGCGCGTGGGCGAACAGCAGATTCATCTCTTGGAACTGCCGAATCCCGATCCCCGGGACAATCGCCCTGCGCACGGCGGACGCGATCGGCATGTTGCCTTGAGCACACCGTCGCTGGACGAGGCTGCCGAGAGGCTGAAGGCCGCCGGGGTGCCGCTCAGCCTGAGCAAGTCGGGTCGTCGCGCGCTGTTCTGCCGCGATCCGGATCAGAATGCGCTGGAGATCATCGAGGTCGCAAGTGATTGATTTGGACGGGCGGCTGCCGCTCCTTCGGCGCGGTTCGCCGCCGGGTGTGGGTTAGGTGTAACCGCCGCTGAGCAGGTGTTCGACCATCTTGCCGGTCCATCCGCCGGTATTGCCCGGCGCCGGGCGCTCTTGCTCGTTCCAGATGTCGGCGGTCTGTATCGGCAGAATCTGGTTGACCTCCCACTCTCGCGCCTCGGCCCGCAAGGCCTTATGGTAGGCCCTCGGACCGATCAGTTCGACGAATTCCGACATCTGCAGTTCGACGTCCTGGTCGGCGTTGAAGCTCTCCAGGGCGAGTTCGAGCGACAGGAGCTTGAGCAGCGCCTTGGCCGCCTCCTTCATCTCCGGGCTGGGCTCGAAGCGCTTCGGCATGGCGACCTCGATCGCCTTCAGGCGTCGCCGCACCTCGGGGACCAGGGCGACGGTCTGTTCGGTCGCGAACTCGGGCATCCGGTCGTTCAATTGGGCCAGGAACTCATTGACGCCATAGAGCAACTTGGTCTTGGTCCAGATCTGGTGCGCGGGGACTTCTTTGCCGCCGAATCGAATGCTCGGCTGAGGCTTATTCGCGCTCATCTATCCGGCTCTTTCGACTGGTTGTGATGCATGCACCCGATAGCGGCATCTGGGTGGGGGATTTGAGCCCTGCCGGTAGAGCTCGTCGTGCGTCAGCGGGTCTGGTTCCACCAGTTCTCGACAATGGCGCTGATGTCGAGATCCTCCGGACCCTGACGCCACTTCTCGGCGACCGAGATGTCGCTGCTCGCCGGAGTCGGGTCGGGCCGGTAGACCTGAATCCGGGTCGGCAGTGGCGCCGCCTCGCCGATCATCAGGGCCTCGCCGCGGCGCAGCGAAGACAAGGTCGCCGCCAGGCCTTGCTCGCCCTCGGGCATCATCCGTCGAACGTAGTCCTGATCGTCCGGATTGGTCATGCGCATGCAGACGAAATTGCTGCACTGGGACAGCAGTGTCTCGGACAGTTCACTCGGCCGCTGACTGACCACGCAAAGACTGACCCCGTACTTGCGGCCCTCCTTGGCGATCCTCTCCATCTGCTTGCGCGTGCCCTGGTGCTGGTGATCGCTGTTACGCGGGATGTACTGGTGGGCCTCTTCGCAGACCAGCAGCAAGGGGAACTCACGACGTTGCGGGTTCCAGAAGTTGAACTCGAAGGCCAGGCGGCCAATCTGTGCCGAGACCAGCGGTCGGATGTCCGCCGGCACCGGGCTGAGATCGATCACCGTGATCTGCCGGCGCACATCGCCCAGGCCGACGAAGTCACGCAGCAGGTCTTCGAGGGAGGCTGAATTGACACGTTTGGTCGGCCGGAACAGGAAGTCGTATCGGGCATCGTTGAACAAGGCCTGGAAGCGCACCAGGAACTCGTCGAACACCCCGTGCAGCGGGCCTTTGGTCTTGCCGAAATCGAGCTGCTGTTCGTTGGCCTTCTTGAACTGCAGGTACAACTCCTTGATCGAGAAATAAACCGGCGAGTCGACCGACAGTCGATTGAGGCCCAACGCCTGATTGGCCTTCTTCCTCAGCGTGAACAACACCTCGCGCAGGAAGGCCATCTGAATACCGGCGTTCGGATCGGTACGATCGATCAGCAGGTCGACCATTTCGGCGTAGGTGAGGAGCCAGTAGGGGATCTCCAACTCGCGGGCGTCGAGATGACGGACCGTGTCAGGGGGAAAGGCGCTGTGCTGGCGCCGGTCTTCCTGCCAGTGATACTCGCCGTGCAGGTCGAGCAGGACCACGTGCGCCCGCGGCATGATCCGCATCGCCCGTTGCAGCATACTGGCGACCGTCCAGGACTTGCCGGATCCGGTCTGGCCGACGATTGCGGTGTGCCGACCAAACAGCGCATTGGGGTCGAAGAAGGCCTTGACCTCCGGTCGGCCGCTCAGTCGGCCGAGATCCAGCCCGCTGTTGCGATAACGGGCGAACAGGACTTCGGCCTGGTTGGCGTTGACCAGATGTACCTCGGCGCCGACCACCGGGTAGTTGCAGACGCCGCGCTGAAAGTGGCCGTCTCGGCCGATCTCCCCCAGCGGCAGCAACTCGATCAGGTCGCTGGCGTCGTCCTGCCACAGCCGGGCGATCTGGGCGAGGATGTTCAGGCCGCGCTGACGCACGCTGACCTGGCTGCCGATCTGACCGACCGAGAATTCCTCCATCCCGATCCGCACCGGCTCCGTGGGATCGTTGCCGCGGGAGATCAGGCGCGCGACCAGGCGGTCCCCGGCGACCTCGCTGAGGTGGCCGATCAGGCTCTTCGGCGGCTGGTTCAGTCGCGCTTCCGTGGAAATGGCGGTGGTAGACATCTTTAATAGACTAGCCGCATCCCCGGTCTTGGAGCGCGACCCCGTTCGCAAATTTGCCGTTCGATCGCAGGGGTCGTTTGTGATCAGAAATCGATAGAATCGGGATTTGCCGGCCGTTTCCGGGCCGAACCCCAGGGGAGAGAGCGAACGTATGACCCAAGTGACAGTGATCGGGGCTGGTTTTGGTGCACTGACCGCCATCCGCAAGCTTCGCCGTGCCGAACCCGGCCTCCAGATCGACGTCGTCGCGCCGAGGCCCGAGTTCGTCTATTACCCGGGCACTATCTGGATCCCGACCGGCTTGCGTGAACCCGGGGACCTGCTGATCCCGCTGGACAGATTCTTCCGACGGATGGGTGTGACCTACCACCAGGCCTCGGCGCAGGGACTTCAGGAGGGCGGTCGGGTGCTCGTGACCGATCACGGCGAGGTGCGTAACGACGGGCTGATCATTGCCTCGGGCGGGCGCTTCATCAAGAAGCTGCCCGGCATCGAGCACGCCATTACCCCCTGCGGCGGTATTCCGGCGGCGGTCGAGATCCGGGATCGACTGGCGGCGATGGACGGCGGGACCCTGGCGTTCGGTTTTGCCGGCAATCCCAAGGAGCCCCCGGCGATGCGTGGCGGACCGGTGTTCGAGTTCATGTTCGGCATCGACCGGCATCTGCGTCGCCAGGGTCGGCGTGACAGGTTCAAGCTGGTCTTTTTCTCGCCGGCGGCCAAGCCGGGGCAGCGCATGGGGCCGAAGGCGGTTGCAGGCCTCCTGAAGATGATGGCCAAGCGCGATATCGACACCCATCTCGGGCACAAGATGAAGGGCTTCGAGGCCGGCAAGGTGATCACCGAGGGCGGCGAGTTCGCCGCTGATCTGATCCTGTTCATGCCGGGTATGACCGGTAACCAATGGTTCGACAACACCGAGCTGCCGCGCTCCGACGGCGGCCTGATCAAGGCCGACGGGCACTGCAAGGTCGACGGCTTCGACAAGGTCTATGCGGTGGGAGATTCCGGCAGTTTCCCCGGTCCGGAGTGGGCGCCGAAGCAGGCCCACATGGCCGACCTGCAGGCCGAGGCCGCGGTCAAGAACCTGGTCGACGAGTTCGCCGGCAAGGCGCCCAGCCACGGTTTCAAATACGAGTTGATGTGCATCGTCGACACCCGCGATTCCGGGGTGCTGGTCACCCGAACCGAGTCGCGCAACCTGGTCACCCCGTCGTCGCCGCTTTTCCACTGGGCGAAACGCGTCTTCGAGTGGTGGTATCTGCGCCAATATCGCTGATGCCTGTGGGAGCGGCGCCCCCGCCGCGACGGTCTCTGGATCGAGGCGATTTCGGTGTGAGACGCGCCTCCCGCAACCAAGCCCCGACGCCTCGGCGACCTCAGCCAAACAACAGCCTGATCGACAGGACCACCGAGACCAGTACCAGCAGCGGCCGGATCAAACGGGCGCCGTGGATGTTGACCAGATGAGCACCGAGGCGGGCGCCGGCGATCTGGGCCAGGCCCATGCTCAGGCCAATACTCCACCAGACTTCGCCGGCCGCGGCGAACAGCAGCAGCGAGGCGAAGTTACTGACGAAGTTGAGGACCTTGGTGCCGGCGGTCGCGCGGGTCAGGTTGTAGCCGAGCAGCAGAACAAAGGCGCTGGCGAAGAAAGTGCCGGTACCGGGGCCGAAGAAGCCGTCGTAGAATCCGATCGCGAATCCGGCGCTGAACGCGAACCCGGTGTGGCCGATTCGCTGGCGTCGGTCATCCCGGTCGAGATTCGGCGCGAACAGGAAATACAGGGCAAAGGCGATCAGCAAGATAGGAATCAGTCTCGTCAGCAGGCCGGGGTCCAGATGCTGTACCGCCACCGTCCCGAGCACGGCGCCGACGAAGGTGAGGGCGATCGCCCCGGACAGCCGGCGCAGATCCACTCGGCGGCGACGGACGAAAAAGCTCGCGGCGGTGAACGACCCGAACACGGCCTGGGCCTTGTTGGTCGCGAGCGCGGCGACCGGCGGTAGACCTGCCCACAACAGAGCCGGTACGGTGAGCAGACCGCCGCCGCCGGCGATGGCGTCGATCAGCCCGGCCAGCCCGGCGACGGCGATCAACATCAGCAAGACATCGATGGAGAGAGGATCCATGAGGGTATCCAGCAATCAGTTCGTACAGACGGGTCGGGGTCTACGATGCGCCTGATCGTCGGCGACGTAGGCGGCACCCATTCGCGGTTGGCGGTCGCTGAGTGTCAGGGCGATCGCTGCGATCTGCAACAATTGTCGGTCTACCGCAGTGCTGAGTATGACGGGCTGGGCGAGATCCTCAGCGATTTCACCGAGGACATCGAGGGTCTGGGACAGGCGGTGATCGGCGTTGCCGGACCGGTGCGCGACAACATCTGCAAGACCACCAATCTGCCGTGGGTCCTGAATGGTGCCGAGTTGGCCCGGGACGCGGGCCTGCAAGGCGTGAGTCTGCTCAACGACCTGGAGGCGGCGGCCTGGGGCGTGGACCTGGTCGATGAGGATGCGCGGATCATACTGCACCCCGGGGATCCAGACCCGCAGGGGAATCAATCGGTGGTCGCCGCCGGTACGGGGTTCGGTCAGGCCGGGCGGATCTGGTGCGGCGGCTATCGGCCGTTCGCCTCCGAAGGCAGTCACGCCGACTTCGCCCCGGTCAGCGACATCGATTTCTCGCTGCAGCAATGGCTGGCGGCGCGATTCGGGCACGTCAGCTGGGAGCGGGTGGTCTCGGGGCCCGGGCTGGTCAATCTGCACGATTTCCTGCGCGACACCGGCGGCAGGCCGGTCCCTGACTGGTTGAGCGAGGCGATGGACGACAGCGATCCGGCGGCGGCCATCGCCAACGCCGCACTGCAGGGTCGCGATCCGGTATGCGCTGAGGCGCTCGACCAGATGATTCGTTACTTCGGCGCGGAGACCGGCAATCACGCCCTGAAACTGATGGCGACCGGCGGCGTGTTCATTACCGGCGGGATAGCGCCGAAGATCGCGAGCCGCTTCGCGGTTGCCGGTTTTCTCGAGGCCTTCTTCGACAAGGGCCGGATGGAGCCGCTGTTGCGGCGTATGCCGGTCAGCCTGATCGCCGACGATCGGGTCGGCCTTTTGGGGGCGGCCGGTTACGGCCAGGCCCGAGGGTAAGCTGAGCGCTCGGCAGCGCCTGAACAGTCCCGAGAATGCCGCCAAACCCGTTTCACCCGACAGGGTAAAGAATGTACGCGCTCGAGATCGCCGGTCTGCACAAGACCTACAAGAATGGCTTCTACGCCCTGAAGGGTATCGACCTGACGGTCGACGAAGGTGACTTCTTCGCCCTGCTGGGACCGAACGGCGCCGGCAAGTCGACCACCATCGGAGTGATCACCTCGCTGGTCAAGAAGAGCTCCGGCCAGGTGCGGGTGTTCGGTCAGGATCTGGACCGGCAGCCCGAGCAGGTCAAGGCGAGCATTGGCCTGGTTCCCCAGGAGTTCAACTTCAATATGTTCGAGCCGGTGCAGGAGGTCGTCATCAATCAGGCCGGCTATTACGGCATCCCGCGCCGCGAGGCCTTGCCCCGCGCCGAGGCCAGCCTGCGCCAGCTCGATCTTTGGGACAAGCGCAAGTCCGAGGCCCGTCAGCTGTCCGGCGGCATGAAGCGACGCCTGATGATCGCCCGCGCCCTGGTGCACCGGCCGCGGCTGCTGATCCTCGACGAACCGACCGCCGGCGTCGACATCGAGATCCGTCACGCCATGTGGCGGTTTCTCAAGGAGATCAACGAACAGGGCACCACCATCATTCTCACCACTCATTATCTCGAGGAGGCGGAGAGCCTGTGCCGCAACATCGCAGTGATTGACCATGGCCGGATCGTCGAGCACACGGCGATGACCGAGCTGTTGCGGCGTCTGGACTCAGAGACCTTTGTCCTGAATCTCGCCGGCGAACTGGACCGCCTGCCCGACCTCGAGGGCTACACTGCGCTTCGGGTCGACCCCTGGACGCTCGAAGTGCTGGTGCCGCAGGCGCGTGGCCTGAGCCACCTGTTTCGCCTGTTGTCCGAGCAGGGGATCGAGGTGCTGAGCCTGCGCAACAAACAGAACCGGCTGGAACAGTGGTTCATCGACCGCATCGGCAATGAAAAGCGCAACGACATCCGGCCCGGTGCCGGCGCAAACCCTGGTAAGACGAGATGAACGCCTGGCGCCGCTACAAGAACGCCTTCCTGACCATCCTGTACAAAGAGGTGCGTCGTTTCAGCCGGATCGCGGTGCAGACCATTCTGCCGCCGGCGATCATCACGGCGCTGTATTTCATTATCTTCGGCAAGCTGATCGGTGAACGCATCGGCGACATGGACGGCTTCGCTTACATCGATTTCATCGTTCCCGGCCTGATCCTGATGTCGGTGATCACCAACAGCTACGCCAATGTGGTCTCGAGCTTTTATTCCAGCAAGTTCCAGCGCTATGTCGACGAGCTCCTGATCGCGCCGGTACCCAACTGGGTCATCTTGGCCGGCTATGTCGGCGGCGGCGTGGCGCGCGGGGTGGTGGTCGGGATCGCGGTGACGGCGGTGGCGATGTTCTTCACCGATCTGCAGATCCACAGCTACGGGATCACCCTGCTGGTGTTCGTCCTGACCTCGGTGTTGTTCGCCACCGGCGGGTTCATCAATGCGGTTTATGCCGACAGCTTCGACGACATCTCGATCGTGCCGACCTTTATCCTTACGCCGCTGACCTACCTCGGCGGGGTGTTCTATTCGATCCGCACCCTGCCGGAGTTCTGGCAGGACGTGTCCCTGGCGAACCCGATTCTGTACATGGTCAATGCCTTTCGCTACGGCCTTTTAGGGGTGAGCGATGTCTCGCTCGGCCATGCACTGACGATCGTCTTTCTGTTCATCGCCGCTCTGACCGCCTTCAGCCTGTGGCTTCTCGACCGTGGCGTCGGGCTGAAGGCCTGAGGGACGGCCGGCGTGCGTCCAACTCGATTCGGCGCCGATCGCACGCAGTTCTCCTGGGCGCTGTACGACTGGGCCAATTCGGCCTTCGCGACCACGGTGATGGCCGGATTCTTTCCGGTCTTCTTCAAGGAGTTCTGGGCGACCGATCTCAACGCGACCGACAGTACTTTCTGGCTGGGGCTGGCCAATTCGCTGGCCAGTCTGGTGATCGTGCTGTTCGGTCCGGTGCTGGGTGCGGTGTCCGATTGCGGCGGGCTGAAGAAGCGACTGCTGTTCAAGTTCGCACTGCTTGGCATCCTCATGACCGGGGCGCTGTTCTGGGTGGGTCAGGGGCAGTGGCTGTTCGCGCTGTTGCTCTACGGCGGGGGCATCATCGGCTTCTCGGGCTCGAATGTCTTCTACGACGCCCTGTTGTTGGAGATCGCGCCGCGCGATCGTCTGGAGCGGATCTCGGCCCTGGGCTTCGCCCTGGGCTATCTCGGCGGCGGCTTGTTGTTCGCGGTGAACGTGGTGATGGTCCTGCAGCCGCACTGGTTCGGCCTGGCCGATGCCGGGCAGGCGGTGCGCTGGTCGTTCCTCACGGTGGCTCTGTGGTGGGCGGTTTTCAGTCTGCCGGTGTTGTTGTTCGTGCACGAAGCGCGACCGGCGCGGCGCCCGCCCGTGCTTCGACTCTTCGGCCGGGCCTTCGGTGAACTGGCCGACACCTTCCGTCATCTGCGCCAGTCGCGCATGGCCTTTCTGTTTCTGCTCGCCTACTGGTTCTATATCGACGGCGTCGACACCATTGTCCGAATGGCGGTCGACTACGGACTGAGCATCGGACTGGAATCGTCGGATCTGCTGACCGCCCTGCTGGTGACGCAGTTCGTCGGTTTTCCCGCTGCGCTGGTGTTCGGCCACTGGGGGCAGAGGGTGGGGCCGAAGCGCGGCATCCAGACGGCCCTGGTCGTCTACGTATTGGCGGTGCTTTGGGCCTGGCGAATGGATTCGGCCTGGGAGTTCTATAGCCTCGCCGTGGTCATCGGCCTGGTGCAGGGCGGGCTGCAGGCGCTGAGCCGCGCCTTGTTCGCCCGGCTGATCCCCCCTGAACGATCCGGCGAATTCTTTGGCTTCTACAACATGCTGGGGAAATTCGCCGCCGTGCTGGGGCCGTTGATGGTCGGATGGGTGTCCGCCCTCAGTGGCGATCCGCGCATGGGTATCGTCAGCGTGCTGGTGCTCTTTTTGATCGGCGCGCTGTTGCTGGCCAAGGTGGACGTGGCGGCTGGGGAGGCGGCGGTATTGCGTACCGGGTCTTAGGGTGCGGAGTCTGGATTTCGCTTTACAGTGGATGTTTTCGTCTTGGCCGGTTTTTGTTGTGCGGCTTCGCGGCGGGTTTGTTTGAACGGGGCTTGTCGCGCCCCTGCGGCGTGGTACTTTTGACGGACCAAAGGTACCCAAAAGTCCTCTCTCCACTTCGCCGCCCTTCCTGCGGAAGGTTCCTGCGCTTCTCGCCGCCTGCGGCGAGAAGCGCAGGGCATCGCTTGCGTCAGCAAGCGGCAAGTCGTGGGCTGCCCTTTCTTTGGGCAAGCAAAGAAAAGTAACGTGGGCGCGCTGCACCCAGCGCAATCAATAATCGTCGCCGCGAAGCGGCTCAAGATCTGCCGGGAAAACGGAAGAAACCTTCACCCACAAAGATCCGTCCAAACCCGAAACACCGACACAAAAATTCTCCCATGGCCTACGCCCTGTTAATCCTCATTCTGCTGACCGTCATACTCGGCCCCCAACTCTGGGTCCGCCGGGTCATGGACCGCTACGCCCAAGACGACGAACCCAACTTCCCCGGAAACGGCGGTGAACTCGCTCGGCATCTGCTCGATCAGTACGGCCTGCAGGAGGTCAAGGTCGAGGCGACCGATCAGGGCGACCACTACGACCCGCGTGATCGGACCGTTCGGCTGCTGCCTGATCGTCTGCAGGGTCGCAGCCTGACGGCGATCACCATCGCCGCGCACGAGGTCGGACATGCGCTGCAGCATGCCGCGAACGAACCCCTGTTTCGCTGGCGTACACGCATGGCGGGCCTGTTGGGGCCGGCGCAGAAGCTCGGCTCCTTTCTGCTGTTCAGCGCGCCGCTGTTGGCGGTGATCACGCGCACCCCGATTTCGGCGGGGATTGGTATCGCCGGCGCCCTGCTGTTGCTCGGCGGTGGGCTGTTGGTTCATCTGCTGACCCTGCCGGTCGAGATGGATGCCAGCTTTCGCAAGGCCCTGCCGATCCTGCGCAACGGCTATCTCGATCAGGCCCAGATCACCCCGGCGGAGCGGATCCTGCGCGCCGCGGCCCTGACCTATGTCGCCGGTGCGCTCGCCGGCCTGCTTAACTTCTGGCGCTGGTTGCAGGTCCTGCGCCGCTGACCGCGACGGTGACTCGACGTCGCTCCGCTCGCCTCGTCCCTCCGTCGTTGCCACCGCCGGAAAACCGCCTTCGACTCGCTCTCCAGATCGTCAAAGTCTCGACGTTTTGGTGTTGGGCTTTTCTAGCTCTTGATTTTACTGTCGAAAATTTTCCCAGATCGGTGGCATGCCACTTGCTACATGGGTTCCAGCAGTCCATTCAGGACCGGGTTCGGCGACTTAACGGGTGCCGAGCAGCGCAGAGGAACGACATGGCGAAAAAGAATCAGGCGAAGCAGGCCGAGGCGCAAGCCCCTGAGACTGAAGAAGCGGTCGGTAAAGGCGGCAGGAAGAAACTGATCATCATCATCGCGGCGATAGTGGTGTTGGTGCTGGCCAGTGGCGGGGCCACCTTCTTCCTGCTGAGCGACGACCCCGCGACGGAGGCCGAGCTCGCCGAACGGGAGAAGGCCGCCGCCGAGGACAAGATCCCGGTCAGAGATGGCAGTTACTACGTGATGGAGCCCGAGTTCGTCGTCTCACTGGCCCCCGGCAGCCGCTTTCGCGCCCTGCAGACCAAGATCGAGGTCTACAGTTCGAATCCCGATTTGCTCGATAAGCTGAAGAAGCACGACCCGATGCTGCGTCATCACCTGAGCAATGTGTTTGCCGCCAAGACCTCGCAGCAACTGCTCGACCGCGAGGGTCGTGAGCAGTTGAAGGACGAGGTGAAGACCGAGATCGAAAGCAAACTGCAGAATATCGGTGTGCGTAATCCCGAGATCGAAGATCTGTTCTTCACCCAGTTCGTCATGGAGTGACGCGTGTCCTCTGATCTGCTTTCCCAGGACGAGATCGACGCCCTGTTGCATGGCGTCGACAGTGGTGAGGTCGAGACCGAGAACGACGAGATCTTCGAGGAAGAAGACGGCATTCATCTCTACGATTTCGCCAGTCAGGACCGTATCGTTCGCGGCCGTCTGCCGACGCTGGAGATGATCAACGAACGCTTCGCCCGCAAATTCCGCACCAGCCTGTTCGGGATGTTGCGGCGCAGTGCGGACATCAACGTCTCGGGACTGCAGATGCAGAAGTTCTCCGAGTTCATCCACAGCCTGTTCGTCCCCACCAGCCTCAACCTGATGCGCGCCATGCCGCTGCGCGGCAAGGCCTTGTGCGTGATGGACCCGAAGCTGGTGTTCAGCGTGGTCGACAACTTCTTCGGCGGCAGCGGAAAGTTCCACGCCAAGATCGAGGGGCGGGAGTTCACGCCGACCGAGATGCGGGTGATCCAGATGCTCATGGATCGCGCCTATGCCGACCTCAAGTCCGCCTGGGAGCCGGTGATGAACCTCGAGTTCGGTTTTGCCGGGGCCGAGGTCAATCCGCAGTTCGCCAACATCGTCGGTCCATCCGAGGTCGTGGTCGTGACCAGCTTCAACGTCGAGCTGGAATCCGGCGGCGGCGATTTTCATCTGTGTCTTCCGTACGCCATGCTCGACCCGATCCGCGAGCTGCTCGACGCCGGCATTCAGGGTGACGTCGACAACTTCGACGAGCGCTGGGATCAGGCGATGCGCGAAGAAGTGCTCGAGACCCCGGTCTGGCTGACCAGCATGCTGACCGAGACCACCATCTCGCTGAAGGAACTCGCCGCCCTGCACCCCGGCGATATCGTCCCGCTCGACCTGCCGGAATCCGTCGAGGTGAAGGCCGAAGACATGCCCCTGTTCCGCGGTCGCCTGGGTTCGGCGAACGGCAATTACGCCGTCAAGATCAGCGAATGGATCCGTTGCGACCGCACTCCGGCGCTGTTGCAGACCGCCGCCGAACGGGGCGCCGAACAGCCGCTGGAGGGCAGCAGCGCCGATCCGGAGCCGGCGATCAACAAGGGGGACCTGGTCCCCGCTCAGAATTCGTCACGATAGGTATCCGACCATGAGCGAAGAAAATCAAGCGACCGACCAGGAAGGGATGGCCGATGCCTGGGGAGCCGCCCTGGAAGAACAGGCGCAGGCCGAGCCCGCGGACAGCGGCTCCGCCGCGTCAGGGCACCGCAACCAAGCCGAGTCCGCCCCGCTGCAGGAACTCACCGAAGAGCCGAAGGAGGGGCGGCGCAGCGATATTCAACTCGATGCGATTCTCGACGTGCCGGTCACCCTGGCAATGGAGATCGGCCGCACCCGGATCAACATCCGCAATCTTTTGCAGCTCAACCAGGGTTCGGTCGTCGAACTCGACCGCCTCGCTGGAGAGCCGATGGACGTGCTGGTCAACGGCACGTTGATCGCGCAGGGCGAGGTGGTGGTGGTCAACGAGCGCTTCGGTATCCGCCTGACCGACATCGTCAGCCCGACCGACCGGGTCAAACAACTCAAAGGCTGATGTAAATGGGTCGTATGACCGCGCTACTGTTTCTGCTGGTGCACGGACCGGTCGGGTCCGCCGCCGCGGAGGCGCCGCTGAAGGCTCCGGCGCCTTTGTCGAGTGGACAGCTGCTGCAGACCGTCGGCGGATTGCTGCTGGTACTGCTGCTGATCGCCGGTCTGGCCTGGGCAGTGCGGCGCTTCGGTCGGCTGCCGAGCGGGGCCAAGGGCCAGCTGGAGATCCTCGGCGGTATCTCGTTGGGCGCTCGCGAACGGGTGGTCCTGCTCAAGGTGGAAGACACCCGGCTGCTGATCGGGGTCGCGCCCGGCCGGGTTCAGGCCCTGCATATCCTCAGCGGCGCCGGCTCGGCGGTCGCCGAGGGCGCGCCGTTCTCCAATCAGCTTGCCCGCGCACTCCAGGGGGAGTCATGAGCCCCCCTGGCCGCCTGGCCCGGGTACTGTCGGTTGCGGCGATGCTGCTGTTGCCGATGACGGCCATGGCCGCTGCCGGGATCGACGCCCTGACGGTCTCGCCGGCGGCAAACGGCGAGCCCCAGACCTATTCCCTGACCATTCAGATCCTGCTGGTAATGACGGCGTTGAGCCTGCTGCCGGCGGGCCTGATGCTGATGACCTCGTTCACCCGCATCATCATCGTGCTGGCGATCCTGCGCCAGGCGCTGGGTACGGCGCAGACGCCGTCCAATCAGATCCTGATCGGCCTGGCGCTGTTCCTGACCTTCTTCATCATGTCGCCGGTGCTCAACGAGGTCTACGACGGTCGCGCTGGCAGCCCTATCTCGACGAGCAGATCGAGCTTCGAGGAGGCCGTCGGCGCCGCGGCGACGCCGTTTCGCGAATTCATGCTGGCGCAGACCCGGGACGACGACCTGGCGTTGTTCGCCCGAATCTCCGGCGTCGAGTCGTTCGAACGCGAGACCGAGGTGCCGTTTTCGCTGCTGATGCCGGCCTTCGTCACCAGCGAGCTGAAGACCGCGTTTCAGATCGGCTTCCTGATGTTCATCCCGTTCCTGGTCATCGACCTGGTGGTCGCCAGCGTCCTGATGTCGATGGGCATGATGATGCTGTCGCCGCTGATCATCTCGCTGCCGTTCAAGATCATGCTGTTCGTGCTGGTCGACGGCTGGGCGCTGGTGATCGGCACGCTGGCGACCAGCTTCTACGTTTGAGGAGCCTGCCGATGACGCCGGACACCGTCATCGACGATCGGCCGCCAGGCGCTGGAAGTGACCATCGCTGCTGGCGGCGCCGATGCTGCTGGCCGGCGCTGGCTGGTCGGCCTGGTGATCGGCATGTTCCAGGCGGCCACCCAGATCAACGAGATGACCCTGAGCTTCATCCCCAAGCTGATGGTCGTCGCCGGTGGTGCTGATGCTGGCCGGCCCCTGGATGCTGCGTCAGATCATCGAGTTTCACCGAACCCTGGTGAACAACATCCCGTACATGATCGGCTACGCGAGTTACCCGGTGCCATGGCCTTCAGCGAGGCACAGCTGCAGCCAGTGGCTGGCCGACGTTTCTGCTGGCCGTTCTTGCGCATCGGCGGCGATCTTCATGGCGGCGCCGGTGTTCAGCGTCCGCCAGATCCCGGTGCGGTTTCGGATCTGTCTCGCTGTGCTGATCACCTGGCTGCTGATGCAGCCGATGCTGCCGGCGATGCCCCGGTGGACGGCATTCAGCGGCGAGGCGGTGCTGATGATCGCTGCAGCAGGTCGGCATCGGTGTGGCCATGGGATTCCTTCTGCAGCTGGTCTTCAACGCCCTGATTTTCGGCGGCCAGGTGATGGCCTACAGCATGGGTCTGGGTTTCGCCGCACATGATGGATCCGCAACAACGGCGTGCAGGTGCCGGTGGTGTCCCAGTACTGGCTGATCCTGGCCATGCTGGCCTTCCTGCTCAGCAATGCGCCATCTGGTGCTGATCGCGCTGCTGGTCGAGAGCTTTCACCGTGCTCCCGGTCGCGGTCGACGGCATCACCCGGGCGGGACTGTGGGAGCTGCTCGCCTGGGGCAGCCGGATGTTCGCCGCCGGCCTGTTGATGGCCCTGCCGGTGATCATCGCGCTGCTGCTGGTCAACCTCGGTATGGGCGTGTGTCGCGCGCCGCGCCGCAGCTGAATATCTTCGCCGTCGGCTTTCCGATCACCCTGCTGATGGGTTTCGTTCTGATGTGGATCACGCTGCCGAATGTCATGACGGGCTTCGACGAGGCTGTCGTCGAGGCCTTCGATCTGATTCCAGCCATCCTGAGCGTTGCGATAGCGGCCATGGCGGAAAACCAAGACGGCCAGGAAAAATCGCACGACCCGACGCGAAAACGGCTGGCAGGATGCGCGTCGTAAGGGTCAGATTGCGCGTTCGCGGGAACTCAACACCATGGTCGTCACCATGATCGGGACGTCGCTGTTGATCTTGCTGCTGGGCCGTTTTGCCGCCGGGATCGAGCAGCTGTTCCAGCGCAATTTCGTCTTCGACCGGGCGGTCATGCATGACCCCAATGCCTTGGTCCTGACACTTCATCGCCGCCGTCCAGAGCGCTCTTGGCATGCTGCTGCCGTTCTTCGCCGTCGTGGTCGTGGCGGCTATGCTCTCCTCGGTCGTCGCTGGGCGGCTTCAATATCTCAGCACCGAGGCGATGCAGCCCAAGCTGCAGCAAACTCAATCCGATCAAGGGCCTGAAGCGGATCTTCTCGGCCAAGGGGCTGATGGAGCTGGTCAAGTCGCTGGCCAAGTTCGTGCTGATCGGCTCGGTCACGGTGCTGCTGCTCTGACACTGGTCGGGCGATTTTATCCGCCTGGGCAACATGGCCCTGGAGCCGGCGATCGCCCGCGGTCTGTCGATGCTCGGCTGGGCGGCGGTGATCCTGACCTCGACCCTGATCGTGCTGGCGCTGTTCGATGTGCCTTTCCAGCTGTGGGACCACAAGCGGCAGCTCAAGATGACCCAGCAGGAGGTCCGGGACGAGCTGAAGGAGACCGAGGGGCGGCCCGAGGTGCGCGGCCGCATCCGCCAGCTGCAGCGCGAGATGGCGCAGCGACGGATGATGGAGGAGGTGCCGAAGGCCGATGTGATCGTGACCAACCCGACCCACTTTGCCGTGGCGCTGCGCTACGACGCCGACCGCATGCGGGCGCCGATCGTGGTCGCCAAGGGCGCCGATCTGGTCGCCGCCAACATCCGCCGGGTCGGCCGCGAGCATGACGTGCCCTTGGTCGAGGCGCCGCTGCTGGCGCGGGCCATCTACTTCAGCACCGAACTGGAGGCGCCGATCCCGGCGGGCCTCTATCTGGCCGTGGCCCAGTTGCTGGCCTACGTCTTCCAGCTCAAGGCCTATCGAGAGTTCGGCGGCGATATTCCTCAGCCGCCCGATGAACTACCCGGTCCCGGAGGACCTGCAGTGTGATTGAGTCGGCAAGCTATCGCGATCCTGCCCGGAGTGAGCGTGTGAACGGCGTCGCGATCCTGAGCAACTTTAGGCAATTGGGCGCCCGCGGGCCTGGGTGCGCCGGTGATCATGCTGATGCTGCTGGCGATGGTGGTGCTGCCGCTGCCGCCTTTCCTGCTCGATCTCTTCTTCACCTTCAACATCGCGCTGTCGCTGATCGTGCTGCTGGTGGTGGTCTATGCCCTGCGACCGCTGGATTTCGGCGTTTTCCCGTCGCTGCTGCTGGTCGCGACGCTGTTGCGGCTGGCGCTGAACGTCGCCTCGACCCGGGTGGTGCTGCTCGAGGGGCACAACGGCGGCGACGCCGCCGGCAAGGTGATCGAGGCCTTTGGCTCGTTCGTCATCGGCGGCAACTACGCGGTCGGCCTGGTGGTGTTCGCCATCCTGGTGATCATCAACTTCGTGGTCGTCACCAAGGGCGCCGGCCGGGTCTCCGAGGTCATCGGCGCGCTTCACCCTGGATGCCATGCCCGGCAAGCAGATGGCGATCGATGCCGATCTCAATGCCGGCCTGATCGACCAGGACGAGGCCCGCGCGCCGGCGCGAGGAGGTTGCGCGACGAGGCCGATTTCTACGGCTCCATGGACGGTGCCAGCAAGTTCGTCCGCGGCGACGCGGTGGCCGGCATCCTGATTCTGTTCATCAACATCATCGGCGGGCTGGCGATCGGTATGGGGCAGCACGACCTGGATCTGGCCACCGCGCTGCCGCGGCCTACGCGCTGCTGACCATCGGTGACGGCCTGGTCGCGCAGATTCCGTCGCTGCTGCTGTCGACCTCGGCGGCGATCATCGGTCACCCGGGTCTCGAGCTCGCAGGACATCGGCGATCAGATCGCCAGCCAGCTGTTCGGCGATCCCCGGGCCCTGTGGATAACGGCAGCGGTGCTCGGGATGCTCGGTCTGATCCCGGGCATGCCGAATCTGGTCTTCCTGCTGCTCGGCGGCGCTGTCGGCGGTCTGGCCTATATGGTCGGCGCAGCGCCAGCAGCGTGCCGCCGAGCCGCAGCCGGCCAAATCCCGGAGCCCGAGACCGGCGAACGAGCCGCGGAACTGACCTGGGACGACGTGCAGCCGGTCGACATCATCGGTCTGGAGGTCGGCTATCGGCTGATCCCGCTGGTCGACCGCAACCAGGGCGGCCAGTTGATGAATCGGATCAAAGGGCGTGCGCAAGAAGCTGTCGCAGGAGCTCGGCTTTCTGATCCAGTCGGTGCACATTCGCGACAACCTGGATCTGCCGCCCCAATCGGCTATCGGATCACACTGCACGGGGTGCCGCTGGGCGAGGCAGAGGTCCATCCCGACCGGGATCTGGCGATCAACCCGGGCAATGTCTTCGGCGAACTGCCGGGCACGGCAGACCAAGGATCCTGCCTTCGGACTCGAGGCGGTCTGGATCGACCCCGCCCAGCGCGATCATGCCCAGACCCTGGGTTACACGGTGGTCGACGCCAGCACCGTGGTCGCCACCCATCTCAGCGAGATCCTGCAGCGCCACGCGCACGAACTGCTCGGCCACGACGAGGTGCAGCAGCTGCTGGACAATCTCGGCCAGGTCGCCGCCAAACTGGTCGAGGACCTGGTACCGAAGCTCCTGCCGCTGCCAGTGGTTGAAGGTGCTGCAGAACCTGCTGTCCGAGGGCGTGCCGATTCGCGATATCCGCACGATCGCCGAAACCTTGGCGGAACAGGCCCCCAAGAGTCAGGATGCTGGCGTCTTGACCGCCGCCGTGCAGAGTGGCTCTGTCACGCTCCATTGTTCAGCAACTTGTTGGTCCTATTGAAGAAATCCCCGTTATCGTGCTGGATCCAGGATTGGAACGACTCTTGCAACAGACCCTACAGACGTCGGGAGAGGACGGCGTCGGCCTCGAGCCGGGACTCCTGGAGCAGTCTGCAGACAGGCCCTGACCGAGACGGCGCCAAAGACCAGGAGACTCAGCGGAACAGGAGAGCGTTCTGCTGGTCGCCGCCGGAATCACGGACCTGGATGGCGCGATTCGTTCGACACAGCGTGCCGGGCATGCACGTCCTCTCTTACAACGAGATACCGGACAACCGGCAGATCAAGGTGGTCGCCACCATCGGCCGGTCGGACTCGGAAAACTAGGGGGCGGTCGTTGCTGTCCCCCGGACAGCAGGGGGCACTAGGCTATGAAGATAAAACGATTCGTCGCGCACGACATGCGACAGGCCATTCGCATGGTCCGCGAGACCCTGGGTCCGGAGGCCGTGATCCTGTCGAACAAGAGCGTGCCGGAAGGCGTCGAGCTGATGGCCGCTCTGGATTTAGATTCCGCGACGGATCGTGCCGAAGCGAAATCCCGCGTCGAACAACCACGTTCTACCAACGCCTCCGAAATCACCGATCGCCACTCGCAGCTCGAGTCGCAGCGGTCTCATGGCAAGGCTGCGACAGCGCGCGACCCTTCGCCGACCGACGGCACGGCGACCGAAGAATCGCTGGGCGCGATTCGCCGCGAGATGTCGGAATTGCGCCATCTTCTGCAGAACGAATTGAACGAGCTGACCTGGCGTGACCTGGGCGAGCATCGCCCTGAACGCCACGAGACTCTGCGTCGGCTGATGAGTCTGGGATTGAGCTGGGGCCATCGCCCGCGAGCTCAGCGAACGTGTCGAGCACATCGGTGAGATCGACCAGGCCTGGCAGAAGGCGCTGCAGATCCTCGCCGGACGTCTGCAACTGGCCGACAGTGAGCTGTTCGACCGAGGCGGCGTGATTGCGTTGGTCGGACCGACCGGGGTGGGAAAGACCACCACCATCGCCAAGCTCGCCGCACGCTTCGCGCTGCGCCACGGTAATCGCCACGTCGGCCTGATCACTATCGACAATTTTCGCATCGGCGCCCGCGATCAGATACACACCTACGGCCGCATCCTGAACGTACCGGTGCGCAATGCCAGCAGCGCCGAGGAACTCGACAGTCTGCTGGTGTCGATGGCCGATCGTGACCTGATCCTGATCGATACCGCCGGCATGGGTGCGCCCGGATGAGCGCTTCGACGAGCAGGCCGAGCTCCTCCGAACGCCAGCACCCATCCGATCACCCGTCTGCTGGCCCTGTCGGCCACCACCGGTGCCGCCGCCCTGCAGCGGGCGCAGCGCCTGTTCGACGAACTGACGCCCGATGCCTGCGTGCTGACCAAGCTCGACGAGGCCGCATCCCTGGGCGGAGTGCTCTCTGCACTGGTCGAGGCGCAGCTGCCGCTGTCCTTCTTCACCGACGGGCAGCGGGTACCGGAGGATCTACAGCTGGCCCGGCGCCCGACACCCTGGTCGCCGCAGCCGGTCGAGCTGATGGAAAGCCGAGACTCGACGAAGACCCGGCCTATCTACGCGTTCGCCTACGGAGGAGACGCGAGCTCCATGCTCACGTCTGAGGCCGAAGTAGATCAGGCCGCCGGGCTTGCGCGCATGGTCAATCCCGCAGCCGGTACGGGCCATCGCCGTCACCGGCGGCAAGGGTGGCGTAGGCAAGACCAATGTTTCGGTCAATCTGGCTGTCGCGGCGGCCGAGATCGGCAGACAAGGTGATGCTGCTCGATGCCGACCTTGGCCTGGCAAACATCGACGTCGTCCTCGGTCTGCATCCCAAGTTCGACCTGTCACACGTCTTGAACGGCGAACGCTCACTGGAAGAGGTGGTGATCGAGGGGCCGTCCGGTATACGCGTCGTCCCCGGTGCCTCGGGCTTGAAGGACATGGCCGAGTTGTCGCCCGTCGAGCACGCCGGAATCGTCCGCGCCTTCTCCGATGTCGGGGGGCAGGTCGATACCCTGATCATCGATACCGCAGCGGGCATCTCCGACTCGGTCATCAGTTTCTCACGCGCCTCGCACGAGTTGATCGTCGTGGTGTGCGACGAGCCGGCATCGATCACCGATGCCTACGCCATCATCAAGCTGATGAACCGCGACTATGGACACCAGAGATTCCGCATCCTGGCGAACATGGTGCGCAGCGCCCAGGAGGGGCGGGAGATCTACAACAAGATGTGCCGGGTCACCGATCGTTATCTCGACGTGACGCTCAGTTTCCTCGGCGCCATTCCTTACGACGACGCTTTGCGCAAAGCGGTTCGTTCGCAACGAACCGTGGTGGAGGCCTTTCCACGCAGTCGCGTGAGCCAGGCATTCCGAAATCTTGCCAAGAGGATCGATACCTGGCCGCAGCCGAACGGCGCAAACGGCCAGGTGCAGTTCTTCGTTGAACGCTTAATCCAGTATTCGAGTGAATTCGGGGAGATGGTACTGTGAACAATCTAGCCACCTACGCAGAAGTTGAGCCGCGGGCCAACCAGGATGATCTGGTCGTTCAGCACGGGGCGCTCGTCAAGCGCATTGCCTATCATTTGATGAACCGCCTGCCGCCCAGCGTCCAGGCGGAGGACCTGATCCAGGCCGGCATGATCGGTCTGCTCGAGGCCAGTCGAAACTATGATCCCTCGCAAGGGGCCAGCTTCGAGACCTACGCCGGTATCCGCATCCGCGGCGCCATGCTCGACGAGATTCGACGGTCGGACTGGACGCCTCGTTCGGTGCATCGCAAGGCACGCATGGTGGCCGATGCGATGCGTGACGATCGAAAACGAGACCGGTCGCGACGCTCGTGACGTCGAGGTCGCCGAGTCGCTCGAGATGTCGATCGACGACTATCACCAGATCCTTCAGGACTCCTCCGGCTCGCGCATCTTCAGTTACGAAGAACTGTGCGAAGTGGGCGAGGTCGTTCCCTCCGACAGCCTGGAGACGGCGAAGGCGAGGAACTCGATGTTCGAGACTCCCTTCGAAGGCCTGGAGAGGCAGAAGTTCAAAGAAGCCCTTGCAGAGGCCATCGCCAGCCTGCCCGAACGCGAGCGCCTGGTCATCGCCCTGTACTACGACGAAGAACTGAATCTGCGCGAGATCGGCCAGGTGCTCGGCGTGTCCGAATCGCGGATCTGCCAGATACAGAGCCAGGCGGCCATGCGGCTTCGCGCGCGACTGACGGAGTGGCTGCCGCAGCGCGGAGACTGATCGGGCGAGATGCAACGCCGGATTTTTCAGAAAACCGATCAGGACAAAACGTATCGTTGACGACGAGGGTTCGGTCGGGCCGATGCTAGCCAATTCATACCGTAAAGTCTCAGCTGTGTGTCCGCCCTCGTGCAATATGCGGGTAGGTATTCGAACGCCTGCGCGGCAGCCCACATCGGGCCAGTAAAAGGCCTGGGCGAAGAAGAAACTTGACCCTACGGATTCAGGTCCGAGCGCCGATACACGCAGATGAACCCGGTTTAGGTCTCAAAGACCGCAGTCTCTAGGAACGTTAGGAGGTCGCCTTGGACAAGAATATGAGGATCCTGGTGGTTGACGATTTTTCAACCATGCGTCGGATCATCCGCAATCTGCTTCGTGAGCTCGGCTTCACCAATGTGGAAGAGGCCGATGATGGCAGCACGGCGTTGCCGATGTTACGGAATTCGCATTTCGACTTCGTGGTAACCGACTGGAATATGCCCGGCATGCAGGGCCTGGATCTGCTCAAGGCCATGCGCGCGAATCCAAAGCTGCAGCACTTGCCGGTACTGATGGTAACCGCAGAGTCCAAGCGCGAGCAGATTGTCGAAGCCGCACAGGCCGGGGTCAACGGCTACGTCATCAAGCCGTTCACCGCTGCCACGCTGGAACAAAAGATCGGCAAGATCTTCGAGCGGATCGCCGCCTGAGCGCCGAGAAAACCCGCCTTATGACCGAGCCAACACTCAACGGCGATATGCTGGCAGCGGCCAAGACCCTCGTCGCCGATATCGAAGCAAGCAATGCCGGGGCGGCGCGCGACACACTCGCCGAGATCGGGCTGATGATGGACGGGGTCATGTACCAGGAGGTCGGGCGTCTGACCCGGACGGTACATGAATCGCTCAAATTGTTCATGGCCGACGAACGGCTCAAGGACCTGGCCGAGTCCGAGATTCCCAACGCCGCGGAACGTCTGCGCTACGTGGTGCGCATGACCGAGCAGGCCGCCAATAAGACCTTGAACTCGGTCGAAGACAGCCTGCCTCTGGCGGAGCAGCTCGCGCACAGCGCCAAGGAGATGGGGGAGTATTGGGAGCGCAGTGTGGAGCGGGACCTGACGATCGACGATTGTCGGAAAATGTCCGCGGAGATGAACGACTTCTTTGCCGCGGTAAAGATTCATTCCGATAGCCTATACAGGAATCTGTCCGATGTTCAGCTCGCACAGGGCTTTCAGGACCTCACTGGACAGATCATCTGGCGCGTGATCACCCTGGTCAGCGACATCGAAGATAAATTGATCGGCTTGATCAAGGTGGCCGGCGAGCAGGCCGAACAGCTCGAAAAGGGACCCAACGCGAAGCGGGTCGAGAGCAAGAGGGAACCGGATATCGAGGCGCACGGGCCAGCCGTGCCTGGGGTAGACAAGGGCAGTTACGTAAAAGGACAGGACGACGTCGACGAGTTGTTGTCCAGTCTGGGATTCTGATCATGAGTTTCGACTTGGGCGACGAGATTCTGCAGGACTTTCTGGTGGAGGCGACGGAAATCCTCGACCAACTCGGCGAGCAACTGGTCGACTTGGAACGTGTGCCGAACGACGCCGAGCTGCTCAACGCCATCTTTCGGGGCTTCCATACGGTCAAAGGCGGCGCGGGGTTTCTGGGTATCGCGCCTCTGGTCGAGATCTGTCATGTCGCGGAAGACATGTTCAACGTGCTTCGCCAGGACCAGTGCCAAGTCGATTCCGACCTGATGGATGTCGTGTTGCACGGCTTTGATGCCGTCAACACGATGATGGCCCAGGTGCGCCTGGGCGTATTCCCCGAGGCCGCGGACCCACAGCTGGTGGCGGAGCTGCGTGAATACAGCAAGCAGGCGCAGACACCGATCGGGAATGCGACGGGTGCCGCGGTTTCCCCGCGGACCGCGGAGGCGCAAGCTGCGGAGGAGATCGTCGAGGAGGAGTTCGACAGCCTGCTCGGCAAGCTGTATGACGAGCAAGCAGCGATGCCGGCCGAGACGGCCGAGGTGAAGCCTGAAGCGGTGTCGCCGTCACCGGCGGAAATGAGCGGTGACGAGATCACCGACGACGAGTTCGAGGCCCTGTTGGACGCACTGCACGGCACCCGATCGGCGCCCAGCCCCGGGGCGGCGAATGACGTGGAATCGGCAGATCCGGAACTCAAATCGAAGCCGCAGAAGGCGATCGAGGACGAACTTCGCTCCGGGCCGCCGATGGTCCAGACCGCCGAGTCTTCATCCGGTGACGCGACGAGGCCCCCGACACCCGTGCAGTCCCTCGCCAAGAACGGATCGAAACCGAACCCGGGCGAAACCACGGTTCGAGTCGATACCCAGCGCCTGGACGACATCATGAACATGGTCGGCGAGTTGGTGCTGGTCCGTAACCGCCTGGCGACGCTGAAGTCGAACCTGGTCGATGAAGAGTTGACCAACGCGGTATCCAATCTCGACGTGGTGACCGCCGATCTGCAGCTGTCGGTGATGAAGACCCGGATGCAGCCGGTGAAGAAGGTTTTCGGTCGCTTTCCCCGTGTGGTTCGGGATCTGGCGCGTAATCTCAACAAGGAGGTCGATCTGCAACTGGTCGGCGAAGACACTGATCTCGACAAGAACCTGGTCGATGCACTGGCCGATCCATTGGTGCACCTGGTGCGCAATGCAGTCGATCATGGCGTCGAGTCGCCGACCGAGCGCGAGCAGGTCGGCAAGTCCCGGCGCGGCCGGGTAATACTCTCCGCCGCCCAGGAGGGCGACCACATACTGCTGTCGATCGAAGACGACGGTAAGGGGATGGACCCCGAGGTGTTGCGCCAGAAGGCGGTGGAAAAGGGCTTGATGGACGAAAAGGCCGCTGCCCGTTTGGACGATCATGACTGCTACAACCTGATCTTTCATCCCGGCTTTTCGACCAATACCGAGGTTTCGGATATCTCCGGTCGCGGCGTCGGATATGGATGTGGTCAAGACCCGCATCGCGCAAATGAACGGTTCGGTCGAGGTGGAATCCAAACGCGGTTTCGGCAGCAAGATCATCATCAAGTTGCCCCTGACCCTGGCGATACTGCCGACCCTGATGGTCATCCTCGGGCAACAGCCGTTTGCCCTCCCCCTGGCGAGCGTGGTCGAGATCTTCAATCTCAACCTCGAGCACACCAATACGGTCGACGGGCAATTGACGATCCGGGTCCGGGATCGCGCATTGCCGCTGTTCTATCTGCACCAGTGGCTGGTCCAACAACAGTCGACACAACGCGAAGAGTCCGCCGGCCATGTGGTGGTCGTCAACGTCGGGGGGATACACGTCGGTCTGGTCGTCGACTATCTGGTCGGACAGGAAGAGGTCGTTATCAAGCCCCTGGGCGCGCTGCTTCAGGGAATGGAAGGGATGGCTGGGGCCACGATCACCGGCGACGGCAAGATCGCCTTGATACTGGACGTCCCGGGGCTGATGCGCCGGTACGCGCATCGATGAATAACAAGCATACAGACTACGATCCGTGGCTTCGCAAACCTTGACAGTGATGTCCGATCCGGTGCGAGTTCTCGTTGTCGACGACTCTGCGTTTCATCGTCGGCAGATCACTCGGGCTCTGGAGCAGGATGGACGGGTAAGAGTCGTCGGCGAGGCGGCCAACGGTCGTGAGGCGATTCGCTTGAATCAAGAAATTCGTCCGGATGTCGTGACCATGGACGTGGTCATGCCGGTCATGGACGGGCTCACCGCGGTTCGAGAAATCATGTCCAGCCAGCCGACCAAGATCGTGGTGTTTACCGCGTATTCGGATCAGAACGCTCAGGCGGCCTTCGATGCCATGCAGGCCGGCGCGGTCGACTTCGTCGCCAAGGATGTGGATCGACTGTTCGACGAGCAGATCTCCGGCGCCGAGCAGTTACGCCTGAGCGTGTTGAGCCTGTATATGCGCCACTCGAACAGGAATGCGGAGATTGCTCGCAAGGCACCGAAAACGACTGCGGACCCACGCTCAAGGCGCAACGCTCGTTCGAGTCGGCCCGAACTGGTAGTGATCGGTGCCTCGACAGGCGGTCCTTCGGCCATCCAGGAGACGGTCGTCTCGTTGCCGGCCAGCTTTCCGCTGCCGGTACTGGTGGTCGTGCACATGCCGGGTGGTTTCAGCGAGGTGTTCGCCAAACGTCTAGGGCAACTCAGTCGACTCGAGGTAAAGGAGGCGCAGGAGGACGATGCCTTGGTCGCAGGCAGGGTATTGATCGCCCCGGGCGGTAAGCAAACCATCGTTGAAGGCCGGCCGGGTAAGCCGCGGGTCAGCATCAAGTCGCTCAGTGGCCAGATGTACAGGCCGAGCGTCAATCTCGCCTTCAGCTCCGCCGCGGAAGTGCTCGGCGGTCGAGTCTTGGCCGTTGTCATGACCGGCATGGGTGCCGACGGCAGTCTCGGCGCAAGCGATCTGAAGGGCGCCGGCGCCACGGTCTGGACGCAGAGCGAAGAAAGCTGCGTGGTCTACGGCATGCCCAAGGCGATCGATCAGGCCGGTCTGTCCGATCGCCGGATTCCACTGGGTCAGATCGGGGCGGCCCTTTCCGAACTGGTCTAACGCAATGGACCCACTCAGCCTGTTCGGAGTCATTGTCGCCTTTGCGGCCATACTCGGTGGCAATTGGCTCGAGGGCGGGCACATCAGCTCGCTGGCCAACGGCCCGGCCTTGGTGATCGTTCTGGGCGGCAGCGTGGGTGCGATCCTCCTGCAGACCCCGGTGAATGTCTTCATGCGAGCCATGCGCATGCTGGGTCAGGTCTTCGTGCCGCCCAAGCGCGCCCTGCAGCCGGCGATCAAGCGTATTGTCGCCTGGAGCAGTACCGCCCGCCGCGAGGGTCTGCTCGGACTCGAGAAGGCCGCCGAGCGCGAACCCGATCTGTTTGTCCGCAAGGGTATGCATCTGCTGGTCGACGGCAACGAACCGGATGACATCCGCCGCACGCTCGAACTCGAGCTCGATAACAACGAGGAGCGCGATCTGCACGCCGCTCGGGTATTCGAGAGCATGGGCGGCTATGCGCCGACGATCGGTATCATCGGTGCGGTCATGGGCCTGATCCAGGTCATGCAGAATCTGGGTGATCCTTCGCGTCTGGGCAGTGGCATCGCCACGGCCTTCGTCGCGACCATTTACGGAGTGGGTCTGGCCAACCTGGTGCTGATCCCGCTGGCGAACAAACTCAAGGCCCATGTCCGTGCCGAGTCGACTTTCCGCGAGATGGTCATCGAAGGCCTGGTCGCCATCGCCGAGGGCGAGAATCCACGCAATATCGAGATCCGCCTGCAGGGTTTCGCTCGTTGATGCCGATGGTGAGGCGGCGGCGCAACGGTCTCGACGAAGAGGATCTCAGCCGCGATCGTTGGCTGGTGTCCTACGCGGACTTCATTACTTTGATGTTTGCCTTCTTCGTGGTCATGTATGCGATCTCGTCGATCAACGAGGGCAAGTACCGGGTGCTGAGCGAGAGTCTGACGGCGATTTTCGTCGAACAGCCCCGCAGCGAGCGAAATCAACCGCAGGCTTTGCCCTCGGTGCCGGTCGAACAGATCAAGGAAGAGCTTCCGGAGGTCCAGCCGCTGGTCGAGCCGGAAGCTGTCGAGCCGTTGAACGAGACCCTGGACGCCGTGCAGCGTCGGCTGGAGATCAGCCTGGAGCTGTTCAAGGATCAGGACCTGGTCGACATCGACCGCAAGGACGATCGAATCGAAGTGCGGATGAAGAGCAAGATGCTGTTCGGCAGCGGCAGCTCACGTTTGTCCAACGCCATACTGAGGGTATTGCGCGATGTCGCCCGTATCCTGCAGCCCCTGGAGAATCCGATTCAGGTCGAGGGTCATACCGATGACGTGCCGATCAGCACCGCTGAGTTTCCGTCGAACTGGGAGCTGTCGGCCGCCCGTGCCGCCAGCGTAGTGCACTTTTTCACACGCGTCGGGGTACCGGGGGACCGCCTGACCGCGCTGGCCTATGGTGAACACAAACCGCTTGTCGACAACGACAGCGAAGAGGGCCGCGCCAGCAATCGGCGCGTCACGCTGGTGATCGGTTCTCTGCCCCCGGATGCCCCCAGAGTCGAACGCCCGGTCGTGCCCTGGACGGAAGGGCCGAACCTCGAGGGCAATCCGTGAACGTCTGGGCAATCGCCAACCACAAGGGCGGGGTCGGCAAGACTACCACGACGGTCTCTCTGGGCGGGATACTGGCCGAGCGCGGGACGCGAGTATTGCTGATCGATATGGACCCGCACGGCTCGCTGACCAGCTACTTGCGCTTTGACCCGGACCGGCCGTCATCGCTGCCAGGCGCGACGATCAAGTCCGCCAGTTAGCGGCCGATATTAATGCCTGACACGGCAGTGCTCGGGGGACGGGGCACAAGCCGCGCCGGCCAGACGGCAAAGCGGGCGATGGTCCCGCCTGGATCGACCACCGATCTGCCGCTGACGACAGGCACGATAAATGCTTCGGATTCCTGCAAGACATTAAAGACGGCATCTTGACGCTCGAACTGGGCGGACGAGATCCGCAAGCGGATTGGGGGTAGAGCGAGACATGAGCCAAGCGGTAGCCGAAAAAGCGGTGCGGGAGGCAGGGGCCGATGCCGGCAAACGTGCCGCGCTGGATCCCGTGATCCAGCTGGTCACTTTTCGCCTCGAGGACGAGACCTATGGAATCAACGTCATGCAGGTGCAAGAGGTCCTGCGAGTCACCGAGATTGCCCCGGTCCCCGGTGCGCCCGCCTATGTGCTTGGCATTGTCAATCTGCGCGGCAACGTGGTCACCGTTATCGATACCCGGCGCCGATTCGACCTGCCGACGGCCGATACGACCGATTCCAGCCGCATCGTCATTATCGAATCCGAAGAAGAGGTGGTCGGCATCCTGGTGGACAGCGTCTCCGAGGTCGTGGAACTGCGTCAGTCCGAGATCGAAACCGCGCCGAGCGTTGGCACGGAGGAAAGCTCTCGCCACATCCAGGGGGTGGCCACCCGCAGCGATGACCTGCTGATTGTCGTCGATCTGAACAAACTACTGAGCGAAGACGAGAAGGCCGAACTTCGGCAGGGCTAGAACGGAGTAGATATGGCAAACATTGTGCAACGAGAGCCGATTGGTCCAGTGACCCCGACCAATGCGAGCCGTCCTCCGGCGCCACGCAAACGGCCCGGGTCGGGCGCGCGAACCGAGCGCGATCCTGATCGTAAACACCGACAGAACCGCGACGAGACCGATGGCGGCCGTCATGCGGTCGACGAGTACGTCTAATGAACACTCTCATCATTGCGGTCATTGCTCTAATCGTCGCCAGTACGGCGCTCGCGCTCTGGGTCTACGGACGGTTTCACATGGGTGAGCTGCGGAAACAGATCGAGGCCGTCGTGGAAGGCCTGGACAGTCTCGAACGGACTCTCAATGGACTGTCGACGTCCACCGTCGTGGCGGATCAGCGACTGAACGCACTGGAGACCCGGGCGGCGCAGATCGATCAACTCAAGGCACGGCAGGAAGACCTGGAGAATCAACAGGAATTCGACCATCCGTACGCCCACGCCATCCGTCTGGTCCGTCAGGGGGCCAGCGCCCGCCGGCTGATGGACGAGTTGTACCTCAGCGAGACCGAGGCGCAACTCATTGTGCGTCTCCACGGCGCCGCCCGCAGCGCCTGATCCGGCTTCGAAGCCTACGCCCCACGGACGGAATCTTCCCTTCCACTGGCGCAATCGGCGTGGTATTTCTAGCCTGAGAAACTTCAGGAGGAATGTCCCGTGCGACTTCCCAGAGCTGCCGCAGGCGCTGTAATTTTGACTTTATCCACCGCATCCCTGGCTGGATTCGGTGATCTATTCAAGTCCGCCGAGGGCATCCTGTCCGGTTCGGGGGTGTTGGACAAGGGCGGTTCCGCCAGCGCCCTGTCCGACGCACAAATCGGCAACGGGCTGAAGGAGGCACTGAGCGTCGGCGCGAGGCGGGCCGTCTCGCTGCTCGGGGCCAGCGGCGGCTTTCTCAACGACGGCCAGGTACGCATTCCACTGCCGGGCAAGCTGGAACAGGCCGGAAAGGCCCTGCGCGCTGTCGGTTACGGCGGACTGGTCGATGAGTTCGAGACGACCGTCAACCGGGCCGCCGAGCAGGCGATGCCGAAGACTCTGGATATCGTCGAACAGACCGTGCAGGGCATGACCCTGACCGACGTCCGCCAGATCCTCAACGGCGGCGACAGCGCGGCGACCGACTTTCTGCGCGAGAAGGCCGGGCCGCAATTGCATCAGGCGATAGTGCCCGTGGTCAGCGAGGCGACCGAGCAGGCCGGGGCAACCGCCGCGTACAAGAACATGCAGGGCAAGATGTCGAGTGGCATCGGCAGTCTGCTGGGCGCGCAATCGCTCGATCTGGACGAATATGTGACCGACAAGGCACTGGATGGCCTGTTCCTCAAGCTCGCCGCGGAAGAGAAGGCGATCCGCGAGAATCCGGTCGCCCGTACGACCGATCTTCTCAAGCAGGTATTCGGTTCGAAGTAAAGAGTCCGTGAGTGCACACGGCCGCGACCGTGCGTGCTCAGAGACTGAATTTGGTCGTTCGAGACGATATCGAAACGTCCGGACTTCATGTTCTGGCCGCAAAATGGCCTGCTCTCTGTCCCGGGCCCGATCCGACCTCGCGGTAAAGCCATTCAACCAAGAAGAAGCGACTGCAGGAGTCGTAATCGATGGAAACCAGCGCCGATCTGATCGTCAAACTACAGGAGTGGCTGGCCGCTTACGGCCTGAAGCTGGTCGCGGCCATCGCGATTCTCATCATCGGTCGCTGGGTGGCGAAGCGGGTCCGGGGTCTGGTGGAAAAGCTGATGAAACGCAGCGGCACCGACCCGATGATCGTCAGCTTCGTCAGCAGCATCGCCTACGTCGCGCTCATGGTCTTCATCGTCCTGGCCGCGCTCGGCCAACTCGGGATTCAGACCACCTCCTTCATCGCCATACTCGGTGCCGCCGGTCTTGCCATCGGTCTGGCGCTGCAGGGTTCGCTGTCGAACTTCGCCGCCGGATTCCTGATGATCATCTTTCGACCCTTCAAGGTCGGTGACTTCATCGAGGGGGCCGGGGTGGCCGGATCGGTCGAGTCGATACATATCTTCACCACGACACTGAAGACCCCGGACAACAAGGTCATCATCATTCCCAATGCGTCGTTGTCGGGCGGGAATATCACCAATTATTCGGCCAAGGAGACGCGCCGGATCGACCTCACCGTCGGGGCTTCCTATGATGTCGATGTGCGCAAGGTCAAACAGGTGCTGGAAGACATCATCGGCAAGGACGAACGGGTCCTGCCGGATCCGGCGCCGGCCGTCGTGGTCGGCGAACTGGCCGATAACAGCGTCAACTTCATCGTCCGCGTGTGGGTGAAGTCGGGTGACTTCTGGGCGGTCAAGTGCGACACGACCGAGGCGGTGAAGATCCGTTTCGACGAAGAGGGCATCGGCATCCCCTATCCGCAGCGGGATGTGCACATCTACGAACACAAAGCCGGCTGAACCGGCAACCGATCCAGATCGAGGGAGGCATCCAGTGGGTAAGCTGATCAAATGGTTTTTCGGGATTCTGATTTTCCTAATCGTGCTGGTGGTGGCCGCGGTGGTGATTCTGCCGATGGTGATCGACCCGAACGATTACAAGGGCGAGATCCAGGCGGCGGTGAAGAAACAGACCGGCCGCGACCTGGCTATCGAGCAGCCCTTGTCCCTGTCGGTGTTCCCGCACCTTGCAGTGGCGCTCGGTGGAGTCACGCTGAGCAACGCCGAGGGCTTCGGCAGGGAGCCGTTCGCCCGCGTCGAGGCGCTCGATCTCAAGGTCAAGGTCATGCCACTGCTGGAACGGCGCGTGGAGGTCGATACGGTGGTGTTGAAGGGCATGACCCTGAATCTGGCCAAGGATGCCAAGGGCCGCAGCAACTGGGACGATCTGGTCGCCAAGCAGGAGAAGGAAGAGAAGGAACCGGCCGAGGTTAAGCGGGAGGAGGCCGGCCAGGCCTTCAGCTTTGCCGTCAAGGGCGTCGAGATCGAGGACACCCGGGTGGTCTGGGACGATCGTCAGGCGGGCCAGCGGGTCGAGATCAGCGACATACGGCTGCGCACGGGTGAGCTCGCCCCAGGTGCGACCGTGCCGCTGGAAGGCGGGCTGAAGTTGGTTAGCGACAAGCCAAAGATGACCCTGGTGTTCGGTGCCGACGGTGACCTGCAGGTCAGCACCGATCTGGCCAGATTCCAGGCCAAGGGCCTGAACCTGACGCTCGCGGCCCAGGGCGAGGGCCTGCCGCAACAGGGCGTCGATATCAAGCTGAGCAGCGACCTCGTGCTTGACCAGACCGCAGGCACCCTGCGGATGGACAACCTCAAGCTGACCGGCGCCGATGTCTCCCTCAGCGGCAAGCTGGACGTTACCCAGCTCAATGCCGAGCCGGCGGTCAGCGCCGATCTGGCGCTGCAGAAGACCAATCTGAAGCAGCTCGCCGCTCTGTTCGGCAGCCAGATCCAGACCACCGATCCCCAGGCCCTGTCGAGCGTCTCCGGCAAATTCATCGTCAAGGCATCCGGCCAGAGCGCGGAGATCAAACCCCTGACGCTCAAACTGGACGACTCCAACCTGGATGGCTTTATCCGCGTGGCCTCATTCACCGGGCCGACCGTGCGGGCCGAGTTGAAGCTCGATCAGATCGATCTTGATCGCTATCTGCCGCCGGCGGGTGAGGCGGCCGCTGCCAAGCCGGCCAGTGGGTCATCGGACAAGGCCGCCGCGAACCCGTTCGCCGGCCTGCGGACCCTGGATCTCGATGCCACGGCCAGCATCGGTCAATTGACGGTGAACAAGTTGAAGATGTCCGCGGTGACCGTGACGGCCAAGTCGAAGAACGGCGTGCTGCGCCTGTCGCCAATCGGCGCCAAACTCTATGAGGGCGCGTTCAACGGCGAGGTTGAGCTCGACGCGCGCCAGGCGACGCCTAAGATCCGGCTCAAACCCAAGCTGGACGGCGTGAAGATCGGTCCGCTGATGCAGGACATGACCGGTGATGCCTCGGTGGTCGGCACCGGCAATGTCGATGCCGATATCAGCATGGTCGGGATGAGCGAGGCGGAGGTGCGCCGCAGCCTGAACGGCAATGCCAAATTCGTCCTGCGCGACGCCTCGGTGAAGGCGCTGATCGGTGCCATCGAGTCGATACGTAAGGCCGATGTCGCTTTTCTCGGTGGTCAATCGAGCGACCTCCGCAGCACGGATTTCTCGGAACTGACCGGCAGTGCGGTGATTACCAACGGCGTGGTCGACAATCAGGACCTCAAGGCCCAGTCGCCGCTGTTGCGCCTGGCGGGTAAGGGGACGGTAAACCTGCCGCAGAACAGCTTGGACTATCTGGCCACCATCGAACTGGTCAAGACGCTCAAGGGGCAGGGCGGGGCGGAGTCGAAAGACCTGAGCGGCATCCCGATCCCGGTCAAGATCACCGGTAACCTGAACGACCCGAAGTTCAAGCCCGACCTGCAGGCCGCCCTGAGCGCCAAGGCCAAGGAACAACTCGAGGCCAAACTCGACGAGCAGAAGGGCAAGATCGAGCAACAGGTCACCGAGAAGATCCAGAAGCAGGTGGGCGAGGAGGCCGGCAAGGTTCTCGGGGACCAGCTCAAGGGGTTGTTTGGCCGCTAAGTCCAGGGACGGGGGGTCGGCGTCGGTTACGACTCCGACCCCGACCCCTGCGTAGTATGCTTACCAGGTTATGGTGCCCCGCACCGGGACCTTGTGGCCGGATGTCGCGACCGATGCGGTTCGTTTTACTCACCTCATCCTATGTGCTGCAGGCCATCCCGGCGGGTCGATGCTTCTCCGGCTCTCCGATGGCCGGTTACTTCTCCGCGGTGATGTAGCAGATCCAGCCCGCATCGGCCTCACCGGTCTCCACGGGTGTGAATTCGCCGTCGGGCTCACCGTCCTCATCCCAGCCTTGCCAGTACACGGTGACGCGTTCGAAACCGCATTCGCTCAACAGGTCACGCAGCTCCGGCAGGGTCCACAGGCGCCACTCGTACGAGAACGCCTTGTCCAGTCGCGAGCCGTCGGGAAATGCGAAGTGGATGTGGCACAGCACCCGATGATTGATCGGGTCGAACTCGGCCTGGTCCCAGATATAGGTAAAATCCTTTCCGCCGTCATCGATTTCCCGATCTTCCTCGATCTCGCGATGCGAGTCGTAGCCGCCGTAGCAGTCGAGAAACAGAACCCCGTCGTCCTTCAGGGCTCGATAGGTGTTGCGCAAGTAGCGTTTCAGTACCGATCGCTCACGCAGCAGCCAGTAGCTGAAGTTCATCGCCGAGATGATGTCCGGTGCTTCCGTCTTGGCCTTCACCACGTCGCTTTCGATCAGGGTGATCCGCTTTTCCTGCTGTTCCGGCAATGCGCCCACCCGATGCTCCATCCCCCAGGCGAGGACGTGTGGGTCGAGATCGACCCCGATCGCCCGATTGGTCTTGCGCCGCTTTACCCATTCGCAACAAACGCTCGCGGTGCCGCAGAAATCCTCCCGCAGCAGGTGTGCCTTGCGGCCGCGCAGCATCTTGTAGGTCTTGTCGACGAAATCGATTTCGGCTTCCGGGCACTGGACCGAGAGTTCGTAGAGGCGGTGTCGATCGGCCTTCTCGGCCAGGGTGGGTTTGGAAGATTTCTTGCGGGACTTTGGCATGATCAGGGTAATTTATTGGCGTAACCAGCAAGCGGACTATACTTTAGGTTGGGAGCGCAGATCTCTAACTGCGCCAACTATAAGGACCAGACCCGCCCGGAGGAATAGATAATGGCTGTCGCTTCGACGCTCAAGGAGTATCTGGACAGTAGAGATATCGTCTACGAGATCATCGGCCACGATCGAACTGAATCCACCCAGAGAAGCGCCCGTTCGGCCCACGTCCCGGGGGATTGCATGGCCAAGCCGATACTGCTCGGAGACGAGCACAGTTACCTGTTGGCGGTGATACCGGCCACCCACCGGTTGGCTCTTGTCCGATTGATGCAGATGACGGCACGCAGCCTCGACTTCGTACCCGAGGAAGAAATGCGTATCGCCTTCACAGACTGCGAATGTGGCGCGATACCGCCGATCGGAGAGCCCTACGGCATCGACACCGTTGTCGATCTGCACCTGACCCGCACCGAAGACGTTTATTTCGAGTCAGGTGACCACGAACACCTGATCCACATGCGGGGGGACGATTTCGTCGCTTTGTTGGGTCAGGTGCCGCACATGCAGTTCAGCCACCATTTGTAAGCGATCGAGCCCGCGCCCGGCGGGCTCTGGCCGGCATTGAATATCAGGGATCTGTGGTATATCCTGCCCGGCTAGTTTGAGCTGCGGCGGTTTCTCAGGGTAATCGTAAAAATACGACCGTTCCGCCCGGCTACTCCGGAGAGGTGTCCGAGTGGTTTAAGGAGCACGCCTGGAAAGTGTGTATACGGTAACCCCGTATCGAGGGTTCGAATCCCTCCCTCTCCGCCAATTTAGACAATAAAAACCGATAGTTGAGTTTAATGTGTTAGCAATCTCAAAATCCCTCGATACGGTCTGATTTATTGCACCGTTTCAAACAGGTGCCGGCACGATCGCTGCAAGTTGCTGGCTTGGCCCGCATCGAGATAGCCACGATTCTAGACACGATTTTCGCTGAGTCGGGCACGGCACGTTCTTGCGTGCACGCGGAGCTTGCTCGTCTCGGTTTCTAGCTTGGAGGTGGCAAATTTCGAATGTGATCTGCTTGATATCAGCCCTGGATTGAGCGGTGAATCTAGGCGGCTGGTGACGACATCGGGCAGGCCCAAATGCGTTGAATAGAACCGGGGCCGCCCGCGCTTGGAATCAGATCAGAGACGTCACTGGTAAGTAGATTGGCAGGGACGGGCGCTGCTGAGTGGCCTGCCCCTGGAAAATGTCTCAACGATAGAAACAGGCGGCTGCTGCCAGCGCTTTGCTCGCCAAACGATCTGGCGATGAGCGATCTGCATGGCATCCGGTCCTACTGGTCGGGATAAGGGCTGGCGATTTATGAGCCGTTCGACTAACAAAGACGACACAGTCAGCGCTATCGTCCCAAGTTGATCCTGTATACGTGAATCATAATGTTTCCCACCATGCCTACAAGTGACCAACAGGCCATCTTGCGCCGAGCGATCATTCGCGCCATTCCGGGGTACTACCTTTGGCCGGAGACGGAACAGGAACGGTATCGATTGAGTGTTCCGCAGGAGCAGGATTTTCTCATCCGCCAGGCCGTGCTGCGCTCCTTATTCAGTATTGAGGTCGATACCGAGGAGGGAATGAACGAAGCACTGAATGGGTTCAACGATGAACAGTATCTCCTGCTGAACAGTACGCTCTTGCCTTTTCAGGGCATCGGCGAAGATGACTTCTTTCTGAACGAGTGGCTGGCCGACGCAGTTACGCTGCTCGATTTTGAGACCCTTGGCGATTTTGCCCGGTACGACCATGAGTTCCAGGAGCAGGCCCGAAGGGCTGAGGATCCGACGTACGACATCCGGCCTTACCAAGGCGACCTTCACCCCTGCTGGGCGCGGCTGACCGACAATGGCGAGTTCCACTATGCGACCCTTGTCTCTCTGGCCAGACATCTTTCAGATGCCCTCGACGAGACGGGGGTGGAGCAGATCGAGACACTCATCCCACACAAGTATGAAGAGGGGAAAAACCACGGAAAGCGGGAGCAGGGCGGCATGCTGTGGGATTACCGGGTGGATGCCGGCGGCATGGAACCGCAGTTGGACGAGCTGCGGCATCGATACTATCAATACCTCCGCGATTGCCATGCTCGCCTGCTCGATCGATTCGACGAAGATGCCATGCAACGCGTCTACATCCGGCGCAAGAAACAAGGCGTCGAACCTCATATGGAGTTCGTCTTCTCTGACAAAAGCGCACTGGACGCTGTGCGCTTCCGACACTTCTTCAGGGACTGCCGGCATATTGCCGGCGACGTTACGGAGCTTGCGGTAGTTATCGAACAGGAACGGAAGGTGGCGGTGGAATATCTGCAAGCACAGTACTCGGACATACAGCAGAACTTCGATCCTTCGGTGGTGCCGCTACGGAAGAAAAGAAAGATCGTTTTGGCCGATAGCGCTTTCGATGGTTTGTCGTAGCTCACGTCGTCCCGCATTTTGTGTCGCTGACGGATCCCAACCGGAGACAGGGCAAATCGATTCTGCGAGAACTTCTATCCCGCGTCGACTTGTAAGGTCTGTGTGTTGCGCCAGGATGTCGAAGTCTGCATCCCTGTGGAGGACTGGTACGTTACCGCGAATAGCCACGGCAGCGATCAGACAATCGATGAGCTTGCGCACTGTGTGACCCCGTTGGCGACAGGTTCGGTAGAGTGCCGCTGCTGCATCATAGTCCACCGGCTCCGTAGGCAGGGTTGATGCTCGGGCGAGGAGGCGGCGCAGTTGCTGAAGATGTTGCTCGTCGCGGGCGCCAGCGAGCACTTCCATTCGAACGACGTCGCAGGTGGCGATCTCGGTCGCCAGCAGGTCGTCCACTCGCTGACAGATGGGAGAACCGGTATCGCGTAGAAACTCGATCCAAGCGGAAGTGTCGACGAGAATCACGGACTTCTATGGGTGCGCATCTCGTCAAGGTCACCAACCCAGCCGGTGCCCCGCAGCTTTCGAGCTTCATCGAGTCCGAGCGGCTCCGCGGCAAGCGTTCGTAACGCGAAATTGATCGCGTCGCGTTTCGTGGTCAACCGGTACCGGCGCATCACGGTTGCGCAAGCTTCGTCGTCAATATCTACGTTTGTGCGTGCCATGCACAAACGATACACCAGCGTGATCTTTAACGGCAAGGCGATGCACGTGTAAGGCACCGTTGGGGAGCGGACTGCACGCGGCGAAGCTATGCCTCGCGCTCCGTTGCCATGTCAGCACGCGCGGACTGGACAATGCGATGGACGCGTCAGCGGGCGGGTGGCGTTAGACACGTTCTAGACACGATGCCTTCATAAGACATTGAAATTATTCAAAGTATCGGGGG
>CAVXWS010000044.1:0-16171 GCA_963765415.1 uncultured Gammaproteobacteria bacterium
AGGGGCGCTTCCGCGCCGATCTCTACCACCGGCTGAACGTGGTCACCATCGCCATGCCGCCGCTGCGCCGACGCAAAGAAGACATCCCGGCCCTGCTGCAGCACTTCGTCAAACGCTTCGCCGACGAATATGCCCGCGAGGTCAGCGGCTTCGATCAGGCCTCGATCAAAAGACTCGAGCAATACGCCTGGCCCGGCAACGTCCGTGAGCTGCGCAACCTGGTCGAGCGTCACGTGGTGCTGGCCGACGGCCCGATAGTGAAGATCGAAGAGATCCAGGGGCAAGACCAGTCCAAGGCGGGGACGCTGGACGGCGACCTGCCCAGCCTGCAGGAACTGGAGCGCCGCTACATCCTGAAGATCCTGGAGCAGTTCGACGGCAATCGCACTCGCGCGGCCGAGACCCTGGGGATCGACAAATCGACCCTGTGGCGCAAACTGCAGAACTACGCCGGTTGAACGCCGCGGGAAAGGCCCGGGATCACCGCGGGTCTGTCCCGGACGGTCCAGGAGCCCTCCGGGGTCGTGATCGACTCCGACCCAGGATTGGCGTCAGCGGCCGGATCAGCGACTACGCCATCATTCGGCGCAGCTGGCATAAGCCATCGGAGCAGACGACTTTCATTATGCAATGCAGGGATTGCAAATTGCACTCTCTCAAGGAATACGGCTCCCAGGCGATTCTTTTATCTAATTGATAAATAACATATTTTCTTCTTGGTACAGGCCTTGCACAAGTCATTGAGACGCGAGGCCAGCCGTGTGACGCTCAGAATCTTCCGCCGCTGACCCAAGCGACTCGAACCACCAACAACCGGGAGGAATCAACGATGCACAAATACGCGAAAGGTCTGGCGGCGACGGCGGCGGCGACGGTGCTGTTCAGCGGCGCGTCGCTGTTCGCCGGCGCCGCGCTGGCCGGTGACGACGCCGAGATGATCAAGTTCGGCAAGGAATCGGCGTTCGACCGCAAGCGCGGCAACTGCCTGGCCTGCCACATGGCCGGCGACGGGGTCAGCCCGGGCGACCTTGGCCCACCGCTGATCGCCATGAAGGCCCGCTTCCCGGACCCGGCGAAGCTGCGCGCCCAGATCTACGATCCGATGGCCGCCAATCCGGAGACCCGCATGCCGCCCTACGGCAAGCACCAGATCATCAGCGACAAAGAGCTCGACGCCATCGTCGCCTACCTCTACACCCTGTGACCGGGCGGAAGCCCAAGCTTTAGGAGATTTTCCATGAATGCACGCATGAAACGCAGAGTGTTTATGAAGGGTTCGCTGGCCGGTGGTGCCGTCGGCGTGGCCGTGGGCGCCGGGCTGCTGACGCCGCAGGCGGTACTGGCGGCCTGGCCGCAGGCCGGCCTTCGAGGCCAAGAAGGTCGAGCAGGCCATTGACGGGCTGATGGGCTCGGCGCAGCACCGAGGCGACCGAGCGGATCAACGATCAAGGCCCCGGACATCGCCGAGAACGGCGCGGTGGTGCCGATCACCATCGTCGACCGACATGGCGGCCGAGTCGATCGCGATGATCGCCGAGAAGAACCCCTCGCCGCTGGCGGCGGTGTTCAACATGGGCCCGGGCGCCGAGGGTTATGTCTCGACCCGGATCAAGATGGGCAAGACCGGCGACGTGGTCGCCGTGGTCAAGGCCGGCGGCAAGCTGTACGCCGCACGCAAGGGCGTGAAGGTCACCATCGGCGGTTGCGGCGGCTGAGTCGCGCCGGCCGACATCCCAGCACTCCAGAACAGAATTCAGAGGTAGATACGACATGGCCAAGAAGACCATCAAGAGTGCGCGCCAAGGAGAAGGGCGGCGTGACCACCGTCAAGGCGCTGATGACCCACCCGATGGAGACCGGCACGCGCAAGGACGCCAAGACCGGGCAAGCTGATTCCGGCGCACTTCATCCAGGAGGTCACCTGGTCGAGCACGGCGGCAACACGGTGATGAGCGCGCACTGGAGCGGCGGGGTGTCGAAGAACCCCTATCTGTCGTTCAAGTTCGACGGCGCGCAAGAAGGGCGATGAGATCAAGCTCGCGTGGACCGACAACCAGGGCAACAGCGACGCGATCACGGCGCAGATCAAGTAATCGCTCAACCCGACAGCGCCTTGCGACGTTAACGAGGCGCGCTCGGCGGGGCCGGCGCGGCGGCCCCGGGTGGCCGGCGCCTGTGTGGGGGACCGCAAGGGTGTTCACGAGGAGATCCAACAATGTTCAATAAAAACGCGCTAATGTTCGCGACCGCGCCCTGTGGTGAGCGCCGCGCCGGTGCAAGCCAATAAAAAGGCCACCGACACGACGCCGGCCGAGGACCTGCAGATCTATACGGGAGCTATTTCACAGAAGCGCTTCCCGGGGGTGCCGCAGCAGGAGTTCGCCAACGGCGTGTACTCGATCGACGAGGTCTCGCGCCAGAGCTGGGAGGCGATCGAGGAGTTCCCGCCCTACGAGCCGATGATCGAGGAGGGCGAGACGATGTGGAACACGCCCTTTGCCAACGGCAAGGGCTACGCCGACTGCTTCGCCGAGGGTCCGGCGCAGCGCAAGAACTACCCGTACTGGGACGCCAAGCGCAAGATGGTGGTCACCCTGCCGCTGGCGATCAACGAGTGCCGCGCAGGCCAACGGCGAGCAGCCGCTGAAGTACAAGAAGGGCGCCGATCACCCGCCTGCTGGCCTACATGTCCTACGAGTCGCGCGGCCAGACCATCGATGTGCGCATCCCCGACGCCGCCGCGCTGGCGGCCTACAACAAGGGCAAGGCCTTCTACTTCGCCCGACGCGGTCAGCTGAACTTCTCCTGCGCCCAGCTGTCACTTCGAGAGCGCCGGCCAGCACGTGCGCACCGACGTGCTCAGCCCCGGCACTCGGGCACACCACCGGCTGGCCGGTGTACCGCTCCAAGTGGGGCGAGCTCGGCACCCTGCACCGGCGCTTCGACGGCTGCAACAAGCAGGTCCGCGCCAAGCCGTTCAAGGCCCAGGGCGAGGAGTACCGCAATCTCGAGTACTTCCTCACCCACATGACCAACGGCATGGACTTCAACGGGCCTTCGGCGCGCAAGTGAGCGTACCCGTCTGAGACGGCCGGGGCCGGAGTCGTATCCGACCCCGGCCCCTTCACACGAGAAATTCCGGAGCACACTAAAGATGCAATCACTGAAGCAACTGTTTACGGGCTTGCTGTTGACGACAGCGACTGTCCAGGCATCCTCCGCCAGCACCGCGCAGGAATCATTCGATACCACCTACACCAAGGCCAAGGAAGCGCAGACGCAGGCCGCAGCGGTTGGTGGCGAGTGGCGTGACGTCGACAAGATGCTCGCCAATGCAAAAAAAGCGGCGGATGCCGGCGACATGGACAAGGCCGTCACGCTGGCGGATACGGCACGCGTTCATAGCGAGCTGGGTTATCAGCAGGCCATCGGCCAGCACCGAGTCCGACGTTCAGCTGCTGCGGCAGCACCCGACAAACCATAAGAGACGACCCCATGGCACTTTCCCGAAGAGAATTCCTCCGCACCCTGGGCCTGGCAAGCGCGGCCGGCATCATGCCTCGCTCGGCCTTTGCCAGTGCCAAGGCACCCGGCGATCTGTTTACCGTACCGGAGTTCGGCAATGTGCGCCTGCTGCACATTACCGACACTCACGCCCAGCTGATGCCGATCTATTTTCGTGAGCCGAACGTCAATCTCGGCATCGGCGGCGCTTTGGGCAAGGCACCCCACCTGGTCGGGGACAACTTGCTCGAGCACTTCGGCGTTCCCAAGGGCGGCATCGAGTCGCACGCCTATACCTATCTGAATTTCGCCAGCGCGGCGGAAAAATACGGCAAGGTCGGCGGCTTCGCCCACCTCAAGACCCTGGTCGACAAACTGCGTGGCGAATACAGCCCCAGCAAGACCCTGCTGCTCGACGGCGGCGATACCTGGCAGGGTTCCGGCACCGCCCTCAAGACCCGCGGTATGGACATGGTCGGCGCCTGTAATCTGCTGGGCGTGGACGTGATGACCGGGCACTGGGAGTTCACCTACCTGGATAAAGAGGTTCTGAAGAACGTCGAGGCCTTCAACGGCGACTATGTCTGCCAGAACGTGCGGGTCAAAGAAGACGCCATGTTCGACTATCAGTTCGCCGATTTCAGCGGCTTCGACGAAGACACCGGTCATGCCTTCAAGCCCTATGTCATGAAGGACCTCGACGGCGTGCGGGTCGCCGTCATCGGCCAGGCCTTTCCCTATACGCCGATCGCCAACCCGCAACGATTCATCCCGAACTGGACCTTCGGCATCAGCGATGCCGACATGCAGGAGGTGGTCGACAAGGTGCGCGAGACGGAAAAGCCCGATCTGGTGGTGGTCATCTCGCACAACGGCATGGACGTGGATCTGAAGATGGCCTCCATCGTCACTGGTATCGACGCGATCTTCGGCGGCCACACCCACGACGGCATGCCCGGAGCGACCGAGGTCGCGAACCCCGGCGGCAAGACCCTGGTGACCAATGCCGGCTCCAACGGCAAATATCTCGGCGTCATGGACTTCGATGTTCGCAACGGCAAGCTGCACGGCTATCGCTACAAACTGCTGCCGGTGTTCTCCAACCTGATCGAAGCCGAACGCCGAGATGACCGCGTACATCAACAAGGTGCGCGAACCCCACCTCGAATGGTTGAACGAGGAACTGGCGGTGGCCGAGGACGTGATGTACCGGCGCGGCAACTTCAACGGCACCTTCGATCAGCTGATCTGCGACGCCTTGCGGGTGCAAAGCGACGCCCAGGTCTCCCTGTCTCCCGGCTTCCGCTGGGGTACCACAGTGTTGCCGGGTCAGAAGATCACCATGGAAAACGTGCTCGACCAGACCTGTATGACCTATCCCGAAACCTATCGCCGCGAGATGACCGGCGCCGACATCAAGCTGATTCTGGAAGATGTCTGCGACAACCTGTTCAACGACGACCCCTACTATCAGCAGGGCGGAGACATGGTCCGAGTCGGCGGCCTGGACTATGTCTGCGACCCAATCGAGAAGATGGGCAAGCGCATTGCCGATATGACCCTGGACAACGGCGAGAAGGTCGAGGCCGATAAGAAGTACGTCGTCGCCGGCTGGGCGACCGTCGGCTCCAAGTCACCCGGTCCGCCCGTTTGGGACATGGTGGCCGACTATCTGCGCCTGCGTAAATCGGCCAAGCTGGAAAAGATCAATACTCCCAAGTTGAAGAACGTCGCCAATAACCCGGGGATTGCCGAATACCCAGCCTGATCAGTTTCTCTCTGGTGAAAGCAAGAGCTGCCCGGGGACCGAAGGTCCTTCGGGCTTTTTTCTGCCTACGGGATTAGCCAGTGCATACGACGCCCGCCCTTCAGTTAACTTCCAGGCGATCGTTTCGGCTTCAGCTGCTTGCGCTTGCCCTTGTTCGCGGCGGGTTTCGCACGCTTGAAGGACTGGCGCGGGTCGCGCGGATCACGCGGGGCCGCCGCACGTGGAGCTTCACCTTCGGCACGGGCCTTTTTCCTGGGCGCGGATCGGTCATTGCTTACCGGGCGCTTACGGAGCGGTTTGTCGCCGTCACGAGGACCCGCCTCCGGCGAACGTGCCGCGTACGCCCGGCGTGGCGAGGCATCGCCGGTCTGGGCGCGACATAGGTTCAACGGCCGCCCGCAGACGATCACCTTGCGCAGGTACTGCTCGAGATCCTTTGGCATGCCGTCCGGGAGGTCGACCGTGCTGTGGTCGTCTTCAATCTCGATCCGGCCGATATGGCGCCCTTCGAGCCCCGCCTCGTTGGCGATCGCGCCGACGATCTCGCGCGGGCTGACACCGTCGCGATAACCGACCTCGATTCGGTAGTGCACCCATGGCACGTCGTTCTCGCGCGCGACCCTTGGTTCCCGCTCACGCCGCGCCGGGCGCTCGTCGCCGGTTGGTCGTGGCTTGCGCTCACGTGGCGCCCGATCGAATTCCGGACGCGGCGGGCGGTCGCTGGCGCGACGATCTCCGCGCGCCTCCCGTTGACCACGTTCGCGTCCGGCATCGTGCCTCGGCTCGCGTTCACGCGGGCGCCGCTGCGGAACCGGGGCCTCCCTCACCTCCAGCGGCCGCTCGCGCTGCTGCAGATAGGCCAGCGCCGCGGCGATATCCATCACATCGAGTTCGTGGTCCTTGGCCAAGCGGTTGACCAACTGATAGAAGAAATCGAGGTCCTGGCTGCCGAGCGCCTCGCGCAGTTCCTCAGAGAAGCGTTCGATGCGGCGCTCGGACAAGGCGTTGGCCGACGGCGGCTGCAGTTCACTGATCTTCTGCCGGATGGTCTTTTCGATGGCGAACAGCAGTCGCCGTTCGCGCGGATGAACGAACAACAGCGCCCGCCCCTTGCGGCCCGCCCGACCGGTGCGACCGATGCGGTGCACGTAGGACTCGGGGTCGGTCGGGATGTCGTAGTTGACCACGTGGCTGATGCGCGGCACATCCAGACCGCGGGCAGCGACATCGGTCGCCACCAAGATGTCCAGGCGGCCGTTCTTCAGCCGTTCGACCGTACGTTCTCGCGCCTGCTGCGTCATATCGCCGTTCAGCGCCTCGGCCGAAAAGCCGTGCGCGACCAGTTTCTCGGCCAGCTCCAGGGTCGAATTCTTGGTGCGGACGAACACCAGCATAGCGTCGATCGGCTCGATCTCCAGCACCCGGGTCAGGACATCGAGCTTGTGATGCGGCGTGACGATGCAGTAACTCTGATCGATGGTGTCGACCGTCTCGGAACGGGCCGCGACCTTGATCTCGACCGGATCGTGCAGATGCGTCTGGGCGACCTTGCGGATCAGTTTCGGCATGGTGGCCGAGAACAGCGCGACCTGGCGTTGTTCCGGGGCCTGCTCGAAGATCCACTCGATGTCCTCGGCGAAACCCATATTGAGCATCTCATCGGCCTCGTCCAGCACCAGGGCGCGAATCCCGCTCAGGTCCAGGGTACCGCGACGCATGTGATCCATGACTCTGCCCGGGGTGCCGACGATCACCTGGGCACCACGTTGCAGCTGGCGGATCTGGATGCTGTAACTCTGGCCACCGTAAATCGGCAGGACATGAAACTTCGGCAGGTGGCGGGCGTAGGTCTGAAAGGCCTCGGCGACCTGCAGGGCCAGCTCGCGGGTCGGAGCCAGCACCAGGACCTGCGGCGCCGAGCTGTTCAGATCGACTCGGCTCAGCAGAGGCAGGGCGAAAGCAGCGGTCTTGCCGGTACCGGTCTGGGCCTGGCCGAGCAGATCGCGACCGGCGAGCAGGTGCGGCACACACTGCAACTGGATCGGCGTCGGCACCTCGTAGCCGAGCTCCTGTACGGCCTGCAGCACGGCGGGGGCGAGCCCGAGCTGGTTGAAACCGGCGGGCTGGTCGGGGGAAACGTCCATGGAAGAAGTCCTCGGAGTAACGGGCCTTCCACCGAGGCGGGAGCGTCTGGATGGAGTCTGCCGGGAAACCCGCTAGATTAGCAAAATCTAACGTAGATATCCATGTCAGACCGGTCGTCGGCCGTTGCCGGTTCGCGCGTCGGCAGCGGCCGATCCGACTTAATCAAGCGTCAGGCGGTCCGGCGCCGGACGGAACCCAGGCCGCGTCCGCCGCGACGACGCAGATGAAAAGCAGTAATACAACCAGGGGTCGGACAGATGTCGAGGGTATCAGACGCATGGTGTCACCTCAGCCGAAGACGGCGATGGTTTTTCTGGGGTCACGTCGCCCCTGGGCTCGACTGTTTTCTTACCGTCCCCCGGTTCCCGACCAGAGTGGCCCAGAGGCTCCACACCGATCAATTCGCAGGATCGGCAATCGACCGGTCTTGAAGCTTGCGCCTCACCGTGCGCCGACGCATCCGAACCCGGCCGCCCTGCGCTAGACTGGCCGCCCGCAACCCGATTCCAGCGACGGCATGTCCCACTTCGAGCTCGACCCCCGCCTGGCCGCCGATACCCTGGCGATCACCGATTTTCCGCTGTGCCGGGTCCTGCTGTTCGACGACCGACGGTACCCCTGGGTCATCCTGGTGCCGAAACGACCCGGGGCGCGCGAGATCCATCATCTACCGGCCGACGCCCGCCACCAGTTGCTGGCCGAGTCCTGTCGAGTCGCATCCGCGCTGGAAGAACTGTTCGCGCCGGACAAGTTGAACATCGCCGCGCTGGGCAATATCGTGCCGCAGTTGCATCTGCATCACATCGCCCGGCACCTCGGCGACCCGGCCTGGCCGGGGCCGGTCTGGGGGCACTCGCCGCGCCAGGCCTACACGGACGAGGCCGCCGCCGAGCGGATCGCGCAGATTCGCGAACTGCTCGTCTAATCCAAGCGCCGCCAGACCCGCAGGCGGAAATCCAGCTCCACCTCGAACCGCTCCAGGTCCGCCATCGCCACCTGAGTCTGAGGATCGGCGCTCCAGTACAGCGGGGTCATTCCGAGCAGAGAGGCGATCTCGAGGCCGGAGGTCAACTGCAGAGCGCGCTGCAGCCGCTCATCGGCCAGGGGCGAGAAGCCGGCTATCGCCTGATCTTCCTGGGCATGTTCACGTGGATGCGCGTAGACGTGCTGCTTGATCTGAAACAGATGACGCGGGCCAGGCGAGGCGATCAACAGCAGCCCGCCGGGCCGCAACACCCGAAAATACTCTGCCGGATCGCCCGGGGCAAAGACCTGGGCCACTACATCGACGCTCGCCGGCGGCAGCGGCAGCCGATAGGTGCTCGCCACGGCGAAGCGCATCCGCGGGTGCTGCCTGGCCGCCATGCGCACCGCCGGGCGTGAGATGTCGATCCCCAGCGCCACTATCCCCGCCGCGCCCAGGCCGCGCTCGATCACCGCCAGGTAGTGCCCTTCACCGCAGCCGGCGTCAAGCACGACCGGCGCGGCGATGCCGTGCTGGCGTACCCGTTCGGCAATCCGCTCACCAAGGAAGTCATAGTGCCCGCCCGAGAGAAACGCGCGGCGGGCCCGCATCATCTCCGGACCGTCCCCCGGGTCGGCGCTCTTCTTGTGCTGGGGGAGCAGCAGATTGACATAACCCTCCTTGGCGATGTCGAAGCTGTGGCCCTCGGCGCAGGCGAGACGACGCTCGAACCGTTCAAGCTCGGCATCGCAGACCGGGCAGGTCCAGGCCGGCTGACGGTCTGGCGTCTCGATGGCCATCTAGCGTGGTTCGGATGCGAAAAAGTCTGTCAGCGCGCTTCGGTATCCCGGCCGATAGCTGATATTGAAGTGATCGGCCCCCTCGACGATCTGCTGCTCGACCCAGCGCCGGTCTATGCCGGCAGCCAGGCGGCGGGCGTGCTCGATCGAGATCATCTGATCCTCCGCTGCGATCAGCAGCAGGGTCGGCACGTCGATGGCCTTGGCGCGGGTCAGCGAATCGAATTTGTCCTTCAACAGCAGCGACATCGGATAGAGCGGATACAGCTCCTGCGCGATCCGCTCAACACTGTCGAACGGGGTCACCAGGACCAGGCGGCCGACCGGACGCTCGACCGCCAGATAGGTCGCCACGCCGCTGCCCAGGCTGCGCCCGATCACGGCGATGGGCGAATGCTCGGCGGCGACCCGGTCGAACACCGCGAGCGCGTCCTGGTAAAGACCGGCTTCGGTGGGCCGGCCCGTACTGCCACCATAGCCTCGGTAGTTCACCAGGTAGGCGGTGCGATCGGGGAACCAGCGACCGAATTCATCGGCATTGCCGAGCACGGCCTCGGCGTTGCCACCAAAGTAGATAGTGGCCGGAGCCCGGCCCGGATTGACGCGCCAGACGCTCAGCTGTTCGGCGCCGCTGGGCACCGTGATCCGCTCGTACCCGGCCGCGGCCACCGCGGGCGTCGGACGGTAGATCAGCGCCCGTTGGAAGGCATAGAGGAAGGCGCCGAAACCGAGATAGACGAGCAGCGCGAACAACACGGATTGTTTCAACCAGCGAGTCATTGTTGACGAGACTCTAGCAGCAGAGGTGGAGGCGCCGTCGAACGCGCTAACCGTCGCTGTCGTCCAACTCCTGCTCCAGGCGCCGTCTTCAGCTGCTGCGGCGAGCCCGTGCGTCGCGCCAGCAGGTCGTAGGCGACCGGAACGATGAACAGGGTGAACAGGGTCGCGGCGAGGACGCCGTAGAGGATCACGGTGCCGATGACCACCCGGGTCTCGGCACCCGCGCCGGAGGACAACAGCAACGGCATGGAGCCCGCGGCGGTGGTGATGCCGGTCATGACGATCGGCCGAAAGCGCACCTCGGTCGCCTCGATCAGGGCGGTGTGGAACTCCTTCCCGGCGTCGCGCAGCTGATTGGCGAACTCGACGATCAGGATGCCGTTCTTGGCCGCCAGCCCGACCAGCATGATCAGGCCGATCTGGCTGTAGAGGTTGAGCGACTGGCCGCTGAGATACAGCCCGAGCACGGCGCCCGCCATCGCCAGCGGCACGGTGAGCATGATGACGAAGGGGTGCACCCAGCTCTCGAACTGCGCCGCCAGCACCAGGTAGACGATCACCACCCCCAGCAGCAGGACAAAGACGATCGATCCGCCGCTGTTCCTGAAGTCGCGCGACTGGCCCTTGTAGTCGATGATCGCCTGTCCCGGCAGATGCTCCTGCACCAGGGCGTCGAGGTAGTCCAGCGCGTCACCCAAAGCCAGGCCGTCGTCCAGGTTGGCCTCGATGGTGATCGCCCGCACCCGGTTGTAGCGGTTGAGCTGAATCGAGTCGGCGATCTCTTCCAGGCGCACCAGGTTGGACAGCGGAATCAGCTCGCCGCTGCGCTGCGAGCGCACATAGAGGTTTGACAGGTCGGTCGGCGTGCGCTGATCGTCACGCTCGCCCTCGACGATGACGTCGTACTCCTCGCCCTGCTCGATATAGGTGGTGACGCGGCGCGAGCCGAGCATGGTCTCGAGCGTGCGGCCGATCTCTCCGACGGTGACGCCCAGGTCGGCGGCGCGATCGTAGTCGATGATCACCTGCAACTGCGGTTTGGTTTCCTTGTAGTCCCAGTCGATGCCACGCAGCCCGGGGTTGGACTCCTCGATCTTCGTCAACAGCAGGTCGCGCCACGCGGCCAGCTCTTCGTAGGTGCCGCCGCCGATCACGAACTGCACCGGCTTCTGGATGCGCGCGCCGAAGCCCTGGCGCATGACCGGAAAGGCGCGCACCCCGGGCAGGTCGCGCAAGCCGTCGGCGCACGTCGGCCATGATCTCCCAGGCCGACCGCCGCGCGGCCCAGTCGTCGAGCACGTTGATCACGATGCCGCTGTTGAAGATCTCGAAGTTGCTGAAGGTGCGCGGCGCGCGCACCAGCAGACGGGTGACCTCGCCGGACTCGACCAGGGGCATCAGGCGCCGCTCGATCTCGTCCATGTACTCCTGCATGTACTCGTAGGTCGCCCCCTCCGGACCGTTGACCAGAACGAAGAAGGCGCCGCGATCCTCTTTGGGCGCGTACTCGCTCGGAACCTTGCCGAGCAGCCAGTAGGTCCCGGCGAGAATGCCGACAAAGACCAGACCGACCAGCCACTTGTGGCGCAGGGCGCCGCGCAACAGCCACAGATAGCCCGTGCGGATGCCGCCGAACACCCGATCGACGCCATGACGCCAGGCTCGCCTTGCCGGTGTCCTGCTGCAGCATCTGCGAGGCCAGCATCGGCGACAGCGACAGGGCGACGAAGCTGGAAAAGCCAACCGCCGCCGCCATGGTCAGGGCGAACTCGGAGAACAGCCGGCCGACGTCACCCTGCAGAAAGGCGATCGGCACGAACACCGCGACCAGCACGATGGTGGTCGCGATGACCGCGAAGGCGACCTGGCGCGTACCGCGAAAGGCCGCGACCAAGGCGCGTCTCGCCGTACTCGTCCATGCGCCGGTGGATGTTCTCCAGCACCACGATGGCATCGTCGACCACCAGTCCGATCGCCAGCACCAGGGCCAGCAGGGTCAGGATGTTGATGGAGAAGCCGAGCATCCACAGCACCAGGAAGGTGGCGACCAGCGAGACCGGCACGGTGACCGCCGGCACCAGCATGGCCCGCACGCTGCCGAGGAACACGAAGATCACCGCGACCACCAGGGCGATGGCGATAGCGAGCGTCTTGTAGACCTCGGCGATCGCACCCTCGACGAACACCGAGGTGTCGTAGCTTTGCTTGATCTCCATGCCCTCGGGCAGGGTCGCATTGATTCGCTCCATCTCGGCCCGGCCCGCATCGGCCACCTCGATGGTGTTGGCGGTCGACTGCTTGATGATGCCGATGCCGACCATGGGCACGCCGTTGCCGCGGAAGAAGGTGCGGTTCTCGTCCGCGCCCCTCTCGACCCGGGCGACGTCACCGAGGCGCACCAGATAGCCGTCGTCGCCGCGGGCCAGGACCAGTTGCGCGAAGTCGCTCCGCGTCGCGGAAGGTGCGCGCGACCCGCACGGTGAACTGGCGGTCGACCGAGTCGAGGCTGCCGGCCGGCAGCTCCAGATTCTCGGCGCGCAGCGCGTTCTCGACGTCGCTCACCGTCAGGCCGCGGGCCGCCAGCGCCTTGCGGTCGAGCCAGACCCGCATGGCGAAGGTCTGGCCGCCGCCGACCCGCACCCGGGCCACGCCGTCGAGCACCGAGAAGCGGTCGACCAGGTAGCGGCGGGCGTAGTCGGACAGCTCCGGCACGCTCATGCGGTCGCTGACCAGGTTCAGCCACATGATCACGTCTTCGTTGCTGTCGACCTTCTGGATCTCCGGCGGATCGGCCTCGACCGGCAGGTCGTCGAGCACGGTCGAGACCCGGTCGCGGATGTCGTTGGCGGCGCCGTCGATGTCGCGGTCGATGTCGAACTCGACGGTGATCGCCGAGCGACCGTCCTCGCTGACCGACTCGATGAAACGGATGCCCTCGACGCCGGCGATCCGGTCCTCGATCACCTGGGTGATGCGCGTCTCCACCACGTTGGCCGCCGGCACCGGGATAGATGGTTTCGATCGAGACCACCGGCGGATCGATGTCCGGGTACTCGCGCAGCGGCAGGCGGTCGAAGGCGACCAGACCGAAGGCGATCAGCAGCAGCGACAGGACCGAGGCGAAGACCGGGCGGGTGACCGAGATATCGGACAGGATCATTGGGAGGGGCTCGATCCGGCGGGTTGTTTCTTTCTTCGAGCAGTTCGGCCAGCGGCGTCGAACCGTCATCGACGGCTCTGACCTCGACCGGCTGTCCGGGTTTCGCCCGCATGGTGCCGTGGGTGATGACCCGCTCGCCCTGGCTCAGGCCCTGGGTGACCTCCACCTCACCGGGGCGGCGCGAGCCGATCTGGATCTGACGGCGTTCGGCCTTGTAGGCATCGCCGTCGGGTGCAGCGACCAGCACGAACTGGTCGCGGCCGAGCGGCATCAGCGCCGCCTCGGGAATCACCAGAGCCTGGCGCGGGTCTTTGCGCAGGGTGACCTGCAACCACCGAGACAGACGGTCGCCCAAAAGAGTCGAGTCATTGTCTTGATCATCGTGTTGTTTTTGTTGTTTGGTGCAGTACTGGCAGTGTTAGGCGGATGGGGCAAAAAAAAAAACTTCGAAAGAAATGCAAAGAAAAGATTTTCGTATTGCAATACACCGTTTGCACACTGACTTGGTTGTTGTCTTCTGTCTGTCTGATTTCTCTCAACTCTACTGAGCTTCCTGACTTGCAAGGGAAGATCTCGTACTGGTAGCTTTTAGTTGCTTTGGGTTGAATTGGGTTGTTGCCAAGGAAATGGGTTCTATTCTCGGTATCCTGGCCGAAAAGAAGCAGCAATTGTGGTTCTCATCGTTGAAGCTTCGTTGATGGCACTCTTCTCGTCGTGGGTGTCAGTTTCGCTTTCGTTGAAATTGAATTGGAAGTTGTGTTTAGGTCGCACCTTTGTTCCATGCGTGGCTCAATTATTCGATCGCACATTTACTCTAAGTATGAGTTCAAACGTGCGTCTCATGTTAGGTCCAAATGAACGGTCCACAACAACCTTTCTCGGCCAGAAAGGAAAGGTTGTTGTGGACCGTTCATTCGAACCTAATATTAGACGCACGTTCAAAATCATACTTAGAGTAAATGTGCGATTGGGAAATTTTGCGGCGCATGGAGGTTCAAGTTCTGAACACAACTTCCAATTCAATTTCAACGAAAGCGAAACTGACACCCCGAACAAGAAGAGTGCCATCAAACAAAGCTCAACGATGAGAACCACAATTGCTGCTTCCTTTCGGCCAGGATACCGAGAATAGAACCCATTTCCTTGGCAACAACCCAATTGTCAAAGAGACCCAAAGCAACTAAAAGCTACCAGTACGAGATCTTCCCTAGATCGTGAGAAATAAGACAGACAGAAGACAACAACCAAGTCAGTGTGCAAACGGTGTATTGCAATACGAAAATCTTTTCTTTGCATTTCTTTCGAAGTTTTTTTTTTGCCCATCCGCCTAACACTGCCAGTACTGCACAAACAACAAAAACAACACGATGATCAAGACAATGACTCGACTCTTTTGGCGACCGTCTGTCTCGGTGGTTGCTAGGTCACCCTGCGCAAAGACCGCGCCAGGCTTTGGTGATTCCCGAGGCGGCGCTCGGCCGCGACCCGTTCGTTCTGGTCGCGGACGGCGATGCCTTCCGGCCGAACGCCGTCAGATCCAGATCGGCTCGCGCCGCGCGGGTGAGGTCACCCAGGGCCTGAGTCAGGGCGAGCGGGTCATCACCCACGGCACCATGCAGGCGAAACCCGGACAGCCGGTCGAGGTCAGCCGTGGATAGCGGTTCGACGCCGCTCGCCGAACTGCTACGAAGAAAGAAACAGGATCGAGCCCCTCCCAATGATCCTGTCCGATGTCTCGGTCACCCGCCGGTGTTCGCATCGGTCATGTCGCTGCTGTTTGATCGCCTCGGCCCTCGTCGCTGGAGCCGGCCTGCCGCTGCGCGAGTACCCGATCCGCCGGTAGTCTCAATAGAGACCGTCTATCCCGGTGCCCGTGGTGGAGAGTCGCATCACCCAGGTGATCGAGGACCAGATCGCCGGGGTCGAGGGCATCCGTTTCGTGGCTCGGCGATCACCGTCGAGTTCAACATCGATCGCGACATCGACGGCGCCGCCAACGACATCCGCGACCGGGTCCGACCGTGCTCGACGATCTGCCACTCGAGGCCGACCCCGAGATCCAGAAGGTCGACAGCAACGAAGACGTGATCATGTGGCTGAATCTGACCAGCGATCGAATGACCGTCCCGAGCTGTCCGACTACGCCCGCCGCTGCTGATCGACCGCTTCTCGGTGCTCGACGGTGTGGCCCGGGTGCGGGTCGGCGGCGGCCAGACCTTCGCCATGCGGGTGTCGCGACCGCAGGGGCCCTCGCGGCCCGCGGCCTGGCGGTGAGCGACGTCGAACGCGCTGCGCGCCGAGAATATATTGCCGGCCGGCAGCCTGGACTCGATCGACCGCCAGTTCACCGTGCGGGTCGCACATTCCTTCCGTGACGCGCGGCAACTTGCGCGCAACTGGTCCTGGCTCGCGGCGATGACGGCTATCTGGTGCGCCTCGGTGACGTCGCCCGGGTCGAGAGGGGGACAGACGAGAATCGCACTTTCTTCGTGGCAACGGTGTGCCCATGGTCGGCATCGGCATTATCAAGCAGTCAACCACCAACACCATCGAAGTCGCCATGCGGGCCGTACCGAGATGGAACGAATCAATGCGACCCTGCCCGAGGGTATGGAGATCAAGCAAAGCTACGACACCTCGGCGTGTTCGTCAAGGGTGCGATCGCCGAGGTGTACAAGACGGTCGCTATCGCGATAGCCATGGTGATCGCGGTGATCTCTGTTCTCGGCAGCGTGCGGGGCCGGTGCCCTGCGGTCACCGGTCTCTCTGGTCGCCACCTTCCTGGCTGTGGATGCTCGGCTTCTCCATCAACATCCTGACCCTGTTGCGGCCCTCGTCGGCGATCGGACTGCAGATGGACGATGCCATCGTAGTGATGGAGAACATCCACCAGGCGCATGGAGCAAGAGTGGCGAGACGCCCTTGGTCGCGGCCTTTCGCGGTACGCGCCACGACCTTGCGGTCATCGCGACCACCATCGTGCTGGGTCCTGTTGTCCCGATCGCCTTTCTGCAGGGGTGACGTCGGCCGACTGTTCTCCGAGTTGGCTT
>CAVXWS010000045.1:0-21613 GCA_963765415.1 uncultured Gammaproteobacteria bacterium
CTGGGCCGGCACGGGGTGGACCTCCGGCGGGGAATATCTGTTTCAAGCCGCCGGTTGTCTGGCCTGTCATACGGCGGACGGTGGCCAGCCGCTCGCCGGCGGCCGCGCCTTCGATACCCCCTATGGCGTATTCTATTCTCCCAACATCACACCGGATCCGGACACCGGCATCGGCCGATGGACCAAGAACGAGTTCATCGCCGCACTCAAGCAGGGTCGGGCCCCGGACGGCAGTGCCTACTTTCCGGCCTTTCCCTACACCTCCTACCGGCTGATGACCGACGAAGACGCCGGCGCGCTGTTTGACTATCTGCAGACACGCAAACCCGTGCGTATCGAGAATCACGACCATGAGCTGTCATGGTGGCTCAGCCGCTGGATGATGAAACCCTGGCAGTGGTGGATGCTCGACGCTCTGCCGCCCGCCCCGTCCGACCCCGCGTTGACCCGGGGTCGATACCTGGTCGATGCCCTTGGGCACTGCGGCGAGTGTCATACGCCGAGGGCGTGGTCGGGCGTGTCGGACACGAGTCGTTACCTGGCCGGCAATCCGAACGGCCCGGAGGGCGAGAACGTGCCGAACATCACGCCCGATCGTGCCGATGGCATCGGTAAGTGGGATGCCGATGATCTGGAGTATTTTCTCGAATCCGGCGCCCTGCCGAACGGCGATTACACCGGCGGCGTGATGACCGAGGTGATCGACAATGCCACCTCCAAGCTCACGCCGACCGACCGCAAGGCCATGGTCCGGTATCTGCGCTCGCTGCCAGCCACCCCCGGGCCCTGAAGCGGAGCAGCGCCTTTGTGCGTCAATCCAGAGAGACTCGCCCCTCGCAGGGCGCAGCTCAGGGCTCGTTGTTCCCTGCTGAGTTCGACACCGGACTTGGCCGGCCGCGCCATCGGGCCGGGAACACTTGGCAGATCCGCCCGGAGGCGAAAAACGATCGTCAGCTATTTTTACACAATAGTGTCTGATATCTTTACACCCATTCCTTTGGCCTCAACAATTCTTAATGTATATCAATGTGTTGCGTATATGGCATTACCTTTGCTTATGGATATATCAAGTAAACGCCAACCCATGCTGATATCCGAGTGCGGATCGATTCCATCCCCCTGCTACCGTCCCGAACCCTCGCAACGGCCGTGCGACCGAGAGCATCGGCCGCCACCCGCGAAGACCAATCGGCAACGGCTCACATCAGGCCTCAGACTCGAGCCACATCGAGCGGAGTGGAACGCTCGGCAATCTACCGGAACCTTCGCCGAGATCTATCGGTCGCCGACACCTCGAACAAGGCCGTTGCCGCCTACGGCTATTGGAAGGACGCCGAAAAAAAGGAGTACATCCGCGAGACCTTTGGGATTGACGCATACGCCTGATACGCCCTACTCGGGGTGCCAGGCCATCGCCCAATGACGGCGTCAACGAAAAGCTGCGAACCGATTACTGGATCACGGTAACTGACCCCCCGGCTTTGCCGGAGCACAGTTACCGGGCCATTCGGTTAAACCGGTAACGCTCAGTTTGCCCGACCGGCGGTCGTTGCCTCAGGCACCTCCACGAGACGGCCGCTCTTGCAGTCGTAAATGTAGCCGTAAACTGGGATATAGCCCGGTACGAGCGGATGCGCTTTGATCCGCTCGACGTCCTCTACGACACTTGCGGCATTGTCGGCAATGGTCAGCCAGTTGATGTACTTACCCTCCGGCGAGCCCGGCCCCTTACCTATGTCGTGCCACCCGCTGGCGTCGACGGTCGCAGTTTCCAGGCTGCTATTGAGAAGATTGCTCATGATGTCGTTGGTAAAGGTTTCCATCCCACAGTCGGTGTGATGGATGACCAACCACTCACGGGTACCCAGCAGCTTGTGCGAGATCACCAGAGACCGGATTGCGTCGTCGCTGGCGCGGCCTCCGGCGTTGCGGATCACATGCGCGTCACCTTCGGCCAGACCGGCGTACTTGGCGGGGTCCAGGCGAGCATCCATACAGGTCAAAATGGCAAAATGTCTGCCAGGAGGCATGGGCAGCTTGCCCTTGTCCCCAAAATCCGCGGTGTAACTCTCGTTTGCAGCGATAACCTCATCGACAATCTTAGTCATGATTTCTCCTCCTCCGATCATGCTTGCTGGTGCCGGTATCGCCCGTATAAAGGGCGAACCCGTAATCGGGAAGCTTAGTCGCTTCCACACGACCCGCATGCTTATTCCTCGCATCCCATGACTGGATCGGGCCACTGTGACATCGAGTTGGCCAGCGGCGTGGTTCGCTGCACATGACGTCGGCCGGCTTGACCCTGCCGGCGTCGCCCTCGAAACTAACGACAATCCAGACGGAGAACGCTGAAATGACCCCCAATGCCTCCGGTCGTTGCTGGCACTGCGGCCACGCACTCACCGCGTTGGATTATGGCCGAGAACTCGTCTGCCCCGACTGCAGTCGGGCCACCCACGTCTGCAAGAATTGCCGCTACTACCGACCCGGGCTGCACAACGACTGCCAGGAGCCGATCGCCGAGGGCGTCACCGACAAGGAGCGCGCAAATTTCTGCGATTACTTCGAACCGCACAATGCGGCATACGTAGGCGATTCTGCGGCACCGGTCGAGGACCTGCATCAAAAGGCCGAAGACCTGTTCAAGATCTGACCGCCATCCTTCAACAATTACCCGACACCAACAAATCATGAGAATTCTGCACACCATGCTTCGGGTCGGTGACCTGGACCGTTCCATCCAGTTCTACACGAAGGTGCTCGGCATGCGGTTGTTGCGCCGCAAGGACTACCCGCAAGGCAAGTTCACCCTGGCCTTTGTCGGCTATGGCGACGAACAGGAAGAGGCCGCTATCGAACTGACCTATAACTGGGGCGTCGACCGATATCAGCTCGGTGACGCCTACGGCCACATCGCGCTGGAGGTCGACGATGTTCACAAAGCCACCGAGGCGGCGCGCGCACAAGGGGCAAAGATCCTGCGCGATGCCGGGCCGATGAACGCCGGCACCACGCTATTGTCTTTCGTCGAAGATCCCGACGGCTACCAGATCGAACTGCTCGGCAAAGACCGTCACGGGGCACCGCTCTCGGCCGCGTCCTCAGACTGAGCCCGAGACCATGCCGGATGTCGGCACCCGGGCGCTCATTGCCCGGTTCTATGCACCACTGCACTATCTGATTCCGATCCTGGTGGCCGGCTTGCGGGCGACGGATGCGGTTTCTCGGCGGCGGGCGATCATCACCACCGTCACCGACTGCGGCATCTCGATGATCCTCGCCTTTGCGCTGGCGATCTGGCTGGCGGCCGAGGACCTGTCTTGGGCGGCTGGAGTTCTGCTCTTGTTGATGTTTTTGCCCTACCCGCGCGCGCTACGCAAGCCAGCGGCGACGACCAAGGAGCCCGTCCTAACCAACCCGCAAATTGCACGGTGTCCGCCCACGGCGCACTGCAATTTGCGGGCTGGACGCGATGTCTAGTGGGCCCGCCGGGGCACCGAGACCTTGCGCGAATACAGTTTGTAGGCGGTCTCCGCCTCGTAGTAGAGGGTCTTGACCCGCGCGGTATTCGGCCCCTGTCTGTGCAGTGCCTTCATTAGAAACTCGGCGTGCGCAGCGGCATTGGGTCGTTCGCCATCCGCCATGCGCTCCCGTGCCTGATTGAGATGAAATCGGGACAGGACCTCCGCCCGCAGCTCACGCAGTTGGGTCCGATAGCGCTTTCGATCAGCGGCGCCAAGGCCGGCCACGGGACCTTCCGACTCGAGATACAGTGCCAGGTGCTCCAGACCGTCACGGATGCGTTTGGCTACCTCCTCATCGGGCGCCTCCGGCATCTCCAGCCCATCTTCTTCCTTGAGGCTCCGTCGCCGGGCTTCGGCCTCCTGCATCAGACGATTCAGGTCGGGATAGGCCGGATAAAGCAGTTGGATCTTCCCGTAACGCTCACAGACGTCGTTGAGCATCAGACCCTTGAGGCGTTTCGGCAAGGGGATGTCGGACAGCAGAGCCAGGCCCTGATTGATGTGGTCGATACCTCCAGCCAGGCGTTTCAGACCGTTTCGTTTACGACTTTGCTTACGCTGGTGGAGATTGGCCACCCTCGCCATGTAGACGGTGACAAACAGCATGGCTGCGATGATCGCAGCGGTGCTCACATACTCCGTATACATCGTTGGGGCAGCGGCACGGAATTCAGTGAAAAGAGTGACATACCGGTCTTATCGACCACCCTGCCGCATTTTTGACGACAAACCGAAGACGCGCTCAGCGGCGATTTCCGGCATTACCTCCGCCGGGCAGGCCCGCCCCGCCCTGGCCGGGTTCCGCGGGCCAATCCGCTCAGGCCTTCTTCAACATGCGGTAGCCTAACAGCAACAACATGGCGCCGCCGGTGGCGACCAGCAAGGTGCGGATATTGAACTCGTTGACTCCGCCGAAACCGACAAAGTCCGCAACAAATCCGCCGACGAGTGCACCGGCGACACCGATCAGTATGGTGACGATCAAGCCGCCGGGATCGTCCCCCGGCAAGATCCATTTCGCCAACGCACCCGCGACCAGTCCCATGACGATCAACGATAAAATGCCCACTGCCTTCCTCCCGCGAGTTCGATTGCCGGCCCCCCAGGGTCGAGCATTATCCCAGTCAACCGAAGCAAAGCAACACGGCATTCGTCGCCATCGATTGCGGGGCCTGGCACGCTGCCGGGGAGCGGCCTGGCTCTGTCGCTTGGAAAGTCTCAGCGATTACGGGATATAATTAGCGGTTTTCGACCTATCCAGACTCGATCAGTATCGCGACCTGACGGCGCATGGATCCCGCCGCCCGCATCGCGGACAACCGCCGCCTGGCAGGTCCCGCACTCACCTGAGCCCCTACGGTCATCGATTCTCCTCTTGAGCCTGATTAATGCATGACGACTACCCCTTCCCTGTAGCCAGAATCGGTTTGGTCGGTGGCGGCCAGCTCGGTCGGATGCTGGTCAAGGCGGCCAAGCGCCTCGGGTGCACCAGTGTGGTATTGGATCCGACGCCTGACTCACCGGCAGGGCAGATCGCCTCCAAACAGATCATTGGCGGTTTGCACGACGCCGGAAAACTGCGCGCCCTGGCGGCTGAAACCGACGTCATCACCTTCGAGATCGAAGACATCGACACCGAAACGCTGGCCGAGCTGAAGCGCAGCGGCAGCCGAATTTACCCTGCGCCGGAACTCGTCGCGGTGGTTCAGGACAAGCTCAAACAAAAACAGTTGCTGGCGCAGGCCGGCATACCAACGGCCGAATTCATCGAGATGCCGCAAGCCGATCCCGACGCCTTTGCCGCGTTCGGCTATCCGCTGGTGCAGAAAGCCCGCCGCGGCGGTTACGACGGTCGCGGCGTCGCGATACTGCACTCGGCCGGCGACTTTGGTGAGCACCTGCCGGTACCGTCTCTGCTCGAACGCTTCGTCCCCGCGGATAAAGAGATCGCGGTGCTGGTCGCGCGCGGGATCGACGGCGAGACCCGCTGTTACCCGCCCGTGCAGATGCGCTTTCGCCCCGGTGAAAACCTGCTCGATATGCTGCTCGCGCCGGCGGATATCTCAGCGGAAATCGCCCGGTCTGCTGTCGACCTCGCCATTCGCACCGTCGAGGCCTTCGACGGCGTCGGCGTCTTCGGCGTCGAGATGTTCCTCTCGTCCGACGGTGCGCTGCTGGTCAACGAGGTGGCGCCACGCACCCACAACTCCGGCCACCACACCATCGAGGCCTGCGTCACCGACCAGTTCGAGCAGCACCTGCGGGCGGTTATCGGCCTGCCGCTGGGCTCGACCGAGCAGCTGTCACCCGCGGTCATGATCAACCTGCTCGGCGCGCCCGGATATACCGGCCGGCCCGATGCATTCGCGGGCTAGCCAAGGCCCTTGCCATCCCGGGTGTCTGCGTCCACATCTACGGCAAGGCCAGCACCCGCCCGTTTCGTAAAATGGGTCATGTAACCGTGCTCGATGCATGATCTCGAAAAGGCCCAGGAGAAGGCCGAACGGGTTCGCAAATATCTGCAGATCATTGGGGAACGATGAACTATGAGTCAGGCACTGGTGGGCATCATCATGGGCAGCGATTCGGACCTGCCGGTCATGCAGGAGGCCGCAGACATACTCCGGCAGATTGGCCGTGCCCTACGAGATGACCATCGTCTCGGCGCATCGCACGCCGACGCGGCTGTACGACTACGCCCGAGAGCGCCGAGGCGCGCGGGCTGCGGGTGATCATCGCCGGGGCCGGCGGCGCGGCGCACCTGCCCGGCATGGCGGCCGCCATCACCCCGCTGCCGGTGATCGGCGTGCCGGTCAAGACCTCAACGCTCTCGACGGTCAGGACTCGCTGCTGTCGATCGTGCAGATGCCCGCCGGCGTGCCGGTCGCGACCGTGGCCATCAACGGCGCCAAGAACGCCGGGATTCTCGCCGCGCAGATTCTCGGCGCCGGCGACGACCAAACGCGACGCCGCGTCGCACAATACAAGAAGGATCTGGAAACCATGGTCCTGGGCAAAGTCGCGGCGATAGCGCAGGACTGAGCGCCTTTCGATACCGGCCCGGTTGGCTGAATTCCGATCCCTCAGACACCTCGGCCTCACCTGGCCGCTGCTCCGGTCCCGTCTGCCACAGGTCAATCACGGGCGGAATATGCCCTTGTCTTACAGGAATAAATATCCTAAACGTAACCTTTGGAGCGTTGACTCGACATCGTTCCACGCTTATGGCTGTCAGTTAGGTCGCGTTTCAGACGCCCCCTGGGCAGGTAGGAAGACAAATTGTCCGCGTTAACGAAAATTGACACTAAGAACCTGCTCTCGTCAGACCAATTTCCTAACCATCTGTAATATATAAACTAATTTAGTTCGGCATAGGAAATGCAGTCCTGAATCTCAAGATAACCACGCAGAGAGGTTGGGCATGCTCAGACTCATCGGAAGGCGCCACTGGGTACGCGATCTGGCGTTTGTCCTGACCGTCTCAATTGGCAGAGTCGAGGCAAACCCGGATCTCGGCGCCACCGATTCCGCTGGCGTCCTGCTCGCAGTATTGGGGTTAGTCGTGCTGTTACTCGGCTTGCACCACCTTCGCGATCTACGCCACAAAACCTTGATGCCTCCCGGCTACCGAGGGCGCCATCTGAGACGAGGCGCGCGGCCCAGCGCACCGGATAAAGACTGATTCATCCAACCGTTGACCGCGGGATTCGGTCCGTCGAGGACGCTCGATTGCTTGATCTTTATTGCGAACGCACGGCAACCGGTTTATGGGCTGAACCCTTCAATCTGATCACCAACCTCGCCTTTCTGTGGGCAGCCTGGTCAGTGACTCGCTCCCTGGCCCTATCCGGGACGGCCTTCTCCAGGACATGGGATCTGCAGTTGCTGGTTCTCCTGCTCGCCGCGATCGGGATCGGCAGCGGCCTGTGGCACGGCTTTGCAAGCGCCTGGGCCCAACTCGCGGATGTCCTGCCGATTACCCTGTTCATGGCCGTATACCTGCTGAGTTTTCTCGCCCGAGTGGCGCGGCTTACGGTCATTGGCATGATCTCCTGGCTGCTGTTGTTCGAGGCAGTCAACCTCGCCCCGCCGACCCTGTTCCCGGCCGGGCTGATGAATGGTTCCTTGTTCTACCTGCCGGCCTGGTTGAGTCTGTGCCTGATGTGGCTGTACTGCCGCGTGCGGCAGCCGGACCTCGCGGTCCCCTTTCTGACAGCCACCCTCCTGTTTACCTGCTCATTGACGGCCCGAACGGTCGACAACCTGGTGTGTCCGGTCTGGCCGATAGGAACCCATTTTCTCTGGCATCTGTTGAACGCGGAGCTGTTACGGAGGCTGATTCTGGCGCTGCCCGCCGCACCAGGACCGCTCCAGATCAGGACGGACGCTTGCTGACCTGCATGGACAACTTTCGCGCGTGTTCCGAATGGAGAAAGTCGCGAACCGCGGCGAGGGTCGTGCGAATGCGTTCCGACTGCTGCGGGTAAGCCGCGAGCGCCTCGGCCTGATAGGCGGCAAGAGCTTCATTGAGCTTACTTTCGTCGAACACCCAGATCTGATCCGATCTATCGATATCGGGCATACCCGCGATTCTCCTCCATATGCCTCGCCAGCAGAGGACGATCCTGGCCAGAACGGCGAAAACAAACTGTAATTGCCGAAACACCAACTCGAACACGGTTGAGCGGCAACTTCAAGAAATCCACGGTTACCCTTATGACTTGGTTGCTCTACATCTTTTTCGGGCTTACCGCGACCTGGGTTGTATATCTTGTCTATCTGCAACTGGCGACCCGCTCGATCGAAGGTCGGGACGCCGGTCCACTGCTCGAACTGATACCCGAGCTCAAGCAAATGGACCAACGGGCCCTGGTTTACTGCTACAGCCCGCATTGCGGTCCTTGCCGGTTCATGTCACCCGTGGTCAAGGACCTGCAGGCCGATCATTATCCGATCTACACCGTCAACATCGCCAATCATAGCGACTTGGCCAAAGAGCTCGGCGTGCGTGCCTCGCCCACCGTATTGGTCGATCCAGTACGGCCGGATAGAGCGCAGTCTGATTGGCTCGCGGGACCGCAAACGCCTGCTGCAACTCTTCGGATAGACGGCATTTTCCGGCCCGTATGGGCTACCTTCACCTGACGACATCAACCGATAGGTAGGAATCTCTTGATTCAGCTTCTGGTTCGCGCGCTGTGGATGCTGCTTGGCTGGCTCGAATTGATCGCGCTCACCTTGATCCTGTATCCGGCCGCCTTGCTGGGAACACCACCGCTCGGGAACTGGTATCGACGCCTGTTCCATCACTGGTCGCGGACCTGGGTACACGCCCTCGGGGTGGACTTGCGCCTGCATCAGAAGAATCGCCGCCCCCTGCCCCCGCATTTTGTTCTCATCGCCAATCACCCCTCGGTCTTCGAGGACATTGGCATTCCAGCCCTGTTCGATGTCGACAGTCTGGCGAAAATCGAGCTGCGTGACTGGTGGGTCGTCGGCCGAATCGCGGCGGCCGCGGGCACCTTGTTCGTCGATCGGGCATCGCCCGAGTCGCGTCGCGGGGCTGTCGAGCAGATCGTCACCGCGCTGCGCGAGGGCCGAAATATTGCCCTGTATCCGGAAGGCGGCGTCCAGGGCAAGCGGCTGCATGATCATTTTCGCCACGGCGCCTTCGAGGCGTCGCTGGCCACCGGCGTGCCGATCGTTCCCGTATTCATCCACTACGAGGCGCAGGACGACTTTCATTGGGGGGAACAAACCCTGCCGAGAATGATCTGGGATCTGATGTGCTCTCGAAACAATCGGGCGAACTACTATGTCTACGACGCCTTCTATCCCGAAGAATTTCCCGACAAAGAGCACTTCAACCAGGTCGTCTATGGCCGCTACCGGGAATGGCAACAGAAATACCTTGACTAACCTGGAATATTACCTGGCATTGCAACCTAGGAATCTCGTAGGATTCACACAAGATGAACGAGAGTACTGAAGACTCAAGATCCGTCGAGCAGGCCTTCTACCAGGCCTTCGAACATTGCAGCGTGGAAGAGATGAGCGAGATTTGGCTCGACCACGAGACGGCCGCCTGCGTCCATCCGGGAGGCGCCCTGCTTCGCGGCACCCCCAGTATCCTGCGGAGCTGGGCAAGCATCTTCTCCGGCGCCAGTCCACCGCAGATTCGTCACAACGAGATTCAGCGCATTGTGACCGGAAATCTGGCCATACACACCGTCGAAGAACTGATCACGCCCAACGGCAGTGACGACGATCCCACTCGGATCATCGCGACCAACGTCTACCAGCACACCGAAGACGGCTGGCGCATGCTCACTCATCACGCTTCGCTACCGATGGTGATTTCAGAGGCGATGGTCCGGACTCCGGAAACCGTGCACTGATGGAAATACCGGGGTCGTAATTCACAGCACCCGGATCTTGGGCCACTGGATCGAGACCCTGCTCAACTGGATCGCTCCCTGGCGGCGCGCGCCGACCGACATGCTTCGAGCGCTGGCAACCGTGGAGCAGCTGCTGCGCCGCTATCACCACGACTACGGCGCGAACCTCGCTGAGATCACTCTGCGCCAATTCGCGACCGATCCAGCGGGCAGCTGTCATCATCTGAACTCGAGCGAATGGTGGGGTCCGGGTCCGTGTGTCGCCGAGATCGAACTGGTCGTCGATGGCGGGTTCAGCCCGGACGCCCGCCGCGACAGCCGTCACTTGCCTTGCTCGAGATCTATCGGTGCATGAAGGCCCACGGCGAGAGCAACGAAGCGGCCGAGATCCAGGTCACTCAGTTCGACAAGTGGGTGAAATCCGAGATGTAACCGGCGCCCCCGCCGGAGACCGATGTCGGCGTCTTTCCGACCTGAAATCACCCGATTGCCTTGCGGTCGAGCGTCAAGCTTGGCAGCATCGGGGAAAACAACACGCGATCGACATCATCCAAGGGTCAGCTTCCATGTACGACAACTTCGATATCTATGTCAGCGGCCAATTGATCGACGGCGCCGATCTGGCCCAGGTGCGCCGCGCCCTTTGCCGGATGAACGGCATAAACGAGGCCAAAGCGGTCAAACTACTCTCCGGCGTACCGGTCAAGGTGAAGAGCAACGTCGATGTCGAGACCGCCAGCAAGTACCGCGCGACCTTTCGCAAGATCGGCATCCTGATTGACGTGCGGCCGAGCGACTCTGCGGCGGGCCGTTCGCATCCACCGGCCAGCGAGCCAAAGACCGAGATCCACCGTGCCGCCGAGCCGACGGTCAAGCTCGGCAGCGCCGAAGCAGACCTGGCCCCGAGCGCCGCCGGGATATCGGTGGAGGAAGAAGCCGAGCCCGAATTGCTGCCGGCGAATACCGGCACCCTCGCCGACTACTCGGTCCGTCCCCCCGCGCAACCGCTGCCGGATATCAGCAGTCTATCGATCGACGCTTCAGGGGCCGATCTGGACGATTCACCCAAGCCGCCGCCCACGGCGATCGACACCTCGCATCTGTCCGCGGAACCGGCACGGCTGGGCAGTCTCGAAGACTGTGTGGTGGAAAAGCCGGTCCGACCCATCCCGGACATCAGCCATCTGCGCCTTCTTGACTAGGAGCCTGCGCGGTAGAGCTGGCGGATGCCGAGGGTTACCCAATTCGAGTGTGATCTGGCGGTCGTTTGAGGAACATAGTGGGTACTATGCGACGAAAAGGAGCGTCGGAGCACGCCGAAGAGGCATGGCCGTAGCTACGGTTCAAGGGGGATCGGTCAAGATACGCAGCCAGATGGTGCCAAAAACCGGGTAGAACTAGAGTGTCATTGGGGTCGACATGGTCATATTCACTAAACCCTCTGTTTAGACCCAATATTTCCCGAAAACCAGGTTCGCCTGGTGAGATATGCGGGCTGATCTCCCGACTCGGTCAACTGCGGATCGCGAAAAGGTTCGTGTCGGCGACATAGGCTGGCACAGATTCTGCGTCCTGAATGGGCAGCAAGGGCTGATACCCCGAAAGAGTCATTTTTCCGACGGATGAGGGAGAATTTGGATGACCAGTCCGATCAGTAACGACAAAATTTCGACGAACCCGCCGCCTTTCAAAGGCCGCAGCGAGACCAAGACCGCCGCGGATAGCCGATCCATGGTCACCGATCCGACAACCGCACCGCCCAGCGACTCGACCGATCTCGAGCGCGCGGCCGCACGCTACGCCAATGAGACGCAGGGTGAGACTGCGATCAGCACCGCCGAGCAAGCCGGCGCGCGAGCCTCGCGTATCCGCGACCTGATTTTGAGTTCGCCAACCGAGGCGCTGCAGGCGCACGGCTCGATCACACCCGCCGGCGTCAACGCCGTCCTGCGATCTCCCTGACAAGAGACCACGAACTCCTCCTCGGCAAGGGGCGAGTTCTAACTGCTTACTCTCGCCATTTACCCGGCCTGTTCGACAGCGCCGGGTTTCTTTTCCCGCCCCTTGCCTGTGTGGAAGACTTCCATCTGTTTAGTGGCCGCTGGACTTGCGACTTGAGGAACGCTCGCGGATCATGCCGCGCATGCGCATCGTCCTGCTCCTGTTGGTGTTTTTCATCGCCGTCAATATCGGCGGGCGCTGTCGGCTCGGCGACGAGGCGGTGCCGCCGCCCGGCTGCACCCGGCTGGTCGCGACCGGCCTCACGTTCTGCCCGAACCCCCGAGATACTCCGTGAGTCCCGTGACTCCGATCGTCCGTCCCGCGGCCCCGGTCTGGTTTGCCCGTCTCGGGCGCGCGCAGGAGCACCTGCCGGCCCTGATCGATCGCTTCCATTCGCTGCGTGACGGACCGCAGACGCGTCTAAGCCACTGGTTCGAACAACGCTACGAAAACATCTATATCGACCGGCGATCGCTGCCTGATTTCTCTCCCGTGGCCGCCGAAGTCCAGGCCTGTGCAGAGTCGGTCCTGGATCGCGGCGATCTGAAATTCGGCTTCTGGTTCAACGAAATGGGACCTGGAGAAGGGACGACCAGGCACGACCATCACGAAGATGACGAACTGCTCTCCGCCGTGCTCTATCTGAGCGTGCCCGAGGGATCCGGGGAGTTGGTGCTCTACGACTCACCGGCTGTGATCCGAGTGACGCCGGAGGTGGGCCTCCTGGTCATGTTTCCACCGCATCTGGAACACGAGGTGAATATCAATACCGGGGCCTCGGCGCGGCTGTCGATCGCCTTCAACTTCGGTCCGGCCGAGCCCGACTGACTCGGGAGCGGGAGTCACCCCGCTGTGGGAGGCCCCGCGTCACCGGGGGCCTATCGTCTCCATCCGCTCGGTCTCGGCCAGAGTGACCCTGCGCCCATCAACGGTGCGAAAACTGCGCGTTTCCAGATCGCTACGATAGGCCTGATACTCGGCCATCGATCCCGAGCCGGCGTCAAACACCTGAACGGTCACGATCTCGCCGGCCGCGCGCCAGGCATGGAGCAGCCATAACGCGGCGCCGCCTATCATGAGAGCGATAACCAACAAGGCGAACCACTTGAGCACCGGCTGGGTCTTAGAGCGAACACCTGGCTGCGTCGGCACTGAGGCCGGCAGCATCTCAAGCTGCCTCTGGCGGCGCCAGCGGAACAGCGCCAGGACGCCGATCACCACCGCAAGGGTGAACAGAATTTTACTTAACATGGCCGGGTTAAGTTAGCACAGTCGTCGACATCGGTCTGTTAACATCTCAACGATGATATATCTTGCGAAAGCGGTTTAGTCGCCTTGCCTCTCATGCCCAAATCAGGATCGCTATTCAGGTCACGGAGGATCTGGCTCGGCCTCGGTCTGTTGCTGCTGCTCGTTGGCTGCGGTGAGCCGGACCGACCAAGCATCTCTCTGTATCTGGCCGTGCAGCGCGGCGACATCGACCAGTTGGATCGGCACATCCATTGGGGTTCGGACATCAATCAGGCGGACCCCGACGGTGACCGCCCGGTTCACGTGCTCTCCGAGCGCGGCAATATCGTCGCGGTCAAGCAGCTTCTGCGCGCGGGTGCAGAGATCAATGTCAGGGATCGAGCCGGCTACACGGCGCTGCAGCGCGCCTTGTTCTCCGGACGAACCCAACTGGCTTCGGTATTGGTCGACGCAGGTGCGGAATTCGACCCCTCCACGCTGCTGATCGACGTCGCCCAACGGGACGTGCCGGACCGCGACGTCATCTCCTGGTTGGTCACTCGCGGTGCCGACATGGGACACCTCAGTGAAGCCGGCGATACGGCTTTGGTCATCGCCATCCGCAAGCGCGACCATCGACTGGTCCGCCACCTGGTTGCTCAGGGGGCCGACGTCAATGCCCCCAATAGCGCCGGTGAACGGCCGCTGCAGATCGCACTGCAACTCCGGCAAGGAGAGATCGCCGACGTCCTGCGCCGCAACGGGGCGCTCGGGTCCCAGCCGAATTGACCCCCTGTCCCGAGGGTAAGCGCGAGGCAGGGAGTGAGGCTTTGCCGACATGCGTACCAAGACCCAGCTCGATCACCAGCGCGGCTTTCGCCACCGTCTGCTCAACCTGACCCAAACGGGTCTGCTGCTCGGCGGTATGACCTTGTTGCTCGGTCTCTCAGCGGAGTTGCTGTTCGGGCCGAACAGCTTTTTGTGGATGGCCGCCTCGGTCGTTCTTCTGCTGTTGATCGCGCCCAAGCTCTCGCCTTGGATGGTGATGCGTCTCTACCAGGCCAGACCCATCGGAGGCGTCGAGGCGCCGCAGCTGATCCGGCTGATCGAATCCCTCAGCGCGCGTGCCGGACTGCCGTCACCGCCCAGCCTGCACTACCTGCCGAGCCCCGTGATCAATGCCTTCGCCACGGGCAGCCGCGATCAGGCAGCGATCGCCATCAGCGACGGCATGCTGAGACGCATGAACCTGCGGGAACTGGCCGGCGTGCTGGCTCACGAGATCAGTCACATCGATCACAACGACATGTGGGTCATGGGACTGGCCGATATTGTCAGTCGTCTGACCGGACTGCTCGCCACGGTCGCCCTTTTCACCCTCGCACTGAGCCTGCCGCTGGTCCTGTTCGGCGAGTTCGATGTCCCCATTCTCGGACTGTTGTTGTTGCTGTTCGCCCCGTCGCTGAGCACAGTGCTTCAATTGGCGCTGTCACGCAGCCGCGAGTTCGATGCCGACCTGGGCGCGGCACAGCTGACCGGGGACCCGAGTGGTCTCGCCTCGGCGCTGGACAAGATCGAACGCCACCAGGGTCGCTGGCTGGAACGCATGTTCTGGCCGGGCCGCGGTGATCCCGACCCGTCTTTGTTACGCAGCCATCCCGAGACCGACGAGAGAATCCGGCGATTGCTGGACCTGCAGATCGGATCGACCGCCAGAGAGTACGGTCAGCAACGGACACAGACCCTACTGCCCGACGCCTGGCGCGAGGTCCACAGAACACCGCGGCGTCGCTGGAGCGGAGTCTGGTTCTAGTGGGCCAAGCGGAACCGCTTGGCCCACTAGCGACCTGATAATGTTCACTTAGCCGTCTGTTTAAACTGAATATTCCCCGAAACCCAGATTCGCCTGGCGAGACATGCGTGCTCGTGACGCAATCCATGCCGCGGCGGAGGAGCTCGGCAAGATACTTGGTACCGACCGAACCTGATCGAATGTTGTCTCGCCCGGCCTACTGGCGAATCCCCTCCACACCGAGCGACAGCTCGACGGTGCGCGATGCCGGACCGAGGTTGTAGTCGATACCAAAGTCCTTGAGGCTCAGTTCGGCCGTGCCGGCAAAACCACGGCGATATCCACCCCAGGGGTCCGGACCGTGACCAATGGCTTCTACGGCAATGGCGATCGGTCGAGTTACCCCGTGCAGAGTGAGATCTCCGCTGAGCTCGGCCCGACCATCACCGGTCTCTTTGTACCCGTTGCTGACAAACTTTGCCTGCGGATAGCGCTTGACGTCGAGGAAGTCCTCCCCGCGCAGGTGTTTGTCACGCTCCGCATGGTTGGAATCGACGCTTGTGGTGTCGATGGTGACCGTGACCCTGGCTGACGAGGGGTTCTGCTCGTCGAAACTGAACCGGCCCTCGAAATGGTTGAACCGCCCTACCAACCAGCTGTAGCCCAGGTGTTTTATGCGGAATTGTATGTAGGCATGGGCGCCCTTGGTATCGATCACATAGTCGGCGGCCTGCACGCTGGCGGCGAAGACCATCGCAAGAACGGCCGGGAACAGACCGAGCAAACAGATTTTTTTAGGGTTCATCTCGATTGATCTCCTATTTAAAAGGGCAGACTTCGTCAGTCCTGTGGCACAAACATTCGACGCAGCGTGGCGTCGTGATCCAAGAAATGATGCTTCAGGGCCGCCAGCGTGTGCAGACCGGCCAGGGTGATCAGGGTCAGAGAAAGTACGTAGTGCACATCGCCGGCGACATCCTCGAGATTGTCGATTCCGACGACCACCGCCGGGATCTCGAACCAATCGAACACGGCAAGCGGCCGACCATCGGCAGTCGATATCAGATAGCCGCTGATCACCGTCAGAAGCGGCATTAGGTATAGCAGACCGTGGACGGTTCGGGTTGCCCGATACTCGAGGCGTCCCGGCCGCACAGCGGGCTCCGGGTTCGGACTCACAGACCGCCACAGCAGACGCAGGACCAGGGCCACCGCGAGCAAGACGCCGACACCACGATGCAGGTCCGGTCCCCGCCGATACCAGGCGTGATAGTAATCGAGTCCTGTCATCCACAGGCCCAGGCCGAACAACCCGATCACGCCCAGCGCGATCGACCAGTGCAGACCGATGCTGATCCAACCGTAACTTTTTGCCGAATTCGCTAATCTCATGGGACGGCAGTCTAGCGGAACGGGCCGGCGTTCAGCGCGAACTCATAGTTGTCGAAAGGTGAAAGATCTTGATCGATATGAGACTCACATAGCCAAAGACTTCAGAAGCGACTGTTATCCTTCGGCCTGTCGCCTCTCAACGAGAACCGCTTCAACCTGTATCGCTTCATGTCTACCCCACAAAACCGAACCAACGAGGGCCACCCCGCCCGTGCAGCGGATCGAGCACCGCTCCGAACCGGTCTGCTTTGGCTCAGCCTGGCAGTATCCAGCCTGTCCCTGATCGGCTGCAGCGAAGACCCGCCCGCAAACGACCATCTGATCGAACTGAGCGGTTCGACCATGGGTACCAGTTACCACATCAAGATCGCATCCAGCCGAGAGGCGTCGCCCAAGGATCTTGGCGTGGACGCGTTGCAGCGCGAGATCGACCAGCGGTTGGAGCAGATCAACGCCACGATGTCGACCTACAGGCCCGATTCCGATCTGTCCCGGTTCAATGCCTACGCCGGCACGGATTGGTTCCCCGTCCCGGCTGCCGTGGTCGAGGTGGTCGAGGCGGCGCAGATCATCGCCGCCATGAGCGAGGGCATGTTCGATATCACCGTCGGTCCGCTGGTCGATCTGTGGGGCTTCGGCCCGGCCGAGCGCCGTGCGGCGCCACCGGATACCGAGCAGCTGGAGGCCGCCTTGGACCCGGTCGGATATCGGAAACTCGAGGTGCGGGTGGAACCGCCGGCCCTGCGCAAACGCGTCGCCGGACTAAGCTTGGATCTGTCGGCGATCGCCAAGGGTTACGCGGTCGATCAGATCGCCGAACAGCTGGAGCGACAGGGGATCAGCAACTACCTGGTCGAGATCGGCGGCGAGCTGCGCGCCCAGGGTCGAAAGTCGCTCGACCGTCCCTGGCGCGTCGCGGTCGAGCGCCCCGACCCGAAAGGGCGCTTTGTACAGACCATCGTCGAACTGCAGGATCGGGCGATGGCCACCTCGGGCGACTACCGCAACTTCTTCGAGCACAACGGCCAGCGCTATTCGCACACCATCGATCCGCGCAGCGGTCAACCGGTGCGACATCGGCTGGCCTCGGTCACGGTGCTCGCCGACGATTGCATGAGCGCCGACGGTCTCGCCACCGCCCTGCTGGCGATGGGCGATCAGGCAGGTCCGGCGCTCGCCGAGAGCCACGAGGTCGCCGCCTTGTTCATCATTCGCGGCGCAGACGGGTTCGAACAACTGACCACCTCGGGCTTTGGGATACGACCTGCCGGTGGTACCGAGACCCGATAAGCGGCCCTGTCCTTTGTCCGACGACGGTCCTGTGTCGACACTCGAAACGACCGCACGCGCTGCGCAGCCGAGCGCATGCATTGCGCTCAGGGCCTTTGTCCAAGCGCCTGCAGGGCCTGTTCCAGACAACGCACCGCGGTCGGATCGGCTCCTAGGCGGACGCGCTCGATGGCCGAATTCAGGTCCGCCTCGCTGATCCGGGCCAGGTCGCCGAAGGCGCTACAGTCGTCGCTCGGCACGGCATCACGTCGATGGGACGGCACCGGTCCATCGGCATCGGCATCGGCAGGCATGGGCTCCGCCGCTTCGGACAATGCGCTGTCTGCGCGTCCCGTCGCCTGCGGCGTCGTGGCCTGCCCCTCCGCGGCAAAAGACCGAATCGCCGGCACGGGACTTGCCGGCAGGGCTTTGCCCAGAACCTTTGGTTGCTGCGCTGCCGGGCGACCGAACGACGCCGCCGGCGGGGCTTCAGCGGGGGCCGTTTTCTCCTCGCGCCGCGCCGCCTCGTCGCTTCTCTGTTCCGGATCGGACCGATCAAACGCCGGCCGATCCAGTTGCGGCTGATCGAAGACCATCAGCGCGACGCTGACACCGAGCACAAGCAGGGCCGCCGTCGCCAGCGACGGCCACAGACGCCGGCTCGCCGGTCGCTTCACCACGGCGTGCGCCGCCTTTCGGATCGCCGCGTCGAGATGGGCCGGTGGCTGCTCGCCGTCCTTACGGCGATACAGGGCGGTGAGCCGCGGGTCGTGCAGGTCATCGTCATGTTCAGTCATTGCAGTCCTCCAGGCCCGCGCGCAGACGGCGGACGGCATAGCGCAGCCGGCTCTTCACCGTCTCCCGACCGACCCCGGTCACATCGGCGATCTGCTGCAGGCTCAGGCCCGCCTCCTCCTTCAACAGGAAGGCGCTGCGCTGGGTCTCCGCCAGATGCCCGAGCAGGTGGAACAGGCGCTCGACACAGTCGCGGATCAATTGCAGGGCCTCCGGCCACGGCTGGTTGAGCGGTACGATGTCGGCATCCTCGAGCGGGTCTTCCACCGAGCGCCCCTGACGTCGCCAGAAATCCACGACGCGATGATGGGCGATGCCGTACAACCAGGGCTTGAAACGCTCGTCCCCGCGCCACTGCCGGCGACGATCGATCAGCCGCAGCCAGATGTCCTGGTAAAGCTCTTCGGCCTCCGGGCAATCGCCGCACTGGCGCCTGACGTAGCGGTACAGCGGCCCCCGGTAACGGGCGTACAGCACGTCGAAGGCCGCGGTGTCGGCGGCCTGGTAACGCTGCATCAATTGTTCATCAGTCAGTGCCAATATCGTGTCCAGCGGTAACAACACACCAGGTTCGGAGTCCGCGAACTCCGGCCACTCGGTACGAACCGGGGTCGGAGTCCATGGACTCCGACCCTTGCGCGCGCAAGCCTAGCGTTCTGCGACTCGGTCGTCGACGACCGATTCCGGCGAGGTCGCCGGGGCCAGGCTCTGAGCCAGCTTGACCAGCCGAAGGAAATCGCTGCGCAGTCCGTTCGGGTCTTCACCCCGCCCGGTACGGGCCAGGTCGAGAATACCGGCGTACTCGAACTCCTCGAGGTAATGCCCGCCTCTGAGCTTCTGACCGAAGGCCGCCACCGCCGCCGCGAAGCGATAGTCATCGGACACGGCCGTAATCGAATCCTTGAGGTCGCGCCGATACAGAGGCTGCTCAATCAGCTGGCTGCGCTCGGCGTCCGGAAGCTTGAAACGCAGCCGCAAATGCGCCATCTCGTCCGACTTCGAGTCCGTCGTCGCCGACTCGGCGTAGCGCAAAGGCGGAATCCGCTGACCCTGTCCGTCGACCAGGGCGAGCTCGTACAACGCGACCACGGAGTGCCCGGCGCCGATCTCGCCGGCATCTATCCGGTCGTTGTCGAAGTCCTCGCGCTTCAGGGCACGGTTCTCATAGCCGATCAAGCGGTACTCGGCAACCTGCGCCGGGTTGAACTCGATCTGGATCTTCACGTCTTTGGCGACGGTGTGCAGGGTCGCGCCCAACTCGTCGACCAGTACCTTCTGCGCCTCGAGCAGGCTGTCGATATAGGCATAGTTGCCGTTGCCGTGATCGGCCAGTTGCTCCATCAGGTGATCGTTGTAGTTGCCGCCGCCGAAGCCGAGCGTGGTCAGTGCGATGCCGCCGGCGCGCTTCTGCTCGATCAGATCGATCAAGGCCTGGTGATTGACGGTGCCGACATTGAAGTCGCCGTCGGTGGCGAGGATTACCCGATTCACGCCGCCCTTGATGAAGGCCTCACGCGCCTTGGCATAGGCCAATCGGATGCCGGCGCCGCCGTTGGTCGAGCCGCCGGCCTGCAGTTGCGCCAGGGCCTGTTCTGATCTTGGCGACCTGGTCGGCCGGAGTCGGTTCCAGCACCACGCCCGAGGCCCCGGCATAGACCACGATCGACACCCGATCGTCGGCGTCCAGCTTACGGGTGAGCAGACCCAGCGAACGCTTCAACAGTCCCAGCTTGTTGGCGGCCTGCATCGAACCCGAAACGTCGACCAGGAACACCAGATTGGCCGGCGGCAGTGCGCCCCGTTTGCTCTGCCAGGCCCGGATTCCAATCCGCAGCAGGCGGGTGTCGGCGTTCCAGGGGTTCGGCCCAAACTCGGTGTGGATGGCGAACGGCCGTTCGACCGACTGGGGCACCGGGTCCTCGTAGGCGAAGTAGTTGATCAACTCCTCGACCCGCACGGCATCCTTGGGCGGCAGCCGACCCTCGTTCAGGATTCGCCGCAGATTGCTGTACGAGCCGGTGTCGACATCGATGCTGAAGGTCGAGACCGGCTGCTCGCTGGCCCGCTTCACGCCGTGGTCGTCAAAGTGAGCATAGCGCTCGCGATCGAGCGGCTCGCTGGCCGGGCGGGCAATGACGCGTGCCGCGTCGATCCGGCCGGTCATGGCGACGTCGGTCACCAGGCGCTCGCGCGACTCGGCTTTGCCGTAGAGGACGACCTCGGGGGATGCCGCCAGGTCCGCCTCCTGCTCGACGGGCGGGGGTGTGACCCGCACCCGGATCCTTTGATCGGTGCGGGCCGACGTGGTCTGCGCCGGGCGTTCGGCCGGCGGTTCGACCTGCTGCGGGGCGCAGCCGACGGTGAACGCCGCGATCAGGGCGGCAAGGAAAATCAGGTGTTGCTGGGACACGATACATTCCTCTTTGTTGCTCTTGGTATCCCTGAATACGCCCGGCCGACCCGGATGGGGTTAAGGGTCATGTGCGGCGCCTCGCCGCGAATGGGCATCCGGCAGGCACCTCGGCGCGGGGGCGCGCCTCCTGCGGACCCTGAGCCTCCATCGACAGTTCGGGTAACCCCGGGGTATGGGGGAGCGGCGCCCTCGCCGCGAAGGTGCCCGGTTCAAACCGGCTTCGGCGCGAGGCGCGTCTTCTCCCACAGCGCGTCACCAAACCTCGCCGGGACATCGGCCATGAGACTGCGATCGTGTTGGCAACTCCCCTGTTCGGCGCACGACTCGCTTCCGACCGGCTCGGGTCCTGCGATGGCGATGTGCTGGCGTGCTAGGCTTGCCCGTTCGAGGCCCACTCAATGATCCGCGCACGCGACAGGCAACCACCGGCATGGAGCCCCTTCCAACCCTTTCCCTGACTGAGGCCCTGGCCGACGGAGGCGTGCTGGTCACTGTCAACAACCGCCTCGCCCGACACCTGCGCCGTAGCTGCGAGCGCGACCAAACCGCCGCCGGCCATATCGTCTGGCCGACGCCGAAGATTCTGCCGCTGGCGGCCTGGCTGGCGGAGTTGTTCACCGCCGCGCTGGACGACGGGCTGATCGATCGGGCGCCCCTGTCGGCCCACCAGGAGCTGTTGATCTGGGAGCAGGTGATACGCCGCTCGCCGGACGGCGACGCGCTGCTGCAACCCGCCGCCGCGGCCAAGGCCGCGCAGCGCAGTCACCGGCTGGCCAACGACTGGCGGCTGAGCGAGTCC
>CAVXWS010000046.1:0-13285 GCA_963765415.1 uncultured Gammaproteobacteria bacterium
GTGTCCGGAATATCCGAAATTGTTCGCCGATAACGCATTGAAAGTAAATTAAAAATATGCGATTTCAGCCTGTCACCGACTTGAACCGGTCGATCAATGTGGATCACGCTTTGACCCAATTCCCGGGGTTGAGGCATTTGTCCGATGTTTACAGGCAAACTCGTTTTCGCGCAGGCGATGGATCACCTGCCGCTGCATACCTTTCGTCGCTGCGTCCAACGCTACGACGGCAACAAGCACATCAAGCGTTTCAGCTGCCAAGACCAATTTCGTTGCATGGCATTCGCTCAATTGACCTATCGAGAAAGCCTGCGCGACATAGAGGCATGCCTCAAAGCCCAGAGCAACAAGCTCTACCATATGGGCATACGTTCTCAGGTCGCCCGCAGCACATTGGCCGACGCCAACGAGAAGCGGGACTGGCTCATCTATGCAGACTTCGCCCAGTCACTCATCCAGATCGCCCGGCGACTATATGCCGGCGAGGATCTTGGACTGGAACTCGACAACACTGTCTATGCACTCGATGCCACAACCATCGACCTGTGTCTTGCGGTCTTCCCATGGGCGCACTTCCAGCGAACCAAGGCAGCGGTGAAGCTACATACATTGCTCGATCTACGCGGCAATATCCCCACCTTCATCCACATCTCCGACGGCAAACTGCACGACGTCAACGTGCTGGACTTGCTCCTACCGGAACCTGGCGCCTTCTACGTCATGGATCGGGGTTATCTGGACTACGAGCGCCTGTATCAGTTAAACCAGGCCAAGGCCTTTTTCGTTATCCGTGCGAAATCCAACCTTCAGTTCCGCAGAGTCTCTTCGCGCCCCGTCGACAAGGAAGTCGGTCTGCGTTGCGACCAAACTATCAAGTTGATCGGCTACAAGAGCAGCCAGCGCTACCCCGACGGACTACGCCGGATCAAGTTCTACGATGCCAAGACCGACAAGCGGTTGGTCTTTTTGACCAACAACTTCACGCTACCGGCACTGACAATAGCCGAGTTGTACCGCTATCGTTGGCAGGTCGAACTGTTCTTCAAATGGATCAAGCAGCACCTGCGAATCAAGTCGTTCTACGGGACCTCGGAAAGCGCCGTCAAAACCCAGGTCTGGATCGCCGTCTCCGTTTATGTGCTCGTCGCGATCATCAAGAAAAGACTCAACATCAAGGCCAGCCTTTACTCGATCCTACAAATTTTGAGCCTGACCGTTTTCGAAACAATGCCGCTAGATCAATTGCTTACAGGATGCGACCAAGCCATGAAGAACGATGAAACAAGTAACCAGTTGAATCTATTCCAATAATGTTCCGGACACTAGTGAGGAATTAGGAATGATTAATTACGGCTCAGAAATCTTCTGTTTCGTGGTTCGAATAATGGAGCCAGAGATCTTCAGCAGTTCTTCGCAGTCTTCGATCACAGATTCGGCGTGTTTGGCATCGAAAATATCGGAATCACGAAGCAACCGCAGCCAGTAGTGGGTCTCGCGAGCCTCCTTGTAGGCGATACTCATCTTTGAGAGGAAATCCTTGTTGGATTGACCGCCGATCGCCTCCTCGACATTCGCGCCAATGGACGTGCCGCTGGGCACGATCTACCTCGACAGGACAAACTCCTTCTTCTCATCGCAAAGAAACCGATACAGCTTCACGATCCGCAACGCGAACGCATAGGATTTTGCTTGGATCGGATTGTCTGCTGTCATTCCTAATTCCTAATTCCTAATTCGCCTGGATTCATGAATAGGGTTTCAGATTCAACGTGCGCTGAATTTTTTCGCGCACGACATCAGGCACGCCCGCCTTTTCTGCAAACGATCTCCATTTCGATACCGTCGCCTGCACCTCGGCAACGATTTTCGCGGCGCGCCCCCGTTTCATCGAAGCAGTCTTTGCGCAGGCGTTGAAGTCCTCCAGCGTGAAATTGTCGCGTTTTCCATTCATCGTCATCTGATGGCTTGCCGTCCACGCGCCCGAAGGATTAAAGCTGTAGGTCATATCAAAGGCCGGCGACAGCGACCACTCGCCGGATTTATTCATCAGGAAGGCGATATTCTTCACGTGGTCATCCTGATTGCGGGCCACGATGTTGAATACCATGCGCCGAAACAGTTGCTCGATGGCCTGCATGGGCAACTGCAGTTGCCGCATCACCAGCAACGCCTGCTCGTAGCTGTAAGCGCCCGCCATATTGAAATCGTAGTGCGCCAGGGCGCAGAGTGACTGCATGTGAAGTTTTTCGCCGGTAGCAAGACGATCAAAGCGGCGCGTCATGAAATGCGATCGACCATTCTCCTTAAACAACCGGCATTCACTGATATCGATGCCGCATTCAAGCGCCATCAGGTAATACGCATACTCGATCACGCCATAGCCCCTCGGGTCTTCCAGTTCCTTGTCCCGGTTGCCACTGACACCGTCAAATTTCAGCAGCCAGTATTCAAATCCCTTGCCGGCTTTGACCTGGCCGGATCGCACTTCATTGGTTTTCGGGTTCCATGCGATGACCGCCTTCGCCCTCGCGCCACCGGCGGAGGTGCCCACGCGCAGAATATCCCTTAGCGCATCTTCTTTGCCTTCAGCCGCAAAAGACGCCTGCAGGTTATTCCGGTGGGTCAATACCTCCGATGCAAGCGCAACCAACTGGCTGACCTCAATGTGTGTTGTCTGCTTTGCCCTGGGGCCGATGGCGGGGGCAAATTCAAGCGCACCCATGCCGCGTTCACCGGTATAGCAAAGCCGCTCGACGGCGTTGAAGGAATCCGGTTGCCGCCCCTGCGATGCCAGCCAGGCATCAATCAGCGCGTTGCCAAATTTGTCGGGCAGCGAGTCGGCCAGCAGGCCGGGCAGCCCGAGAAAAGTCGGGCGGGAAAGCGCGGGGAAGCGGTACACGCGTCGGGAAAGCGGCATCACGATCGGCGCGACCTGAATGCCGCTTTGCGCGAATGCCGCATCGTATTCAAAGCTGGCAACGTCCTCCCCATCCTGGAGGGAGACCGCGCCGATGGTTCTACCCCACAGCCTGACTTCGGCAAGCGTGCTCATGGCTTCTCATCCCAGCGCCATGGTTTGCCAGTCGCCTTTGCGGCACGTTTACCCGAAGCCCGTTGCCGGACCTTGCCCTTTCGCTTCAACAAATCCATCGGTCTGGGCCCGGACTCCGGAATCAGGTTATCCAGCCCTGATGCGGCGTCCAGCACCCGCAGCACACGAATCAGAGTGCCCAACTGTGACGTTTGCCCGCCTCCATCCGCTCGAGGGTACGCTTGGCGATACCCGCCTGTTCGGCCACCGCCGCCTGGGTCAGCTGCAATTCAACCCGACGCCCGGCAATCCGTGCGCCCAATTCGGCCAGCACGGCATCATCTGTGAGCAAACCAGTGATTTTCATAGTCGTTATATATTGCGAACATACCCGGGAAATTGCCATATATCGTCAGTTATTGCGATATATATCCTGATAATTGGCTTTAGTCTAGTCGCAATGAATAGCGAGATAATGATTTTAATCGTACTTAGTCGCAATATATTACGATATAGACTTATTACTCAATGAGCTCGCCCCGGTTGCCGTTGATGTCGGTGTGCAGATGCCGGAACTGCCCGAGCAAGGCGCCCTCGGCATCAAGCGTAGCGCGGGTTGAATTCCCGCACCTTGGTGTCGAGCAGGTCGTCGAAGAAGAGCGACAATGGGGGGCGGACATTCCTGTCCGCCATTGATGAATCACGGTGGGTTGGAAAACCCGCCCTCCTTTGCTCGGCCTCCTCGCGGGACACAATCGTCCTACCGATGGCCTCGGCTTATTCGAGGATCCGGGCCTGGACGGTTTTGTGTTCGCCGGGTTTCAGCAACTACCCCGCTGTTCGAGCAATTCCGGTTTGTTGTCCGTTAGCCAATGCGTGACTGTTCTGAATAGATTTTCTGCCTGCCTGACGCAATCTTCGACGGCACTGGCTGGCACACTGTCACCGGAATAATCGGTAACATTGCGCTGTTTACGCAAGGCATCCAGCACAATAACCGTCTGCTTATCCAGCCCGATGGTTTGGCTCAGCAGCTGAATCAATGTCCGGTGATGGCCGGGCTTGCTGATTAGGGTACGAAACCCATTGGCCTGCAACGCCGCATTGGCGAGTTGCATAATCGCCTTGTACGCGACATCGAAACGAGTCTCGCCACTTACGGCAGGCTAGACCTGGACGATCTGGAGTTTCGCCGCCGACGCTACAACAATGACGCCGCCTACCGCCAGTCAAAACAGGCCGACCGTATGTTAAGCGCAGCCTTTGCTGAACGCCTGTCTGATCAAGGAATATGTGTCAACGCCTGCCATCCCGGTGACGTAAACTCGACCCTCAGCAACAATCTCGGTTTCGGCGGTCACCAAAGCCCGGAGGAGGGAGCGGACACGCCAGTCTGGCTGGCCATTGGCGGCACCGGCACCGAGACAACGGGATGCTATTTCGAAAATCGTCTAGCCGTCCCTTGTCGTTTCAGCAAAGACCGCAATATGGTGGAACGGTTGTTTGATGCCTGTGAAGCCTACGGATGATTCGTTTTCATTCTGCCGTCGCGTCGTGTCGATCCAGGATGCTGGACGTCAAGGCCGTATAAACAGCCCTAGCCATCAACCGGTATCCTTCTTCACTTGGATGAACACCATCATCAAGCCACTGGGTCGGGCCTGATTCACCGACCGACCAATGTTCGTGAATGGGCACACAAACTACACTTAGCGTCCTGGCCAACTCGTGCATTGCCAGCCGGAAGGGCTCAAGCATGAGGTTTTCCTGTGGGGTACAAACCGGTGGTGGAGGTATCAGCAGAACGATGCCCTTCGGGCACTCCGCTTGATAGCCCTGCACTATTTGCCGCACTGCCGCCTGGAACTCAGATGCCGAAATTCCAACAAAGCAATCATTGATGCCAAATTGAACCAAAGCGATGTCTGCTGGCGGGTGAAACAAAGCCCCGCTCAGGCGACGTAGGCCGTCCTGGGCGGTATCACCGCACACCCCATGATTGTGCAATTGAAATAGGTTCGACGGATAATCCTCTGCCAATAGCTCCATCAGCATGTGAATGTAGCCAGCTGGCACCATGTACCCGTAGCTTAAGGAATCTCCAAGTACAGAAAGGGTGATTTGGCGCTGATCCTTGATAAGCGAAGCAAAAGAGCTATTCATCATTATTTTTCCAGAAAGGCGAAGGCTATTACTGGATGATCGACTGCTACGACCGAAGTCTGGAGTTCCACTCTCCGCTTGAGCGCTCGACCAAGGCTACTGTGGCAGTTTGTACGAGACGTTCCCTTCGCTCACCACGATGTAGCGCTTCTCTTGCAGTTCGTTGATCAACGACATCAACTCCCCTTCCTCAAGCTTCTTGGTGAATAGCGTATTAATGGTATTGGTGAGCGTTTTCACCTTCCGCGGTCTTGAGTGCCCCCGCCCAGCCAAATTCTTCACGATTGCCGAAATTTTTTCATCGTCACTAGTGGCGGTCGACATACGCAAGACAGGAATCTCCCCGAGATCTTTTTCCCTTTGAATCCGTAATTTCCGGGCTTTCAGGTGCTTTATCAGGGGGTCAAAGCCAGTGTCTTTGGAGATAATGTGGAAATATGCTTCTGAATCTTTCGCAACTAGTTCACCGACATAGAATGCCAAATGAAAATCGAGTGCATTCTTGCCGTTGCCACCGATCTTGACGTACTGAGCATCGTCGCCGAGCTGCTGCATAGCGGCAGCCAGTTCAAACGGTATTCTGGCTTGGCTCGCACCAAAGAAAACGAAGACCTTGAAGGGATGATTAGATAGGATTTCGAGGTTCTTGGGAGATACGTATTGGCCCATAGGCCACACCTGGTGATTGATGAGGCGATCATATGGTGGCGATCGAACCATGCGTATGAATCGTTCCAGAGGTCCTGTCGTTGAGCGGTTCTCCGACGAGGCGAAGCGAAAGGTCAGTTCGATCCCCGAATTGCTGGCGTCGTTCACCTTGAGGGCCGCTACCTGTATCTTGACGACCTCAGTCGGTGACAACGACGGTGAAGGCTGCTGCACCATAACAGTCGAAAAGGCGTCGGACGAAACGATTGCGAATACCTGTACAGAAAGACAGAACATGAACGCTAGTATCGAAGCGGCGCCATAGAGCCTTTGATAGCTGCGTACCAAGCGAAACCTCCCGGGAACTAGTGCCATAAACTACCACGACATTTAATCTGGCCTTCAAAGATATAACACGGACCGATCGAATTGCCGCCCGGCGCTCCATTCTTGTGATTGTCCGATCGTTTAACATGCCGGTGCTTCATAGCTGGGCATTCAGGGCCAGAAGCAACCGCAAAGAGAAAAGCCAGGACGCATCTATCGCTGACTAAAGATTCGCCCAAGCCGCGCACTGTTCAACCGCCGGACTTAGGCAAAGTTACCGCATTTCCCTTTGTGGGTGGGCTACATCATCGCTACGGACGATTGGCGGCATAGACGCATTATTCGAGAATCGCCAAGGACGGGACTCGATTCAATTTTCAGAATGGACAACTCGAAACAACTGATCAAACCAGACCATAATCCGGCCCATCCAGGCGGGTCAATTTTCGATGCAAAACCTGGGTCAGATTTCAGTGCAAATCAACAGTCGTCAAAGATCGAGTCAATTTTGGGGACTCGGATGTTCCAAAATCTTTCCTGAGATCAAAGACACACGGGCAGGCAGCGTCCCGACTTCGCCATTGAACCAGGCCCGGGGCAGGAGTCCGTTTGAGACTACCCGCGACCCCCGAAGCTGGTGAGCAGCGACGAGCACGTCTTGGTGGGTGACGACCGCGGTCCGATCGCCGATAGTCGTCGTTCCCTGAGAGTACTCGAAACAGCGAGTCCGCCGACCTATTACATCCCCGCCGCCGATATCGACTGGGATCGGCTCGTGGAAATTCCCGGGTCAAGTTTCTGCGAGTGTAAAGGTCGCGCCAGCTACTTCGCCCTCGCCAATGACCCCGAAGGCACCGCTGTAGGCTGGCTCTATGCCAACCCATCGAAGGCTTTCGCAGCCATTCACAACCACGTCTCTTTTATCCCGGGCGGATCCACTGCGAGGTCAACGGAGAGGCGGTCCGGCCGCAAGCCGGGGATTTCTACGGCGGATGGATCACGGGCCGCGTCGTGGGCCCCTTCAAGGGCGATCCGGGTACGGGGCATTGGTAGCCCAGCGCCATCGGCATAAGCTTCCGCTCTGGTCGCATAGTAGGAGTAGCCGGCGATCTCCGAAGGTCCGCTTCCGAACCCTCCCACACATCTGGGGCATTACTCCAATCTCTGGCTCTGTAAGCGCGTGCAACTAAAAACGGGCATATTCGGTTACACGTCTTTTTTACCGCCGCGAATTTCGAAGCGACTTCATATCTCCCCCGCGAGCACCTGACACCCTGATTTGCGCAGGCCTTTGGTTTTGCCCGAAACTTAACGCCTTCACTTCTCAGACTTTTAGAAGGCTAACCCCTTGAGCCACCGCCCCAGGAAAAGGTTCGGCCAGGACTGTTGCCCGAAGTGGCTTGCCCGAGTTTCTCAGGTGATTAAGCTTGATCGAATACGGTTCGCAGCCATTTTCGCACTCAGATGTGAACTACCAGAGAAGGGCCCATCCTGTCACTAGGCCGCTGGCACTACAAAGAAATCCAGCCCGTCAAAGGAGCTGGCATTCTTCGACAATGACAAAGCCCGGTTTCGGCGCATTCGCTGGTAATGCTCAGGCCGACTCGGGAAGTGTAACCCCCGATCCCCCCGCCTCTATGGGCAGATCCCTGAACTTCGGCAATCCATCGGCGATGGTTTGCACGGTCTCCTGGTAGTGCACGTGGAACACCGGCTCGAAGTTGAAATCACCAATCACGGCGGCCGGCACATCGATGAGCCCCATGGTCGGATGCTCGGTATAGAGGTGACCACCACAGACGGTGCACCATTTGCGTTGGCTGACGATGGTTTCATCGTCACTGCCGGGATTTTTATCGAACTCGGCGATCTTGTCCGCGCCCTGAGTCACCTGCAGCGATTCGGGCTTCCACAGGGTGAATGCACTGACCGGTCCGGCGGACCAGTGCCGGCATGAATTACAGTGACAGTAGGCCATCAACTCGGGTGCACCGGTCAGGGTGAATTTGACGCTGCCACAGAAACAGCCCGCGTCGTGATGGGTTTCTTTATTCATTTCTGCTCTCCTGTTTTGTCATATCGTCTCGAAACATCGTCATCCCCGCGGCAGTTTCCTAGCGCAGGTATGGCGGGATGTATTCATTGACCTGCCCTGTCTGCATGTAAGGCCGGGTAACGGTCGCGTAGTAGTCGGCGCCCGACGCCAGCCAGCGCTGCCACGAGTCCTTCCACGGTTCAGGCATCTCGCCGGGCATCCAGAAGGCCTCCGGGATCTCGAGCGAGGGCAGCGGCTGTCGTGGTATGGCGACGTCGGCGACAGCCAGGCCAGCACCCTCGGCGGCGCCCCGGCGTGCCAGCACGGCACCATCGGCATCGACCACCATGGCCTCACCGAGATAGGTCGATTGATACGGCACATCGGCCAGGTCGGGGCTGAAGAAACCGTCGAACGATCCCGCATGCGAGGCATGCACCACCGGCACGCCGAGCATCTGCGCACAATGCACCGGCGCCTGCTGCAGCATCGTCAGGTTGGCCCTGCGCAGGGGATTGTCGGCATCCACGTCGTCGCTCAAGGTCCACCAGCATGACCCGGCCAGCAGCAGGCTCACGCGTCCGCGCAGACGCCGCATGGTCCGGGAACGGATCAACTCCCAGCACAGCGCAGAACCGACCTCACCGATCGGCGTGGACAGCACCCCGTCGTCACTGCCGCCGCGATAGAAGCAATTCTCCCAATAGGTCGGCTGGTCCTTGTCGTGACGCAGGATCCGCCCGTCCGGAAACACCAGCAGGAAACTGTTGTAGACCTCGCCGTTGCGGCTGGCGAGAAACGAGCCGCCGATCACGCTGTTACCCTGGCGGCTAAGCCGCAACATCATCTGCGCGGCGGGACCCTCGAGCGGCTGTATCCCGCCGAGCATGTCCGGATGAAAGGCCGCAGCGGTGGTGAACATCTCCGGCAGGATGATCCACTGGGCATGCAACGCCTGGGCGTCGCGAACAAGCCGCTCCGCCTGTGCCAGGTTGGCCTGGGCGTCGGCGAGTTTTGGCGCCATCTGCACGGCGGCAACCCTTAGCCGCGTCGGGCCGGCCTCCCCACCACGGGCCGCGAGCGGACACGCCGCCGCAGCCAGACCTGCCAGCAAGCAGCGGTTGAACTGCCGCCGGCCGATGCGTGAACCGTCGCCGCCGTTCACTTGAACACCACCGGACTCTGCGGCTGGCGGTTGACCTGCAGTTGGAACAGGTCCGGGCGCGCGTAGTGGCCGACGATATCCAGGGTGCGCCGGGCCGTGCTGACCCGCTCGAGGTCGATATCGGCAAACAGCAGACCCTGTTCGTTGCGCAACGGCCCGGCAAGCAGTTCACCACCCGGCGCTATCACCACCGAGTCCCCCGGGTTCACCCATTCCCCGGGATCCGTGAACAGTGCCTCCATGCCGTCGATATCGATCTGCATATCGCTGCCACGCAGCAGGTTGCCGCTACCGACCACCCAGCAACCGGCCTCGCGGGCGATATGCCGCAGGGATCCGATCCAGTCGTCACCGCTGTCGTAGGTCGGCGCGACATACAGCTCGATGCCTTGCGCATACAGGGCGTAGCGCGCCAGCGGCATGAAGTTTTCCCAGCAGATCAGGGTGCCGGCACGCCCGCAGGGGGTATCGACGACATTCAGGCTCGAGCCGTCACCAAAACCCCAGACCATGCGTTCGGGGTTGGTCGGCATGAGCTTGCGGTGTCGGTTGAGGATCTCGCCATCCGCACCGATCACCACGTAGGTGTTGTAGAGGGTAACTCGCCCCGGGGCACCGTCGCGCTCGTTCATGCCACACAGCACGCTTACCTGGTGGCGCCGCGCGGCCTCGCACAGGGGCTCGAGGTCGCCGCGCTCGATGTTCACCGCCTGGTCCAGCAGGCGACCGTGCAGCCGCTCACTGAGCCCCCAGTCGCCGCCCGGTCTGAGTCGCCAGATCCAGGCCGGATAGCCGCACACATAGGCCTCCGGGAACACGACCATCTTTGCACCGGCGGCGACCGCCTCATCGACGTAGCGGACCGCCATCTCCAGCGTGGCGTCGCGGTCCAGCACCACGGGTGGGGCCTGCACTACGGCTAACTTGCTCATACTGAAATCCTCATCGGCTTATCTGCTGCCCACGGCGAGAACCATCGCGCGTGGACCGGCAAAAGCGCCGTCACCGTAAATCTCCCGGCCATGCAGGCGCTTGCCTGGTGGCAGGTGTAACGGGACAGGCGCCGCGCGTCCCGAAGGACCGGCGAAGAAAACACGAAGAAACGTTTTATCGAATGGATAGAGTTACTTACACGACAGCCAGCCGAACGACCGTCAAGCCCAAAACGGCCACTCCCGGCTGCATGCAGGCGCATGCCGCAGGCTGTTCGAGGCTATAGCCGGAGTATTGTGAGCGCCTTCAGCAGGCGTTCGGACTGCGCGGCATCGGTCATCGGGTAGGTCCGCAGCCACTCCCTGGCCTGGAAGCCCGCATCGAGCGCAAGAATCTCCTCCCGCTGCCACAGGGCCGCGTCACGCTCGCCGCGGGATTCCAGCACTGCCGCCAGGTACACGCGCGCCTCCAGGTTGGTGGCATTACGGTCCAGGGCCTCCTGCAGGTTGATCGTCGCCTGTTCCATATCGTCGAGAAAGAAATAGGCGCGTCCCAACAGCAGGTGATAAAGGTACCCGGCGTCCGGATTGAGCCTGATGGCCGAGCGCACCAAGCCAAGCGACTCGGCGGGCCGGCCGATGTAGGTTTTGATGCCTCCCATCAGGGCATAGGCATCGGCAAAAGACTGGTCGATCGAGATCGTCTTGCTCAACAGGCCGATGGCCTGGTCATGTTGTCGCCGCTGGGCACTCACGTAGGCAAGCACCCAATACACCTCGGGAATCTCCGGATCGATCTCCAGCGCCGTGCGAGCCATGGCCTGCGCACGCTGCAATGCGACCGTTTCGTCCGCTGCCCACCGGTTGCGAAAATCCGCGGCAAAACTCAACGCCAGGCCGCCATAGGCACGAGCAAAGGAGGGATCCAGATCGATCGCCTGACGAAACAGTTGTGCCGCCCGTTCGTTGTCCGACCGCTGGCGCGCCAGCAACAGCGATTGACCCTGCAGAAACAGCTCGTAGGCCTGCACGTTGGTCGTATAGCGACGTGCGAGCCGGCGCATTTCCTCCTCGTTCACCTTGATCGACAGGCTGGCGACAATCTGGCGGCTGATCGCCTCCTGCAGCTGGAACAGTTTGTCGACCGGGCGTCGATAGCGTTCCGACCAGATCTGGCGGCCGGTGCGGGCGTCGGACAGGTGCACGTGTACGCGTAGTTCCTGGTCGATCCGCTGCACCTCGCCCTGCACCCGGTAACCGGCAGGATCAGGCGTGGCAGGTTCCAGCTTCTGACCCATGATGGAGCGCGAGCTGATCACCAGGAGGCCGGAGAGTTTCGAGAGGTCGGTGATCAGGTCATGGGTGAGACCCTGCGCCAGATAGACCTGGGACCTGTCCTCGCCGAGCAGATTGAATGGCTCGACCGTCAATGTCGGTAACTCGTCAGGCTTTGCCGGTGCGGATGATTTCCTCTGCTGCACGTCCCGTGCAGACCGGTCGGTCATGATGAATAGCACACCGATGCTGACCACGAGCACCAGCGCCACCATGAAGCCCAACTGAAGTCTGCGCTTGCTGCCGGCTCGGGGCGCTGTTGCGTCATCCGGCGCAGAACGGACAGGTGCGGTCAATCGATAGCCGGCTTTCGGCACGGTCTGGATATAACGGGGATTCTTCGCATCATCGCGAAAGGCCTTGCGCAGTTTGGTGACGGCCTGGGTAAGGGTATCGTCGCTGACGATAACGTCCGGCCAGACGGCTGCAAACAATTGCTCGCGGCTTATGGTGCTGCCCGCGTGCCGCGCCAAGTACACCAGCAAAGCCATTGCCTTGGGCTCTAGCTGAACCGGCTGTCCGTCACAGCGCACCAGGTTTTCGGACGGAAAGATGCGGCATTCCCCTACGGAGAAATCCTCAAGCACTGAGGCGTCGGTGTTTGTCAGTACAGAAGCCATGATGAACCTAGATTACCATTCGGAACCTAGGCGGAAAGGATCTCTCGTGAACGACCAAGTATGGCCACGCACAAGACCCTGAGGCGTTACCCGCTTTCCAGCAATCGAGGGGCGTAGAATTCCAACCGCCGCGAAAATCGAAGCGACCCACTCTCTTCTCCCGCAGGCACCTAACTCGCTGATCCCCGTGGGCATTCCCAACCCACTGCTTCATAATCCGCTGAATTCCTTCGAAACACCAGGACAACCCCTTGAGCCACCGTCCCAGGAAAAGGTTCGGCCAGAACTGTTGCCCGGAGGGGTTTTTCTGCGTTTTCTATGGCGTTAGAAGAGTGGGGATGAGGTCTGCCAGCGATTTCGCCGCGAGTCTATTCTTTAAGCGAACCTCTTGTAGCGTCCCTTTCTCTAATCAATAGAAGGCTAGAACTAAATGAACACAACAGCGGATAACGCGCGAATGGTCACCCTGCACAATGGCGTCACCATGCCCACCCTGGCCTTTGGTTGTGCCTTCGGTGATTGGGTGGGCGCCAGTGAGTTCCAGGGTTTTCTACCCGAACAGGCTTGGCAAGCTGTTTCGCTGGCACTTGATAACGGCTACCGCGCCTTTGATGGCGCGCGGGTCTACGGTACCGAGCGAATATTTGGGACGCTACTCGGCCAACGCTTCAGCAGCGGCGAGCTGACTCGCGACGACCTTTTTATCACCACCAAGCTCGCGCACCCGGCAGCGCCACCGCATATCAACATTTCGCACCGCCGAACCTGGGACTTCGACAAGGTCGACGACATCGCACAGAAGGTCCGTGACGACATGGTCGACACCCTCGACGACCTGGGCCTTGGCTATGTGGATCTGCTACTGATGCACTGGCCCGGGGGCTTTGGGCAACCGAGCAGTACAGACCCCAACTTCCCTCGCAAGGCTCGCGCCACCATCTGGCGCACCTTCTGCGAGATCGCCGATAAAGGCGCCGCACGCGCCATTGAGCAATACGTAAATCCAGCCAAGCACGTGGCATACAACAT
>CAVXWS010000047.1:0-18565 GCA_963765415.1 uncultured Gammaproteobacteria bacterium
AATACATCACTTCTCGCCAACCTCGAAATGGCGAGGAGAAACAGTGACGTGTTCATCCGCGGCAGCACCGATCCGCTGGCGCGATTTTACGTGTTGAATTGCGGGCTCGTTTGACCCAGATTTGCATACCTGCGTGGACCACCTCAAGTCATGCGTTTTTTCAAGGTTTCAAATAGTTGGAATTTCGTCGTCGGGTCAAGCTTCGATGCAAAAGTGGTTCAATGTTCCGTGCAATTCAACACCCTAGGCCATATGGACGAGGCCTGTCGCGAGCTCGAACGACTCCATGAACGGTAAGAGCAACATGGACTTCGGCGCCTCAATCCACGTGATCTCGGTCCAGCATGGCCATATCGCGACGCTGAGGACGTGGCGAGTATTCAAGAAGGCCTGTGCAAGCTGCTTGTGCAGAAGTGGTGGAAGTTTCTGAGATCAGGGTGACCAGCACCGACCAGGCCGCATCGTTTTTCCGCGACTGTCGCGCCTGGTGTCGCGTCGCCTTTTGATGCCCGAATTCAACCTGCAGCCTCAAATGGATTCAACACGTCGATGCCACAGTGTTCGAAGTCGAGGACATTCCGAGTCGCCACCGCCAGATGGTTAAGACGAGCAATTGCGGCGATCTGCCCATCGGGTACGCTCATCGGAAGTCCGAGTTCCTTGCGATCGCCCATCAGTTCACCGTAGACGCGGGCCGCGGATTCATCGTAGGCAAGAACACGCTGGTCGAAGGCCAGGGCGACGAAACGTTCGAATCGCTCGCGAAGCCCTGATCGGCGTTTGCCGTCGGGCAATATACGCAGCCCGTAGGTGATCTCGCCGATGGTAATTGCAGAAACGTAAAGCCTCTCCGAGTCCTGACCGTTCAACCAGGCGACGACGGCTTCCGCCGGCTGGGTCTTCATCACTTCCGAAACGACATTCGTGTCCAGCAGGATCATTCGGTCAGGTCCAGGGGCTCATGCGGTGTCCTTTCAGGTAGCTGCAGATCGACACCGTGCTTCGGGCCAAAGATTCCAAGCGCGAAATCACCGAGGTGATCCGGCGCGCTAACTGCCTCTTTGAGAATCCGACGCGCCTCTTCCTCCATCGACACCCCATGCTTTGCGGCGCGGATCCGCAAGCGCGACAGTGTCTCATCGTCGAGTTTTCTGACACTCAAACTAGCCATAGTCGACTCCAGAGCCTGAATTGAACGAAACTGAGGAAAATGCTAGCACATGACAGCATTGCTTGCACGTGGTGGCGACTACCACATTGCGAGGCATGGCGAGCAGCCGGAGGAGCGATAAAATCGGTTTGATTTCAGGCAGTCAATCAGCCGAATCGATTTGGGGGTATCTGTGGGGGCATAATCGGCATTTCGCATTTTAAGCCATTGATTTATAAGGCAATGTGATTGTCGCCGCTCCGAAACCATTTTTTCTTTATTTTTCAAATAAATAAACTGCTTTTTAAAGCATCACTACACTACAAAAACCGCCGAGTATGATTCCGCGTACAGGAATCACACTCGGCCGCTCCGAGCGACTGAAATCCTGGCTTTGTTCGCCGCCCATCGCCCTCTCCTGCTTTTCCGAGTTCATCGTAGCCTTCGTAGCCACACTACCTCGCTCTCCAGTGCACCTTGTCCCTGTGAAACAAAAATGGGGGATTACATAATCTGAACCTGCGCGCCCTGTCCACGGGCAAGCTGCACCACGCAATCACGTGGACCGGCGGCGGCTGGGATCGGAACCGCTGCGGCAATCCCGGGCAAGCTCAAGGTGGGTGCGCGGACCAGCCGGAAAGACGGTGAATGGACGGCCGACAAGGTATGGTGAGGAGTAGCGCTTGGTTGCTGATGGAAGGCTGGGTTCGAATCCCGGGCGCCGTATTCTGAACTGTGTCCAGTCCTGAATTTGGGGCGATCGCGTTGTCAGTCAGGGCATTGCCATGGCTGTCCCTGCCCCGTCCGAGCATGGGTACGGACCGCTCAGAAGACGTTCTTCAGCTTCAGTTCGAATACCGCGCCCGAGGCCAGGAAGTGAACCTCGGCGTCCAGTTGCAGCTCGATATTGAGCTTTTTCATCGCCATGCCCTGGCCGCCGGTATAGGCGATGTCGCGCCTTATTTCGCCTTCATCCTTTTCGAAGTATCGTCGCACCGCCCAGTCGACCAAGCGTGACGCAAAGTCGTCGCCGTATTCCTCACCGGTGATGTTCTTCTTTGGCTTGGTAATCTTTTCCCCATAACCGTTGTCGACCACCGCCAGAACCAAGCGTTCCTGCGCCTGATCGATGAAAAGGATGATCTTTAACCCGGGGAAACGGGTGACGTATTTCTTCTGCACGAATGCGGCATGCGAAAAGCTGTCAATCGCATTCTGGACGGCGTCCTTGACCACGCCCTTGATGATCTTTTCGTCACCTGCCGTGATGCCGATAGGCCCGATCAGTTCGTCGTAGACCGGCGGCATGATCACTTGGTCGGACAGCGCATCGCTCTGCTCGGGCTTACTCATGGTGTGCCACTCGGCAAATCTGGGATCGTTATAGATCACCGAGAATTGACCGAGGATGGAGATATCCGTTTTGCGCGTCCCCCGCTCGCGCAGATACATCTTGAATACGTGATTCAGCTCCGCCAGGGCCAAATCCTTCTGATCTCTGACCTCGTCGGGCAGGATTTCCTCCAGTTGAAAGATGACCGGTCCGTCCTTAAGAGCCCGCTTTCTCGCCCCTTGGTCGCCGTCTGCCGGCATCTTCTGACTAGTGTTCGAGTTCATCGTACAGCTCGACGTCATCCATGCTGTTGATTATCGGCAGCAGCGCTTCGGCACGATACTTCAGCGGAATCATTTCACCATCGGTACTGGTGTAGACACCGATCCAGGGAATGTTGCCGCTGAACACCACATCGTGGTGTTCGATGCCGCCGACATTCGACCAAATGGTGTCATGCCGTGTCAGAGGCGTGTGGCCGACGAACAGCTCTGCCTTTCCGCCGAGCTTGAGGGTGTTGCGGAAGCGCTTGACGTCGCCTTTGGTGTAACCGGCCGGCCGGTTGGGGCGTTGCAGCCTGTTGCGGGTGACCTCTTTGATCAGGGCCGGGTACTTGTGGATATTGACCAGCATGTCCATGTCGACTTTCCCCTTCGGTGGGGCTGCGTGACAGGCCACGTAGGTTTTCGACACGACGACGAAGGGCAACAGCTCGTAGAAGCGGTCCATCGCCTCCTTGTAGGCCTCGCCGCGCGTGTCGCGCAGTGCCTTGGCCCACAACAAACCCTGGGGTACACCGTCCTTGCCGATTTCCTCGTCGAAGCTGTCGTGGTTGCCGCGCACATAGAACACCTGCTGCGGATACCAGAGCTTGAGGCGAAGGATCAGGTCCATGATCAGCAGCGAGGTCTCCATTTCCTCCATGCTGCCATCAATCTCTGAGTGGACGGCATCTCCCAGGATGACCATGGTGGCCCTGCCTTCGGACATCTGCTCGAGAAACCCGTTCTGGGTCAGCAGGGTGAGCAGATTGTCCACCTGGGCATGCAGATCGCCGACGATGATGGGGACCATCTTCTTCGGCAGGTGGACCACGCCTCCGGGCATGCCACGCCAGTCTTTTTCGCGCAAAGGTTCTTTTTCGAGGATGCTCGTTTACCCGGTTCAGGTCATCCAGGGCCTGATCCGGCGGCAGGAGCTGGATTGGGCCACCAAAAATACGGTAGATTTCGCGCAGGTTGGCGATCCGTTGCTCGGTGGTATTCGGATGACCATCGGTCAAAGGGGACAGCTGGGTGCCGGATTCCCCACTCAGGTCCTGGAATACCAGCGCGTCACCCTCGTGAACGACTGAGAACAGCCGCTTCGGTGCAGAGTCTGGTAGTCCGAGGATGACCGGCTGGTGCTCGTCTTCGCGGCCGACGATCAGATGATCGCCGGCGGAGACACGCAAGAAACCACTGATGCCGTGGCGAATGCGTTCAGGATCCAGCAACAGGAATGCCGGCCGAGGGTCACCGTATGGCTCGCCGACGAAGGTCTCCTGGATCAGGTGCAGCCTCTTGCCGCCGCTGTCCACGGAGATGCCATCGGTACAGGATTCGAGCGGGATCTTTGCGCATCCTGCATGCAGGGTGATGGGCTTTTCCAGGTCGGTCTCGGGACACTTTGCCGGGTTGCCAAATACCGATTTGAGGCGGTTGAAAAAACCCTTGTCCGCTGAAACTTTGCTTTTCATGTTGCGTGTCGGCAGTGGAAACGTTCAGGTGTCCAGCACCGGATTGTACCTCGGAGCACGACCATTTTCCGTTCGACTACGCTGTCTGCACGTGTTTCGCCGGATACCCGTTCAGTGCAGCGTCGGCCCCATGCGCTGGCCTTCACGGTCACGCAAAGCAACCAGAACCGCGTCGCCGTCGAGGCCGACTCGCAATTCGCCGTATTGCGCGCCGGCGTAGGCGTTCCACTGCCCCTCCTCGGAGTAAAGGCAGCATGAAAGGCCTTTTCCTCCAACTGAATCGCCTGATCGTGGCCATCGACCCCAGCGTTCGGCCGCCCCGCTGACCATCGAACTGCGTCAGTCCGGAATGTTGGCGGGCGAATCTATCCCGGCCACCCGTTCGTGGACACTTTCTTCTTCGTTCGCCGACCACTATGCCAGCCGCTACCGTAATCCCATCACCGACGTCGCAGCCAAGGAGGGTCATCGTTGAGACATCCGTTCTAGTCGAACAGCTACCGCTGAGGCGGCGCCCGGCACGGCCGCCGCGGCGAGGCCTGGGGCTCAGCCCTTTTCGCATCCAGGTGGGTGAGGATCTTCTTGATGGCGTCGGGATCCTCGATACGCGATTTTCCGCAATACCCTGCCGGCGGCGGCACGACCGTCGGCTTCGCGTCATTCAGAGCCATTCGCAGCCATCGGATCTTCCCGTCGTGACCGTCCAGTCGCCCCAGAAAATGGTCCGTCACAATGGAAACGCCGGTCTGCTGCCCTCTCGCCTGTATGCAAACGCCCGGGCCTTTGGCAATGGATTGTCGACAGGGTGGCAACGATAGGTATGGCGTATCAATCGGTAGGTGGCGGTGCACGTCCTTCCAAGTAACGGGACCCAAGAAGGCTAAGGATCAATCCACCTGATTCATCTCGCCTGCAGTCTGGAGCGAATACGCGGGTACCAAGGGCGATGCGAAATCGTCTACCCGGTTAATACGATCAACTATCAAGTTGGATGCAGTCAGTCTGGTTCTCGAGCGAGTGTATAGCCGCAGGGAAGCAGCGGCCAGCTTGGATATCAATGAACACATGTTGGGATGCTGGGTGGAAGAGCACCGGAAAGAAGATGGTCAGGCCTTTCGGGGCAATGGGAAGTTGACTCCAGAGCAGGAAGAAATCAGGAAACTCAAGGCTCAGGTAAAACGCCTTGAAATGGAGAGGGACATATTAAAGAAAGCGACGGCATTCTTTGCAGCAGAAACGAAGTGAAATATTCGTTCATCACCCAACATAAGAATGCCTATCCCATCAGCCTGCAGTGTCAGGTATTGGGTGTGAGCCGTAATGGTTATTACCAGTATCAGAAACACCAGAGGAACAAGCCGGATGACCCAGCGCCATCAAGAGATGCTGGAATGGGTTGAGGATATTGCCAAGAGTTCAGGCTACACCTATGGCAGCCGCAGGATGAAAAAGGCATTGAATGCACTGGGCTATCCGGTGAGCCGAAACAAGGCAAGGAACCTGATGCGAGAGGCCAGTGTTCAGGCGCGTCAGCGCAAGAAGTACAAGGTGACGACCAACAGCAATCACCGGCAGCCGTTTTTGACAACCTGCTGAATCGTGAGTTTGAGGTTGCCCAGCCGGATCAGGTCTATGCGGCGGATGTGACTTATATCTGGACCCAGGAAGGCTGGCTATACCTGGCGGTTGTAATTGATCTGTGCTCGCGAAAAGTCGTTGGCTGGAGCATGAGTTCCAGAATGAAGGCACCGCTCGTCTGTGATGCATTGCAAATGGCGATTTGGCGCCGACGGCCGAAAGCGGGATTAATCCATCATTCCGATCGTGGCTCCCAGTATGCCAGCAAGGCTTTCCGGCGGTTACTGAAGGCCCACAGCATCAAAGGCAGCATGAGTAGCAAAGGAGACTGCTGGGATAATGCAGTGGTTGAGCGCTTTTTTGGCAGTTTGAAGCAGGAGCGTGTTCAGTGGAGAAATTACCAGACACGGTACGAGGCCCAGCAGGACATACCGGAATACATCTCCATGTTCTATAACGGTAGTCGCCTGCATTCATACCTGGGGTACGTGAGTCCCAATGACTTTGAACGGCAATTGATGGAGCTGGAAAAGGCGGCTTAATCGGGTCGTAACAAAATACTTGACCACGTCAAACTGACCCGTTTGATTCCCGGATCGCGCCGCCTTCCCGGTGCATCTGCTCAATCGTTCGGATCTGGACGATCTGCCGTCAATTTTTGCAGACCAGGCCACGGAGGGTCTCCGCCTGGCCGTATGAATCTGCGATAATGTGGCCTTCCACTCGCGAAAACAGGCAAGCTCCGATGCTGTTCAGAAAAACCAAGACTTTATTCATAGTGCTCCTCGCTGTTTTGGCAGTATTGGCCATGCCGATTGCCGCGGCACAGAAGCCGATCAATGATGCGGCCGCGCTCGCCGGTCTCAAGGTCGGCAAAGGGGTTTTCCTGATCGATTTCGCCAATCCCCAGAAGACCGCTTTCTACCTCGAGATCATTCGTGGTACCCACGCGGGTATGTTGAAGCAGGGGGTCAAGCCAGACTTGGTACTGGTGTTTATCGGCAAAACGGTGGCCTACCTGTCGACCGAGCCCGACGATGAGTTGGCACTGGAATTTGGGGATCAGCTCAAATCGATCGCCGCGAGTGTCGATGCCCTGAACAAGGCCGGTGTGCGCATGGAGGTCTGTGCCGTTGCGACCCGGGTATTCGGAATCGACAACGACACGATTCTGCCCGGCATGCAGGTGGTCGGGGACGGTTTCATCTCGCTGATCGGATGGCAGAACCAGGGTTACAAGCTGGTACCCATCTTTTGATACGACGCCGGAAGCGGGTGATGCTCACGGTCGACGTGTGATGGAGTTTTTTCGCGAGTTGTATTGCGGCCTGGACGCACAGGCACTGCAACAGGCAATGACGGTCGACAGCCTGCCGCAGCACTGTGCCGAGATAGACCGGGTAATCAGTGCGGCCGGCGAGCGCGGCGAGATCTATTGCCTGTGGGGCCAGTTCCGCGTACACCGGGAACGCATCAACGGCGGGGTGCGGTTTTCGCTGCCCAATTGTCCCAACGCGCTGGCCTGGACAGTGACCACCGGGCTGCCCCCGAAACCTGATTCAACCGTGATTCATTGCACGATCAATCGTCGTGAACACGAGCCGGATTTTATCGAGTCGATAGATCTTTTCATGGATGCGCTGGTCGATGGCCTGGCGCATCGGCCGGCGGCCGGTCTGCTGGCAAGCGAGGAATGAAGCGCATGCTTGAGTACGTTTTCTTTCACCCCGTACCGTTCGATAAGTTCATTGAGTTCGCCAAAGAGATTGGCCTGAGTCCAGAGACGGTCAGTGACGACGAGAGCTACGAGGTTCATCTCCCGGAAGACATTGGGTTCGGGGTCACGGGGTTCGGGGTCAGAGTAAATACTCCGTCGGAAACCCCATGGGGTCCGGTTTTGCAGTAACGCGCCCGCTGTACCCACTGAAGAAGATCAAACGGATTCAAAGGGCGCAGTTTCGATTGATCCGTTCCCCTCACGTGACCTGACGGGCGGCAGACGAACGGCTCTGCTGAGTTACGTCCGCAATGCGTTGCGAAGCTTTCGGTCGCCGGGTGCTTGGCGAACGGCAGGTCATGGCCGACTGCCGCCCGTCACCGGTCCTACTCGACGGTCCGCAATGCGTCATGACCTACCCGTGAATGGACGTTCCGGCATTGGCAGTTTCCGCGCAGAGCGGACATTCGCGCTGGGCTATTTTCTTGCTCCCGCCTCGACTTGACTGAGCGGCTCGCTCCGAGGGCGTTCGAATTGACGCACAAGGTCGCGAACTTTCTTGCTCTACCTCGGAATTTTGAGGAGTAATCGCAGCTCCACCCACAATCAAGACCATATTCTGAAATGAACGACCAAAACGAGAAAGAGGATTTGCCCGAGGAAACCGTTCAAATCTAATCACCTGAAACCTCCGACACGCCCCCGGCTGCTGATCAAGAGGGTGATAAGAAGAAGAGAAAAAAGAAGGGGAAGAAATCGAAGAAGGGTAAGAAAGATAAAGGCGGGAAAAAGAAGAAATAGTCTGTAGTTGTGGTGACTTGACCTGACAGTTACCAGATTAGATGGCATGACTGTCAGATCAAAAGAGCTGGGCCCCAGTGGTTGGACAGGGAAAGGGGCCTGATAAGTGAAATCTTGGGAGGGTATCCCAACAACGCCGGGCTTGCGTATTGCTGGACGCGCGGCGTTGTTAGTGTGCGCCGATCATCTCGCGGGGAGCGGGCAGAACCAGATATGGGTTTGCGCGTCGTGGAACCAGCGGTCCCAATTGAAGATGGCGCCGGCAGGGCGCTCGTCGGCTGCATTGTAGCGCAGCAGGTCGTTCATCGTGTGGGTGCCATCCCAGTAGTCGATGTGATCGCCCGTACCGCCATCGAGATCCTGGAAGAAGATAATTCCGGGACGGTTCACGACCGCGGCGTGGATCTCCGCTGCCGAAAGCCGGCCGCCGCCGCGACCCTTCCGGTAGTGAGTAAAGGTCCACAAGCTCCGCAGATGCCGCAGCAGCCTGTGTGCGCCGGCATTGTGTGGCATCTCCTGGCGGCAGCCCGGGATCCCGTCATGGGTCCATTCGAGGTCGGGATTGTCAAGGTGGAATTGGGGTGCACAGTGCCCGAGCGCCACGCTCATGCGAATCGCACACTGGTGTGTAATCGGCTGCGCGCAGGGCCGGCCCTGAACGTCGCGGAACCTGCGATACTCATGCTCGAGGTCGGCAGGGGTGGGAAGAACTGGGGTGCGGCTGGTGTCGGTGGTCTCGCGGGTCTCGGCCAGGGGCGTGACCGACGCCATGTGCGGTGTGAGATTGATCGGCACCAGCCCATGGGGCGCGACCACGTCGAGCTTCTCCCAGACACGCTGCCCGGCAATGCCGTCGCCCTTGCGCCGGCGGCCGCCGAGCTGGTGAGTCTCCTGAAAGCGCTGCACCGCGCGCTCTGTCTCACCGCCATAATCGCCGTCAAGCTCGCCGTCTCTGATCGAACGGCGCATGGTCCCAGCGCCGACCGCGATCATCATGTTCTGTAGAATGCGAACCGCCACTCGGTCGGCCTCACCCCGACGCATGGGCGGAGCGTTCGTCGCAGCGCCGCATATGCGGGCGTTATTGGCGAAGAGCGGGTTGTGCAGGGTCATACGCATTCTCCTCAAATGGCCTACCGTCTCGAGGAAGCAGTGGCGGAGGCCTCTCTCGACCATTTTTACTATGGCACAGGCTACGCCTAAAGCAAGCGAGCTTTCGCACTATAACGACGCCCCCGCACAGCAGCACCGAACGCCGCCTGAAAATCGACGTGGAGTCCTGCTGCCTGCGTGCGCCGCCCATCCCACTCACGCTGGCGTGGCCCGCCCCAGGCCAGGAGGCTGTTGATACCCCTATGCCTGGAGGCCCGGTGTGCCGCAGCCTGCCTTGCTGGCCTCTCTGCGAACTAGCGAGGCGCCCGTTCCTACGGCCAGGCTAACTGTAAATTGGCAGCCTGATACCCAACGAAGTTTTCACTTAGGACACTGTCCAACTTCCGGGGTCCATTTCTGAACAAGTGTGGCCCCTTAGTTCCGCAAAGAATACCGCGAAATACAAGTTTCACTTCGGTTCTTCAAGGTTAAAATGCAGGTATCCGAAATCGATACGGCTGAAATATGGGTACAAACGGCGAATACGTCTATTACTGGCACCGGATCTTCGGTGCCGCCTTCGTCATGCTAGGTCTGATCGGCCTACTCGGTTACGGTGCCTACCATTGGATTGCGCCTAGACCCGAATCGGTGGAAGCGACCGCAGCAGCGGATTCCACCACGGAGAATGTCACCCGACCTAATATTCAACCACAAGCCGATCGTTCAGATCTGCTCACCGAAAGCATAGGACAAGAACTTACTGAACAAACGGCCAAATCGGTACGGCCCAGTGGCGCCGATGCTTCCGCATCATTTACGCGAGCGTCGACTCAAACCAGCGAACCGCGAACGCCGCTCCCGGTCGAAGATCCAGGCGCTCTGCCGGCCGGAGACGCGACAACCCTGGCGGGCCTGACTCCAACTCCCGAACTCGGTGAATCTGTCACGGAACAAATAGTGCAGTTACCGCACAACACAGCGGGCACCCACAACAGCAACAGAACCGCCGAAAGTATGCTGCCGGATCTGGGTAGCGAACAGATCGACTCACGAGCCGCCCCACCTGAGACCCCGGCCAAAACGATTGAACCAGAACGGCACGCCGACGTTAATCCTGCGCCTGTCACGAAGACCTTACCCGCACCAGATAACGAGACCGTCGTTCGGGTCAAGCAGCAAGGCGTAACCGGAGCCAACGTTAAACGATTTCTCCTAACCGGCGGGATATCCCGGCGCGAACCATACGGGGACCTATCCGAGCTGCGATCGAACGACCAGGGTACAACATCCATATACTGCTTTAGTGAACTCACCGGCATGCAGGGACAGACCGTCGAGTACCGATGGTTTTTCGAGGATCAACTCACCGCCACGATTCCGATTGGGATTAGCGGCAACCGCTGGCGAAGCTATTCCAGCAAGTTACTGACACGATACCGAACCGGCGCATGGCGGGTAGAACTGCGCGATAGTAACGATACCCTTCTTGCGGCGGCCGAATTCGTCTACGCGCCCGAATAAGTAGGCGGCCACTTTTCGCCGAAGCAATGTTGAGTGAAGTTTAACGGCGATCAGCCCTTTCAGCACGCTGTTAAAACGCTGCGAAGCTGATGTCCCACGGCAACACCAGAAAGACTCTGCCCGGCATTTGGCTCGTCTGATTAAACGGGTCGGTGACAAGCGACAATTAGAACGATTGATATTTGTCACCGCCCCAAATGGCACTTACTCAAACGATTCCGCTATCAATGTAGGGTGGGTTAGGCACGCTGTTTGTGCCGTAACCCACCCGCGGTGCCGACTGGCACTCATTCAACCGGCGTTGTGTTGCTGCGCAACGCTTGGTGGGTTACTCAAGAACCGCTAACCCTCCCTACGATTACGCTTGAGTAAGTGCCATTCGTCACCGACCCCTTTCGCGCGGCAACCAGGCCTGTCGTCAGGACCTGTCCGTGCGCTATCTGCGTGTGCCAACCCTGCTCGAACAACGGCGCATCGCAGTTGACCCAACGTGACCGATTACGATACAAAAACACCGCCAGTGAGAAACCGGTGAGACCATCGGTCACGATCGACGGAACAAGCGGTCACCTTCGTCGGAATACGCAATAAAATTACGTCAGGATCAAGCAGATGACAAAAGCGCGCGTTGCACTGGTCTATGGAATTCTTCTGCAGGTCTTCTGTCTGTTCTCCACCCAGGCCCTGGCCCAGGAGGGCACCTTACTAGTCGCCAATCGGGATGGCGGCAGCATCTCACTTATCGACCTGCCCACGAAGGTAGAGATTGCTCGCCTCCCAATCGGGCCTATCATTCCTCATGAGGTCGATGTCTCACCGGATGGAAAATTGGCCCTCACCAGTGAATACGGAACGAAGAAACGCCACGGCCAACATCTGATACTGATTGATATCGTCAACACATTAATTCTCTCTCGCATTGATATTGGGCCAAAATCACGCCCCCACACTGCGCTATTCCTGCCAGATGGTAAGCGTGCAGTTGCCACTATGGAGGAGTCGGATCAATTGGCCTTGGTTGATCTCGAGAAAGGCAAACTGATTCGAACCTACCCGACTGGTGGACGGGAAGGGCATATGGTGCGTCTGAGTCCCGATGGCTCACGGGCATACGTCACCAGCCGAAAAGGAGAAGGAACCTTATCTGTTGTTTTTCTTAATGAGGAACGCGACCCTGTTGTCATCCAGACTGGGCCGGGGGCTGAAGGGCTCGCAGTCAGCCCGGACGGCCGGGAAATTTGGGTCGCAAATCGTCGCGAGGAGACCATCTCTATCGTTGATGCCGAGAGCTTGAAAATTGTGGCGACTCTCCCCTCGCGTCTCTATGCCGGACGCATTGAAATGTCTGAGGATGGTCGTTATGCCATTGTGCCGAACGGGAGTTCAGCCGGCGAGGTGCCCAATTACTTGCGCCTATACGATGTGAAAAGCCGTCAGTTGATCGTTGAAACGCCGCTGCGAGACGGAACTCCGCAACTCGGTTATTTTGGAGTTCTCATTCAAGGTAACACGGTATTTGTCACCGATCCTCGAGCAGATCGAGCTCAGACTTTCAACTTACCTGATTTGTCGGGACGAAGACTCTTCTTGCAATACCATGAAGCACCCGATGGTATGGCGTGGAGTCCCGTACGGGTCAAGGTGGCAAAGGGCTACGTGGAATAGTTGTCGCCCTATACTGCGCTATTCGGACAAGACAAGCGTGTGTATGGCGAATTGTAAATTCATGCCGCCAAGAGCAACTGCTATAGCCCGCGGCGATGAGATTGCCACTGGAATTGCTTGAGGTCAGCACGGTGGCTGGCGGTTTAGCCAGTGATTTCTATTTATGTGTTGCCGTCGAGCGAGGTTGTGCCAATTATCTTGCGCACTTTACTTTGAGGCAGCCCTCCGTCAGCCATTGCGGACTGCCAAGCACAGAGTCAGAGACCGGTAGCAGTCGGCTATGAGTAGTCGCTCAATTGTCGGGGGTGAACGGTGGACTCATGTCCAAAGTGGCAGCCATGCTGTCGGCCTGACTCGGCGGAAGTCGGCCATACCATCGTGCGACCATGGGCCACCTGGATGCGGATGATCCGGGTGTTGGACCTGTCAGCCGGTCTCGATACCGACTTGCGTTATGCGCATCATCAAGTACTCACGACGCCAGTTTCTCAGAAAACTCAAACTCACCTTATGCCAGGTTCAGGTTAGGGAAGGTGGACATCGGTATTGCCACTGAGGCCCGTAGGGGCTCGAAATAGTTGAAGGCAACCGTTGTTCGTCGACTCAGCCGACAAGTCCGCCGTTTGCCGGCCGGTGAGATTTTCGGGCTCAAGGGGGTGTCCGTTTCAATGCGGTTGTTTGTGTCTGGATGTTACGGGGCACAGGAAACTATGCGATGAGGTGCTGGCTGCAGAAGGGATTGTCTTGGCAGAAGCCGGGAGCAAAAGCGTTGCAGCCGATGCTTAACGGGCACGTTCTTCGCTTTGGAACAACGTCCAGGCGAACCCGGTAAACACGCTCACATTGAGGTCGTCCTTGAACAAAGGGCTGTCGTCGTTGGTAGCACCACTGTGGACGCCCAGTCGGGTGCCGAAGAACAGGCGAAGGCTCTTGTCAAAACGCTTCGACACGCCGAGGGTAATATTGGTACCCAGATAGCCGGCATCGGCGTCATACGCCCGACGCGACGAAGTAGCGTACTTGGGTCTGACTTCGTAGAAATAGTCCATCAATCTCTCGGTTCCGAACAAAGGCCCGATACTGGTGGATATGCCGAGATCCAGAGCGCTGACATGTTTTAGGGAGTAGTTCAACGTCGGGTTGAAGACGAAGCCACGATGGTCAAGCGAGGAAAGATCGGTCGAGTAGATTGCCCGCGCCTGCAGATTTAGATTCAGCTTTCTCTGGCCAGGTTCGTTGATTAGCTTGAAGATCAACTTTGGCCCGACACCGAAAATGAAATCCAGATCCGGCATATCGCGACGAGCGTCGTTATTGTCGGAATCGACCGGAAAAGCCGCACTCAGACTTACGTCGAATTCGAACTTTTCATTGTCGATGAAGCGGCCGCTTACGGCCCCTCTGTTTTCTTCCCCGCCTACCCGTAGAATGTCGCCACGATAGATCAAGATGGGCACCGCGAGCGCCCGAGAGGTATTTTGACCGGCCGCGGGATAGTCCGGCAAGGTGCCCGCGAACGCCCCAATACCGGCTTCCCAGAGCGGCTTTCCGCTTGCGGGTCTTTCCATGGTCTGGCTCTCAGCGTGCACCGGCAGACTGCCAAGGATCATGGCAAGCAGCATGAAGATAAGGCAGTGCGTTGAAACCAATTCAGACTTGTGACTCATGTCGTTCAGCTCGACCGGCAACTCAACTTGTAAGCCGCATATAGTAATCACAAATGTCCGATGCTGCCCGCCTGTTGAGTCGGGTTAATCGAGGGACAGACCAAGGGATAGGTATTTGCTTTTAGCGAGCGCCGCCTCAGGCGCCATCAGCAGGGCCAACAAACCCGCCGCTTCCCGTTTGACATAACCCGCGTTATCCGCACCGGCCATCTCGCCCGCTTCTGTTGCGAATAATCTCAACTGGATTCCAGACCCTCCATTTCGCGGCCGATTTCAGGTGGTTTGGGGTCAGAGAAAATACTCACAAATCCGCAACGAGCTTTAATCTACGCCGTCGATGTAATGCGACCATTGGTTCCGCGGTGATTCGGCTGGCTCAATTGGGCAAAACGGCGCGGGACCGGCAATAATTGTTACTCTGACCCCGAACCTTCGCCGAACCTTCTTCGTATCGGAACCCCGCTGGGACTGGCCAGGCACCTCGCCGGGGCCGACCCTGTGTCGAACGGTCGACTCGGGGACGATACTGAATTTGATCGATTGCTCCGTGGTCGCGGTCAAACCGCCTGGCTTCGCAACGCCGGCCACTTTGGCGGATTGACTGTGCAAACCTTGAATCTCGCAGTGGCGCTGTTTCTGGTGCTGAACCTGGGCGCCGGTGTGTAACGCGTGATAGCGAGTCGGGTGTGAAATCGAGGACAGTTTTGCGGTCTTTTAAGGCGCGTTATTCTACGAAACGATAAAGATCGTAATAATGGACCGATTTCCCACCGCCGCGGCAGAATCATCCTAAACTCGACAGACTCCTAGACCAGACATTACGAGCACCAACATGAGAACCGGTTACAGAAATTACCTATCGCTGAATCATGAACACAAAACCATCCCCTATGGTGGTACAGGTGATGTACGTGAAGATGGTGACGCGAATCATGGCTTCAGGGATATAAAAGGCGATAACACACTGCTTTCATCCGATACCCGAGCTACAGCATGATGCTGCACTCATGGCGCTTGTGCGGGCGATCAATGCCCCGCAAACCGGTATCTTTTCAATCGGCTGTGTCAGTTACAGCATTGAGGATAAAGACCATTTCCGTCATTCGGGCTATATCGAATTCTCGTTTAACTCAGTGTCACTCATTGCTGATGCCGGCAACTACTTTCCGATATTCTTTAATTTTGAGCGTCTGCTCGACGAAAGCGGTTTTTCACCCCGGGTTGAATTTAACTGGGAACTTTATTTGTCCACTTTTATTGATAAACGGGTTTCGGGATATACATGCAGGATTAATCTGAATACTTATTACTCTAAACCAAGGCAGGCGGCGCAACAGGCATGGGAAGATACGCTTGAAGTCACTAGGTACATACCTGGGCAGCATCTCAAATCAGCATAAAGATTATATTTTTCCCATTGATATATGAAATCACACGTGGTTTGGGGTCAGAGTGAAAAACTCACAAATCCGCAACGAGCTTTAATCTACGCCGTCGATGTCATGCGGCCACCCGTTCCGCGGTGATTCGGCTGGCTCACTTGGAGCAATACGACGCGGGACCGGCAATAATTGTTACTCTGACCCCGAACCCTTAGCGGGTGACACCAGCCAAGGGGGAGAACGTCCGAGACGCGGACTGAGCCGCCGGCTACGGACCGCAGGTTGATCGGCAGGTTCGATGCCGAAGCAGCCGTTCAGCACCTTCGCGGCGGAAACAACAGCATCAATGACCGCTCTGTAACGGAGCTGCCATTGCCGGCACATCCACACACCGGAAAGTCATGATGCATTGCGGACGGTCGCCATGGTCCTGCAACACCCGCATAAAATTCGGGGCCCGCCATCCCAGGAAAAGGTTCGGCCAGGACTGCGGCCCGGAGTGGCTTTACTGCGTTCTCTGCGGAGTTAGGCAGATGGCAATGACGGCTGTCGACGATTTCGCTGCGAGATGAATTGGACTAATCGACGCCAAGTCTGGGGGTGGACGGAGTCGGGAATTGCTCATACGGCACCGCCAATCGTATAACCGGACACCGGTTGGATATCACACACGTGGCTATTCCCGGTTTCTCGATGGTGATCACCTCCAGCAGTCGACCGCACCAACTGCTGCTGGCGTACGAAACGGGTAGTAGAACTCGTAGGACGGAGCGACTTCACCACCGGCCGTATCGTAAGCCCCGGCCCACTCCGTTACCCGGCGCACGCCGTTCAGGGTGAAGCGTGCGCGCACGGTCCAGAAGTAATGGGCGCAGGGTTGCAACGGTGTCGACAAAACATGGCGCGGCTCGACAAGCCCGCTCCACTCGTGCAACAACCTGGTTGGTTCGACGACGCCGAGACGGAGAACCTCGCCCGCGTACAGGCGGAGATCGTAGGTAACGGCGGAGAACTCACCCGCAGCCAGGTCAAAAGGGCGCGGGAAGGACTCCCAGCTCAGCATCGGCGTTAGGTTGGCGACGCCCACAAAGTGCATGCCGCCCCATCCCTGAATATGCCTGGCCTTCATCGTCAACGATCTCAGATCGAGGTAGGTGGCTGGTGCCGGCGGAATGATTGGCGCGAGTACGTATGGCGGTATCCGGCGATTCTCCGCATTTGGTCGCGACGGGCGACTCGTTGGTCGATAGATGAGGTAAAGCTGGTCGACCAACCGCTGGGCGAGCATCTGCTGGCCGTTCTCCAGCGCCATCTTGAACAATACGCCATCTTCTTCCGGCCATTCGACCGCCGCATGGCACTCGATGATGCGGGCATGCTCCAACTCGCGAAGGGGTTTTTCCGTTGCCGCGTCCAGCTTGCGCCCGCGAGCCGCCATGTGCAGGCACAGCGGGTCGTCCATCTTGCCGCTGCCTTCAAAACGGATGTTCAGCAGGCCGAGTTCGAGGCGGGTACCTCTCGCGCTCGGGTGGGATGGGTAGTCTGACCGCTCTGCGGCCGCCGTCGATCTCGCCACCTCTGGACCCGATGCTATATGGACCGGCCGTTCAGACATCGCCGCCAGGTAGGCATGGGCACTTCGGACGAGCACACTGTAATCAGCAGTTCGAATGCCCCCGGTCGACGCTTGTTTGACGGCGATGGCGTCAGCCTTCGGCGCAGCTTCCCATGCCCCGATCGCAGCTCCGGCGGGGACCGCCAGAATGGCACACGGCACAAAGATGAACGGGAAGTACGGGCCCGCTTCGAGCGATTCAAAACCACATTCCAACGCGCTCCTACCCGCGCCCTTCAGTGCACCGTCGGCCTTGCCCGATGTCGACGCTCTTGCTTCGACATTGACTGGCAGGTATCCACGTGGCAAGACAGGGTAATCAACGTTGGTGACATCGACATCAGCTTCCGGAGCGAATCGCGCCGCAACGACTTGCACTGGATAGTCTGCAGCACGGTCGGCCGAGTAGTGCGCGGAGTCGTCGACACCAATTGTCGTGCAGCCACCGATGCAGCATACCGCCAGGGCGAATCCAACCCCCCGCGGCATGTACATGCGCCAACGCTCGGAATTCTTACGACGCGCTGCGCGATCAGACACCCCCGTTGCACCCGATTCAGCTCGATTGTGCTCGAGCACGGACATGCATTTGCGGCGACGACTGCTGCTTTGCGGGTTGAGGAGGTTAGTCATCGTTGCAGAACTCGATTTCGTTCGCGCAGCTTCAGCGTCGACCGACATTTGCGTCATTTGGGTACCCCCCGGGGCCGGAGTCCTTCTGTAATGCGCCAGCTTGAGAATGCGTACTGGCCGCGTCGGTCGACCGTTGCAGCGGTCAACAGGCCGTCGGCGTCCAGCGCCAACGAGACCACGTTGGCACCCGCATGGCGATCGAGCCGCTGACGGTCACGACCTCCGTCATAACAGGGGGTGCCGTCGCTCCCCCAGAGGCACCAGATACGAAGGGCCGAACGGCTGCCGATGGCCATCAAGTTCCCTGATGGATCGAAGGCGATGGGGCCGTGGGAAGCGTTCAAGTCCGAAGGCGATTGCAATGGATTCAGGGTGACGACGCCTTTGTCACCAAGTCCGATGAACCCGGGTGGACAGCAGCCAATTCCTACCAGTTGCATGCCAGGCTTCGTTAAGGTCGCGCTCGGCACGAAGCGCTCGGCTTGGCAAACCAGCACCGTGATGGATCCTCCCTGCGAAATCACAACCTGGCGCTCATCCGCCGCAAGATCGATCTGTGGTTGGGGTACGCCATGCATTGAGCAGAAACGGGGTGACGTGCCCATGTGCTGCCCCACGACCTGCTTGGCATGCAGGTCCAGGATCGAAACCGTATGCGGGGTGTCTGTTA
>CAVXWS010000048.1:0-15324 GCA_963765415.1 uncultured Gammaproteobacteria bacterium
TGATGATCAGGCGGCTCCATGCCTCCGCGCCGATGCCTAGGAGTCTGCGCGGCAGAACCTGACGGCGGCGGCCTCCCCACTTCGGCGTGCTCCGGCGCTCCTTTTCGTCGCATAGTACCCACTATGTTCCTCAAACGACCACCAGATCACACTCGAATTGGGTAGCCCTCGGCATCCGCCAGCTCTACCGCGCAGGCTCCTAGCCGATGGCAGTTATCCACAACTCGAAATCATCCGTCTGTCTACCAGAACTCACGTAAATACGAATTGTTGACAGTTTTTATCACGGTTTCAGCGGGTTAGCTCTTCGGTGCGCGAACCCACCAAATTAGCGGCAATAATTTTTTCAGCGGATAGCACAGATTCTCACAGTTTATCCCCAGATTATTTGCACTAAGAACACAAGATATTGTGTAACGATAAAGGCGATAGTCCCAATATGTTGTGACTTTAGGCCTAGACAGCACCAACGGTTCTTCTATACTTCAGCATCATCCAAAGCCTACTTGGTTGACCGTCTCCACCCCGCCGCATAAGCGGTGCCACCGAGACAAATGCATCGATTACCGTTCAATGCCAGAGGGACCAGCGGCAGCCACACCGCTCAGGTTCGTTAGACGTTGCCATAGGTCTAATCGTGGCTACCGAGGGTCACTCCGGCACCAATCAATCGCCGGCCGCAGACGGCCACGCGCGACAGGCCACATGTACAGAAGACAACAAAGGGGATAGCGACAGATGCTGAATTGGGATGATCCATTGAGTTCCACTTCCACCGGTGCCGACACAAGATCGGCGAATATGCCGCCCCTTGCGGGCGATTCGACCGAGCCGGGTGCCGCGCAATCCGCTCCGGCGTTACGGGCTCACGAAACGGCCGCTCATGTCCGCCCCGGTCACGGCGTGGTCGCCAACGACACCTTGATGGCGACCGCAGGGGCCGCACCCACGGTCGATCCCGATCCGTTCAACGATGCCCGGCAACCGGTCCAGCCCGGCCTGATCCCCGAAGGCGGCAACACCGGTCTGGAAGACATCGAAATGGGCGCCGGGCGTATCCGGGTCGACGACAAGCGCATCATCAACTGCCGCGCCGACCTCAACCAGCTGGTGCCCTTCAAGTACGACTGGGCCTGGCAGAAATACCTCGACGGCTGCGCCAACCACTGGATGCCGCAAGGAGATCAACATGACCGCCGACATCGCCCTGTGGAAGAACCCGAACGGCCTGACCGAGGACGAGCGCACCATCATCAAGCGCAACCTGGGCTTCTTCTCCACCGCCGATTCGCTGGTCGCCAACAACCTGGTGCTGGCCGTCTACCGCCACATCACCAACCCCGAGTGCCGCCAGTACCTGCTGCGCCAGGCCTTCGAAGAGGCCATTCACACCCACGCCTATCAGTACGTGGTCGAATCACTGGGCCTGGACGAGGGCGAGATCTTCAACATGTACCGCGAAGTGCCCGTCGGTCGCCCGCAAGGCCGAATGGGCCCTGCCCTACACCCAGCACCTGGCCGACCCCAACTTCCACACCGGCACCCCGGAGAACGACCAGAAGCTGCTGCGGGAACTGGTCGCCTTCTATGTGATCTTCGAAGGCATCTTCTTCTATGTCGGCTTCGTCCAGATCCTCTCCATGGGCCGCCGCAACAAGATGACCGGCACCGCCGAGCAGTTCCAGTACATCCTGCGCGACGAGTCCATGCACATGAACTTCGGCATCGACGTCATCAACCAGATCAAGCTGGAAAACCCGCATCTGTGGACCGACGCCTTCAAGCAGGAGATCATCGGACATGATCCGGGACGCCGTGGCACTGGAAACCCAGTACGCCTACGACACCATGCCGCGCGGCGTGCTGGGCCTGAATGCGCCGATGTTCGAGGAGTATCTGCAGTTCATCGCCAATCGCCGCTGCGCCCAGATCGGTCTGCCCGAGCAGTATCCCGGCGCCACCAATCCCTTCCCCTGGATGTCCGAGGTCCTGGACCTGAAGAAGGAGAAGAACTTCTTCGAGACCCGCGTCACCGAGTACCAGACCGGCGGCACCCTGAGCTGGGACTGACGCGCAACCCTAACCCGGAATCTCACCAGCCGCTGAGATTCCGGGCCAAACCGATCGCAACGGAGCCATCGCCATGCACTGTCACAACTGCAACAGCCTGATGAACGTGTTCAGTCACGAACCGTCCCGTCTCAGTGACCAGGTGCTGTACGAATGCCCCGCCTGCGGTCACCGCCGGCTGCACCTGCAGCCGAACGCGCAGCGTTTCGCCGAGCCCGATCGCGTCTACACCACCCAGGCCGGCAGCAACACCCGCCGCCACAGCGTCTGGACTGCGTAGCCTCGGTGCGACCACCGGGCACGAACACGGCAATACCGTGAGGTTCGAGAATAAACCCGCATATCTCACCAGGTTCGCCTGGGTAGAGTCGACGACTGGCGCGGTAGCCACAGGCCCAGGGGGAGTGGCTGTTGCCGGCGACTTTCACCAGGCGCCGGTGCCTCAGTCCGGACCATAGTCCCGTTTCCAGTCGCCGCTCGTCGCAGCGGGCTCCCGGCAACGGGGGTTCGCTTTTTTATTGGCGGCGAATCGCTGCCCGAGTCCATCGGGGAAAGTGGAACGGACCGCCCTCGGACCTCACCCCAACAGCCCGGGATTGAGTCGCCACGTGGCGTACGTGAGCGCCGAAGCGAACGACACCCAGGCGAGATAGGGCAGCAGCAACGCCGCCGCCACCTTGCTGACCCGCCAGAACAAGACCATGGTCGCGACAATGAGCGCCCAAAGCAGGAGAATCTCCGCAAGCGCCAGGCCGCCCTGGCGCCAGACGAAGAACAGCCAGGTCCACAGGGCATTGACGGCGAGCTGGACGATGAACAGAACCAGGGCGCCGCGAGCCGCCGCGAAACCGCGCGCCCGCCAGACCAGCCAGGCCGCGATGCCCATGAGGGCGTAAAGGACCGACCAAACGGGACCGAACAGCCAGCCCGGAGGCGCCCAGGAGGGGCGGACAAGCTCGCGGTAGAAATCCGGCGCGCTGGCAGAGGCGAACCCACCCACCGCCGCCGCGGCAAACGCCGCCAGCAGCCAGCCGAGCAGGCCCAGGACCTGGCGAGTCTTCGTAAGAGGAAGCCTACGGTTCATATCCGAGTTGCGCCCGCTTCAGGGGCGCCCCGCGCGAGGCGCCGACTGCGACATCCTGCCGAAGGTCACACGCGGTCGGCGCGAAGTAAGGGGCGTCCGAGCAATCGAAGAGAATGACTCAAACGCCTCGTAGGGCATCAGTAACTGAGCACCGTTGTGCCTTCGGCAAACAGCGCCGGCCAGGTGACGTCAGGGCCGCCTACTTCCACCCCGTGGATCAGCTCGTCCTTGGTCAGGCCGCCGACATTCTCCATGCACATCGGACAGACGATCACTCGACCACCCGCGCCCATGAACGCCGCGAGCATTTCTTTCAGGGACTTTCCGCTGACGTGTTTGTTCTGCGGGATATTCTTATCGGCGACTCTGACACCTTCGACATTCAGAAAGATCGTTACCGGTATCTTCTTCTGGGTGAGAATCTTGGTGCTGAACCCAATCGCCATCGCGGCCCGATTCAACTCGTCACTGCTCAAGTTGACGAACAGCTTCTGCCCGCTGTCACTCGCCAACAGGCCTTGCGAAAAAACCATACCAATAAAAGCCAGCACTGCGAAAAGACCTTTGGTTTTGTTCATTTACAACTCCAGGCTGCCCGAGATGATGAAAGTCAGGCTCCAAGCGGGCCACTTGAAGCCCAACGCCAAGTTAGCAGATGTTGACCCGCATATTGCACGAGGCCATGTGAGGTGATTTTGCTGGACCACAAGCGAAATCACCTTCATCGCTTTCCACACGCGCGGCCGATCCGAAGCTGCCCGCCGTCAGACCACTTGATGTCCATCAGTATCGTCGAGACGCTCGCCGGGGTCGAGCACCGGCCCTTCGGACAAGGCCTGTTCGATGATCGCCCGCTGCTGGGCCAGGTGCAGTTTGGGATAACCGCAAGCGGTCGAGGCCGACGGCTGGCGCCCGGCATAGCCGAGTGACTGATGCGGCCGGGTCAGCACGCGCAGGTGGTGCTGGATCTGGTACCAGGCGCCCTGGTTGCGGGGTTCCTCCTGGCACCAGACGATCTGCGTCGCGTTGGCATAGGGCGCGAGTAGTTCGCTCAGTCGTCGGCGGGGGAAGGGATAAAGCTGCTCGACCCGCAGGATGGCGATGTCGGTGCTGCCGCGCCGGCGCCGCTCGGCGAGCAGGTCGAAGTACACCTTGCCGCTGCACAGCACCACGCGGCGCACGCCGGCGGACGGCTCGATGTCGTCGATCTCGGGCAGGACGATCTGCAGACCGCCAGCCGAGAGCTCCGACAGCGTCGACTTGGACACCCGATGGCGCAGCAGGCTCTTGGGCGTCATCACCACCAGCGGGCGGCGGAAGCTGCGCTTGATCTGGTCGCGCAGCAGATGGAAGAACTGCGCCGGCGTGGTCGGCACCCAGACCCGCATGTTGAGCTCGGCGCACAGTTGCAGGATAACGCTCGAGCCGCGCCGAGGAGTGCTCCGGCCCCTGGCCCTTCGAAGCCGTGCGGCAGGAACAGGGTCAGCTGACACAGCCGACCCCACTTCAGGTAACCGCTGGAAATGAACTGGTCGATGACCACCTGGGCGCCGTTCGCGAAATCGCCGAACTGGGCCTCCCAGATCACCAGGGTGTTCGGGCTCGAGGTGGCATAGCCGTATTCGAAACCGAGCACCGCCAATTCCGACAACAGCGAGTTGATCACCTCGAAGCGCGGCTGACCGTCGAACAGATGCTCCAGCGGCGTGTAGCTGTCGCGCTCGTCCTGGTTGTGCAGCACCGCGTGACGGTGAGCGAAGGTGCCGCGCACGGAGTCCTGTCCGGACAGGCGCACGGCATGGCCGTCGCGCAGCAGGCTGGCGTAGGCCAGGGTCTCGGCCATGCCCCAGTCGAGCGGCCGTTCGCCGGCGAGCATGCGTCGGCGGTCGTGCGACCACCCGCGCCACGCCGCGCTGCAGGCTGAAGCCCATCCGGCGCCGCAGATGCGCCTTGTCGCCCAGCTCGACGCAGGTGCTGCCAGCGGCACCCGCGTGTCGACCACCTCGTCGGGACGCGCGTTGAGGTACTGCTCCCAGTGCGCCTCGTAACCGGTACGCGAGCCGTGCAGGAACTCGCGCACCACCACCTTGCCGGCCTCGAGCGAGGCACGGTAGACTGTCGACGCATGTCCTCGCGCATCACCGGTCGTGATCACGCCGTCGCGCTCCAGCCGCTCGGCGTACAGCGCCGCGGGTCGTCTGCATCGCGCGGATGCGCTGGTACATCTGCGGCTGGGTCATCATCGGCTCGTCGGCCTCGTTGTGGCCATGCCGCCGGTAGCAGACCAGGTCGATCACCACGTCGTTGTGGAAGGTCAGGCGGTAGTCGAGCGCCAGCTGGGTGACGAACACCACCGCATCCGGGTCGTCGCCGTTGACGTGGAAGATCGGCGCCTGGATGAGCTTGGCGACCTCGGTGCAGTAGAGCGTCGAGCGCGCCTCCTGCGGGTGGCTGGTGGTGAAGCCGATCTGGTTGTTGACCACGACGTGGATGGTGCCGCCGGTGCCGTAGGCCGGCGTCTTGGACAGGTTCAGCGTCTCGGTGACCACGCCCTGACCGATGAAGGCGGCGTCGCCGTGGATGATGACCGGCAGCACCAGGTCGGCTGGCGTCCTCCTCGTGCCGGTCCTGGCGGGCGCGCACCCAGCCCTCGACCACCGGGGCGACGATCTCCAGGTGCGAGGGGTTGAAGGCCAGCGACAGGTGCACCGGACCGCCCGGCGTCTGGATGTTGGAGTAGAAGCCCTGGTGATACTTGACGTCGCCGGAGCCGTGCGCGGCGTCGAGTCGTCGTGGCCCTCGAACTCGGAGAACAGGTCCTCGGGCGCCTTGCCGAGCAGGTTGACCAGCACGTTCAGCCGGCCGCGGTGCGCCATGCCGATCACGATGTCGGTGACGCCCCGGGTGCCGGCGCCCTGCACCAGTTCGTCGAGCAGCGGTATCAGCGAGTCACCGCCTTCGAGCGAAAAACGCTTCTGTCCGACGTAACGCCGGTGCAGATAGTGCTCCAGGCCCTCGGCGGCAGTCAGGTCGCCGCAGGACTTCGCGCCGCACCTGGGGCGTGAGCTGTGCCGACCAGTCGCCGTGGGTCGACTCCAGGCGTTGCTCGATCCAGCGCCGTTCGTCCGAGGCGGTGATGTGCATATGCTCGCAGGCGAGCGATCCGCAGTACACCTTGGCCATGATGTCGACGATCTCACCGGCCGGGCGTGGATTGATCGGATCGATGGACACCACCGAGAGGGTCGCCTGCAGGGCCTCATCGTCCAGGCCGTAGTAGGCTGGATCCAGTTCCACCGGGCGTCTCGGCTGGTCCATTTCCAGCGGGTCGACGCGAGCGGCGAGATGGCCAAGCATCCGATAGGCCATCAACAGCCGCTGAACACCGGACACGGAGTCGCCGCGTGCTGACAGGATGCCATTGGTGACACTCGGCGCGGCGCCCTGGGCGGCACCCGAGCCGGCCAGCTGCGAGGCCAGCTCGAAGCCATAGAAGTAGTGGCGCCACTCGGGCGAGACATTGTCCGGCGATTCCTTGAAGGCCTCGTAGAGCTGGTCCAGGTATTCGGCATTGATGCCATTGATGCCGGAGGCGCGCCGCAACGCGTCGAGAGATTTATTCATAGTTTCCTATCAAGATCAGACGGGCGAAGCGAGCGAGACCGACATATTGCCGTGGCGCAGAGGGCTCTGATCCCTATCACCCATCAGCATACGTGATTCGTCATCGTCGGCGCTTGGTAACGGTCAAGAACACGAGCTGGAATCGATGCGCCGGGCAAGTCAGCCCGCATATTGCACCAGGGGATCGGTCAGGAACGACCAGGTTCGTCGTTATCCACCCGATTCGTCCCGCACCCGCAGCCAGCGCCGGCCGATCAACAAGGCACCGAAGGCACCGGCGATCGCCGGATAGACCAGATCGGCCTCGGCGCCGCCGGATTCCCGGCCAAGGAAGGCCCCGAGCAGGGCGCCGAGACCGCCGATCAGGAGGACGCGCAAGAACAGGCAAATCAGGCAGGGTTTCGCCTCGCTCACCGCTCGACCTCCAGCGCTCGGGCGACCGGCCCGAAGCTGCGCCGGTGGATCGGGCTGACACCAAGTTGCCGCAGGGCCTCGATGTGGGCCTTGGTCGGATAGCCCTTGTGTCCGGCCAGGCCGTAACCGGGATAGCGTTCATCCAACTCGACCATCTCCCGGTCCCGATGAACCTTGGCGACGATAGCCGCGGCGCTGATGCACTCGACGCTGGCGTCGCCGCCAACGATGGCCTCAGCCGGACAGAGGATTCCGGACGGGACGCGATTGCCGTCGATCAGCGCCCGCACGGGGCGGCGATCCAGACCCTCGATCGCACGGCGCATCGCCAGCAGGCTGGCGTGAAGAATGTTCAGCCGGTCAATCTCCTCGACCTCGGCCCGGCCGACGGCCCAGGCCAGGGCCTGCTCGCGGATCTGCTCATCGAGCTGTTCGCGGCGCCTGGCCGAGAGCTTTTTCGAGTCGGCCAGCCCGGCGATCGGTCGGGCTGGATCCAGAATGACCGCGGCGGCGACCACCGCCCCGGCCAGCGGTCCGCGCCCGACCTCGTCGACCCCACAGATCCAGATCTCGCCTTCCATCGAATTCACGACGCTCTTTCCTCAGACAGTAGATCGAGCACGGCGCGCGCCGCCTCGCGATTGGTGTCGATGCGCATGGCCTCATGGATATCGCGATAGCGGGCCTGAATGGCCGCCACCCGGCCGGGATTGCGAAACAGATCCAGGACCTCGGGCGCCAGTTGTTCGGCCTCGCAATCGTGTTGGATAAACTCCGGCGCCAGACGCTCCTCGGCGAGCAGATTGGCCATGGCGATGTGATCGACCTTGACCAGATTGAACGTTTGAGCCAACCAAAAGGTGCCCGGGTTCAGCTTGTAGCCGACCACCATCGGCCGCTTGCTGAGCATGGCCTCAAGGGTCGCCGTCCCCGACGCGGTCAATACCACGTCGGCTGCGGCCAGTGCGGTGCGCGAGGCATCGAGCACGGAAACCACCGGCAGCCGCGGAGCGCGCTCCAGCCGACACCGCTCGAACAGCTCGCGGGTCTTCTCGTTCACCAGCGGTACGACAACCTGGAGCCCGTCGATATGGCGCGCAACCTCGACGGCCGTGGCCAGGAAGGCCCGCCCCAGTGCGCCGACCTCGCTCATCCGGCTGCCGGGCAGCAGGGCCAGTACGGGAGTCCGCGGATCGAGTCCGAGTTCGTTGCGCGCGCCCGCCCTGTCCGGCTCCATGGGCAGTTCGTGTGCCAATGGATGACCGACATAGTGACTGCGCACCTGGTGACGTTCGAGAAAGGCCTGTTCGAAGGGAAAGATGCTCAGCACCAGGTCAACCGCGCGGCGCAGTTGGACGACTCGTTTCGGCCGCCAGGCCCAGACCGTCGGGCTGACATAGTGCACCGTCGGCACACCCGCGGCGCGGAGCCTCTGCTCGAGCTTGAGGTTGAAGTCCGGCGCGTCGATCCCGACGAACACGTCGGGCGGATCGCGCAGCCAACGACGCTGCAGATCGCGTCGAATCCCGAGCAGCTCCGGCAGATGCCTGAACACCTCGATCAGGCCCATGACCGAGAGCTTTTCCATCGGCACCCGGCTGTCGAGCCCAAGCGCGGTCATGCGGGGTCCGCCCACGCCCTCGAAGGCCAGGTCGGATCTTTGCTCGAGAAGGCCGCGCATCAGGCCTGCGCCGAGCTGATCGCCGGAGGGTTCTGCCGCCAGGATGCCGACTCTGAGCCCCACCAGTCCCGCCGAGCCGCGCTCAGCGCACGATGCTGCGGTTGCTGCCCTCGATGAAGCGCAACATCCGTTGGACGTCGGCCTCATCGGCGGCAAGCGTGCGCAGCTGCTCGAGCGCGTCCTCAAGCTTCAGGCCGCCCACATAGAGAATCTTGTAGGCCCGCTTGATTGCGGTGGTCCGCTCCGGTCCATAACCTCGTCGCTTCAGACCTTCGGCATTGATGCCGTGCGGCCTGGCAGGATTACCGGCGACCATCAGGTACGGCGGCACGTCCTTGTCGATCGCGCTTCCCATACCGGAGAAACAGTGGGCGCCGATCTGACAGAACTGGTGCACCGTGGTGAAGCCACCGAGTATTGCCCAGTCTTCGACCCTGACGTGACCGCCGAGCGAGGCGGCGTTGGCCATGATGACGTGATCGCCGATCCGGCAATCGTGGGCAACATGTGTGTAGGCCATGAACAGGTTGTCATCGCCGACCCGGGTGATCCCTGAGTCCTGCACCGTGCCGCGATGAATAGTGGCGAACTCACGGATATCGTTGCGGTCACCGATCTCCAGATAGGTCACCTCGCCCGCGAATTTCTTATCCTGCGGGTCTTCGCCGACCGAGGTGAACTGAAAGATCCTGTTGTCCCGCCCGATTCGGGTCGGCCCGCGGATCAGCGCATGGGAACGAATCTCGGTCCCTGCCCCGATGCACACCCCGGCGCCGACAACAGCGAACGGACCGACGCTGACCCCTTCGTCCAGTTCGGCCTTGGGATCGATGTCTGCCCGCGGGTCGATCATGCTAGCCCGCATATTGCTCCAGGGGATCGAAACTTCTGGGAAATCTGGCTAAGCAGCTTGGCCGATCGGCTGACCCATTCGCCGGGAACGAATGGGAACCCTGCCCAGTACGGGCCCCGAAAGGGTGGAGGGAGGGACGCCCGGAATAAAAGGAACCGGTCCATCGGTCGGCCCGAAGGCGAGGGGTTTACAGATCCCCTGTTAGAGACTCCAAAGGCGCCAGGAGAACCGTAATCCATGCAATGAATCCTCAGCTAAGATGTCCGCCCTCGAGCAGAATGGGGGCTAAAGATCTCGGGCGGTACACATGATCTCCGCGCTGGCCACGAGCTTGCCGTCGACCTTCGCCTTGCCCGAGAACACCCAGATATCGCGTTTGGATCTGAGCACCTCGACCTCGAGGAACAGCTGGTCGCCGGGCTCTACCGGTTGCTTGAAGCGGGCCTTGTCGATCCCGACCAGGTAATAGATCGCCTGTTTTTCGATCGGGGCCGACTCCATCGCCAACAGACCGGTCGCCTGGGCCAGGGCCTCGATGATCAGGACCCCCGGCATGACCGGTTTGGCCGGAAAATGCCCGATGAAGTGCGGCTCGTTGAAGGTCACATTCTTGACCGCGACCAAGTGCTTGCCCGGCTCACATTCAATCACCCGATCCACCAGCAGGAACGGATAACGGTGCGGCAACAGTTCCAGCACCCGTTCAATATCCATCGTGATCAAACTCACCTCCAGACTTCAGGGCTTCGCGACGAAGCCGCCCGGGCAGACCGCCGATCGGTCAGCTGCCGGTATTTTTGTCGATTGCCGCCAGGCGCTTTTCCAGCGTCTTGATTCGACGGGACATCTCGTCGAGCTGGCGAATGCGGACGAAATTCTTCCGCCATTCCTCGTGCGGCATCGCGGGGATGCTGCCGACGTACACACCCGGCTCGCGAATCGAGCGACTGACCATACTCATACCCGAGACGTGCACGTGGTCGGCCAATTCGACGTGGCCGACCACGCCAACCGCGCCGGCCAGGGTGCAGTGCGCACCGATCTTGGTCGACCCGGAAACCCCGGTGCAACCCGCGATCGCGGTGTGCGCTCCGATCTCGACGTTGTGGGCGATCTGGATCTGGTTATCCAGCTTCACCCCGTCGGCGATGACGGTGTCGCGAATCGCGCCGCGATCGATACTGGTGTTGGCGCCAACTTCCACATCCTTGCCCATGCGAACGGTGCCGAGTTGCGGAACCTTGGCCCAAGTCCCTTCGTGTTCGGCAAGTCCGAATCCGTCGCTGCCGATCACCGCCCCGGGATGGAACAGGCAGCGCTCGCCGATGATCGCCCCATCGCAGATAGCCACCGCGGCCACCAGGCGGGTGTCCGCTCCGAGCCGGACACCCACGCCGACCACCGAGTTAGGCCCGATGACCACTCGATCGCCGATCTCGGCCGCGGCGCCCACCACGGCATTCGCCGCGACACAGGCACTGGTCGAAACGATCGCTGTCGAATCGACCACCGCCGAAGGATGAATCCCCGCCGGCGCCGCGGGCTCGGGATAGAGTTCGGCGGCAACCTTGGCATAGGTCAGGTAGGGATTGTCAGACACCAGGGCGTGAGTTCGACAGCGCGGCAGATCATCCTCGATCAGGATCACCGCGGAGGCCTGGGTATCGCCCAGAAACCTGCGGTACTTGCGGTTGGACAGAAAAGTGATCTTTCCGGACCCGGCCAATGGCAGGGTGTCGACGCCGTCGATCAGACAGTCACCATCACCGTGGAGTCGCGCCTCGACTCGCTCGGCAAGTTCGGCGAGGCGCAGTTTGTGGGGGTGAGCTACCAAGACGCCGAGATCGCGTTCAGCGACGACCGAGTTCCTTCAATACCTTGCCGGTGATGTTGACGGCTTCACTGGCGAACACCACGCCACTCTCGAATACCAGATCGAGGTTTTCGCGCTTGGCAACGTCGGCGATCACCTCGGCAATCACCTTGCGCAGCTTGCCCAGCTCCTCGTTTTGACGCAGCGCCAGGTCTTCTTGGAACGCACCCTGCTCGTTCTTCAACTTGCGGCTGCGCGAAATGATGTCGCGCTCCAACCGCTTCGCTTCGGCCTCGCTCATGATGGCGCCGTCGCGGTTCAACTTTTCCTCGAGACGTTTGATCTGCTGCTGTTGCGCGACCAGTTCCTCGTCCCGCCGGGAGAACTCCTTCTTCAGCGATTCACGCACCGCCGCAACCTGTGGCGCGTCTTTCATCACGCGGGACACTTCGACAAAGGCCACGCTTGTTTCCGCCAGGGCCATCGCTGATGCAGACACGAGCGCGAAACCGATCAAGAAGCGAGTGAGTAAACGATTCAACAACATGCTCAGATTCCTCAGAACGTGGTACCAAAGGTGAACTGGAACTGCTCGACCTCGTCATCATCTTTTTCGTTCAGCGGTGTAGCAAAGCTGAGGGTCAATGCGCCGACCGGTGACAACCAGGACAACCCCAGACCAGTCGAGTAACGCAGGTCACCGATGTCAACCTCTTCGTTGTTATCGAAGACGTTGCCAAAATCCAAGAAGGCGGAGAGGCGCAGCGTCTTGTTATCTTCCATGAACGGTGGCGGGAAGAGCAGTTCAACATTACCGACCAGCTTCAGATTGGCGCCGAGCGGTTCATCCTGCGAATCTCTGGGGCCCAGTTGAAAGGACTTGAAGCCCCGGACGCTCTTAGGACCACCGGCAAAGAAGTTTTCAAAGAAGGGCAGATCCTGCGTATCGCCGTAGCCATCCCCGTAGCCGATCTCACCGTTGATCGACAGCACATAGGGCTTGAACAGGGGGAAGTAACGCCGGTGACGGTACTCGATCTTGTAGTATTGCAGATCACTCCCCGGCACCGATATTTCGGCGCCCAGGCTCTGCAGCGAACCGCGATTGGCGAACAACGCAGTGTCACGGGAATCGTGCCGCCACGAGGTATTCAACTCGAAGTTGAGGAAGTTGTCGCCCTCGCGATCGCGGAAATCCTCAATCTCGTCCGAAGGGTTCGAGCCGAGCTTGAAATCGATCGACCGCACCTGGAAGCCGAAGTTGAAACGGTTGAACTCGCTCAGCGGAATACCGAAGGTCATACCGGCGATGCCGGTATCGGTGCGGTAATCGGCGGTGTCGATCTCGTCGAAGTCCGTGGCTTGATAACTCAGATCGAAACCGCGGCTGATGCCATCCACGGTGTAATAGGGGTTGACGTAGGAGAGCTGGTAGCGCGTCGCCGAACTGCTGTTGTTGAAGGCGACCGTGACCCGCTTTCCGGTACCAAGGAAGTTGGCCTGCGTCACGCTCGAGTTGAAAATAAAGCCGTCCGACTGAGAAAAGCCGATACCCGCCAGAAACGCGCCTGAGGGCTTTTCCTTCACGGTCACGTCGATATCGACCTGGTCCGTGGAGCCGGGGACTGCCGGCGTCTCCAGGCTGACGTCCTCGAAGAAGTCCAGACGTTGCACCCGCTCGCGCGAGAGCTTGAGCTTTTCGCTCGAGAACCAGGCCGACTCCATCTGCCGGAATTCCCTTCGAACGACCGCATCCCGAGTCTTGGTGTTTCCGTTCACCGTGATTCGACCGACATACACTCGCTTCCCCGGATCGACGAAGAAGGTCAATCCGACCTTATTGGTCTGTTCGTCGATCTCCGGGATGCTGTTGACATTGGCGAAGGCGTAACCGAGATCCGCCAGCTTCTGATTGACGCGTTCGGTACTGTCGACGACCGCCCGGCGCGAAAAGGACTCACCACGGCGCAGATGGATCAGCGGAAAAAGCTCTTCCGGCTCGATGACCAGATCACCGGCCAGGCGGATGTCGCTGATCTGGTAGACGTTGCCCTCATCGATATTGATGGTGACGTAGATGCTTTTCTTGTCCGGCGTGATAGTGACCTGGGTCGAATCGACCTTGAAATTGATATAGCCGCGATCCAGGTAATGGGAGCGCAGAGTCTCGAGATCGGCGGCGAGCTTTTGCCGCGAATACTGATCGTCGTCGGTCCAGAAGGAATACCAGCGCCCGGTGGTGAGCTGGAACTCGTCCACCAGATCGTCCTCGTCGAAGCTGTCGTTGCCGATGATGTTGATCCGCTTGATCCGCGCGGTCGTGCCCTCGACGATATCGATATTCAGCGCGACCCGATTACGCTCCAGAGGCGTCACCGTCGACTTGACGGAGACCCCGTACTTGCCCTGGTTGAAGTATTGCCGTCGCAGTTCCTGTTCGATCCGATCCAGTACCGAGCGGTTGAAGGTCCGCCCCTCTTCCAGGCCGATGTCCTTCAGTCCCTGTTTCAGGGCCTCGGTCTCGATCGACTTGTTCCCCGAGATCTCGATCTCGGAGATCGCCGGTCGCTCGACCACATCGACCACCAGCACATCGCCCTCACGCTCGAGGCGAACGTCCTTGAAGAAACCGGTCTTGTACAAGGCCCGGATGATCTTCGGTGTATCGCTGGGATTGAGGTCCTCGCCGGGTTTGATGGGCAGATAGTTGAAGACCGTACCGGCGGAGATCCGCTGCAGGCCGTCGACCCGAATGTCGGAGACCCGAAAGGCCTGTGCGACCGAAGCGGCCAGCACAAGCAAAAGGGCAACGGCCAGAGAGTGGACCGCGGGCAGGGACGTTTTCCTCATATCAAGGCTTTTCTTAATTCTGGAATCGAGTCGCTTCGCTCGGCCCGGCGGACCACCGCAAAGCGATCTAGTATAGGCGATTGAGCGGGGCAGCAATAGGCCGCGAGTCGCCGCTTGAATCGAGCGGCCGACCGGGGCGGCTGACCGTCAGAATATTCGCGACAAATCGACGTAAAAGGCCACGGCCATTAGGCTCAGCAGGATGGCCAGACCGATTCGCTGTCCGTGCAGCATCAACTCCTCCGACACCGGACTGCCCTTCACCGCCTCGATCAGGAAATACAGCAGATGGCCGCCGTCCAGCACCGGGATCGGCAGCAGATTCAAGACCCCCAGGCTGATACTGACGATGGCCAGAAACTTGACGAACTGAACAAAACCGACGCTGGCCGTGCGCCCGGCGGCATCGGCAATAGTGATCGGGCCGCTGAGATTCTTGATCGAGGCCTGGCCGGTTACGATTCTCCCCATGACCTTGAGGGTGAGCAGCGAATATTCCCAGGTGCGGCCGACTGCCTCCGGCACGGCCTCAAGCGGCCCCATCCTGGACACCGCCTGATAAGGCTCGAAAAAACGTTCCGGGCGCTGTGCTTCGGCGCCGATCCGACCGATCTGCTTGCCGTTGAGTTGGCGGGGCGCCGGAATCAGGTCGAGTCGCAGACGCTCGGCCTGGCGCTCGATCTCGAGTCTGATCAGCACCCCCGGGCGCTGCTGCACATAGTCGACCCAGTCGGACCAGTGCTCGATGGCCTGACCGTCGGCCGAAACAATGCGATCTCCGTCCCGCAGTCCGGCCGCCTCGGCCGGCTCACCCGGCAAGACTCCACCGATCACCGCCGGCAGTTGCGGGCGAAAGGGCTCGAGACCCAGATCGCCGAACAGGTCCTGGCGCTCGGCCAGATCGCCGATGGTCCCGGTCGGCAGCGCTCGGGAGC